>CAZSYL010000024.1:30676-52735 GCA_964610745.1 uncultured Acidimicrobiales bacterium
GCTCGGATCCCCTCGCTGTTGGTTCGTTGCTGCATGGCTGTTACAGATCCTCTGGAGTGGCAAAGGTGCCGGCGATTGCGGTCGCTGCTGCGACCGCGGGTGAGACGAGATGGGTTCGTCCTCCACGGCCTTGACGGCCTTCGAAGTTTCGATTCGACGTGGACGCTGAACGTTCGCCTTCGGTAAGGCGATCGGGATTCATGGCAAGGCACATGGAACAACCCGGTTCGCGCCAGTCGAATCCGGCATCGATGAAGACCTTGTCGAGACCCTCATCTTCGGCTTGCTTCTTGACCAGTCCCGAGCCCGGGACGACCAGCGTACGCATGCCGTCTTTAACCGTCCGGCCCTTGGCGACTGCCGCTGCTGCACGAAGATCTTCGATTCGGCTGTTCGTGCAACTGCCGATGAAGACGGTGTCGACCGGAATGTCTTTCATTGGTGTTCCCGCAGACAAGCCCATGTACTCGAGAGCGCGATTTGCTGCGTCGCGGGCGACACCATCTGGAAAGTCCTCGGCAGAGGGCACAACATCGTCAAGTTTGATGACCTGACCTGGGTTTGTTCCCCAGGTGACGTGAGGCGTGATGTCCGCTCCATTGATTACGACCTCTCGGTCAAAGACTGCGCCCTCATCGGTTTTCAGTGTCCGCCAGTATTCAACGGCGTCATCCCAGTCTTGGCCTTGCGGAGCGTTGGGGCGGCCTTTGAGATACTCGAAGGTGGTGTCATCTGGTGCGATGAGTCCGGCCTTTGCTCCAAACTCGATCGACATGTTGCAGACAGTCATCCGGCCTTCCATCGAAAGCGCTTCGATGACCGGCCCCCGGAACTCAGCAATAGCGCCGATGCCTCCGCTGGTATCGCACGCAGCGAGAATGGCCAGCACAACATCCTTGGCGGTCGACCCTTCTGGAAGTTCGCCTTCGATCGTGATCGACATCGTTTCTTGTGCCGGCTGCAAAAGCGTCTGGGTCGCGAGGACATGTTCGACTTCGCTCGTGCCAATACCAAAGGCAAGTGCCCCGAACGCGCCATGGGTGCTGGTGTGGCTGTCGCCGCACACGATCGTCATGCCGGGCTGGGTCAGGCCTTGCTCTGGGCCAATGACGTGCACGATGCCCTGATTGATGTGACCCATTGGGTAGTTCGTGATGCCAAATTCGGCGGTGTTGCTGCGAAGGGTGTCGACCTGCTTGGCCGAGATCTCGTCGGCGATTGGCTTGTCGATGTCTTCGGTCGGAACGTTGTGGTCCTCGGTCGCAATCGTCAGATCCGGTCGGCGGACGGATCGTCCGTTCTGGCGCAATCCATCAAATGCCTGTGGGGACGTCACCTCGTGGACAAGGTGCAGATCGACATAGAGCAGATCAGGTTCGTTTTCCGCGCTGCGGACGAGATGTTCGTCCCAAACTTTCTGGCTTAAGGTTCTTGGCTCGTTGCTCACACGACAACGCTACCGCCTCCGTTGTTTTTTGGTCAGACAGATCGGCTCGACATCAGCGAAGCTGGCGAGCGTCGTCCACGACGGCAACACGGTGCAACTTGCGTCGGTGGGGGAGGTAGTCCGCCACGCCGTAGTGCTGTGTCCCTCGGTTGTCCCAGAGCGCCACCGTGTTTGTCTTCCAACGGAGTCGAACATGATGTTCCGGCCGGTTGATCCGATCGAACAGCTCGGTGAGAAGCCGGCCGGCTTCGGGGGCCGAGAGACCGATGACGAAGCGTGTGAAGCTCTCACTCACATTGAGATACGGGCGTCCCGAGATTGGGTGGTGCTCGACCATGGGATGCACCGCTGTGCGTGCATCGGCGAAGGCATCGAGAATCCCATCGTTCCCACCCTCTTGGTACGCCGGCGTTCGGAAGGCTCCCATGTCGTGGACCGCGGCGAGTTGACCGAGGTCGTCTTTCATCCCAGGGGGAAGCGAGTCGTAGACAGAAAACATGCTCGCCCACAGCGTGTCTCCACCTACAGGGGGGACGACCACCGCCTGCAGGATCGATGCGAATGGGGGAGCCTCTCGATAGGTCATGTCGCTGTGCCACTCGGCGGCATCTGGAAGGTCGTCACCCTGCCACTCGAGAACCACCACGTCCTCTGAGTCCGGATGTGTCACGTACGAGTGATGGCGTGCGCCGAGGTTGCCGAGCGATTTCCCGAGCTCCACCAGCTTCAGCGGCGACAAGTCGCAGTCGCGAATAAAGAGCACATGGTGCTCCATCAGCTGCGCGTGTAATTCGTCGACAACTTCGGTCTCGAGCGGTGCATGTGGGTCGAATCCCGAGATCTCAGCTCCGATCGTTGGAGTGAGTCGCTCTGAAACGATCGGCATCTGGTGATCTTACATCGCTGCTGCGAAACTGGACAAACGTTCAGTTTTCGGAGGCGAGGGTTGTCCGGACATCAGGCCTATGAATGTGCTGAGAACGGTTGACCAGCGCGAGTCCAATGGCGGTGCATGCCTGTATGACTGGACGGGAAGCGACCCAACTGGAGCACAACATGGCAATTCGTCTTGGTGACACCGCACCCAATTTCACCGCAAACACGACGATCGGTGAGATCGACTTTCACGAATGGAAGGGAGATTCATGGGCGGTCCTGTTCTCTCATCCGAAGGACTACACGCCGGTCTGCACGACCGAACTTGGTATGACGGCCAAGCTTGGCGACGAGTTCGCAGCACGCAACGTCAAGGCGATCGCCGTCAGTGTCGACACGGTCGAAGATCATCACGGTTGGGTTGGCGATATTGAGTCGACTCAAGGGGCATCGGTGAACTTTCCGATCATCGGCGACCCAGACCGAGTCGTCGCTGACCTCTACGACATGATCCATCCGAATGCGGACGACACGGCGACGGTCCGATCGTTGTTCATCATTGGCCCGGACAACACCGTGAAGCTCACGATCACGTATCCGGCATCGACCGGACGCAACTTCGATGAAGTGCTTCGAGTTATCGACAGCCTCCAGCTGACCGCGAATCACTCCGTCACAACCCCCGCGAACTGGAAGCACGGCGAAGCGGTGATTGTTTCTCCAGCACTCGACGATGCTGCTGCTACCGAGAAGTTCGGCGGCTTCGATGCGGTAACGCCGTACCTGCGAATGGTGCCGGACCCAACCGCCTGACAAACAACTCAGATCAGCTCCATCGAGCACGAGTTCTAAATTGCGGCCATAGCGGCTGATCGCGCCTCGGGTCTGTAGCTTTCAGATCATGAGAGCAGCTGTGTGTCGAACCTTTGGTGAACCGCTCGTCCTCGAAGAGGTCTTGCTCGGTGAGCTCGGCCCGACCGATGTTCATGTCGATGTGTCCGCCTGCGCGGTGTGCCACAGCGACATCCACTACGCAGAGGGGGCGTGGGGCGGCTATCTCCCAGCGGTGTACGGACACGAAGCATCCGGGGTGGTGGCCGCCATCGGAGCCGACGTCGAGGGCGTTGATGTCGGCGATCACGTCGTGGTCACCTTGATTCGTTCGTGTCGCAACTGTGCCCAGTGTGTGAGGGGCAACCTCGTTTTCTGTGAGACACCGTTCTCTTCTGACGAGAACCACAGGCTAGGAAACGAGAGCGGTGATGAGATCCTCGCGGCAATGCTCTGCGGTGCCTTCGCCGAAGAGGTCATCGTCGATCACAGCCAGGTGGTGCCCATCCCCAACGACCTCGACTGGGGCGTGGCATCGCTGTTGGCATGCGGGGTGATCACCGGCGTCGGCGCGGTGATCAACACCTCGTCGATCGACGACGCGAGCACGGTCGTCGTGATCGGGGCAGGCGGCGTTGGACTAAACGCGATCCAGGGGGCTGCGATCGTTGGCGCTCCGGTCGTGGTCGCGGTCGACATCGCAGAGGAGAAGTTGGAGATAGCGAAGAGCTTTGGCGCAACGCACGTAGCTACGCCAGCTACCGCTGCGGCGGTCATCGAAGAAGCCACCGGCCGAACGGGGGTGACCCACGCACTTGTGACCGTCGGGTCATCGGCGGCGATCACCGCTTCGCTCGGCTACCTCGAAGCAGGCGGGGAACTGGTCATCGTGGGAATGCCAGCGTCCAATCAGGAGATTGAGATCGACCCGTCGACCGTTGCCGCGGCGGGATATCGAATCATTGGCTCAAAGATGGGCACGAGTGACATCAAGCGAGACATCCCCCAACTCATCGAGTGGTACCGGGACGGCCGACTCAAGCTCGATGAGCTCATCAGCGGCACCTTCCCTCTCGCCGACATCAACGACGCAATCAGCGACGTGGCCAACGGAGCAACCATCCGCAACATCGTCCTGATGAACTAGCCGAGCACGTGGGAGACCAATGAAATTCACCGATGTAGAAACCTTCGTTGTCGCCAACCCGCCGCCTAGCTATGGCGGTCGCTACTTCGTATTTGTGAAGCTCGTGACCAATACCGGTGCGACCGGTTGGGGCGAGGTGTACTCACCTCCGTTCGACGCTGCGGCCATCGAGGCCGTGGTCTCCGACGTGTTCGAACGTTGTGTGAGAGGTACCGACCCGTTCCGGATCGAGGAGCGCACCCGAAAGATCTACTCCCTCGCCTTCACTGCTCGTCCCGACGTTGTCATCGGCGGAGTGCTAAGCGCGTTCGACGTCGCGTCCTGGGACATCGTGGGCAAGGAGACCGGCCGCAACATCACCGATCTGATCGGGGGCAAGGTCCGAGATCGAGTGCGTTCCTACACCTACTTGTATCCGGCCGATGAGGACCCGACCGAAGACGTGTACGTGGACCCGGCCCTGGCCGCGGCGACGGCGTTGCGCTACGTCGAACGCGGTCACACAGCGATCAAGTTTGACCCGGCTGGACCGTACCGAGTGGTGGGGCCGCGCCAACCTTCGATGAACGAACTAACCCGCTCGGCAGCGTTCGTCGACGAGATTCGCGCAGCGGTTGGAAACTCGGCCGACCTTCTCTTTGGAACCCACGGACAGTTCACCGTGTCGGGTGCCATTCGCCTCGCCCAGCTGCTGGAGGGGGCGATGCCGCTGTGGTTCGAGGAGCCATGCCCGCCGGACATCCCGGAAGCTATGGCGCAGGTCGCGCATCACAGCAAGGTTCCGATCGCAGCAGGAGAGAGGCTCACCAGCGCGCACGAGTTCAAGCGCCTGCTCGACGCGGGTGTTGGCATTCTGCAACCAAACCTCGGGCGTGCTGGCGGAATCACCGCGGGGAAGAAGATCGCTGCGATCGCCGAAACCTACGGAGCCCAGGTCGCCCCACATCTCTACAACGGGCCACTGGGCGGGGCCGCCAACCTCGCTCTCGCAGCGACCATCCCCAACTTCCTCGTGCTCGAAGGCATTCAAGAATGGGGCGGCTTTCATGGCGAGTTGTTGACCAACCCGGTTCGCTGGGAAGCCGGTTACGTGCTGCCGTTTACCGAACCTGGTCTTGGCACCGAGATCGATGAAGAGGTGGCGCGGGCCAACCCTTGGGTGAGTGGACCAACACACCTTGCAATGACCGAAGATACCGAGGATTGGCCCGGCTAGCCGCCTAGAGACGCGATCGGTCTAGCACGCGCGACATACTGGGGCAGATGAAGATGATGCCCCGGTGAGCGTGTTCGAACTGCTCCTGAACGTGATGGGCCCTGTGGTGCTTATCATTGCATTGGGTTGGCTCGCCGGTCGCCGGATCAGCATTGACGTAAATACGCTCTCAAAGCTTGCCTTCTACGTGCTCGGGCCAGCGTTCGTGCTCGATGTATTCGCCGATGCGGAGCTCGATGGCTCGGTCGTGGTCAGGCTCACGATCGCAGCCCTCATCGGGATGATCGCAGGTGGGCTGGTCGCCTACGCAGCAGCGCGGGGAAGCGGGTTCGACCAGTTGCGGACCGGCGCTGCGGTCATGACCGGCTCTTTTGGAAACGTTGGTAATGCTGGACTCGCGATCTCGGCGTTCGCCTTTGGTGATTCTGCTATTCCGGCCGCTGCTGTGCTGATGATCGTCATCAACATCAGCGGTGTGTTCGTCGGTGTCGTCCTCGCTTCGGCCCGCGAAAAGGGGATTGGATCTGCGCTTGTACGGGCATTGGCCGCCCCAATCTCGATCGCTGCGACCGTGGCGGTCTTGTTCAACGTGATCGGTGTGGATTTCCCGCTTTCGGTCGAACGGTCGATCTCGATTCTGGGCACGGCGCTCATCCCTATCATGCTCCTCACCCTCGGTATCCAGATGGCCGGTGACCGCCAGATCCGCCTAGAACGCGATCTCGGCGTCGTCAGCGTCGCGAAGTTGATCGCTGCACCTGCGGTCGCCGGGTTAGCGGGTTGGCTACTGGGTCTGGAAGGCGAGACGTTTGGCGTGCTCGTTATCCAGAGCGCCATGCCACCGGCGGTGTTCTGTAGCGTGGTCGCACTCGAGTTCGCCATGGAACCCGAGCGGGTGACTCGAACCGTGCTTGGAACCACGCTCGTCGCGCTTTTGACGTTACCGGTGGTGTTGATAGCGGTGACCTGACCGCACAACGATCAGATCCGGTGGGCTCGCTCGATGTGGACATCCACGATGTTGTTACCCGGCCCCCCGTTGCTCTGTGATTCGTTCGAGGCAGCGTCCTCTCCCAACAGTGCGCCGACGGACGCTGCGGTCGAGCGGCCGAGGGCGTCGAGGTCGTACCCGCCCTCGAGGAAGGCGATTCGCCGACCTGGCGGAACATACGAAGCAATCCGCTTCGTCATGGCTGCGTAGTCTCCTGAGGTAAGGCCCAGGTTTGTAAGCGGATCATCCCGGTGGGCATCGAATCCCGCCGAGATCAGAATCCAATCGGCACCGAACTCTTCAAGCGCTGGCTCGATCACCTCGTCGAAGGCACGCAGATACACATCGCCGGTAGCGAGCGAAGGCATTGGGAAATTGATCGTCCGGCCAGCACCATCTGCTCGTCCAACCTCGCCGATCGCTCCGCTACCCGGATACTGCGGGTACTCGTGTAGTGACACGAACAAGACGTCCTCGCGATCGAAGAAGGCATCCTGAGTGCCGTTGCCGTGGTGCGCGTCGTAGTCGATGATTGCCACGCGTTCGCCTGCGTCGGTGAGTGACTGAGCAGTGACGGCAACATTGTTGAACAAGCAGAAGCCCATCGCCGTGGTCGGGGTTGCGTGATGACCGGGAGGACGAACGAGACAGAACGCGGCGTCTGCCTCGCCCGAGCGCAGTGCAGCGACTGCATCGAGACCTGCTCCAGCCGCAAGTCGAGCAGCTCTGAGCGAGCCGCTGCTCATGTAGGTATCCACATCGACGTTCACTTCCTGGTTCTCGTGGCTGGTGATTGAAGTGACGTGGTTCGGCGTGTGGACCCGGAGCAGCGATTCGGTAGGGGCCGGGCTTGGTGGTTTCCAAATGACCGCATCTCCGAACCCGCCTTTTTCGATGCCATCGACGGCAGCGGTGAAGCGAGCTGGGCGTTCGGGATGACCCGGTGGCGACTGGTGATCCATGACCCGTTCATCGGCGATCAGAAGAATTGACATGGCTTGAGTATGGCAGCGTCAGGTCCGACGTGTTTCAGAGGCCGGTTACTCAACGTCGCCATGGTTCCGCCGATAGGTCTTTTGGACCACTATGAGGACAACTGGAATGCTTGTGACGGCGCGAGTCGACACCAATACAACCCGCCCAGCCGTTGAGGCCGGCGAGGCCACTGTGCCGGTCTACCTCGTTCATTGGAACGCACCGGATTGGCTGCGATCGTCGATTGTTTCGTTGCGAGAGAGTGTCGGCTGTGAGCCCCGGATCGTTGTCATCGACAACAGCGGGACACTCGACGCGGAGTTCGATCCGGGGGTCACGATCATTTCGTCTCCGGTCAACGACGGGTACACCGGTGGTGCGAATAGAGCGCTGGCCGATTGTCCGATCCGATTTCCTGACGCCAAGGCGTTTGTTGTGGCTGCGCACGATCTGCACGTGTCGCCAAACTCTCTGAGCGCCCTTCTCACCGAGCTTGAAGCCAACCCATTGCTCGGCATTGTCGGTCCCGTCCTGAACGCTCCCGCCGAGTCCTTTGGAGGAACGTGGGACGGTCGGCGCGCCGGTCGATTGACTCAGCCTGGCGATCCGCAATGGCTTTCGGGAACGATGCTGATGATCCGACGAGAATGCAGCGATGCCGTTGGGTTGTTCGATACGAGCTTCGGTTCCTATAGCGAAGACGTCGACTACGGACTGCGGGCGAAAGATTTGGGTTGGAGCTTGGCTGCGGTACCGGCAGCTCGTGCACACGGACTCGGTTCGGTCGCTGATGATGTCAACCAACGGATCGACCTCACCAATCTTCGGCTGGCCGTGAAGCGCGGAGGCCGTCGGGTGCTGGCGCAAGATGTTGGTTCGCGCCTCTACAAGCTGCAACGTGTCGCAGCCGTGAGTCTCGCGTACGGAATATGCAAAAAGTCGACTCGGGTCGAGGCCCGTGCCGCCTTCGGGCGTCGAGTGAGAGAACTACGTGCCGTCTTAGCAATCTCGCCAGCACTTCTCCGTCGACCGCAGGGGTCGTCATGACAGAACCGGAAACTCCCACGAATCTCAGAACCACCGTCGTACTCGGCATGCATCGATCTGGGACGAGCGCGGTCACAGGGTGTCTCCACGAGCTTGGATTGGCCCTGCCAAGATCATCCGACTTGATCAGCGCCCCCGACAACCCTCAACACTTCGAGTCTCGGCCGGTCGCCAACCACAACGAACTGCTTCTTCGCGAACGTGGGGGATCGTGGGACGTTCCGGGTGACCCGCGAAACGAATCCACGCCGGTCGACTGGGCTGACGAGGCCGAACGGATCCTCGATGCCTCGTTCCCATCGTCACCGTTCGTGCTGAAGGATCCGCGCCTCTGCCTGACGTTCCGCGACTGGTCGACGTTCTTGGACCCTTGGATCAAGACCGTGCTGGTCGTCCGTGATCCGAGCGACATCGCTAGATCTCTTCAGCGACGAGATGGCATTGAGCACACTCACGCACTCGCGCTTTGGGAGCGGTACCTGTGGGCGGCCGAACAGCAGATCCAAAACCGCCCGTGTTTTGTGCTCCCCTTTGAAGATCTTCAGACTCGTCCCGAGGAAACCATCGACCGCTTGGCGGACTTTGTCGGAACGAACTCGGCGCTAGCCAAGGCGAAAGCGGTCAAGACGATCGACGGAAGCCTCGGGGGAAGCGGCGAACTCGCCTCCGATGATCTCGTCACTGAACGAATGCATCGATTGCTGAACGTAAGTGGACCACATGAGTCCTTTGAATCCGAGCCGCTCGGACTCGCCACCTGGGCGACCGAACACCTGGCGCTCATCGCACGCGTCCGGACTGCAGAAGCAGGTCTCCGTCGAGCCCGTCGGCGACCGATGAAGATAGCAGCGGCGCGATTGCCGATCGTTGGACAGATCTACATGTCGCGGGCAGCCCGAGGGGCGACGGTCTACACCGGAGACACGTCCACCGAAGACGCGTCCACCGAAGATAAGGAACGAGCCTGAAATGTCGGTGACCGTAATCACCACGTTCTACAACCAGAAGCAGTGGGTTGATGAGGCTCTGGACAGCGTCCTTGCCCAGGAGGGGGTCGATGTCGACCTCGTCATAACCGACGATGGCTCGACCGACGGTACCGCGGAAAAGATCGCCGAATGGTGTGCCCGGAATCGAGTGGATGCTCATGTTGTGCGCAACGCTGAGAACCTTGGTTTGCCGGCCACGTTGAATAAGGCTGCGGCCTTCATCACCGGCGAGTTCTTCATCGTGTTCAACGGCGATGATGTGCTGCTGCCGGGTCGTCTCGCTCACCAGAGTTCGGCCCTTCGGGACGCTCCCGATGAGGTCGGTGTGGTCTTCTCCGACATCGTTGTCGCCGACGAGTTTGGCGTGCCGACGGGCCGGAAGGTTCCGGACCCCGCAGCGATTCATGAAGGCGACATCTATGATTCGTTCATCACCCAGAGCTTTCTTCCTGGGGCTGGTGGACTCATGGTCAGGAGCGACCTACTCAAGACCGTTGGGCCATGGAACGAGGACCTCGTCGCAGATGATTTCGACTTCTCACTCCGCCTCAGCCGCGCCACCAGGTTTCAGTATGTTCCGTTCGACGGACTTCTCTATCGCGTCAACGCCGGGTCTTTGACCTCTCGACAGGGGGAGCTCGCATGGGGTCGAGTTCAGGCGCTTCGCGGTCATCGTGGGCAGAGCCGTGAACGCGACGCTCTGCTCGATGCTCGGATCGCGGAGAATGCGAGCATCATGCACGAAACGGGTTACGTCCCGCGCCAAACAAGGCGAGTGCTACTTCAGTCGTTCGTGCACACTCGACGCCCGAAACCTCTGCGCCAACTCGTCGAGAGCGGCATTGGGTCGCTTCCGATTCGGACTCGCTTTTCCCACGTGTCTTCGCGGCCTGTTTGGCCTCAGGCCCGGCTAGAACGTTTCATTGGCAATCTTGGCCGCCCGATGCTGCTGCTCGCCGGCTTGGCGGTTGTTTCGAGTCTTATCGAAGCGTCGATCCTGCTCATCGTTGCTTCGGTCGCCGCGTCGCTCGCCTTTGGTGACTCCGCATCGATCGATGCGCTGGGCCCAGTGTCGCTACCGGCGCTCAGTTCTGCAGAGCTACTGGTGGGGTCGCTCGGCTTGTTGGCCCTCTTCGCGGTGGTCGAAGTTCTCGTGAGCGTGGCGGGAGCTCGACTTCACAGCCGTACGGTGTATCGCGTGCGCCAGGTCGTGCTCGACCGGTTTGCGAACGCCACCTGGGCATCGAAGGAATCCCTCGAAGGGCCCGCACTTACCCAGCTTGCAGCGAACAACACGTCTCGAGCCGCCTCGGCGATCGGGGACATGACGACCTTCACGGTTTCTACGGTGAACTTCACCATCTTCATCGCAGCAGCGTTCGTGGTGAACCCGCTTGCCGCACTCTTCGTGTCGTTCGCCTCGAGTTTGGCGATCGCCGCCACGATTCCCCTGGCGATCGTGTCTCGAAATGGACAACGAGAACTTTCACAACTTGCTCGGTCTTACACCAGAAGCATCCAAGAACACAGCAACGTCTGCCGAGAGGTAGAGGTCTTCAATGTGCAGAACGAGAGCCTTGAAGGACTGGATGATTTGAACCGGCGAGGTTCCTCGCTGGTGATGCGGACGCGGCTGATCGCTCGGACGAACACCGTCGTGTACCGCGCTGCTGCGTTGTTGTTGGTGATCGGGATGCTCGGAGCGGCAGTCGCGATCGAGCCTCAAGAGCCATCTGTGCTCGCCGGGGTTGCTCTGATCCTTATCCGAGCGGTCAGCTACGGACAGGGCATGCAGCGAAGCTGGCAGGCTTTGATCGAGGTTGCTCCCTGGTTGGACCAGTTGGAAGGGGATCTCGAACGTTTCGTGCCAGCGGATAACGAGGTGCTCGTACTCGACCAGTTGGACCGCAAGGATCCGCTGCCGGTGGCGCTGGATAACGTGTCGTTCGGCTACGAGGCTGGCAATCCAATCATCTCGGATCTCTCCATCACGATCGCTGCGGGAGAGTGCCTTGGCATCGCTGGCCGGTCCGGCGCTGGTAAGTCAACGCTCGTCGAGCTGCTCCTAGGACTCCGCTCACCGTGGTCTGGGTCGGTTGTTGTCGATGGCTCGATCGTCGAAGAGCCAGGCGTGATCCCCGGAGCTGCCTACGTGCGACAGGAACCGACGCTCATCGCTGGATCGATTCGAGACAATGTCCGATTCCATCGACCATGGGTCTCCGAAGCGGACATCGAGAGTGCACTGCGCTCGGCGCAGATCCTCGATGAGGTGAAGTCCTGGCCGAACGGTCTCGACACCGACCCAGGAACGATGGGTAGTCGCGTCAGCGGCGGGCAGAAGCAGCGCATTGCTCTGGCTCGTGCGTTGGCTGCATCGCCCCGTTTTCTCGTGCTCGACGAGCCAACCTCGGCGCTCGATGATGCTTCGACACAGCGGGTGATCGAAACGATCCGCTCGTTGAAGGGCGATCTGACCATAGTCATCATTGGTCACCGGAGTTCAACGCTCGCCGTGTGCGATCGGGTTCTCAACGTCACCAGCGGGGCCGTGACGAACCAAATTGGTTCGGACGCTTTGGTATAGGACCGCGCTCCACGCGAGAGTGCACTCATGAAGGCAGCTGTCGCACATTTCCCGACGACCTATTCGATTGCACCCGGAGTGCTTGGCCCTGAACTCGAGAGTCGAGGGTTTGAGTCCATCTGGGTGGCTGAGCACAGCCACATCCCGACATCTCGCAAGACTCCAACACCAAGCGGTGCGCCGTTGCCGCAGCGCTATTTCGACACTTTCGACCCGTTTGTTTGGCTGACTTCCCTGGCGACGCACACCACCGAACTTCTGCTCGGAACCGGGATTTGCCTCGTGGCCCAACGCGATCCGATCCACACGGCGAAGTCAACCGCCAGCCTCGACCAAATCAGCAACGGACGGTTTCAGTTCGGCGTCGGTGCGGGGTGGAACGAGGACGAGATGAACGACCACGGCACCCAGGCCGAAGGGCGATTCAAGTTGATGCGAGAACGTGTGGCTGCGATCCGGGAGATGTGGACAGCCGAGACACCCGAGTACCACGGCGACCTCGTCGATCTGCCACCCATGACCATCAATCCCAAACCACTCCAGACCCCCCATCCTCCCATTCACGTCGGTGGTTCGTACCCGGGTGGGGCTCGCCGCGCGGTCGAATGGGGACAGGGTTGGATTCCTATTCCAGGCCGCGCAGAAGGCACCCTTGCCGAACACATCTCGGGGATGAGACAGATGGCCGAAGCTGCTGGCCGAGATCCCGACGAGATTGAAGTGTCGATCTATTTCGCACCAGCCGACCCGCAGACGTTGACCGAGTTCGCTGAAGCCGGGGTCCATCGGGTCGCATTCGACCTTCCATCGGAAGGCGAAGCTGAGGCGTTGACTGCGCTCGATGGCGCCATGACCGCACTGAAAGAGGCTGGGCTTCGATAACCGGGCCTTCGACCGGTAGTGTCGGTGTATGACCGACCGCATTGCCGAGCTGTTCACGCTACGAGGAAAGACCGCGGTGATTACCGGCGGTTCACGAGGCATTGGCGAGATGATCGCCGAAGGCTACGTGGATGCAGGGGCATCGGTGATCATGACCGCGCGCAAGGTCGAAGCGCTAGAAGCAACCGCAGCGCGACTGAACGCCAAGGCACCCGACGGCGTGACGGTCACGGCAATCCAGGGCGACCTTTCCAGCTCGGAGGGCATCACAGCCTTCGCTGAGGCCGTAAAGGCTGAGGTCGATTCGATCGACATTCTCGTCAACAACGCTGGTGCCGCATGGGGAGCGCCGTTTGGCGAGTACCCGGTCGAGGGCTGGGACAAGGTCATGAACGTGAACGTCCGAGGCATCTTCTATTTGACCGAAGCGCTGGCGGATCATTTGCGAGGAGCCGGAACCGCCGAGGACCCGGCTCGGGTTATCAACATTGGATCGGTCGATGGGTTGCGGGCGTGTGAGGTCGAGCATTATGCGTACTCGACGTCAAAGGCCGCGGTGCACCATCTCACCCGCCAGCTCGCCAAACGCCTCCTCCCCGAGCATGTCCTCGTCAACGCGATCGCGCCCGGACCGTTCGAGTCGAACATGATGGCGTTTGCTCTTCGCGATGAGGAAGCTCGAAAGGTGGTTGAGAACGATGTACCTCAGGGTCGCATCGGTAACCCGGACGACATGGCTGGTCTCGCCATCTTCCTTGCGTCAAAGGCGAGTGCCTACATCACCGGAACCGTCATCCCCGTCGGCGGTGGCCTCACCACGGTCGACTAGGCAGCGTCGATGCCTACGTCTATCCCATTGCCTTTGGCCAGCGAGTCAATCCGATGTGTCGATTTTGCCATGAGCAACAATGTCGATCCTGGTGGGACGGCACTTCATCCCGAGATCCTCGTCGTCGTCGAACTTCCTGAACCATGGCCAAAACCGGTTGGCCGACACGAACTGCTGGTCGACCTTGTAGCAGCGGTCTTTGACCGTCCAGAGAACATTCGTCTACTCGCTGCGGTCCCACATGGCCCGGCACCTCGGGTGATTTCGTTCCGTCCGTCGGTGACGGGGATGATGCGCTCTGAGCAGCCGCTCGGAGACGATTCCCTCGCAGCGCTTGAAGCCGTGCTCGATGTCCCTGGAACCGACGTTGATACCGCCACCGGAGACCGCACGATCCTGGTGTGCACGCAGGGCTCACATGACATGTGTTGCGGAGTAGACGGCGAACGGTTAGCAACCGAACTTGAAAAGACTCGTCCGGACCTCGAACTCTTTCGGGTGAGTCACACCGGTGGGCATCGATTTGCGCCGACCGCAATGACCCTGCCCGACGGGCGGATGTGGGCGTACCTAACCACCGAGCTCGCTGACGGCATCATCGATCGGACGGCCACCGACACTGCGCCGCAATGTCGTGGTTGGTGGGGCGCTCCCACCGGTCGAGCCCAGATGGCCGAACGCGCCGTCTTTGAACAACTGGGCTTTGTTGCAGACCAACTCGAGCGGACGGTCACGGTCGGCGTCGGCGAGGATCCGAACCTCGTCGATGTTGTCGCGGGCGATCGCCGCTGGCTCGTGCGGGTCGAGCCAGGACGTGACGTTCCAACGATTAGTTGTGAGATGCCCGGCGGTGAGCCGGTCAAGCCTGGCCGCGAGTGGGACGTCATCTCGATCGTTGAGCAGCCGACGTGAAACCAGTGATCTGACGCGGGAGACTCTGCACATGTCCACTCGTCTCCGAAGTCACCCTTTGGCGGGGATACTGCTTCTGTTCGCGCTGGTCGCTGCGGCCTGCTCTGGCGGCGATGATCAGGCCGCTCCGGCGATCGAAACGATCGACCTTCGCGATTCTGGCGAGGATGCCTCGGGCGGTGCTGGTGATGAGATCGCGCCCGAGCCAGAGGTGGGCGCGAGCGAGCCAATCGAGATCGATAGCGAGCCGGTTCGCCGAGTCGACGACACTCCGACCGTTGATGCTTCGAACTGGATTGCTCGCACCTTCATGGGTTCCCAATCGGTTGAGCTCGTCTGGGCACCGGTCGAAGGAGCCGACACCTACCGGCTTTTTCGGCTTCCGACCGCGGTTGCCGATTATGACGCGATCGCCACAGGGGTCATTGAGAATGCCGACGAGATCTACGACGGCCTCGAGTTTGGTTTCATAGACGACGATCTACCAGCGGGTGAGTTTCTCACGTACGTCATCGTTGCTGAGGTCGGTGATGAGACGACGGAGCCGCGATGGACCGAGGCGCTGACGGTCGACGATTTCACACCACCTGCGCCGATCACAGACCTCGTCGCTGAGGTTACCGAAGAAGGAGTTCTGCTCAGCTGGGCACCCGCTCCAGACAATGTCGAATTCGGCGCGTACAACGTGTCGATCCTCGAAGATGGTCAGCTTCGTTACATCGGAGGCGGTGCCGACGTCGGTCAGGTCTCTTTCCTCGATGATGAGGATTTCGTCGGAACTCGCAGCTACGTCGTCGCAGCGGTTGACTTTCACAACAATGTTTCTGAGACCGCACAGGTCGACGTCGCCCGCTGAGCGAGAAGGACGTACATGGCAGACCGAATCAAGATCGCAGTGAGCCCGCAGAGTCGTCCCGCCATGTTCGAAGCAATGGTGAATGCGGTCGAGGCCGCTGGCGGCGAACTCGTGCCCATTGCTGAGGCCAGCGCGCTGATGTGGGCCGACCCTGCCGCGGCGGACGCGTTTCCCGGAGCGGTCGCAGCTGCACCTGAACTGGAATGGGTGCAGCTGCCGTACGCAGGGATCGAGAATTTCGCGAATCAACTCGACCCGGAACTGTTGTGGACGTGTGGGAAGGGTGTGTACGCCGAACCCGTCGCCGAGCACGTGATTGCGCTGACCCTTGCTGGATTCCGGCACCTCCACACCGCGAGCCGAGCCACGAGCTGGCCAAAGCAGGAGGGGCGCAACCTGCTCGGCGCCAAGGTCACGGTCATTGGCGGTGGAGGTATCACCGAATCCTTGCTGCGATTACTCGAGCCCTGGAACACCGAAGTCACCGTCGTTCGACGATCCAACACCTCGGTTCGCGGAGCGGCACGAACGGTTACACCCGAACACACCCTCGACTCGCTGGCGGGCGCCGACGTCGTGGTGCTCGCTGCCGCGGTGACCGACCAAACGCGCGGCATGGTCGACGCGGAGTTTCTCGCCGCGATGGAGGACGACGCGTGGCTCGTCAATGTTGGGCGCGGCGCCCTCGTCGTGACCGACGATCTTGTTTCAGCACTCCAATCCGACACGATCGGAGGCGCTGCTCTCGATGTGACCGACCCCGAACCGCTACCCGATGGCCACCCGCTTTGGGATGAACCGAACTGCATCATCACACCCCACGTCGCGAACACACCGGAGATGGGGCTACCGCTCATTGCCGAGCGAGTGCGTCAGAACGTCGAACGGTGGATTGCCGGCGACGAACTCGTTGGACCCGTTGACGTGGGCGCGGGCTACTAACCCGTCGACTCGTCCGGCGTACCCCGTAGAGCGGCGGTAGGCTCGCTCAGGTATGGGCGATTATCATCAGTTCGGACCGATCTCCACGTTGCACAAGCTCTCGGCAAGATCGATCGAGAGCCTCGAAGCCGATCTGGTCGAGTGGTCGCACACCCGGCCAATGGCGCTTGTGATACCGGCGCTCTACTCTGAACTCGCTGGTCCAGCGCTAGAGAACATCGTCGACGAACTCAGCAAAGTGCCGTACTTGAGCGAGATCATCATCGGGATCGATCGTGCAGACGAGGATCAGTTCAACCATGCGAAGGAGTTCTTCAGTCGACTGCCTCAGCGGCACCGGCTCTTGTGGAACGACGGTCCGCGGCTGCGTGAGATCGACGACGAATTCGATGCGCTGGGCATCGCGCCGAACCAACCGGGCAAGGGACGAAACGTCTGGTACTGCATGGGGTACTACCTCGCCTCCGGTCGAGCCACTTCTGTCGCGCTTCACGACGCTGATGTGGTCACCTACGACCGTGAAATGTTGGCCCGGCTCCTCTACCCGGTTGCTCACCCGACGTTCGGATACGCGTTTGCCAAGGGTTATTACTTCCGTTCCGATGGGGAGAAACTGAACGGTCGCGTCAGTCGTCTGCTCGTCGCGCCGCTGCTCGCCGCGCTGCGAGTTTCGCTCGATCACTCCGATCAGTATCTGGAGTTTCTGCAGAGCTTCCGCTACCCACTGGCCGGCGAATTCGCCATGCATGAAAACGTCGTACGAAACATGCGCTTCCCCAGCGACTGGGGTCTTGAGATCGGTGTGCTCTCCGAGCTGTACCGGCGCTACACGCCACAACGAATCTGTCAGGTCGACATTGCTGGAGCCTACGACCACAAACATCAGTCGGTGTCTGAAGACGATGCCGAAGCCGGTCTCCACAAGATGTCGATCGACATTGCCAAGGCGCTGTTCCGCAAAGTCGCCATCGATGGTGAGATCCTGACCCCAGAGACGTTTCGCACGATCAAGGCAAGCTACTACC
Organism: uncultured Acidimicrobiales bacterium; assembly: GCA_964610745.1. Classification (GTDB taxonomy): domain Bacteria; phylum Actinomycetota; class Acidimicrobiia; order Acidimicrobiales; family SHLQ01; genus SHLQ01. The sequence goes on from CAZSYL010000024.1 coordinate 48,229, forward strand.
GGACCGCGCTCGACCACGTCGATCGCTACCACAACGATTCGGTGATCAACGGATTTACGAGCTACCGACATGCCGAAGAGACCATGGTGGAGATGTTCGCTGGTGCGATCATGGATGCCGGTGACCAGTTCTTGAACAACCCCATGGAGACCCCCTTCATCGCTAGCTGGGCTCGGGTCATGAGCGCGATGCCCGACGTCTTTGAACGTCTTGGTGCGGCAGTCGATGCTGACAACGGTGTTCCTCGCTCATAGGGCGGGCGAATCGCACTGGCGGTCGTTCCCAACAACAACCAAAAGTTGTAGGTCTGTGCGCGCTTAGCGCGTCTAGACCTACAAGTTTTCTGTTAGGTGGTCGAGAATTCGAGGGTGAACGTTGCGGTGAATGTTTCGCCTGCTTCGAGGATGCGCGGCGAGTGGTTGATCTCGTTCGGAGGACCCGATTGAGGCTCGACGCAGAGGCCGTGTACGGGCTCGTCGTAGACCACCCAATGATCGAGGTTTGAGCGCAGCGTGACGTTCAAGTCGCCCCACGAGATCGACGGAGTGTCCGCGAGCTTCGTGAAACAGTCGTCCCATGGACCCGGCAGAGTTGGGATGAGCTGGCCCGGCATGCCGTCTTCATCGCGCTCGTACATCTGTGCGGCGGGGAAGTTGAGAGTCGCAACGCCCGCGGTGTTCTGCTTTGCGAACCAGGGGTGCCAGCCGACCAGAATCGGTTGTCGCTCGATCGCTTCGATGCTCATCTGCAGCATGAGCGCATCCGGTGCGAGCTCAAAACGTTGTGTTGCACGGCCCGCGAATGGCCATGGGTAGATGAAGTCCCAAGTGATCGTGTTGTCGTCGACCTGCCGCCATGGATTGACGAAGCCGTAGCCGTGTATAGCGTTGCCTCCAAGGGAACTCGGAAGCGTGAAGTCGTGTCCTTCGAAGCTGAACTGTCCGTGAAGGATTCGGCCTGCAAACGGAACCATTGGGTAGCAGCCCCAATGCAGTGGGTCCCGGTCATCGGTCCCAGCTCGGCCACTCCAGATGAGCTCGGCATCGCCAATCAACAGTGAGGAGATTCTTCCGCCAGCTCCCACGTCGACCGTGCAACGGGCGTCGCCGGCGGCGAGAACGAGTTCGTTCGTCGTCGCCGTCATCGTTCCTAACGGCTCTTCTTCGGCGAGGTCACCATCCGGCCATCGGACTTGCCGGTGATTTTGATGACCCCTCGGGCTTCGGCAGCGGTGAGGAAGCTACCGAAGTTCCGGTAGCCGAGGGCTCGTTCATCGAAGTCGGGGTTGCGTTTGCGCAACGCTGTCTTCAACCCTGTGAGCGCAACAGCAGCTTCTTCTTTGAGGATGCTCGTGAGGAGTTCGTCAACCTCGTCGGCACTTGCCCCGCTGAGGGAGACCTCGGGATCGCCGGTGCCGGTCAATTCGATCTGGCCTTTTGTGGCCAGGCTGGCGAGCAGTGCGCTGAAGTTCCGGAAGCCGAGCTCGGCCTCGGAGAACGTAGGGTCCTTGCGAAGCAGCGCGCGCTTGAGGCTCGACGCTCGAACGGTGCCCGAAGATGACGAGAGACCAGCGAGTGTGGTGGTGACGAGTGCGAGGTCGGTCGGAGCAGAACCCATCTCCTCGGACTTGGCCTTGCTCTTGGCGCCCTTGGAAGCAGTCTTCGATGAGGCGGAGACCGCTGCAGTGTCCGAGTCGGTGACGAGGTTGTCGTAGAACATGAACTCGTCACACGCCGGAGGGAGGAGCTTCGAGGTCGATTGTCGAACCCCGACGCCGATGACCTGGCGGTCGAGTTCGCGAAGCTTCTGGACGAGCGGGCTGAGGTCGCTGTCGCCAGTACAGATGACGAAGGTCGAGATGTACTCCTTGTCGAGCGCAAGCTCGATGGCGTCGATGGCCATCTTGATGTCCGCCGCGTTCTTCCGCGAGCCGCCCATCTTCTGAGGGATGTCGATCAGTTCGACTTGATGGCGGGTGAGCATTCGGCGGTCGTCGTCGAAGTACGACCAATCCGCGTATGCCTTGCGGGTGATGACCCGTCCCCGTTCGGCCAGGGCGTCGGCGACCGGTCGGAAGTTGAAAGGGGCACCGAGGGTGTCCTTTGCCCCAATCGCCAGATTCTCGTAATCGAGAAAGACCGCTATTCGAGGTACGTCATCATCCTGTGCCATGGCGTGGAGCATAAGCCCTCAGCGGCCACGCCGCCGGATGGGACCGAGGAGTTCAGCGTGGCACCAGCCAAGCCGAGGCGTAGGGGTCGAGTGTCAGCTCGCCTTCGATCGAGGCACCGGTGAGTAGGCAGGTCGCACGATGATCGAGTGGTATGGCTCGGGGCTCATTGGTCATGTTGCAATAGACCGAGACGTTCGACTCGCCGGCGTGCGAGCCGCGAGGGGCACTGCGGTGGATAGCCAATACCCCATCTAGGTCTTGGAGCGTCTGGGCTCCCTCGGGATGAAAGGCTCCGTGCTGACGACGCAGCGTCGCCCGTTCGATAAGGCCTCGGTAGATGCGACTTTGCCAAGAGTCGCCAGCGATCGAGGGCACGTCATCGAGCTGAATCCTGCCGCGATTGATCGTCCGACGGACGCCATCGGCCTCGACCCCTGCGTAGTTGTTCGTGGTGCCCATCAGCGAGTTCACATAGATCGCCGGGACTCCCGCAAGCGCTAGCACGATCGTATGGAGCAGGATGATTCGGTCAGCCATGAGCGGATCGTCGACACCACCGAAAAGGTCCGGGAAAGAAATGTTGAGTTCGTATGGAAAGGGCTCACCGGCCCGGTCGTAGGTGCCGTGCATGCCACCACGTTCGTGGGTGAGCTCCACGAGTTTGGCGATCTCCTCGGTGGACAGGTTGCCTTCGGCTGGTCGCACGCCAATACCATCGTGGCTGGCGAGGAAGTTGAAGAGCGTCGTGCCAGGGGGAGGTTCGGCAGCGCTCGTTATCCAGTCGCACAGGCGGTCGGATCGGCCATGGAGGACCGCGTCGATCGCCAGTGGTGGCAGCGTGAAGTTGTAGATCAGATGGGCTTCGTCGCCCTCACCGAAATACGTCCGGTTCTCGCGGTCGGGGACGTTCGTCTCGGTGATGATCGCGACGTTGGGAGCTCGCGCTTCGAGCAGTGTGTGCAGGAGCTTCACCATCTCGTGCGTCTCGGGTAGGTGGATGCTCGTGGTGCCCGGAACCTTCCAGATGTAGGCCACTGCGTCGAGGCGCAGCAGTCGAGCGCCACGGTCGATGTATAGGCCGATGATCGACAACATCTCGGCGACGAGGTTGGGATTGCTCCAGTCGAGGTCCACCTGGTCTTCGCTGAAGGTGGTCCATACCAGCTGTTTGCCGACAGCGGTCTCGAACTCGGTCAGGAGCGGTAGGGACCGCGGCCGGACGACCTCACTCAGATCCCAACCGGCGTCGCCGGTCTTGATGAACTCGTTGCCCGGTGGCTCGTCTGCAATGAACTGGAGAAACCACTCGGACTCAGCCGAGACATGGTTGAGCACGAGGTCGAACATCAGGTCGACGTGGCCGGCGAGACGATCCATATCTTCCCAGGTGCCGAGGTTCTCGTCGACGGCGCGGTAGTCGATCACCGAGAAGCCCCTGTCTGAGCTGTACGGGCTGAACGGGAGTACGTGCACGGTGTTGAATGCGCGTGCCAGATCTCCAGAGACGAGTGTGGTGAGTGCGGCGAGGGGAGAACTATCTCCGCCGAGGATCGAGTCGCCGTAGGTGATGAGGGCTACGTCTCTTTCGCTGAAACGTGCTTGTGGGGGAGCGATGTCATCGGTGATCCCGATCGCGTCGATGAACAAATCGGCGATCGTCTCGTCCTCGCTACCCCAGATCCGCTCGATGTGGCGAAGCACGCGGGCGCGCAGGCTGGGCAGGTCGTTGTTGGTCAGCTGTGACACGTCGAAAGGATACGTCCTGAAGCCGCTACCGTGGGAGTATGAGTTTCCTCATCGCCGCTGCCTTCTATGTCGTCGCGGTCGTGATCTTTTTCGCGATCAAGCTGAACCACAAAAAGGTTGTGCAAACCGCCGAGCCTGTTCCGGGAGGCACCGAGAACATCGAGGCGATCGACTTCTATTGGCGACCCGGTTGAATGTTCTGCAGGCGGCTCGGTCCGAGCCTCGAACGTGCGAGAATCCCTATGGCAGAGCACAACATTCATCAGAACGCCGATGACGCTGCTCGAGTACGTTCAGTCGCCAATGGCAACGAGACGGTTCCCACAATCTTCATTGGCAACATTGCGCTCGTGAACCCATCGGTCACCCTCGTCAAAAAGACCCTCAAAGAACACGCTCCCCACCTCCTCAACCGGTAGTGGGGTCAGGTCTCATTCTCACCCGAAATCCAGTGGGGTCAGGTCTCATCTTCACCGCGCACCTCTAGAACCGTTGAAAACGGCGACCTAGACGGGAGATTTCGGTGGAGGTAGGTGTCCGATCGTTCCACATACACGATGCCGATCCGGGTACAGAACGTTGACTCTT
>CAZSYL010000025.1:0-2177 GCA_964610745.1 uncultured Acidimicrobiales bacterium
TGTGGTTCAGGGAGGAATCGAACCTCCGACGCACTGCCTTTCAAACAGCCGCTCTTCCAACTGAGCTACCAAACCGCAGCGTCGACGTGTGACAGTGCCTCAGGTGGGATTCGAACCCACAACTTCTCGTTTACAAGACGAGCGCATCAACCATTGATGCTTCCAAGGCAGATCAAAGGTAGGTAGGACTATGGATTACCTACATGAGCGGGGCAGTTCCAGAACCCACTCAACCTTGCGTCGCCTGCCGGCGATCCTTTGACTCCACGTCACCGCGAGTCACGACAGCACAACCTGCACAAGCCGGATTACGGCCACTAACAAGCCGTTATTCTCCGCACTCCCAGCCACCGGCCGTCGCCAGTGACAGAGCTATTTCGTTTGAGGCGTTACTTCGAAATGGAGGAGAGAGTGAGGGTCGAACTCACAAGGCATTTGCATGCTCGCCGGACTTCGAAACCGGTGCCGTCGCCGTCTTTCGGCTTGCCTCTCCAAGAATTACCAACCACTTCCCGCCAGAGCGAAGCGAAGAAAAGGCGGGTTTGCGGAGATCGCCACAGCGATCGACTTAGTACGTGGATCCGCCCAGACCCGACCCTGAAGTCGCCTAGCAACGCCGAAGCGTTTTCAGAGCGGAGCGAAGAAAGGGCGGGTTTGCGGAGATCGCCCAGCGATCGACGCAATACGAGTACCCCGACAGAGGATCGAACTCTGTCCTCCGGGTTGAAAACCCAGGATCCTAACCAATAGACGATCGGGGCAAGAGGTGCGGAGATCGCCTAAGCGATCGACGCAACACGTGGATGAGCCCGGACTCGAACCGAGAATGCCTGTGTGCAAGACAGGAGTGTTTCCAATTACACCACTCTCCCAAGAGGAGAGAGCGGGCGTCGAAGCCGTTCGCTTCGCTCGCCGGGGTTCGAAGCCGGTGCCGTCGCCATCTTTCGGCTTGTCTCTCCAGTTGGTACTTCCCGTGGGAGTCGAACCCACAAGTCTTGCGACCACAGGGTCTAAGCCTGCTGCGTTTTCCAGTTTCGCCAGGGAAGCGTGTCATGCTCTGTCTATGGACAGGGCACGTGAATTTTGTGAAGCGGTGACTTCGTCGTTGCTCTGCGATCCAGCCGTGCTCGATCGGCCTGGCGTGAGCGTCAAAGGCCACCCGGCTCGGGCGGAGAGTCGTGTCACTGCGGGTTATCAGTTCGATAAGCACTTCGTGATCACCTGTGATCCCGCGGCCGAAGCGATGTTGCGTGCAGCCACCGTCGACATGGAGCCAACGCTGAATGCGTGGCACGAAGTGAGCGTTTCTCACGGCGGCGAGTTGCTTGGTGCCGGCAAGATGAAACTACTCGAATCGACCGAAGTGTCTCGCCCCGGTCTTCCGAGTGGCTTCGTCTGCCAAAGCCTCACACCCACCGACCCAAACTCGTTGGCGGCGATCGCGGCGCTGGTCGACGACTGCTCCGACGACGACCTCGAGGAGGCCGAACTGGAGATAGACGATCTCGACGAGGTGATCGAAGTTGTCCTGGCTCCATCGGGGGCGATCGCTGCCTATGGCTCATCTCGCGACTTCGATCTCGCCGACGGTTTCGGCGACATCGGCGTGATCACGCACCCAAATCATCGAGGCGAAGGTCTTGGCACGGCGGTCGTGCAATCGCTGATCCATCGCCAACGAGTCGACCGGATCGAGCCGCTGTATCGCTGTGACCCGAACAACATAGGTTCGATGAAGCTCTCGGCACGGTTGGGGTTCGTGCCGGTCATCGATCTGCTGGCGTATCGGTTCACGGTGTAGAAGCTCCGAAGGGAGGGATCGAACCTCCAACTTCTTGGGTAACAACCAAGCACTCTGCCAATTGAGTTACTTCGGAATGAGGTTTTGCATAACGGCCAGCACCTCGACGGTGACGAGATCGTGCTCGTGCTCGAAGGGGCGACGACCCTCTTCATGTTGATCGGTGATGAGGACGTGCCATTCCCGTTGGGTTCGATGGAGTTCATCGTCGTACCCCAAGGACTCTGGCATCGCTTCGAAACGCCGGAACGGAGCCAAATCATGGCCGTGACGCCCCAACCGACCGATCACTCAGTCGAGCGCCCAACCGCATAGGCCCCCTTTCCAAACGCCGGAGCGTTTTCGGAGCGAAGCGGAGAAAAGGTGGGTTTGCGGA
>CAZSYL010000025.1:2277-11287 GCA_964610745.1 uncultured Acidimicrobiales bacterium
TTTCCAAACGCCGGAGCGTTTTCGGAGCGAAGCGGAGAAAAGGTGGGTTTGCGGAAGTCCGTCAGGATAGACGCAATACGCGAAGCGGAGAAAAGGCGGGTTTGCGGAGATCGCCTAAGCGATCGGCGCAATACGAGTCCCCGGCAGGATTCGAACCTGCGACACCCTGGGTCGAAGCCAGGTGCTCTGTCCACTGAGCTACGGAGACAAATGAGTCTGAACGGCAGGATTCGAACCTGCGAGATATCCGGTCTCCAACACCGGTGAAGAGCCAGCACTTCCTCGTTCAGATGAAATCGCTGGCTGGAACGACCGTAAGCCGTTTCCAGCCAGCAATTGCTTTCTATTGCCTCTTGGAATGAACGCTGTGAGACTGACCTCTTCGCCGGAACCTTCGCGGGGTCTGTTCCTAAACCGGCATGCATCTCGCAGCTATGTGTGTTTGAACCCGGCTGAAAAACCAGAAAAGCCGCACTCTCGTTTAGTGAGAGGGCGGCTTTGCGAAACGGGTTCGAGCTATGGCGAAGTTACATCGCTACAGGTCGACCTCCCGCAAAGCCGGGGTCTCCGGGGTGCCAAAATCGAGGCCCCAGAGGACGACGACCATGGCGTTCTCCGCGCTATGGCGGAGCCCCGTAATATTCAGTTTTGATTCTGAAAGTTGGTACATCATCGTTCTCTGTAGCTGCCGGTCACGACTCTCGTGGCGGCGCCGGTGAACAGGTATACGGATGTTCGTCAAGCGTGTCAACACCCATTTTGAATGGACGTACCCCACCAATGAGGTGAGGGCGAACCCGCTTGCGCCCGGTTCTTCGTTGATAAATCAAGCAGCAATGACGCTCGCAACAAGACCGAAATCGAGCCAGAATTTCCCTCAATATTTCCGTGATATATCGACTTTCGACGCGGGAATCTACGCGCTTGGAGCGCTCGCCTTGCGCAGATGGGCGACCAAATCCGGCAGCTGAGAGCTCGCGTTCAACCCACTTGTCGACGGCATGAGATAGGCGGGCCGACCGCCAATCGTTTGCTCCTGCCAGCCCGGCTTAGCTCGCTTGTCGATGGCCTGGCGCCAGCCCGCCAAACCCACGAAGCAGACCGCTCGTGGTGCGAGCCACTGAACGAGCCGATCCACGCGAGCAAGCCCATCAACAAACTCGTCGGAGGTGAGTTCATCAGCGCGTCGAGTGGTGCGTTTCACGAGGTCGGTCATGCCCACGCCGTGGTCACGAATCAAGGCCTGAGGATCACGGTCGATCGTGGCCAAACCTGCTGCCAACATCGCTGGCCAGAACCGATTTCCCGGGCGAGCAAAACCAACACCAGCGTCTGCTGACGCGGGTGACGGGTTCAAGCCACTCATCAACAAACGCATGCGCGGACGCACCGAATCGGCAAGGCTCCACAGACGCTCGCCGTCGGAAGCGAAACCAGCCCCACACATGACATCAGCCCAACGTTGATCGCTGTAGGAAATGGGCTGTTCGAGTCGTACGCGGTCTCCCACCGGCGTCGAACGATGCAATGCAGAAAGGCGTTCTGGAACGAAGCGGGTCACCTAGTCAGGGAACGTCTCATAGGTGGACTTCATCACCGTTACGGAGTGCGCGATCATCTCTTCGAGAACGTCGAGATCTACGTCGGCGAGCTTGTTGATATAGAGGCAGCTCTTGCCGATTTTGTGCTTCCCGAGACGGTCGAGCATGTCGGTGAGTTCCTCATAGCCGGGCATGAGGTAGACCACCTGATTGGCTTTTCGCGGCGAGAAGCCAACCACCATCGAGTCGCCCTCGGTACCACTTTCATAGACGTAGTGATAGCGACCGAACCCAACAATTGTCGGACCCCACATCTTTGGTTCATAGCCCGAAACTCGTCCTATGAGCTCGAGCAGAACTTCGGCATCAGCGCGTCGGGTGTCGTGTTCGACCGACGCCACAAACTCAACAGGATCAACGCGGTGTTGTGTGGTCTTCTTACTCGCCATGGTTCGACATTAGGCATGGTCATCGACCGTCTGCTATCGATCCGAGAACTATTGCATCATCAGCCGGTCAGACCATCTCCAGCCGGGTCCTCGCGGTAAGGACAATGACGGCAGGCGCTTTCACAGCAGGATCCGCGATCCAGGTGGTAGGCGGCGGTCATGACGAACAGGCCCGAGACCGGATCGATGTAGCCATCCGCACCGGCTTCGATTGCTTCCCCATGACACTCGAGGATCCGTTCGCGTTGCGACTCCTCGGACGCAAGGCCCGGCGCAATGTTGGCGAGGTTCGTGCGCTTGGCCACCAAACGACGCTACCGCTCTCGTTCGCTGACCGTCGGACTGACTAACCTGCCCTCATGCCAAATCTTGAAAGTGTCGCTGTTTTTCTTGGATCGTCGACGGGCAACAACCCCGCAAATGCCGCCGCGACAGTAGCGATGGGTGAAGCCCTGGCCGCCCGCGGCATACGCCTTGTCTACGGCGGAGGAAACGCAGGGTTGATGGGATTGCTAGCCAACACCGTGCTCGAAGCAGGAGGAACGGTGCTGGGAGTGATCCCACGCAACCTCTTCACCAAAGAGGTCACCCACCGCGGTCTCACCGAGCTCGTTGAAACCGAGACGATGCACGAACGAAAGGCGCTGATGTACCAAGAGTCAGACGCCTTTGCTGGACTCCCGGGAGGCATCGGAACCCTCGACGAGATCGCGGAGATCTCGACATGGCTCCAGATTGGGCTGCACAACAAACCGGTCGGCCTCGTCAACACCGACGGTTACTTCGACCACCTGCTTAGTTGGCTCGATCGAGCGTGCACCGATGGACTCATGGGCGAAGAGAATCGAAGGTTGGTTCGAACCGCAGCTACATCGGTCGAGGTTCTTGACCTCCTCGCTGTCGACCAATGACCGCGAGAGGTTGAAGTGGGATCACGGCGGAGCATGCGCAATCGACACCGTGTTGTTACTGTGAGGTAACAAACCTGCCTAGCCGCAACTGAGGTCGCCATGGATCCCACATATTCCGAAGAAGCCGAGAGCTTTCGTAGCCGGATCAGCAGCTTTCTAAAGGAGAACCTTCCGGAAGGTTGGACCGGCGTTGGCCAGTTCGATCGAGAAGAGGCGACCGCCTTTGTCTCCGAGTGGCGCCAGAAGCTAGCTGCCAACAGTTTGCTCGCTCCTGCGTGGCCAGCCAAGTACGGCGGCGGTGGTTTGAGCGAGCTAGAACAGGTCATTCTCGCCGAAGAATTCCGAAAGGCCGGCGCTCCCGTCGGCAGCGAGAATGACGTGTTCGGCATTCAGATGGTCGGCAATACGATTCTGCACTGGGGAACGGAAGAGCAGAAGGAGTACTTTCTACCTCGCATCATCTCCGGTGAACACAGGTGGTGCCAGGGGTACAGCGAGCCCAACGCAGGAAGTGACCTTGCCAACCTCGCCTGCAAAGCGGTTCTCGACGGCGACGAGTGGATCATCAACGGTCAGAAGATTTGGACCTCGGCAGGACAGACCGCGAACTGGATCTTCGTGCTCTGCCGCACCGACGCCGACGCCGCAAAGCATCGCGGTATCAGCTTTCTCCTGTGCCCAATGGAACAGGACGGCGTCGAAGTACGCCCGATCGAGATGATGAACGGCGACGCCGATTTCAACGAGACGTTCTTCACCGACGCCCGCACCGCCAAGGAGAATGTGATTGGCGAAGTGAACGGAGGATGGGGTGTTGCGATGACCCTCCTTGGCTACGAGCGCGGCGAGGCGGCCGCCACCACACCAATCTCGTTTCGTGGCGAGTTCGATAAGTTGGTCCGACTCGCGAAAGAACACGGCAAGGACACCGATCCCGTTATCCGCGACCGGCTTGCCGCTGTGTACTCCAAGGTCGAGGTCATGCGCCTAATGGGAATGCAGACCTTGACCAAGTTCTTGAATGGCGGACAACCTGGACCCGGCGAATCGACCTTCAAGCTCTACTGGAGTGAATATCACAAGGAAGTCACCGAACTCGCGGTGGACATCCTTGGTGCCGCAGCAATGACTCCCGATGGCATTGCGAAGACGTCATTTGCCGTCGACTTGCCCGGTGCTGCCAACGATGCAGCGTCGTGGGTTGGAACCTTCTACAACGCCCGTGCGGGAACGATCTACGCGGGCACGTCACAGGTGCAACGGAACATCATTGGCGAGATGGTCCTCGGCCTCCCGAAGGAACCAAAGCCGCTGAAGGCTTAGCGAGCTCGGGAGAGTTGGCAGCTGCTTCAGCCGGTCAGGCGCGGGCGGTCGTATTGGTCTGACCGGCTGAAGCAACGTTTTGCCAGGCCGAAGTCAAGTGCTTAAGGAGAGTGGACTCTTTTTCCACACCTGAAATCGACGTTGCAGCTACATTACGAATATTACGAAACGATGTCAAGACCGTCATTTCGTAATATTTGTAGTTTTTACTCCGCAGAGACGTCAGGCTTTCTCGTACCTAACTGTTGACGAGCCTCGAGTGCTCGTCCGAGCGTCAATTCGTCGGCATATTCGAGATCACCGCCGACGGGGAGCCCCGAGGCGACCTTGCTCACGGTGATGCCAAGCGGTTCGAGTAAGCGAGCGAGGTACATCGCCGTTGCCTCGCCCTCGATATTCGGATTTGTCGCGAGGATCACCTCATCGATGCCCTCCACCGTGATCCGGCCAAGCAATTCGCTAATCCGAAGCTGTTCGGGACCAATCCCCTCGATTGGACTGATCGCACCCTGAAGCACGTGGTACCGACCTTTGAACTCTTGGGTTCGTTCGACCGCCACGATGTCGCGGGACTCTTCGACCACGCACACTATGGAGCCATCACGCCCAGGGTCTAGACACAAGGCGCACTCGGTTCCCTCAGCAATGTTGAAGCATCGATCACAGAACGAAATCCGTTCCTTGACCTCCGCGATCGCCGATGAGAGACGCATCGCATCGACCGTCGAGATCTTCAGGATGTGATACGCAATACGTTGCGCGGATTTCGGGCCGACACCTGGCAACCGACCAAGTTCGTCGATGAGATCCTGAACGGGACCAGCAAAGAGTGCCAAGGTTCAGGCGCCGCCGAGCATTCCGCCGAGACCGTCGATGTCCATCCCACCCATGGCATCGGACTGGCCGTCCTGAATCTGGGTGGCAGCGTCTCGAAGTGCAGCGAGCACGAGGTCGTTTAACATGTCAACGTCGTCGGGATCCACAACAGACGGATCGATTTTCACCGAGTGAAAGTTCATCCCTCCATCGACCTCGACCTTCACCATTCCTCCGCCGCTGCTACCCTCGACCACTTCGGCGGCGGCCTCTTGAGCGCCGGCGAGCATCGCTTGCGCTTGCTCCATCAACCCTCCGAGGTCCATGCCTCCAGCTCCTCCGCCGAGGAGTGCAGAAAGGTCCATTCCTGCCTGCTGCGGTTCGTCTTGTTCACTCATATTGCTCAACTTTCTTGATCAAGGACCTCGGCGCCGGGAAATACATCGGCGATTCGATCCGCAACGGTTGCGTTCATCGTCTCGGCATCGGTCAGGTCGTGGACGTCGATCTCGGACTCATGTTGCGCTTCGACCACAGGCGTCGGAGCCGACCCAGTCGGAGCGGGTTGATCGTCGGCTCGAAGGACGATCTTCATGGGCACACCGAAGGTCTCACCAACGGCCTTTTCGACCTCGACCCTGTACGACTCGCAACGCTTAACCTGACTTTCCGTCGGAAGCACGAAGTCGATCACATCGTTGTTCACGCCGGCCACATGTCCAGCGAGGAATCGAGCGCGTGCGGGCGTCGACTGTCCGTCGAGCATGGCGGTCCAACCGTCTCGCAGCTGTTCGAACGACACGTTGGCCGAAGGTGTTGAAGCAGGCGCCGTGTCCGCCCGTGGTGCGGAGTTCGATTCCGGGCTGGCTTCCTGACTCGGTGGAGAAGCCGGTTGGGATGGGCTCTCGGCAACGGGTTCAGCAGCAGGTGCCTCCGACGCAGGCTCGGGCGTCTCCGCACCTCGCATCGAAGGAGGGGTTGGAGGCGGAGCTCCGGTTCGGCGAGCGGGCGGAGCGGGACGTGAGGTCTGCGCGGCCGGTGCCTCTGGGCGCGAATCGCCACTCTGCGAACGAAGGACAGCGCGTGCTGCATCGGCTGGTCGACGACCACCCGCAGCCTTCGCTTCGACGTCGGCGGCGGGGGTGTCCGCGGTCGGTGCGGCCTCAGCAGGGGCCGATGCCGCCACGCTGCGATCGGCCGAAGGTGACGCACCCGCCGGGCTCGCGGTCGACGGAGTTGGCGCCGCTACCGCTGCGGGAGAAGCCGGAGCTGCCCCAGGAACACCGGCCGCCAGTGCAGCTTCGAGCTGCTCGATCCGGGCGAGGAGTCCGTCGATGCTTCCGTCGGTGCTCGGCGAACACGACCGCACGAACGCAACTTCGAGATCGATCCTGGGATCTGGTGCTTGGCGCATCTCGACCAAGGAGTTCCCAACCAGTTCGAGGACCCGGGTGATCGTGCCCGCTGGCAAACGGGGCGCAAACAATTCAGAGGTCTCTCGCTCAGGGCCTGAGAGCCGAGCGGGGGGAGCGCCCATCTTCAGGAGAAACACCGAACGCATAGCGTCGACGAACGATTCGCCGATTCGGCGAGGGTCCATACCCCGAGAGGTTGCGTCTTCAATGGCGCTCAGTGCAAGCGCCGCGTCCTTCGATGCCACGGCCTCGAGCAAATCAGGAGTCGAGGTATCCACATCGGCCACACCGCCGGCTGCGACGACCTGATCGAGCGCCGAGAGCGTGTCACGAGCCGACCCCCCACCAACTTTGACCACGTGATCGACGATTTCATCGTCGACCGGGATACCTGCGTCAGCAGCGATCTCGCGTACGCGCTCGGCCATTTGCTCTGCGGGGATCAGCGTCAGCTCGAACTGCTGGGTTCGACTTCTGATGGTGCTGACCACCTTGTGTGGCTCGGTCGTTGCCAGCACAAAGACCACATGGTCCGGCGGCTCCTCCAACGTCTTCAACAGTGCGTTCTCGGCCCCCGGAGTGAGCATGTGGACCTCATCGAGGAGGTATACCTTGCGCCGGCCCGGTGTACCAAGAGCCACCTTTTCGAGGAGATCACGGATGTGCTCAACACGGTTGTTCGATGCTGCGTCGAGTTCGTGAAGATCAAAGCTGGTTCCAGCTTCGATCGCTAGACACGAATCGCACACTCCATCAGGTTCACCATCGACGGGGTTCTCACAGTTCAGAGCCTTTGCCAGAACTCTCGCAGCCGTGGTTTTCCCGGTGCCTCGCGGTCCGCTGAGAAGGTATGCGTGACCAACGCGCTCGTCTCGCACAGCGTTGCTAAGAGCCGAGGTCACGTGCTCTTGGCCAACCATGTCGCCAAAGGTCTGCGGGCGGTAGCGACGGTAGAGAGACTGATATGCCACAAAGCGATCCTATCGCTGAAGTTCGCGCCGTCTTGTGCCGATAAGAACAAGGTGTATGCAGGCTTGGGCACTCGCCCAAAAATTGCTGAGGGAAAGCGCTCGCGAAAGGGCGCGCTAAACCGAACTGTTGTCGCGCTCGCGTTTACGAGCTTCTTTACCGACATCAGTTCTGAGATGGTTGCGGCAATCATCCCGCTCTTCCTCACGTCTCAGCTTGGTTTCACTCCTTTCCTGTTCGGAGCGTTCCAGGGCGCATTCGAAATCGCGAACGCACTCCTTCGCATGCTGGGCGGGGTGATCGCCGACCGTACAAAGAAGCCCAAGCAGACCGCAGCCGCTGGTTATGGCATCTCCACGGCCAGTCGATTTGGCCTCCTCGGGGCGACGATGTCGGCAGCCACATTTCTGACGGTCCCCCTCCTATTCGTCGACCGTCTTGGCAAGGGCCTCCGAACCGGACCACGCGACGCCATGATCACGCTCGCCACCCCGCAACGTTCGTGGGGCACCGCGTTCGGCTTCCACCGCACACTCGATGCAACCGGAGCAATGATCGGACCCCTCATCGCCTTCGGAATTCTCTGGGTGCTTCCCGGATCCTTCACGTCGATCTTTACCTTCAGCGCGGCATTCGGCCTGCTTGGACTTGCCGTCATCGTGACCTGGACACGCAACCCCCGTTACTCGGCGCCTGTGGACGGCACCAGCAGCGGATCCACCGACTCCACGTTTGCTCTGCTCAAGGCACTCGCCTCGAACCAAGGATTCCGTCGGATCGCCATCGTCGGTGTCGCCTTTGGGAGCTTCATGATCAGCGACGCGTTCATCTATTTGGTCATCCTCGATGCCGCGACGCAGTCGAACGACTTTGGTGTCGGAGACGGCGCGGCGTGGTTCCCACTCCTCTTCGTTGGTACCGCAACTGGTTTCCTGATCACCGCCACACCTCTGGGTCGCCTCGCGGACCGTATTGGACGCGCCCGCGTCTGGTTCATGGGTCAGATCGCCCTCGCGTTGGTACTGCTTTCGCTGTTGTTCCAACCAACCTCGATCCCAGCGATCATCGGTGTTCTTGCGCTCCTCGGCATTTTCTATGGCGCCACCGATGGCGTCCTTCCCGCACTCGCTGCGGGCGTCATCCCCGAACGGCAGCGAAGTGCCGGTTTGGCCACACTCAGCACCCTTGTGGCGTTTGCAAGAACTGGTTCAGCTTTTGCGTTTGGGCTCATTTGGGACCGCACATCTGTCGATAGTGCACTAGCGATCATGTTGGGAGGTCTCGTGCTCACCGTGGGCACGGTTGGCCTCCTTGCTCTCCTTCGAGAAACGCCGGTTGAAACAAGGTCATGACGAATACACCAGACACTCCAAACCCAGGGCAGGATCACCTACCTGGATTCGAGCCTTCCAGTGCCGAGGTGAATGGATCATCGGGCATCGAACTCAACCTCAACAGTTCGCCCGATCCTGATGTCGACCCCACCGAGGACACCAACCTCGATTCGCCAGTCATAACCTCCGATGCCGAGGACGAAGATATCGACATCGACGATGAAGAGTCGAATGATCTGTCCTTTGCGTTCT
>CAZSYL010000025.1:11387-19637 GCA_964610745.1 uncultured Acidimicrobiales bacterium
GACGAAGATATCGACATCGACGATGAAGAGTCGAATGATCTGTCCTTTGCGTTCTTTGCATTCGCACTCTTGGTTCTTGTTGGAGCATCGGTCTACTTCGTTGGCACGCTGCTAAACACAGAGGCAGAGACTGCCGCCGCCGCCGAAAGTGCGAACGAGGTCATCGAAAACTTCGACTCCGGCGCCCCGTTCGCGACCGTGCCCCCAGAGGAAGTCACCCCTTCGACCCTTCCCCTTGCCGATGACACCACCGACGATCCAGTGGAAGCACCCGTCGAAGAGGAAGAAGAAGACACGAGCGCCATCCCGATCCAGACGGTCGACCCGGAAGACCTCGGCATTGTCTTTGTTAACCGTGCTCCCGGTGACGATTACGGGCGGGTTGGATACATCGACCGCGCCGGCGAACGTCAGCAGACACGCCTCGGGTGCTTCCGCATCGACCAGAACGCAAACGGCGGTCTGTGCCTGCAGGGTGGAAATGGCTTCACCCACCGCGCCCTCGTCCTCGACGAAGGCCTCAATGCCGTCTTGCGATTCGGCATCACCGACCCGAGCCGCTCTGCAGCGTCGCCCGATGGTGAGTTCTTTGCGTGGACCGGTTTCGTAACTGGCCATGACTACCTGTCACCGGGTCAGTTCTCCACCACGACCCAACTTATCGAGCTCGAGCGAGGCCTCGGTGTCGATCTTCAGAACGACTTCACTCTGCTCGACGCCAATGGCGAACGGCTCGACGAACCAACCCGCAACTACTGGGGCGTCACCTTTGTCGACAGCAACCGCTTCTACGCCACCCTTGGCCTCGACGACGGGTCGACGAGCCTCGTTGAGGGTTCGATTAACGATGGCACCTTGCAGGTCGCGTTCGAGAACGCCAACTGTCCGGAAGTTTCACCAGACGGCACCACGATCGTGGCCAAAGAACGTCGGGGAGATCACTTCCAGGTCATCGCAATCGATGTAGCGACCGGTGAGCGACGTGATCTCGGAGAAACCCGCAGTGTCGAGGATCAGGTTGAGTTCCTCGACGACTCGACAATCATCTACGGACTACCGAACGAGGCCGAGGGGACCCCAGCACAACCGGCATCGGATGTGTGGGCCCTCGACCTCGACGGCGGAGCTCCTCAGCTGATAATCCCGTTCGCAGCCTCACCTGCAGCCATATAGAACCACAGAGTTAGTCGCCCGAGGGACGCAAACCCTTAGGGCTTCTTGCGAGGGATGTCTGCGTTCTTCAGAACCGTTCCATCAGGGGTGATGATTCCGGCCTTTGAGCCAATCGACAAGCTGTTGGCGGCGAACAGGTCTTCCCGGTTGATGATGACCCAGCGATAGCCTTCGACCTTTTTGATCCGCTTGAAGGCGCTCTTCATCTCGCCCGCTTCGCCAGCGGCAATGATTGCGCCTTTGTCGCTCACAAGGTCAGCCTTGCCACTGGGGTCTGGCGTTGCTTCCATATTTTCGGTAGCTGCTGCGAGCAGCTCCTCACGGTTCATTCTGGCCATTACAGTTCTTCCTCCGGGGTAGTAAGAATTCGCTCGACCTCGTCAGCGGCTGCCGCGTTTGCAGCAGGATCGTCGCCTTCGACGGTGATTGCGACCGTGTCATTCGCAACAGCACCCAGAGCAAGCACGCTCATGATGCTGTTGGCTTTCGCGGTTTTTTCGCCCTTTGCGATGACGATCGTGCCGTCAAAGCCTTTGGCGTATTCAACAATGATGCTGGCGGGACGAGCATGAAGCCCGCCTTCGCCCGAAATGGTGACGCTTCGCTCGATTGGACCAGCGGGCGCCGCATCGTCGTCATCCTCGTCGTCATCGTCGTCATCAACGGGGGTTGTCAGGACGGTGTAGAGGCGATCTGCGTCGGTGGTGGTCCACAGGCTCTCCGCCTGCTCTTCGTCCTGCAGAATTTCGGCCATATGGCTGAGGATCGAAACATGATCATCGCCGACGGCACCGAGGCCGATCACGATGTGGGCAGTTCCGACGCCCCAATCGACACCATCTGGATATTGTGCGACGACGATGCCGGTCTTCTTGACAGCTTCCTTGCTCTCGAAGGTTCCGTGCGGCATGGCGACGCCATTGCCAAGGAACGTCGAGACGTTGCCGTCTCGCTCGACCATTGCGTCGACGTAACTCGCATCCACGCAACCCATCTCGACAAGCATGTTGCCAACATGGCGGATGGCGTCGTCCTTGGATACTGATGGCAAGCCGGTCACAACCGACTCACGTCGGAGCATGTCTCCGACCATTACAGAACCGACTCGACGTCGTTTCCAGCCTTTAGCGTCTCGACAAGACCCTTCACTGCTGGGTCGCCGAAGAACATCATGAACGGGATGATCGCCGCGTCCGGGAAGCTCGTCTTGGCCAAGTTGGACAGCGACTTGTGTGTCACGATCACGTCAGCATGTGCCGGCACCTGAGCCACTGGGGAATGGATGACCTCGATGTCGAGCTTTGCTTTCTTCACCATCTTCTTCAGCTGGTTTGCACCCATAAGGCTGCTCCCCATGCCTGCTTCACAAGCGAAGACTATGAGCTTCACCTCGTCCGCTTTCTTTACAACCATGTCGCTCATCTGCATTCCTCCTGTTTCGTCTTGTGAATTGCGTTGTGGGTATTCGTGCTAAGTGAAAAAGGTCTCAGCTCGGATGTGCGTCTCGCTCGTAAACGGATTCCGCACTGAGGCTATTCCCGTTACGGTTTCGAAGTCGATTCCGTAAACACGTCGGGCCGGAGCGGACAGCTGTGCTGCCCACCACCGGCCCGATCTCAGTAGTTATACAAACTTGCTGGGCAAGTTATGCAGTGACGCCTGGAATGTTTGGAATTGCGTCAGCGGGGTCGCCGCCGATCTCAGCGTCAGCGTCGGTCATGTCCTTAACCGGGAAGAGCTTGAGGAGAGCAGAGCCCACGAGGAAGGACCCCACTGCACCTACCGCTACACCTGCAAGGACTCCGAAGATCGCTCCACCCTCCGGTGGGAGAAGCGCCAGGTAGGCAATGATCGAACCAGGACTTGGTGAGGCCACGAGGCCAGCATCGGTTACTTCGAAGACGATGTCGGCAGAGATGCCGCCAGCCCACATTGCACCGATCATGACTGGGTTCATGAGGATGTACGGGAAGTACACCTCGTGGATGCCACCTACGAAGTGGATGAGGATTGCGCCAGGAGCTGAAAGCTTGGCGAGTCCCTTACCAGCAAACCAGTACGCGCCGAGGAGACCAAGGCCTGGGCCAGGGTTCGTCTCGAGGAGGAAGAAGATCGAACGACCTGCGTCGTCGAGTTCAGCAGCACCGAGAGGTGTCAACACACCATGGTTGATTGCGTTGTTCAAGAACAGCACCTTGGCAACCTCGATTGGAATGTCTGCCAATGGCAGCAGGTTAGCATCACTGATCGTCGTCACGATTTCACCGAAACCGTTAGCAATGAGTGCAGAAACCGGACCGATGATCCAGTAACCGAGAAACACGAGACCAAGTCCCGAAATACCCTGCGAGAAGTTGTTGAAGAGCATCTCGAACCCAGCAGGAGTGCGTGGCTCAAGGAATTCGTCAACCTTCAGCATCACAAAGCCAGCGAGCGGCCCGATGATCATTGCGCCGAGGAACTGAGGAACCTGAACGAACAGCTCAGCACCATCGTCGGCGAAGAAGGAACCTTCAGCAGCGATTGCGCCAAAGACGGCAATTGCGCCAAGTACACCACCACGGTGGCCATGGATCATCTTGCCACCGGTGTACGCAATCAGCGTCGGCAGCAGGAAGTGGATCATTGGCCCAACGAGACCTTGGCCTCGATCGGCTCCAGTCAACGTGTGCCAGATCGTGTCAGTGACGCCATCTTCGGGAACGCCGCCGCCGAAACCGAGGCGGGCAAGCCAACCTGTTGGGATAACTAGTGCGGTAATGAGACCCCACGCAATAAATGCTCCGATGTTCGGAATCACCATTGCGGATAGGTATCCACCAAACCGCTGTAGTTTTTCTTGCATAGAAGTGTCCCTCCTTTTTTGAGTAGACGCCCATAGTAGACGCGTTCCATGTGACGGTCGCCACTCGCAGATGGGCAATTACCCTCTGTGACAAGTTGTCTTGTCACTGGGGTTGACGAACCCCCTCTGAACCATCTAGGGCCTACTTTATGCCTGCTTTATGTCCCTTATGTCGGCTTTATGTATTGAAAAATCAACAAACTTAGACCATCTCGGACAGCGTCTGAACGTCCGAAGATGACAACAAAGGGCTCACAACAACGACCGGAGCATCGATTTCTGGGAGCGGAATCGTAGATATGACAAAATTGAAATCTGACGTATCTTGCTGCTCATATTCGGTCGCGGAGAGCACTTGGACGAGCGCCAATTCAGGAAATTCGGCCTGAAGGCGAGAGACCAGCACCCAAGCGGTTGCCATACCGCTTGGACAAACCACCATCGCCCGTCGTCGTGGCCGGAGGTTCGCCCGCTCCATCGCCCCAGAGAGATACATGGTGACAAAGCCCAACTCATCGTCGCTGATCGGCGTACCCAGGTGGGTCTCGATGGTCGTGCGCGCTTGGTCGGCGACGTTTTGCACCTCGGGATAACGGGAGGCGACTTCGGCCGCGAGCGGGTTGTGTACCGGCAATCCGTACGCCATCCGAACAGCAAGCCGCGAGAAGTGTGCAGACAGGCCGCGGCGCAGCAGGTCATCACCGAGCAGACTTTGGTGTAGATAGTCGGTAGCCGCCACCAGTATCTGGTCGACGAGGCTTTCGACGTCGCTACTTATGCCCGGCTCCTGATTGAGTGCGTCGAAGCCGAGAAGGTACTCGGTCAGCCCGGCGATCTCTTCATCGCTGAGCTTGGGGCGCCCCATCTCCGCGAGCGAGCTGGTGAGCTTTCGGACCGCGTCGGTTGCGGGGTGTTCGATCAGCGAGCGGTACTGGCCCGGCTCAAGATCAATCGCGTGGCCCTGAGCCACTCGGGCCTCGGTGATCGCGAGGTACAGGGTGTAGACCAGCTCGCTGTTTCCTGCCGACAACTGTGCGCGTAGCGGACTCTTCGCGACGGCCTGGGCAAAGTCGAAGATGGAAAGGGTGGAGAACCGATCCTGCAAACCGGCGGGCACACGAACACGAATGAGGTTCGCATCTGCAAAGGGAGTCTGGAGCAGCTCATCGAGTACATCGGCGGGTACGGCCTCAAGGAATAGCTGGACCAACGCACGGCGAACGCGCTGCTCAGAACCGAGCAGAGCAATCCCCTTTCCTGATTTGCGGACCAGGGGGAGACCCATCCGTTCCAACCATGGTTCGCAGCGCCGCAGGTCGCGGCGAGCGGACGTCTTTGAAACCTCGAGGTCTTCGTTCAAACGATCGAGAGCGATCGTGCCGGGATGATTCCACAGAAGTGAATCGAGAAGTAGGTGTTCGCGCTCGTCGGGGGCATAGACCCTCGGCGCGGTCGATCGTTCCCCAAGATCTTCCAAGATTGCCTGTCGAGCATCGTCGGAGACCTCAACAAAGATCCCGGTTCCCCTCTGGCGAACAAGCGTGGCTCCGAACGAGTCGAAGTAGTTCTCCGCTGATGACAATCGATAGCGGACGGCACGCTCGGTCAGCACGAGGTCGCCAGCCAGATCGGACGTGCTTCGGGGCTCGTCCTGACTTATCAGCCAGCGAATAATCCGCATGACTCGACTGTCCAGCGGAACGCTCACGGACTAACCACGTGCGGTCCAAGCTGTTGGCGGACTTCCTGCGCAGATTCTGCGCTGTCGATCACCCGCTGGACCTCTTCGCTGATCGAAGGATCCTGCGCGGCCAACGTTGCCTTGATGAGGTTTACCGAGTTTGCCGAGACCGAGAGCTTTGTGATTCCGACCGACGCAAAGATGATCGCGGCCAGCGGGTCTTCTGCAGCCAGGCCACAGACCGAGGTCTGGATCCCCTTCGCGTTGCCGGCTGCTGCGACCATTTCGCACAGGCGCACAACCGCGGGGTGGAGCGGGTCGTGCAGCCCGGCGAGCGATCCGAGCATTCTGTCGGCGGCCATCGTGTACTGGGTTAGGTCGTTCGTGCCGATCGAGAAGAAGTCGACGTGTTCGGCAAAGCGATGAGCGTTGAGCGCTACCGACGGTACCTCGACCATCACTCCCAACTTAATATCGCCCATTTCAACGTTTTCGCTGTCGAGCTTGGCGCGCTGATCGATGACCCGCTGCTTGACCGACAAGAACTCTTCGACGGTTGCCACCATGGGGATCATGAGCGAGATGTCACCAAATGCTGATGCCCGAAGCGCTGCACGAATCTGACCGTCGATCAATTCGGGGAACTCGTCGTAGATTCGAACACCACGCATGCCGAGGAAAGGATTTTCTTCGGGTTCCATGTTGAGGTACTCAGCTGGTTTGTCGCCACCGATGTCAAACGTTCGGATGACAACCGTGTCGTCCCAGGCCTCCGCGGCCCGCTTGTATTCTTCGAACTGCTGCTCTTCGGTGGGAGGCTTTGGGACATCGAGGAAGAGAAACTCCGTGCGGTAAAGACCAACGCCGTCGGACTTCTCTTCAACCGCCTTCCCAATGTCATCACCGCCGGCGATGTTGGCCGGCACCGCAATCGGAATGTCACCAAACGATGCGGAGAGACCACGCACCTCGTCGAGCCGCAACTGAAGAGACGCTCGTGCTTCAGCGGTCTTTTCAAAAACCGCCTTCACATCATCGGATGGATCAGCAGCAAACGCTCCGGTGCCACCATCGAGGCTCGCGTGGCTGGGCGCAGCTTCGAGCAGGCCCTTGACACCAACCACGGCGGGGACACCGAGCGAGCGAGCAATGATTGCCACATGGCTTGTCGCTCCACCGGTCTCGGTCGCAAAACCGAGCACCAGGTCCGCGTCGAGGCCTGCTGTCTCAGCAGCGGTGAGTTCGTGGGCGATCAGAATGCTCGGTTCAGTGATCGTGAGTCCCTCGGAGTCGACGCCGGCAAGATCGCGCTTGATGGCCTGCATCACTTCGCCAATGTCAGCAGCTCGCGCTGCGAGATAGGGGTCGGGAAGCGACGCCAGCAGAGCCGAGAGGCCAGCAGCGGCCGTGTCGAACGCCTCGGCCGGGCTTAAGCCGGCGTCGAGTTGCTCGGAAACCGCGTCGGGGATCATTGGGTCCTCAGCCATCAGGCTCTGGGCCTGCAGGACAGCCGCAGCGTCTTCCCGACCGGCCTCTGCGGTTTGGACGGAAAGCTCTTTGAGCTTTTCACTCACCCGAGTAGCCGAAGCTCCAATCGATTCGATCGGATTCTCGATGTCGGTCAACTCGACCGATTCGACAACCACAGACACGACCGGACCAATGGCGACACCTGGGGAAGCCCCCACGCCATCCATCAGGTGAGCAGCGATGCCCTCGTACGCATTATCCATGAAGCTTCCCCTCAAGTACTCGATAGATTTTTGCACCACTGATAAGCGTGATGCTGCCTGTAGCGCTTAGACCAAGGATCCCTAACACGACGCCCAGCACGCTAGGCGAGCCGTCTTCGAGACCCACAGCAAAGCCCAGGATCCCAATGAGATTAAAGGCGAAAAAGAGCGCCGCGATCGCGAAAATGCCAATTCGGCGTCGTTCGCCCAGACGCACGCTCGTACCGAGCGCCCGCATGCCACCTTTGGCTGCGCGGTCCGCGATCACATATCCGTAGAAGGCGTACAAGACCAGGACCAGGATCGATGGAATCCCGGCGAGGTACCGCAGTCCAAGGGTGATGCCGGCCCAAAACCAGAACGAGGCAACGAAGTGATGGCCGATCCGTCGGTAGTCGACGAACGGAGCTCGAACGTCGATCTCCCTGCCATCGGCGACATCTAGGGCATAACTAAACCACGCAAAGGCCATGGCGCCCGCCGGAACGAAGCCGACCAGCAAAAGAGCAACCCACTGCAGGGCATCGAAACCGGCAATTTCGGTGATCTCGTTGGAGGTCCCGAGCGAACTCACGATTCGATCGTCGAGACTGTCGTTGAAGTTCCGCCATGGGATGATGAAAATCGCCAGGGTGACGAACACCGGAATGCCAGCGAGCGTGAGATAGAGCGCGTCTTTGGTGAAGTACCCCTTTATGCCTGTCCTGAAGACCTCTCCAATGGAGATGCCGAACTCGACCTTCTCCTTCGGTTCACGCTTTTTCCGTGCCTTCTTGTCGCCCTTGGTGCTCGCTGCCTTCTTGTCGCCCTTGGTGCTC
>CAZSYL010000025.1:19737-20985 GCA_964610745.1 uncultured Acidimicrobiales bacterium
TGCCTTCTTGTCGCCCTTGGTGCTCGCTGCCTTCTTGTCGCCCTTGGTGCTCCGTGCCTTCTTGTCGCCCTTGGTGCTCGCTGCACCCTTCTTCGACGACGGTTTTGATCGTTTGTTGCTCATTCGTGACCTACCGGCATCGAACGGTCAATATCGGTCATCAGGCTCACGGCTGCACGGTCCTCGGCGGTTGCGGGTGGAAAGGTTGTGGTGGCTGATTGCACCGCTGCCCGACCCCAGGAAAGCCCTTCTTCTAGGGCGGTTGGCCCCGCTCCGCCTCCGGCGAGAAAGCCTGCGAGAAATGCATCGCCGGCGCCCACGGTGTTCTTGACGATATTGGTCGGCGCAATGCCGTGCACGACGCCCGACTCGTCGATCAGGACCGCACCAGAAGAGCCGAGACTGACAACAACGCCACCAACGCCACCGTCTCGGACTTCGATCGCTGCATCGACGACATCGCCGAGCGTCTCGAGATCGCGTCCGACAACATCGGCGAGTTCGTCACGGTTTGGTTTGATCAACGCCGCGTTTCCCTCGACGGCAGCACGAAGCGCCGCTCCACTGGCGTCGATGGCCATTTTGACTCCGACGCTTCTGCCCTGCTCAGCCAGCAGGCGATAGAAGTCGGTCGTGAGTCCAGGGGGAAGGCTGCCACAACCAACGAGCCATTCGGCTTCCGACGTGGCCTCCGCGACCGATGCCAGCAACTGGTCGAGCTCGCCTTGGCCGAATTCTGCGCCAGCCTCGTTGAGTTTGGTCGTCCGTCCCTCGGCATCGATGACCGTCACGTTCGTGCGCACGGGTGTTCCCGTATCGACGGTGAGCGAGGTAAGCCCCTCGACTTCACCGAGTAGTGAACGCATCGCGTTTGCATCGTCTGGACCTGCCGGAAAAACACTCGTGCTCGCAATCCCACCGAGTGCGAGCGCCCGAGAAACGTTGATTCCCTTGCCACCAGCCTCGACCGTTACCTCGGTCGCGCGATGAACCATGCCCACTTCAAACGAATCAAAGTGCATCGTCCGGTCAAAGCTCGGGTTCGGCGTAACGGTGACGATCATGGATCAAGACCATAGATCCAAACGTCAAATCCCGCTATATGCCGTTCGAAGGTTTCCGAAAAAGAAACCCTCCCTGTGCGCGGACGCCGACACCTCGGTTCGCGCTCCTTAGTCGGATGGCTTCATCGACCCAAACCCGGCAGCGCGAACGGGGTCACGCGGACGGGGTCAGGTCTCACTTTCA
>CAZSYL010000025.1:21085-23881 GCA_964610745.1 uncultured Acidimicrobiales bacterium
GGGTCAGGTCTCACTTTCACCATCAAATCGGCAGGGTCAGGTCTCACTTTCATCCAGAACCCTGGCAAGCCCTGCAAAACACCCAGACAGCGCGTGCGAGAAGCTCGCTACGAACACTAAATCGGCGAACGGTTGTCGAAAGAAACGCAGAAAACTGGCGGATTCAGGGCCTTCAGGTGAAAGTGAGACCTGACCCCAATGGGACCTTGGTGAAAGTGAGACCTGACCCCATCGGGATGACTGGCCCTTTGGGACGTGGGCGTTTTAGGGTCAGAAGGACGAACTAGACGTGATACTTCTCGAAGAGGAGCTGTTCGGCTTCGTTGGTCCAGGTGTTGTTCGGGCCCAGCTTCTCGGCAATGTCCGGGTGCTTCTTCGCGAGGTCGTCGAGTCCTGTCAGTTCCAGACCTACGAGCTGCGGGAAGATCATGACCTTGCCCGCATAATCCCCGTCGATAAGCGACTGCACGCCTGCGGCACCGGCCTCGATGCCACCAACTGCAGCAAGGTTGTGGCTCGGCGTCAGCGCGCCACCAACGGTCTTGTCGAGCACCGAGATCTGATCGCCGATCGACGATCCTGAGGTGCCGGTGAACTGCGCGTTGTGGAGATAGACATCGCTCATGTTGAGCGGAGCCATCGTTCCGTTGAGGACACCGGCGAACAACACGAGCATGCCGTTCGGGCCGAGCATCTTGGCTGACTCACCCATCAGTGGGCCCGACGGTACCGAGACAATGACGTCGTCTGCGCCTTGGCCGTCGGAGTGCTCAGCGATCAGCGCATCGACTGCTTCCTGGCCCTCGCCGGAGTTGAACAAGACCAACGTTCGCCCAGCGGCCTCGGCCATCGGCGCGAGCATGGTGTTTGCCCGGTCCATACGTTCCTGGTCAAGATCGAGGCCGATGATCGTCGCTGGGCCATTGTCCATTTCGATCGCACGCTGCATGTGCATCTGCCCCATTGGGCCACCGGCACCGACAACGACGGTCACTCCGCCTTCGACGAGGTCGGCTCGGTTGCGCTCTTCGCCCCACGCCTCGCTGATGTCGGTCGAAGTGGTTCCGAGGTACGCCGTGTAATGGTAGTGCAGCCGGCCAACATCGGTTTGTGGATTGCCGTCGAGCGGCTCGGTTCCGACCATGGTCATGGTTCCACGAAATGCGATCGTCTTCGCGACTTCTTCGATGAGCGCAGCGCTGGTCTGAGCGAGCACGAAGATGTCATCGAATCCGTCTTCGCCAGTGTGAGCAGCGGCGCGTTCGGCGACGTTCTTGGCCGTGATGCCGTTGTCGACGATGACGGTCGAGCCTTCGCCTCGTGCCTCGTCGATCCAATTCGCGACGTGCTCGGACACGTCGGAGAGAACGATGGTTGCGGGGTTACCAATGCCCTGGCTGCTGGTGTATTCGGTGGCGTCGTCGGCCGAGCCAATGACCCACATCGTTCCGCCGTCCATGGGCGATAGACGGCGACGTTGGGTGAAGGCACCCAATACGCAAGCCCATGGTTCTGACAGCGCGGCGGCGGCATAGCCCACCTCTTCGTCCACCGGGATCACATACGAGCCGTCATCGGCGTCGAGAACCTCTGCACCGATGGTGTGGTATTGGATGAGGCCACCAGGGATGGTGTAGCCGTAGGCCGTACTCACACCGTCGACGTGAATGTCGGGCTGAATCGCGAGACGCTGCCCCTCGTAGTACTTGCCACCGAGGTTCTTGCCGACCTTGATCACGGTCACTGACGGCTCATGGCCGAGCCGGGTTGGTTCTACCTCGAGATCTCGACCGTAGAGCTTTGCGTGGTCGCCACCCTGACGAATCAACTTCACATCGGAGAAGCAGAGCCCGACCGCATCGATGCGAATGAGAAGCTGATCGTCGTTGGGTTCAGGAATGTCGACAGCTTCGGGAGCGCCGTTCTTGCCCATCTTCTCGACACCCTTGCCATAGGTGTTCCACGCCAGGTTTGGCGACGGAAGTGGCGTTTCTCCTGCGACGTAGTCCTGAAAGTTCCACTCGGCGGTATCGGTCACGGCTGCTCCTGTTGCTGTCCAAATTCAGATACTTACGGTCATTCGAGACGAGCGAGCCCAAACGTGCAGAGCCGAGCCCAACTCATAGAGCAAGGTTACCTCGGGCCACATGGCCGTGCTCATGACCGAACGTGAATGACTGTGATTCGGATCGCCGTTCGTCGACCCGGCTTGGTCTACGCGGGCTGGAGCGCGCGGTGCAGCTTGATCTGCTTGACGAGCTCGTCGTGAACCCGCTGGTTCTCTTTGCCGTACCGTGGTGAGACCGTGACGAGCACTCGCTCGTCTCCGTGCCACATGCGGCGCACATAGAGCGACCGTCCACCGTTGTCGATCCGTCCTCCGGAATCGCTGAGCATGCCCCCGCCTTCGACCTCGCCCAACTCGACCTCAGCTTCCCAAAGGGGCACGTGGGTAGTGGAGAAGAAGTTTCGAATCGTTACCCACTCCCGGTTGACGGCAACAGCGAGCTGGCTGGTCCGGACCACGATGGGGATGCCGGCGAGAGCCCACACGAAGTTGATGAGAGTCGGGTCGATCGCAGCTCGAACAACGGTTGGGATCAGCAGAAACGCAACCCCAAAGACGATAAAGCGCGACGGGCGTGCAACGACAACCATGGTATTCCTCAGACATCTGCCAGCACTCGAGTTCATGCCGGAAGGGGGCCAACCCCACCCTGGCCAATCGGCAGTCCTCTGCGAATCTTGAACTGCCGTGCTATCTGGAGCGTTGGACGGTTACTCGCCGCCGCGTAG
>CAZSYL010000025.1:23981-52469 GCA_964610745.1 uncultured Acidimicrobiales bacterium
AATCTTGAACTGCCGTGCTATCTGGAGCGTTGGACGGTTACTCGCCGCCGCGTAGGACGGTTACTCGCCGCCGCGTAGGACGGTTACTCGCCGCCGCGTAGGACGGTCCCAATATCGAACGGCTCCAACGCCGGAAACTGATCGAGCGTCGCAGACTCAGGATCACGATCTGGGCGCCAGCGAACAAAGCGCGTCGTGCCCCGGAAGCGGCCGTCGGTCGCGAGCACGTACTTCACCTCGACCACCCGAACCGGTCGGACGGCAATCCACGAATGATCCCGACCATTCGCACCACTCCAGCGATTCGGAGCTCCGGGCATGGACCCGCCAGAAGACGAGTGCGCTTCTGGATCCATCCAGCTCGCCCACGGATGCGTCGAAGGGTCGGCGAGCACGTACGGACCCATTTCCTCGAGCAACTCCGCCCGCTTCTTTGCCGTGAACGAAGCGGACACGCCAACATGGCGAAGTCCCCCTTCATCGTCATACAGACCAAGGACGAGCGAGCCGACACCATCGCCGCTCTTGTGGATCCGGTAGCCCGCAACCACACAATCGATCGTGCGCACGTGCTTCAGTTTGAACTGCACACGTTTGTCCTGGATGTACACACCGTCGAGTGGTTTGGCGATAAGCCCGTCGAGGCCAGCTCCTTCCATCGTGTCGAACCACTCCATTGCGAGCGCGCGATCGGTCGTCATTGGAGCGAGGTAGATCGAACGCTCAAAATCGTCGGCTATCCGTTCGAGCACAGCGCGGCGTTCACTGAAGGGACGTTCGAGCAGCGACTCATCACCGAGCGCGAGAACATCGAAGGAGACAAACGATACGGGTGTGGCCTCGGCGAGCATGTTCACCCGGCTCTCCGCTGGGTGGATTCGCTGTCCCAGCGCGTCAAAGTCAAGCGACCCGTCGATCTCCACAATGAGCTCTCCATCGACGACACATCGATCCGGCAAAGAGGCTCGAAGCGGCTCGATTAGCTCAGGGAAGTACCGGTTGAAGGGCTTCTGGTTCCGGCTCCCCAACACCACCTCGTCACCATCTCGAAAGACGATGCAACGGAAGCCGTCCCACTTCGGCTCCAGCGCGAGCTCACCGTCTGGAAGCTCGGCGAGTGCCTTCGCGAGCATTGGTTTGATCGGCGGCATAACCGGCAGGTCCATACGCAGAACCTAGTCGCGCTGTTACTCAGGTCGAATCTCGTGGCGCAAGGTGGACTTCATGAAGTCGGCGAGCGATGAGTCGGTGGTGGCGTGGGCAGCGGCGCGATCGCGCACGTCGATCAACGGATCGGGTTCGCCGACGACAGCAGGTGTCACTCCCCCGGCGGCCACAGCGATTTGCGCAGGCGCACCGACCCTGGTCGGCGGCTCTACTTCGACAAGCCGAGCCCGAACCTCACGTTCTTCGGCGAGCAGGGTGTCGAGCCGGGTCTGAGCTTCGGACAACACGACTCCGCTCCGCTCCCTCGCTCGAGCTTCAGCTTCCTCGATCAGTGCATCAGCTCGTGCCTGTGCGTTCGCGAGGATCTCATCGGCCCGTTCATCGGCATTGGCTAGCGCATCGGCTGAGCCAGCTCGATCCTGCGCCCGCGAAACAATTTCCGCTGCTTCACTCTCGGCATCGCTGATGATCGAATGAGCCCGGGCCTCCACGACCGACTCCTGATCGCCGGTTTCGGCGAGGCGTTCACGTAGGTGCTGGCGTTCTCGCATCTCGGTCGCGATCTCCCGGAGGAAGTCGCGCACCTCGACGATGTCATAGCCGCGACGGATCATCCGGAAGGGCTGGCGGTCGATCTGTTCAGGAGTGAGGTGCATACCGTGTACCGATGATGGAGCGTTGTTGAGGAAATCGCAAAGTGACGTCGACTGGACATCATCTCACAGTGAGTGATGGACATCGCTTCGCTGAATCAGGAGATCACGACCCGCATTGGGTAGGGGTGTTGGCATCGACCAAGATCCCTCTATGCGAGTTCACCTCATCGATGGTACCTACGAGCTCTTCCGCTACTACTTCGCCGCCCCATCCCATGTCACCGACAGCGGGCAGGAAGTAGGTGCTGTTCGGGGTGTCCTCGGCTCGATGGTTCTGCTTCTCGAGCAGGGAGCTACCCATATCGGCATCGCCACCGACCACGTCATTCCCTCGTTCCGAAACGACCTCTGGCCTGGATACAAGGACGGTTCAGAGATTGAGGAAGCCATCGCGTCGCAGTTCCAGCTACTCGAAGACGTGCTGCGAGCAGCTGGCTTCGTCGTCTGGCCCATGATCGAGTTCGAAGCCGACGACGCGCTCGGTGCAGCGGCCAATCGATACGCGGACGATCCTCGGGTCGACGAGGTGATGATCTGCACTCCGGACAAGGACCTTGCGCAATGCGTGTCGGACTCGCGCAAGATTGTGCAGTTCGACCGCCGGAAGGAACTTCGCTACGACGAGGCAGGAGTGCGCGAGAAGTTCGGTGTCGACCCTGCTTCGATTCCCGACTACCTCGGCCTGGTCGGCGATACGGCCGACGGGTTCCCTGGCCTGCCCGGATGGGGTGCCAAGTCGTCGAGCACCGTGCTCGACCGCTACAAGAAGATCGACAAGATTCCGTTGGCGGCGGGTCAATGGGACATCACCGTGCGAAGCGGCGCAAAGCTGGCCAGCACGCTCGAGGAACAACTGGACCTCGCGCTGCTGTTCCGGCGCATCGCCACCGTCGAACTCGATGTGCCGCTGGACGAGACGGTCGATGATCTGAAATGGACCGGACCAGCGTCCAACTTCGACGAGATCGTCGTTTCGATCGATGCCCAGCGCATCGCAAAGCGGGTCGCCCGGTTGGACCGCCAGTAGGCCTATTGACCCCTGCCGCGGGTCGAATGGTCTATATGACCAAGGGAGTCCATCACCGATGATTTGCGAATGCGCAGTGCTCAAAACCTCACGGATGTACATACGTGGGGGTTGCGATTCACGAACGCGGAGAGAATCGATCACATCACCGATGCGATTCTCGAGGGCTATCGCGGGAGGCCCGGACAACTCCCCCTCGTCGTAACTCCAAACGTAGATATTCTGATCACCCTCGAAGATGCATCAAGCTATGTCAGGACGAGTGTCGAGCAGGCGGCGATCGTCCTCGCCGACGGGCAACCCCTCGTCAGTTTCAGCCACCTGGCTGGTGAGAAGCTGAGCACCAAACTTGCGGGCTCGGATCTCACGGAGAACATGTGGCCGCGAATCATGGCCGAAGACCGTTCGGTCTTCGCCGTCGTCTCTTCGGCTGAAGTCGGGATCGAACTCGCCACCCAGCACATGGGTTTCGGCTGGATCGAAGCCCCTGTCCTTCCTGCCGAAGAAGGCTCGCTGATCGACCGTTTCGCTTGGGAGTGCATCAACAAGATCGCCCTGATGGACCGAATCCCTGAATACCTCTTCGTGGGTATTGGCTTCCCCAAAGACGTCTTGATCACCCGATCGATCATCGAACAATGGCCCGAAAACATGGGCGAGCCACCGCTGCTCCTGGCCGTTGGCGCCGCCCTCGAATTTACGAGTGGGCACAAGAAGCGGGCCCCGATGATCTTTCGTCGCCTCGGCATTGAATTCCTCTACCGCTTGTGCAGCGACCCGCGCCGTCTGGCCAAGCGCTACCTCGTTCGTGACAGTCGGTTCTTGCTCATTCTCGGCCGCCACATCTTTCGCTAGCGAGGACCCATGACACCTGAGGTCAGCGTTGTGATGCCGGTCGGAGGTGTCGATGAGAACCTCCGCAGCGCGCTCAGAAAGCTCGACGAACAAACCGCGACCTTTCGTTGGGAACTCGTCATTGGGTTAAACACCCCGAGCGCGCAGGCACGAGAGCTCCTCGAATCGCTCCTCGCTGCCCGTTCCTTCGACGCGAGAGTCATCGACGCGAGTGCCCAGCGCAGCGCGTCATTTGCCCGGAACACCGCTGCTGGAGAGGCACTCGCAGCACGCCTCGTCTTCTGCGATGGCGACGATGAGGCCGAGACCGACTGGTTGGAGAACATCGTCGCTGCTCACGAACCCAGAACGGCGGTAGGTGGCCACCTGGCCGAAGACCGTCTCGTGGTCGCTGGCCAAGAGGACTGGCGTCCTCCGGCGACACCGGGAGCCCTCCCGTCGTTTCTGGGAGCTCCCTATCTCGTATCCGCAAACATGGCGATCTGGGCGGAGGACTTTGCCGCGGTCGATGGCTTCGACACCGACCTCATTCGGGGCGAGGACATCGACTTTGCGTGGAAGCTGAGCGAACGTGGAGTGGAGCTTCGTTACTGCGAGGACGCGGTGATTCACTACCGCCACCGCGCTGGGCTCAAGTCACTTCTCCAGCAGCACTACCTATACGGCCGCGGTATGGCCCAAGTGCTCGCGCGCCGCCAGCCTCCCGGCACCGAACACGATGGTGCGTCCCGAATGTTCAAAGCAAACGGCCAAAAGGTCGCAAACCAGAGCAGCATTCACATCCTGCGCCGGGGAGCGATTGCGGCCGGTCGCCTCCGCGGCCTTCTCGACGCCTAGGCGGTCAGCGCGTTCGCCGCAATGGCGTCGGCGAAGAGTCCAACGAGTTTCCGAGCTTCGGTGTCGACGTTGTGCATGCCCTCAGTGCGTTTAGCGCCGATATCGCCCATGTCGTCGAGGACGTTCGTCGGGGCTTCGAGAACTTCGCGCATAGCATTCGCAAGCAACGTTGGCTCCCCCGCGGGTACAAGCCAACCGCAATCGTTGGGAACCACGAGTTCGGGAATGCCCGCCACATAGGTGCTGATCACCGGACGGTGTAGTGCCAACGCTTCCATGATCACTACCGGGAGACCTTCAGCGAAACTGGGCAGCACGAGGGCTCGACTGTTGAGAATCTCGTCACGGACTTCGTCCTCGCTCGCCCATCCGGTAATCCGGACCCGATCGGCGAGTCCAGCTCGAGCGATGTGGGCCTCGATGTCGGGGCGGAGTTCACCATCGCCGACCAGCGTCAGCTGAAATTCGATGCCCTGTTGAGCTAGCTGCTCGGCTGCCTCGAGAAGCACCCAGTGACCCTTCTGCTCCGACAAACGACCAACCGTGACCAGGTTGGGTCGATCTGCGATTCGGGAAACCTCGCCTGCAAAGAAACTCTCCTGCAGACCGCAGTGCACAACGTGTATATCGCCGCGGCGGTCCGCTGGAGCCAGGCGCAGTAGCTGGCTCCGCCCAAACGAGCTGATCGCTGCGGTGAACGCAGCATGCTGCATCTTCTCGGTGAGCGACAGTCCAACCTGGCGATCAAACTCCTCGGGCCCGTGCACCGTGAAGCTGTAGCTCGGTCCACCGAGTAGGTGACAGAGCATCGCAACCGCGGCAGAGTTCGTTCCGAAGTGGGCGTGTATGTGCTCGATCGAACGCTCGGCTGCGAGTTGGCGAAGGCGGGCTGCTTCGGCCACGTAGGCGGACCAATACGCTGGCGACTTTTCGGAGCTTCGCGAAAAGTTCGCAGCGGCGGCCGATGTAGAGCGAAGCCGTCCTGGGTTCTTGAGCGCCTCGACCGCCATTGCCGCCGCGAGATCGTTCGCCTCGCCGTACAACACGGTGGTTCGCTCGGCGTGTGCAATGTCTGCCGAATCGGCCAGGTCGGACGCCCAAGGCCGAATGGAGAAGATGTCAACATCGACGCCCAGCTTCTCGACCGCAACGATCTCCCGTCGCACGAAGCTATGGCTGACCTTTGGGTACTCGTTGATCAAATATCCGATCTTCACGGGTTGACTCCAAGACCGTCGAGCACTTCGACAAGCGAATTGGCCGCTGCTGCATCGGTGCAGTGAAGTTCGCCGAACTCCAAGGCGTTCGTGTCGAGCTTGTCGCTGAGCGTTTGATCGTTCCAGACAGCTTCGATCCGTTCGGCCAGGCTGTCGGCATCACCGAGGCGGGCGAGCAGCGCTGTTTGGCCGTCGATCAGATAGTCCTCAACACCTGGCCGGTCGGTCGACACGACCCCTCGCCCATGCCGGAAGGACTCGACGATGGTCACTAGCCCACCTGCAAGGCCACCATCTGTGAGCGGAATGGCATTGACCCGGGCGTGACGAACATGGCGACGAATCTCTTCCTTGGACATGTGATCGATGATTTCCACGTTCGAAGGAGGCGTGAGTCCGTCGAGTGCGCGGGGGCCGGCGAGCACGAGCGTCTTGTAGCCGAGGCGTTGCATCGCCGCAAAGAAGGTGCCGTAGTCGCGATATCCAGAACCGGTGGCGAACACGTACGGTTCGTTGACACCCGGCATCTCGGTCTCGACCTTCGCCCCGTACTGGAGCGGTGCGAAGTGGAATCGGTCCTGGGGAATCCGGAGCAACTCGGAGTAGGCCTCGATCTCGCAGGTGGTATGTACGACGAAACGATCGATTCGGGAAAGCCCAATTGCGGCAGCCCGGCGACGAGCCTCGTTGTCGAGGGTGGTGTTGAAGAACCAGCTGACGATCGGACGATCATCCCGACGAAGTCGACTCACGATTGCGAGCGACGCGGCGAGTTGTGGAAAGACACCGATCACGCCATCGCTCGGTGAGTCGAAGGCGTGCGCTGCCTGTTCAAAGTAGTTCCTCCACTCGCGCATGGAGCTCCGAGCTGAGCGACGTGAATGCCAGTCGCGTTCGCCACCCACTGCTTGCACCCGTTCGAATCGATATGTGTCAGGCGAAATTGTTTTGTCGATCCATTGGACCGTTTGAGCGTTGAAGTACGGCGATGCCACCCGCCAAAGCGGTCCACGAGCGGTCAAATCGCCGACCTGGGCGGTCGTGTCGCTCGTAGTAGGGATTTCGGCCATAGCGTTGCAGTCCCTATCGGCGTTTCTTGTCGTGCCTTTACCAAAGGTCGAACAGACGTGAAAACCCTTGAAAAATCAGGCCCTAGACACCACACATCACGGCCTCGCTCAAGTCCGCGACCAAACGGCGCCAAAAGGGTGAGTCAACATTGAGAAACGAGCCATGTCGCAAAGGTTCAAAGGGCCCTACTAGCACCCGACCCGAGAATCTACCGTTGGCCTCAAGGCACCTTGAATTTTGGCCGATTCAGGCGGTGATGCGTGTGTGGAAAAACGCAGAAAAGGAAGCACAACGTGGAACTGAGATTCGTAACTTTGGCGCTCCGGCGTCTTTGGTGGTTACCACTTCTTCTCGCCGTTCTTGGGCTCCTCGTCGGGGGCCGTCTGACCGCATCGACCGGCGATGAATTCGAATCGACCGCTCTCGTTCTCGTTCAGCCGTCGGATGATTCGATCAGTCCAGCGCAGAGCACCGCACCCGACCGATTTGTCGCCAGTCAGATCTCCTTGCTTGAAAGTAACCAGATCAGTGTCCAGGTAGCCGAACAGCTCGGTGGGGACGAGACCGCTCTCACGGTCTCGCGCTCGCTCGAATTCTCTCAACGCGAAGAATCCGATGTCGTGGAGATCATTGCGACAACCAGCGACGCCACTCGCTCGCAGGACATTGCGCAGACGACCGCCGACGTCTACCTCGACGAGTTGGCCCGACGGGTCGAGAATCTGTTTGCTCCCGAACAGGGCGAGCTCGAAGCTGAGCTCGAACAGATTGATGCAGCCTTGCTCACCGTAAACGAACGTCTGGCCGAAGCGGCAGAACCATTCCTCGATCAGCTCGGAGACGAATCGCCCATTCCAGTACCCGGCATCGATGTTCTGGACCCCGCAGCGGCCACGCAGCGAGCGACCCTCCTCGCCGAACGTGCAACGGCGCGAACACGTCTCGACGCTCTCGAGCTCGCCACGGAGAACGCGGTGAACTCCGAACAGATCCAACGCGCCGAACTACCGGAGGATCCGCTCCCGAACTCGCTCGCTCCACTTCGATACGCGATCGCTGTTGTCTTCGGCCTCATCGGCGTTGCGCTGGCACTCATCGCCACCCGCTTCTCCCGGACCGTCATCGACGAGCGCGATATTGAGACCGAACTCCGTCGTCCAATCGAGGCACGGCTGGCGAAGAGCAAGGCACTCTCAGGCCATCTCGACAACGCGCTGTCGTTGGACGAAGCCGAGCCTGAACTTATTTCGTCCCTCGATCGCCTCGCTGCTCGCATCGAGCTCGCGACCGACATTCGAGGTGCTCGAATGATCGGCGTCGGCGGCTCTCAGCCGGACAGCGGATCGACGACAATTGCCACCGCCCTGGCTGCACGGTTCTCTCAACGTGGCAACCGCACCGTCCTCGTCGACGCAGATGCAATCGACGCACGGCTGACCAAGGAGCTCGGCGCTCCTCCAATGCTGCATCGGACCGATTTCGAGAGCGCGACCGCTGCAGACTACGGCGAGACCATGCACCAGAACCTGATCACGCTCGGCATTGATCAGGCAGATCGCACCCACCGGGTTCGGGCGTCTGCCTTGGGCCGAGGCCTGCGTTCGCGCACCGACATTATCGTCGTCGACCTTGGGCCAATGCTCTCCTCGACGAGCGCTTCTCAGCTGATGGAGGAGCTCGATCTGATCGTGATGACGTTCCCGAAGCGTCGCCAACCAACGGCCGGATTGAAGCAGATCGCCCGCACGTATAGCGCGGTCAGCGAACGCATCCTTCCAGTGATCTCCGACGTCCCCTCAGCACGCAAGCGTGGCGCCTCATCCCGGGACGGGCAACTCGCAAACCGCACCATCTCTACCAGTCGTTCGACCCGCGCGATCGATGCGGCGTGACAATGATTACGACCACGCCAGAAGCTAGCTGGTCCGAACTCGCATCAAAGATTGGTGTGGTGGTAATCGGCCGCAATGAGGGTGAGCGACTCGCTCGTACTCTCAAAGCACCCGGCATCCAGGGACTGACCACCGTGTACGTCGACTCTGGGTCGACCGACGGAAGTGTCGAACTCGCCAGGTCGATGGGGATCGAAACAATCGAACTCGATGCCAGCTCGCCGTTCACCGCTGCTCGAGGCCGAAACGCGGGCATCGAACATCTCGTTGCAGGTCATCCGGAACTGATCGCCGTGCAGCTCCTCGACGGCGATACCGAGATCAACGACAACTTCATCGCTGCGGCATGGGCCGAACTCTTGAGTGGCCCGACGATCGGCGCAGTGACTGGTCGACTCCGAGAACGCTGCAGAAGCCAGTCCCGATACAACCGACTCTGCGACATGGAATGGAACCACGAGCCCGGCGACTCCGAGGCGTTCAGTGGGAACGTTCTGCTGCGAATCACGACGTGGCTAGACACGGGCGGCTACGACGAAAGTCTGATCGCCGGCGAAGACCCCGAGCTCAGCCTGCGAGTCAGGCGGAAGGGCTGGACCATTCGTTCGATCGACGCACCGATGGGACTTCACGACGCCGACATGCACACCTTTTCGCAATGGTGGACTCGTACGACCAGAACCGGCCATGCGTTCGCCGAAGGTGCCGACATGCACAAAGCATCGGGGCACTATCGCAAGGAAGTCCGGAGCATCGTCATCTGGGCGGGCATCGTTCCGGGTTTTGTCGCTCTGTCTGGTCTGCTCGGCTTTCGCAAACCCGCTGCTTGGATTGGACTCGGAGCCGCTGGCCTCTACCCGCTCCAGTGGTGGCGGGTTCGCGGACATCGCCTCGGTGTCGGTGACGGAACCAACGATGCACAGCTCTACGCAACCCACGTCATGATCGGAAAGTTTGCCGAGCTCCGAGGTGTGCTGCAGTATCGCCTCAACAAGCTGCGCGGAACCCGACAGCAACTCGTCGAATACCGAGCCGTCGATGCTGACGAGACACCGGCAAACTCCGAGGGCCCGAAGGCCAACTGATACATGGAACTTGAACGGCTCGTCGCCGCCCTGGTCCGCCGTTGGTGGATTGTGGCCGCTGTGGGACTGCTCGGCGCGCTCATCGGACAGATCGCCGAGTTCTCGCGTTCTGACCTTTACACCGCCACCGCGACGGTCGAAACCGCACCCGACCGCAACGTGTACGGCTCCGAAACGGTCCTGAATCGACTCGTGATCAACGAAATCGCCACGATCGGAAACGCCCAGTTGCGTCAGTCGGTCGTGGAGGACCTTGGTGCTGCTGGCGCTGACATCGATCCGTTCCTCGATCTTGCTGTGCAGCAGGTGCCCGATACCGAGCTTGTAAATCTCTCGGTGTCGGCAAGCGATGAAGAGACCGCTATCAGTGCAGCGAATTCCTGGGCACTCGAATACGTGACCATCGTTCGCGAGCGCGAGCGTGACGATCGGGTCGACCACCTCGACGAGATCTCGACCCAACTCAGCAATGCCCGCGAGGAACGGCTGCGTCTTGACGCAGCCCTTCGGGACACGGTGGTCGTCCGGCGAAACGGGACCGTGTCGACCTATACCGAAACCGTCCTTCGCGAGCCAGAACTTTGGGATGGAATCGTCAAGGTAGACCAGGAGATTCAACTTCTTCTCCAGGAGCGGACCGACGCCGAAGTTGCGGTCGCCAACGTTCTCGATAGTTCGGTGACGGCCACCGCCGTGGGCCCGATCGACCCGGTCCGAACCGGTAATGGCTTGGGCGCGTTCGAGGGTCTCCTGATCGGCCTTTCTCTGGCTGGCGCCGGGGTCGCTGTGCTCTCCCTGGGGTCGATGTCGCATCGGGCAGCAGACCAGATCACAAACTCGGTTTGGCCAACGAGCCTCCGGCTCTCCCGCAGTCGCTTCACCCTGCCGCGAAAGAAGCGCAGAATCGAGGCAAACATCTCGGCGGTCGGAACGCAGATCCTCACCCGTCTTCCTGACACCAGACTCCAGGTCGTCTCCTTTGCGAGCCTTGGAGGCTCCAACACCCAGAAACTAAAGACCGAGCTCGCGTCGAACCTACGCTCGCGTGGCTACTCCGTCTCGCTGATGGGCGACGATCACGCGGCCGCCCAGTCACGTAGCGTTGAGGGAATGCTCGATCTGCTTCACGCGACAGACAGCGTCTTGTTCGCCGACCACGATGAGCTGCAGTCCAAGCGGTTCACCGGCAGGATTGTCACGGTCGTTGCCATCGACGAACATCGCGACTCCGAGCACCGCACCGCGCGCCAGATCGCCGAGAGCCTCGAGGTTAGTGACTCCGTCCTCACGGTCGTAGCGCGATGACTTACCGCTCCATGAAGCCGTTGCTTGTGCTGCTCGTTCTCTCGCTCGTCGCTTCGGCCTGCAGCGGCCCACAAGAGGCGGCCGGTCCACCTGTTGGTGGCGTTGTCGGCGAGGTCAGCATCGACGACGTCGGTGTCGATCGTTCGGGCCCGTTTACGGTGACCGTCTTTCACGAACAGTCAGATGGTGCAGTTGACATCGACCTCGTCGCTCCAACCAACGCTGCGGAGATGCAGGTCGCCTTCGAACCGACTTTTGCAAACGCTTCGTGGCTGGAGGTTGCCGACCTCCAGATGATGACGCTGTCGACCGGAGTGCAGGAGTTCTTTGTTCGCTACCGGGACAGTTTCGGCGAGACCGTTGGTGACCTCGACACCCTCGCGCTATCGATCCTTGCTCCCCTCACCCCACTGACCGGACAGATTGCTGACCCGGAGAATGTTCGGGTCACCCGTGTCGCCTTCGATGTCTTGCAGGTCGATCTAATCGTCGGTGAGGTTGTCTTCGAAGAGACGGGACAGGCATGGCTGCCCGGACCGGACCTGCCCGTTGAGAACTGGACGATCGAAACGACCGCTGTGTCGGTCGATGGTCAATCCGTCGGCGTCGCCGAGATTGCTCGTCAAAGTTGGCCAGTCGGAAACATCGACGGCGATACGTTCGCGCTGCGCCATCGCCTCCACGTCCGCCTCGACCAGCCGATCGATGGTGCAACAGCATCGATAGACCTCGACGGGTTCGATGCTCCCTCGATCGGATTGGTGGGAGCGACTGACTTCTCGCCCGCAATCCGTCTCGGTGAACTCGGCTGGGCCGCAACTGAGGAGAAGCTCGGGTACGTGACCGTATGGAGCGGATTCGGCGAGGCCATCGCCGATATCGACGGCACGACCGCCCGTATCGTCGATGCCGAAACCGGTGAAGAAATCCTCAACGTCGACGGCACTCGTTTCGACCAGCCCATTGCTGAGGGCGAGCTGTGGCGCGGTGACCTGACCGGTGCGCCAACCACAATCTTCGACTTCTCCGCCCTGAACACTGAAGGCCGCTACCGCATGTGCGTAGATGGCCTTGGTTGTTCGACCCCATTCGACATTACCGATGGCGGGCCTTGGCAATCTCTGACCTCGACGGTTGCTCGCGCGCTGTTCCATCAACGCAGCGGCATCGCGCTCGAGCAACCCTTCACCGCGTTCTCTCGACCGCGCCCCTATCACCCCGACGACGGCTTGACCGTCGAAGCGTCGGACCAAACGCTGGTTGCGGACCCGAACGGCCGCGGTTCAGGCGAACCGTTCGTCGCCCTCGTCGAAGAACGCACAGGCACCTCGGTCGACGGTGCCTGGGGCGGCCATTTCGATGCCGGCGACTGGGATCGACGAGTCCAGCACCTGTGGCTGGCTCGCCGCCTAACCGACCTTGTTGAACTGTTCCCCGACACGACCGGATCACTCGATCTGAACATTCCCGAGTCCGGCGATGAGGTTCCTGACCTCCTCGATGAGGCGCGCTGGACCGTCGATCTTTTCCGCCGCCTCCAGACCGAGGATGGCGCCGTACGCGGCGGCATCGAGGCTGCGAACTACTCGACTGAAGGCACCACCTCGTGGACCGAGGACCAGGATGTGTTCGCCTATGCGCCCGATGCATGGTCGACGAGCATCTACGCCGGTGTCGCCGCAGACATGGCGTTCGTGCTCAATCGATACGACAGTGAGGCAGCATCGGGTTACCTCGACTCTGCCCTCGCCGCAATGGAATGGGCCGAAGCCAACCTCTCCACCGTTCCGCCCGACGACGGCGACATCGACATCCAACGAGCGATCGCTGCGGTGAGTCTGTACCGAGCGACTGGTGATGAGCGTTGGCACGACCTGTTCCGCCAGCTCAGCCCGCTCACCAACTCGACCGACCCAGAGCCATGCGTTCTGGCAACGTCGTGTGAGAGCAACTGGCGATACGCCACGCTGCCGGCCGAGCTCGGACGCGACGACGTCCGTCAGAACGCCATCGACAGCATCGTCGACATCGCCGATCAGCTGCTGTTCGTCGGTGAGAGCACCGCCTTTGGCTGGACGCCGGAAGGTCCGAACATCCAGCTGATCTGGTCGAACGGCCCGAGCATTCCCCACTCTGTCGGCATCATGCGTGCGTTTCTACTGACCGGCGATCAGCGCTATCGCGATCAGGCTGTCCGCAACGCGAGCTTCTCTCTCGGTGGAAACCCCGCGGGCATTACCTACATCACCGGAATCGGAACAGAGAATCCCCGCCAGCCCCTGCTCGTCGACCAACGCAACTCCGACCTTGAGATCTGGCCTGGCACGCCGATCTACGGAATCTTCACGAGTTGGCAGCTGCCTGACTGGTACCTGAACTTCTTCCTGCGCGACGCCGGTGCTACACCGGATCCAGCCGGTTGGCCCACACTTCACTCCTTCGCTGATCAGGGTGTTTTTGCTGGCCACAGCGAGTTCACTGTTCAGCAGTCTCACGGCGAGGCGATCTGGACATTCGGCGCGTTGTTTGGAACTGTGGATTTCGACGCCGAAGATGCATTGGTGGCGCAATGACCATTCATCCACCTTCAAGAATGCTTCCACCGGGCAACGACGACGGAACCTCCAGTGGTGATCCGACGAGCGATGCCCCAATCGACTCGGTGGACGGTGTTCGCACCTCGGCCGGACCGATTGCCATGGTCGCAGCCGCCGTGTTTCTGTTGTTCGGCGTCCTCCTCCACTTCGAAGCGGTACCTCATCCACCGACGGCGGCATACCTGACCGCGCTCGTCCCGATCGGCATCCTGTTCCTGCTTCGCGTCGAGGTTCTGAAGACCCTCACCATCTCGTTGCCTCCCCTGCTGTTGGTCGTGTGGATCTTCCTCTCTTCGGCCTGGACCGAGGATGTTGAACGGACCGCCTTTCTTGTCCGATTGCAACTCCCGCTACTCATTGGGTTCATGATCGTCGGGGCGATCCTGTCCGACCGCGACGTCATGAAATGGTTGTTGCGCGCTGGCCAGTTCGTGTTGGCGATCAGCGTCGCTGCAACCATTGCCATCCCGTCGACTCGTGCCGGTGCGCTACTGAACGGCGAAATTCTCGAGGGGTGGCATGCACTGTTCCCACACAAAAACGACATGGGCCCGTTCCTCGCGATCTTCTTGGGCATCGTCATCGTCGCCGACAAGAACCCGTGGTCGAAGTGGCCAACGCTTCTCGCGACGTCGATCATGCTGGTCGGAAGCCAATCGATCACCGGCCTGACTTCAGCAATGGTTGCCGTCGCTGCGCTCGCGTGGCTTCGAGCCAACGAACGTGCAGACGATCGAGTCATGTCGATCGCCGTCGTGGTGACGATTGTGATCGCCATAGCCGGTGCACTCGGCGCCCGAGCAGGGTTGCCGATCTTCCTTGAGGCGACCGGTAAGGATCCGACCTTCTCGGGCCGTACCGACATCTGGGCGGCCGTCTGGGGCGCCGTCGTCGACCGTCCAATCCTCGGTTATGGCCGAGGCGGATTGTTCTTCGAGCCAGCCAATGACATCTCGATCGACCTGTGGCGTCAGATTGGTTTTCGCGCACCGCACGCACACAACGGTGTGCTCGATCTGACCGCTCAGATCGGCGTCGTTGGTCTGATCCTGTTCGCTGCGCTGTTCTTCTCAACGCTTCGTGGAGCGGTGCACTCATATCGGCGCAACGAAGCATTCGGCTCATTCGTACTCATTTTCCTCGCGACCCTCGCGGTCGCGTCGCTGTCAGAGCCGGTCTTTCTCGGCCCGTACACGAGCGTGCTCGCCATGCTCCGGATCGTGACGATCCGCCTCGACCGGGTCGCGAAACTTCGAGAACTGACCGACCGGGCCCTACCGACGCACCTCTCCAGTAAGTCCCGATCCGGGCCGCGAGCAGCATCATGACAGCGACTCAAGACTCTGGTTCACACGCGAAGCGCAAGGACAGGCTTTCGTTTGCCAACGACGTGTTCTGGTCTCTTGGCTTCGACGGGCTCACGGTCATTGCCAACATCGTGGCCTTCTGGCTCCTGAGCAAGAACCTCGCAACCGCGGG
The DNA here is from genome assembly GCA_964610745.1 of uncultured Acidimicrobiales bacterium. Taxonomy (GTDB): domain Bacteria; phylum Actinomycetota; class Acidimicrobiia; order Acidimicrobiales; family SHLQ01; genus SHLQ01. The sequence goes on from CAZSYL010000025.1 coordinate 39,170, forward strand.
CTACGGCGCCTACATCGGCCTCTTTGGAATCATTGGTCCGCTCGGCGGTTTGGCCTGGGCGGGTGTTGGCCTAGCTGCCCTGCAGCGAATCGTGCGCGATGAAGAGGACCCGGCCGCGGTCACCCGCTCAATGCTCGGTCAGGGGCTCGCGCTCGCTTCGGCTGGATCGGTGTTGGCAACCGCTGTCGCCCTCTTAACCGTCCGCTCGCTAAGCCTCCTCGAGATCACATCGATCGTGTTCGCCGAACTATTGGCACTCACGATCGTCATGATCTCATCGTTTGTCATTCAGGGGGTTGTCGGCGTGCCAGCGGCAAGTCGACTGCGAATCGTTGTCGTGCTCATCCGCCTCACCGTCGTCGTGACCCTGTTCTTCACCGGACGACTCACCATCGCCGCTCTCGGTATTTCGACGAGCATTCTGTTCACGCTTCTCACCATCTGGGTCCTCGTACGCTCGCTGCCAGCGGCAGGGCTGAACGTTCTCCCCGGAAGGTTCAACAAGGACGATCGAAACATCGCGCTCAGTTTCTCGATCCCGATGATCGGCTCGAACCTTCAACTCGATGGCGACAAGACCGTGCTCAACGCCTACGGCATGGAAGAGGTCGCCGGCGTGTACGGTGCGGCCTTCCGAGTGATCAACATGGCCTTCACGCCAATCCGTGCGCTCCAGAGTGCAATGCACAACCGCCTACTCCCCCACGATGCCGATGATCATGGGCTGCACGTGCGCCGAGCAAAGAGCTTCGCGATGTTGAACCTGGCAACAATCCTGCCGATCGGCATCATCTTGTACTTCGCAGTCGACTTGTTCGAACCGCTGATCGGTGAAGACTTTGCGGAGAGCTCCCGCATTGCACGATGGCTGCTGATCTTCATGCCAATCAAAGCGCTAAGCGGGGTCCCACTCGGAGGACTCCTCGGACTTGGCCGCACGACAACCCGAGCCTGGGTCATGGGAATTTCCGCGATCGTCAGCCTGGCGCTCTACATTGTGCTGATCCCGATCTGGTCCTGGCCTGGAGCCGTAGTAGGCACGGTGATTGGCGAACTGGTGCTCCTCATTCTCGGCACCGAACGCCTACTTACCTGGCAGCGGCGCAGCGACGAAGAATCGCAAAGTCTCGCTCAGGCCTAGACCTGCCTTAGGCGGCGACCTGACCTTGGTCGTCCCCACTCCACCAGGACGAAATTGGGGACGAGTCGACGATGTCGACGATTCGTTGTGCGACGTCGGGGTCGAGCCGCTCGCGCCAGCCGTTCGTGAGCTCCGTGGACTCTTTGGTGACCGCGCCAAAGACCGAGAAATTCTTCTGACGCTCAATTCGCTCCTGGACATCGCTCGTGAACGGTAGATCGAAATGGTCGAAAATCTGCTCGAGCACCTGCCATGGGTCAACCACCATGTTCTCGTAGCTCACGCGCAAATAGCCGGGATTCCCGGAAGCTCGTTGTTCGAACATCTCCATCTGGTAGACGCTGAACCAGGTCTCGGCTTCCTCGAGCGTCAGATCGTCGAGGGGCCCCATGCGTTCGGCGAGGATCGTTTCGGGCACCAACTCACGCAGTTGTTCGATCTTTCCGAGGCGTGTCTCTTCGGCGTCAGCGGTCGCGATATATCGACGAAGAAAACTCTCATGGCGGCCCGCTGGATGTCGCACCACCTGCACGACGGGAACGCCAGGGCGGTTATCGAGCACCCAAGTCGCCCAGTTGTAACCCTGGACGAGTTTGAACACGCCGAATATCTCCGGATCATCGAGGTGCCCGACCCATTGAGGCATCCTCCACTCGCCGTCACCCCACGACCACAGGACTCGGGAGAGTTGCTTACGGAGTCGAGGACGAGCGGACAGTTGAGCGATACCGAGGCGCTGGGACAACGGGTTCACAAAAGTCTTCGGATGGTTCAAGCGGTGGTCACGTTCGCCCATCAGCAACAGAGTCTCCTCAGCTACCCGATCCCAGAGCTGAGCAAGGCGAGCACCGTCGGCACCGATACGCCACGGGTTCGGCAGAAGGTCCATGACCGACGGAACGCATTCATTCGGTTCGTTGCGACAGAACGTCATAGGCGAGGCATCGAGGCTGTCGAGGATCCAGTTCGTGCCCGAACGGCCCTGCCCGAGAATCAACCCATATCTCTGGTCCATCCATGTCTGATCGGCAGATCAGGCTCGATTTTCAGCGATACGCCGTAGCGTTCAGTAGTGGCCACGACCGAAACGCTCGACCGATCCCGCCATCAGCTTTTCGCTGATGGCCGCGGACGAATCCTTGCGCTAGCCATCCTTGCGTCCGGTCTGACCGGGCCAGGCCAAACCATCGGCGTCTCAGTATTCATCGACCACTTCATCGCCGACCTCGACCTCTCCCGTGCTGAGGTGTCGAGCGCCTACCTCGTCGGCACGCTCGCCGCGTCGATGTTCCTTCCGTCGGTCGGCCGTTTCATCGACCGTTATGGGGTCCGGCGGGCCCAGGTATGGATCGGTCTCGTCTTCGCGCTCGTCCTCGTCAACATGTCATTCGTGACCGGGCTCATCAGCCTCGCACTTGGCTTCATCGGCATTCGGCTGCTCGGTCAGGGATCGCTCTCGCTCGTCAGCACGGTGACGGTCTCGCTCAAGTTCGATGAAGATCGCGGAACGGCGCTCGGGCTGTTCTCAACCTTCTCAGCCGGACTCTTGGCCCTGGCTCCCATACTCCTGGGCCTGGCCATAACCACATGGGGCTGGCGAAATGCATGGCTCGTTGCCGCAGCGTCGATTCTGCTCACCGTGATCCCACTCGCCTGGTTCGGCCTGGCGTCGATGCCCCGAGGATCCCGAGCACCACAACCAGCACCGATCCGCGACGCTCCACTCGTTGACCAGACGGTGGCTCCCAGCGAAGCTGTCACACGCAGCGAAGCTGTCACTCGCAGCGAAGCTGTCACTCGCAGCGAAGCTGTCCGATCTCGGGGTTTCTGGATCCTCGTCGCCATCAGCGGATCGACCAGCATGCTGGCCACTGCCCTTAACTTCCATCAGATCGATCTGCTCACCAGTGCCGGTCTCAGCACCGCAGCGGCCGCAGCACTCTTCCTGCCTCAGGTCATTGGTTCGAGCCTCGCGGGGTTTGGATGCGGACTGATTCTCGACCGAATCGGCGCTCGATGGCTACCCGCTGCTGCAGCGTCTCTGCTGGTCCTCGCTCTTCTGCTCGCCGCCGTTGTCGCCCCAGGACTTGTCGTCTTCGTGTATGCGATCGTGCTTGGCGCCGCAGGCGGCGCATCACGAACCGTAGCTTCGGCACTGATCCCCCAGTGGTTCGGCACGAGAGAACTCGGGTCAATCCAAGGAACCCTCACGACGATCAGCGTGGGCCTGTCCGCCATTGGACCAGTCACCCTCGCAGTCCTCGAGCAAAGCACGGGGTCCTACGCATCGGCCGTCGTGATCCTCGCCCTCATCCCAGCGGGTGCAGCGCTCTTCTCACTCTCCGGACCTACCCAGTCAGGCCCGGAGAGCTAAGAAGACAGACATCCCTAACCAAACGTCACGACGGTGATGACGCCGTCGTCGAACTCAAAGTTGAGGCGGCTAGGAATGAGGTCCTGAGTTACTGCGAAGAACTCGTCATCGATGCGAACGGTTCGCGCGTCGAGCTGGTTTTCTTCGACGAGGGCTGCGGCTTCGAGCTCGGTGAGTCCAATGAAGTCCTCGGTGCTGATTTCGGGGGTCACCAGCTCAGGGGCTTCTGGAACGGCGCCGGTGTCGACAAAGGTGATCGACTTCCCTGCGGCTCCCTCGTTGAGCGCAACGTTGACTCGGAGATTGAACTCGCCTGCCTGACAGCTGCGAGCAAGCGCATCCTCGGTGATGCCAACGAGCAGTTCGATCTCAACAATTTCGGGAGTCTCGGTGAGGACCGTGCCCGACGCTGCAGTGCAGTTCGGGTCGCCTCCGACGAAGCGCACCCAGAGCTCGGTGTCGTCGTCCGGGTTGAGCAGGATCTCGGTCGGAACCGTGGCCCTCGGGTCAACGATCGAGCTGTTGGTGATGATCGTGTCACCGGTGGGGTCGGCCAATGGAAGGGGGCCGGCGCCATCACCGATACCACCGTCGGGTTCGACAGGGATTGGCTCGTCGATCGCATCGCTGATCTCATCGTTCGAAATTTCTTCGGTCACATCGCCGTCCTCGAGACCGTCGTCCGAACCCGTGCCGACCTCGGTCGTGGATCCGCACGCAGCCAGTATGAGCACAAATGCAAGGGGGGTAAGTAGTCGTTTCATGTACCTGTCACGCCGCAACATCATGTTTGGTTCCCATTCGACGAAGATTATTTTCATCCATCGGCAAACCGTTGGGAGGATTTCAGCCAGAGCCAGCATGTGAGGGGTTGCCATCGGTGTCTCAAAGGCGATAGACGAGAGGGGATGTCTATCGGTCTACTCCTTACCGCTCTCGGCCTCGGACTTCGCCATGGGATCGATTGGGATCACATCGCAGCGATCGCCGATTTGAGTGGAAACGCCGACAATCGCCGCCGTGGATTCATGCTGTCGATGGCCTACGCAGTGGGTCACGGTGCTGTCGTCTTTCTTCTCGGTACGGCAGCGATCGCCTTTGGGTTGGCACTACCCGATGGCCTCGATGAGCTGATGGGTCGAATCGTCGGGGTCACCCTGGTGGTGCTCGGCGTGTGGATCATTTCCGAACTGCTCCGCAAGGGCCAAGACTTCCGGCTCCGAAGCCGTTGGATGCTCGTCATCGATGGAACCTTCGCCGGTCTCCGCAAAGTTCGCAGCGGCCTATCGGGACGTAAGATCACCGTCGAGCACGAGCACTCTCATGAGCACGACGACAGCGGCGTGATCGATCTTCGAGACCCGGTCGCCCACGACCACGCTCATGTAACCGAAGCCGCCGATATCACCGCCGACGAGATGGTCGATTCACCTATCGGCGCAACAGCCTCGCCGAACCGCTGGCAGGATCTCCGCGAGCGGATGCACGGCCATTCGCATTCGTCAACGCACTCTCATAGTCACTCTCACGACCTGGCGCTACCCGACCAGGCCGGTGGTTCCTATGGCCACCGCACGGCCACCGGCATCGGCATGCTTCATGGCGTCGGAATCGAAAGCCCAACCCAGATTGCGATCTTTGTCGCTTCGTCGGCCGCTGCCGGAGTTGGGTTCGGTCTAGCCATGCTCGGCGCCTGGGTTCTCGGACTCATCGTTGCCAACGCAGTCCTCGCGCTGCTCGCTGGCGCCGGCCTGTTGAGCGCCGAACGTAGCTTCCCGGTGTATGCCACCGTTGCGGTCATCGTTAGCGTCTTGAGCATCGGACTCGGTGTCCTATACATCGTGGGCCTCGACGTCCTCCCCGCTCTCTCGTAGCGCGTTACCAAACAACCTGGGCTACCGTCGTGTCATGGACGACGAGAACACTCCAACCGAAACGATCGAAGAGCTCCGGCAGTCTTTTCAGTACGGATCTCGCAGCAACCTCGACATGAAGTTTGTCGACAAGCTCTCCGATGCTGAGTTCGGCGACTTTTTGTCCGAGATCCTCCTCGCGGTTGGCGACGCGGTCGATCACGGTGATCCCGAATCGGTGGTTGAAGCTGCCTACAAATGGCAGGTGCAGGCCTACCGAGGCGGCCCGACCGGCATGCCTGAAGGCTTTCGTTACGCCTACGACGACACACCATGGGCCACGATGAGCAAACCGCTGTCGGAGAGTCGAGTGGCGCTGATCACCTCGAGTGGGCACTTCGTGAACGGCGACGACCCGAAGCCGTTCGGTGTGGAGAACATGAGTCAGGAGGAGGCCGAAGCCCGGATGGCTGACTTCCTCAAAGAAGCACCCACCCTGTCGACAATCCCGACGTCGACAGATTTAGCGAACCTTCGTGTTCGTCACGGCGGGTACCCCGTACGAGCCGCCAAGGCGGACCCTCAGGTCGTGTTGCCGCTGCGAATCATGGAGTCGCTCGCCGACGAGGGTGTAATTGGCGAGTTTGCGCCGAACGCTTACTCGTTCGTCGGCGCTGCTGCGCAAGGGCGACTGAAGAAGACGATCGGGCCGGAATGGGCCGAGATGCTTCGAGAACAGGACATCGATGCCGTCCTACTCGTCCCCATTTGACCGAGGTGTCACGTGTCCGTGGGACACGTACAGCGAGCGATCGAAGAAGCGGGAATCCCAACAACCAACGTGAGCGTGCACTGCTTTGGGCACGTACCCGCACTGATGAGCGTGCCGCGTGCGCTCATTACCCAACATCCTCTCGGCCGCCCGCTGGGCGCGCCGAACGATGTTGAACGCCAACGCGCCGTGATCGAGCGAGCGCTCGGTCTACTCAGTGCAGACGCCCCGACGATCGTCGACTTCGGCGAGCCGTACCGCATTGCCCCATAGGCTGCCAGGGCCCATAGCCGTGTAGGCAACTCCAGCCAGTACGGTTCATCGATGGCAATTTTCCTCGGGCTAGTCACGGCGATCTGTTTCGGATCCGGAGACTTCTTTGGGGCGTTGTCCACAAAGAAAACATCGGTCCTCAACGTCGTTGCCTTTTCACATTTCGTCGGACTGATCACGGTCGTGGTCATCGCACCGTTTATCGCAGACGCCTTCACATGGACCGCGATCGGGCTAGGCGCCGTCGCCGGAATCATGGGGGGCTTCGGGGTGATTGGCTTGTATCGGGGTTTGGCCACCGGGCCAATGGCTGTCGTGGCACCGCTGACCGCTATCGCATCCGCGGCGGTCCCGGCGATCTGGGGCAGCCTGTCGGGTGATTCGCTTTCGGGCCTTGCCTGGCTCGGCATTCTGATTGCGCTCGTGGCCATTGGGTTGAGCTCACTGCCAAACAACGTGAGCGCCGCGGGGGTGACGATCAACACGATCGTCGAGTCTCTTGCGGCGGGCGTTGGGTTTGGGGCGATGTTCATTTTGTTTGACCTGACCGCAGACGACGTTGCACCGTGGCCAGTCGTGGGTGCCCGTTTCGCGACCAGCACCGCCTTGTTGTTCTTCGTTCTTGCTGTCCGACGGGTCGATCTCAACGACGTGCGTCCCGCGATGGGATTGATCGTTCTCACCGGCCTGTTCGATACGGGCTCAAACGTGATCTTCCTTATCGCCACGACGGTCGGCGATCTCTCGGTGGTTGCTGTGCTGAGCAGCCTTTACCCCGTTTCGACCGTGATCCTGGCACGGTTCGTTCTCGATGAACGGATGTCACGCTTGCAGCTGACTGGACTCGCACTCGCCCTCATCGCGACAGGTCTGATCGCACTCGGCTGACCGCCAGCCCGCCTAGCGTCGTCACAGTTCTGTAATCCTTTTCGCGCGACCATCTCGACCCGTAGGCCGTCTTACCTATAGATGGGCGGTCATCTGCGGTCCTCCCCTGGAGTGGCCGGAAATGGCGGGTGCATCCCCAAGCACCTACGGAGTACCAACAATGCAGTACCTGCACGACAACCCTCGATCACCCATCAAGTCTTTCGGACTCGGCTGGAAAGCTCTATTCGTCGGGTTCCTCTCCATCTTCTTGAGCATTGTTGTTTCGATCCTTCTCGTCGGAGCGATCGAGTCCTATCTGCTCTAGGCACAACATATGCGTCCTTAGGGCTAGACCCGTAGGTATTTCGCCTTAACTCACTTCTCAAAATGCCGAAGAGTAATGAATGGATGAGGTTGAAGATGTAGATAAGCCGACTGGCATCGATGGCTCGGTCGTCGATCGGATTCATCGTGCATTCAACAAGCGGGAAAATACCGACCAGGTCTTTAACGCCATCGGCGCCCGTGTGTGGGTCACGAATGTCGAAGGTCGAATCGTTCGAGCGAACCAGGCCTGGCTAACCGCACACGGTCTGACCTCCATCAAGGAAGTCATCGGCCGCACTCCTCATGAAGTTCTCGAGCCGGTGCTCGCGTCCGCAAGTGTCACCGAAAACCTCCGCGTCCTCGACACCGGCAAAGAGGCCACCACCGTCCTCGTCGACGGCGAAGGAAACTCGTTCCAGACCGTTCGTCTGCCCCTCTTCGACAACGGCGAGATCATCGGCGTCGTCGCGGTCGTAACCCCTCAAGAACTCTCGATCGATCGGGACGTCAATGTTGTTGGCAAGGAAGACCAAGATCAGCTGACCGGAGCCAGCAGCCTTTCGGCCCTCCACGCGGACCTGACTGACCTCCTCGCATCATCCGATGAGATGTCGCTTCTCCTTCTCGACCTCGACGACTTCCACGTCGTGAACAACTCGATGGGAACCGACGTTGGTGACCGTCTGCTGCAGAAAGCAGCGAAACGCCTCATCACCGTCTTTGGTTCGCGCCTCTATCGCGTGGGTGGAGATAAGTTCGTCATCGTGCTCCCGACCGCTGAGGTGGGCCAGCTCGATGTGGTAACCGAGCAGATTCTGCAGCGCTGGCGACAGCCCCTGATCGTCGATGGCACCGAGATCTACGGCGGAGTCAGCATCGGAATTGCTCCGATCGAGAACCAGGAGAGCTCAGAAGAGGTTCTCCAGGATGCCGAAATGGCATTGCGCAAGGCCAAGCATGGCGGTCGCAACCGTGCGGTTGTCTACGACCCAGCCCAGCGCCAGGTCGCCGATGAGACCCTCTGGCAGCAGATGCTCGTTCGACGGGCCGTTGCAAAGAAAGAGTTCAGCCTTCATTGGCAACCGATCTTCGAAATCGAAACCGGTTCGATAGCCGGCGTCGAAGCCCTATTGCGTTGGCGCCCAAACGGTGGCGCGATGACCCGAGCCGCAGCCGAATTTATTCCGTTCCTCGAGCACTCCGGACTCATCATTCCGGTCGGCAAGCAGGTGATCGAAGAAGCCTGCCGTCAGCACGCCAGCTGGCGAACAATGGACAAGATCGCTAAGTCGATCCCTGTATCGATCAACGTGTCTCGCCGTCAGTTCACCAGTGGCAGCCTCGTCGAAGATGTCCTGACGACGCTCCAGCAACACAGCCTCCATCCAGAAGATCTCACGATCGAGGTTTCGGACTTCGCTCCCGGCGAGGACCAGGTCAAGTTCCTCGGCGACCTGTCGCGTCTGCAGCGTGCGGGTGTTCGAATCGCCATCGATGATTTTGGCGCCGGCTGGTCAGCCATCGCCGAGCTCATGGAGCTTCCGATTCAGGTCACCAAGATCGCTCGAGCAATCACCAATCGAATCGTTCAGGACAACCACGAACCACTGCTAGACGCTGTTCAAATGGTCACCCGGACACTCGGTCACGAGACGGTCGTACAGGGCGTCGAGAACGAGATGCAACTCGATTGGCTCCGCGCAAAAGGTTGGACTCACGCTCAGGGATACCACTTGTCGAAGCCGATGGACCCTGAGGACATGACGGCGTTCCTTGTCGAACACCTCGCCCGCCCGAGCAAAGATCGTTGGGGCCAGGGCAAGCCTGCTTGAGCTCGATTGAGCGAAAAGAGAGATTAGGCGAACGATCACTCGCCGAAAAGAGTGTCACGACGCAGCCGCGGTACCGTCGGGTCTGTGCGTCTGCTGTCCTATATGTCACCCGGGTTTCCGAGGTCACTCTTTTTGACGCTCGCCGAACTGGTGGACGCCGAGGTTGAGTTCGACGAGACGCGCTCTGGTCCGGGCCCAGATGACGACCCTTTCCTAAGCGGCCGGGCCGACCTGGGATGGATTTGTTCGACATCGTTTGTCGAGCTCGGCACCCGTGGCGATGATCCAACGATCGAGTTAGCCGGAGTTGCATGGGTTCCTGACGAACCGGACGAGCTCGAAGCGACGAACGAATTGCGAACCTGCGAATCATCGAACGACTTGGCCCTTGGCCCGTTCAACCGCTGGTTGCCCGTTTGACGATGAGCGCCAAAGACATCGCCAGCGTGCGCAGACTTTTGCTCGAAGCGGTCGACCGCCCCGAAGTGGCCGCCGAGCTCGAGGCCGCCTGTCTCGTGACGCTCGTCGGAGTCGGCAGCGATCACTACCGCGATGTGAGCGCAGCCATGGAGCGACGCAGGCAAAACCAGCGCTGAGGGTTGACACTCAGAGAGTCGACATGAAGCGATCGAGCGCGGCGTTGGTCTCGACAGGCTTTTCCTGTTGCACCCAATGGCCAGCACCATCGACGAGTGTCGTGCCTCGGTAGTCGCTGAGAAACTCACCGGGATCGGCAAAGGTATCCATTCCCGGCACGAAGAAGCGAACCATGTCCGAGACGCCGCCGATGAAGCACGTGGGCTGTGACAGCACCGCCTCGCCAACTCCCTCGATGTCGTCACCGTCGAGGTATTGGGCTCGGTACCGGTGAAAGGCACCGTGCATCGGCCCCGATTCGTGAGCCGCGATCGTTGGCGCCAAAACCTCGTCGGACATCCATGACGGCGTTGGGTCAGGGTCGACGAGGCCTTCGAGAAAGGTCGAGTCGACCCGCTTGTTCATCCACGCTTCCCGTGGCGCTGCAGCAGAAGCGTTGTAGTACGTCTTTCGCATCGCGGTCGTCATGTCTGCGGCGAACTCGGCTTCTGGAGCGCCCACGGTTTGGAAGTACTTCATGTAGAAGTAGGCGTCAGGGTAGAGGGCCTCCCACAGCTCCATTGGGTCGCCCTTCTTCGCTGGACGGTACGGAACGCTCATCCCCGCGACCGCGCGAACGAGCTCGCCGTGAAGACGCGCTGTGTTCCACACGATCGGAGCTCCCCAGTCGTGCCCAAAAAGAACCGCTGGAGCATCTGGACTGAGCGCGGCCAAGACCGCCGCGGTATCTCCGGCGAGTTCGCTCAGTCGGTACGCCGCAATGTCGTCGGGCCGAGAACTGCCGCCATAGCCACGCACATCCATTGCAGCCACCCGGAATCCTTTGGCGCTGAAGTGTTCCATCTGGTTCCGCCATGAGTGCCAGATCTCCGGCCATCCGTGGACACACAAGATCAACGGATCGCCCTCATCGCCGACGGTGGCCACGTTGAGCGTGATCTCTCCGAAGTCGGCGGTGTCGCGGGTGACGGTTTCAAAGGTCGGGCGCATGGTCGAGAGTGTAGGCCCGCCATGCTCGAGCGGGCCGCGTGTTTTCAAACGGACAAACGGTAGTTGTACCCGGCCTTAGTGCGCCCGGTTTCGTCGAAGAAGCCGAGCGCTCGAAAGCAGTAGGCGATCTGGCGGGCCACATCGCGGTCGAAGGTTCCAGCCTCCGCCATATCGGCGGTGGTGAAGACAGATGGCAGGTCGTTGGGGAGCAGTTCCAGCAGGTCATGGGCAGTTTCGAAGCGATGCGTCGACTTCACCTCTCGGAGGATGCGGTCGGTGGTCCGATAGCCGCCTCTCCCTCGCCTGGCCTTTGGGTCATGAACCTGCACCTTGGTGACCGAGACGAGCACGATATCGAGGGTGAGGTTGGGGTGGTCGAGCAGGGTCGGGATGCTCACCAGCTGATCGAACAAGCCGTAGACAGAAGACTTCTTCGGCGATTTGCGAGGCCGTTTCTCGGGACGCTCCAGGTAGGTCTCGACCGCAATCGGGTGCACGAGCAGGATCTTGTGATCGGGCAACAGGTGATCGAGCTTTTTGCCCATCGCTGCGAACGACCCGGTCTGCACCTCGATCAGTTGCCCCTCACGATGGATGTCGATCACGAAGCGACCGAGGGGGACTTCGAAGGAGTCGCCGGGTTGGGCGTAGAGCTCCTTCAATGCAGCGTGCAACGAGCCTTCGTTCAGCGTGCCAATGTGCGGTTCAGCCGGAGGGTTCGGCTCGATCGAGGTTTCGGTATCGGCTGCCATGGGCTTCTGACAGTACTGGCTCGTAGTCTGGTGGTGTGGTTGCGCACGTCGATACCGAGAAACATCCGATCGGTGACGCGGACTATGCGATCCGCTGCAAAGCCGTCCTCGATCAGACCGGGGCCCTTGTGCTCGACGGCTTCTTTCGAGCCGAGTCGATCGAACAGATCGTGGCCGAATCGCTAGCACGTGAGACCGACGTGTTCTATGCCGGATCAACGCACAATGTGTACCTCACTGCGCCGGATCCCACTCTCGCTGATGATCACCCATTCAATCGTCAGGTCGCGAGCAGCAAGGGCCTGATCGCCGATGATCAGATCCCGACCGACTCACCTCTGCGAGAGGTCTACGACTCTGCTGAGTTCCGGTCGTTCCTCTGCGGCGTGCTCGGCATAGACGAGATCCACGCCTACGACGACTCGTTGTCGTCGATCAATGTCCACTTCGCGGACCAGGGGCGCGAGCTCGGATGGCATTTCGACAACTCGGCGTTCGCGGTCACGATGCTGTTGCAGAAGCCTGAGGGCGGAGGGGTATTTGAATACGTCCCCGGCGTGCGTGACGCCGACGAGATGGGCTTTGACAAGGTGGCTGCCACGCTCGATGGCACCACTGACACTTCGCTACTCGAGTTTGACCCTGGAGCACTCGTATTGTTCCGAGGGCGCGATGCGCTTCACCGGGTGACACCGACCGAAGGCGACACCACCCGACTACTCACGGTCTTTGCCTACAACGACCAGCCCGGAGTCAAGCTCTCCGATAGTGCGCTGAAGACTTTCTTCGGCAGAACCAGCTGAGGTTACTGAAGCGGAATTCCGCTGGTGTCGCCCTCTTCGCGCGGGCCGAACAAGCGCTTTTCGGACACGTCGATGGCAACGTCGTTGATCGAGGCTTCACGACGCCGCATCAAACCCTGCTCGTCGAACTCCCAGTTTTCATTGCCGTAGCTCCGCCACCACTGGCCGTTCTCGTCGAGTGATTCGTACTGGAAGCGAACAGCAATGCGGTTGCCGTGGAATGCCCACAGGTCTTTGCGCAGCGCGTACTCGGTTTCACGCGCCCACTTCTGCGCGAGGAAATCCCTGATCTCGTCACGGCCCTTCAAGAAGGTGTCGCGGTTGCGCCATTCGCTATCGAGCGAGTAGGCCCCAGCCACTTTGTCGGGGTCTCGGGTGTTCCAAGCCGCTTCTGCTCCGAGCACCTTCTTCCATGCATCGTCCTCGTCGAAAGGTGGAAACGGTGGGCGTTCTTCAGACATCAGTACTCCTCCAAAAAGCTCGCAGTGGCGCGGCTCATGACTGTAGACAACCCGGCCACCCAAGGACTGCTTCCATCGGGTTGGCGCAACTGGGGCCGGGAACTACCCTCATGGGCGGAAGGTTGCCAGAGCGGACGAATGGGGCGGCCTCGAAAGCCGTTGTAGCCTTCGGGTTACCGAGGGTTCGAATCCCTCACCTTCCGCCAAGCCAAGCCATGCAAAGTACGTACCGAGGTCGTCCCAATTGGGGCGGCC
>CAZSYL010000026.1:0-29569 GCA_964610745.1 uncultured Acidimicrobiales bacterium
GCTCGGCACAAGTCCGACAACTAAAACTGATTCATCGTGTTCTTGGCCCCGCCTGCCTTGAGGGCTTGCTCACCAGCGAAGTATTCCTTGTGGTCGTCGCCAATGTTTGAGCCGGCCATGTCTTGATGCTTGACCGCTGGGAGACCGCCACGGATCTCCCGACGCTGCACTCCCTTGACGTAGGCCAGCATGCCCTCCTTGCCGAAGTAGCCCTGCGCGAGTTCATCGGTCGACAGCGCCGCTGTGTGGTAAGTCGGCAGCGTGATTAAGTGATGGAACATTCCTGCATCCCTGGCGGCATCGGATTGGAACGACCGGATGCGGTCATCAGCCTCGACCGCCAGCGGCGTTTCGTCATAACGAGATGACATGAGATCGTTGCGGTCATAGCTCGACACTTCTCGCCCGCTCGCCTCCCATTTGTCAAACACTTGCTGGCGAAAGTTCAACGTCCAATTGAACGACGGAGAATTGTTGTAGACGAGCTTCGCGTTCGGAACGACCTCTCGCACGCGGTTAACCATGCTCGCAATCTCGTGGAGATCTGGAGTGGCGGTCTCGATCCACAACAGGTCGGCACCGTTCTCCAGACTGGTGATGCAGTCGAGGACCACGCGGTCGGCGCCGGTGTCGGGTTTAAACGCGTACAGACCGTTGGGCAGACGGGTTGGTCGAGCCAGCTGTCCGTCGCGCTTGATCAACACCTCGTTGTCTTCAGCGTCGGCGATGCCGATCGGTTCGGTATCCAGAAAGTCGATGTACCGGCTCGCCAAATCCCCCGGCTCGTTCGATACCGGGATCTTCTGCGTCAGACCCGCTCCAAGGGAGTCTGTGCGAGCCACAATGACGCCGTCGTCGACGCCGAGTTCGAGAAACGCATAGCGGACGGCGTTGATCTTGGCGAGGAAGTCGGCGTGCGGGACCGTGACCTTGCCGTCCTGATGACCGCACTGCTTCGCGTCGGACACCTGGTTCTCGATCTGGATGCACGCTGCACCGGCCATGATCATCTCCTTGGCCAGCAGGTATGTCGCCTCCTCATTTCCGAATCCGGCGTCGATGTCCGCGATGATCGGCACGACGTGCGTCTCGAAGTTGTCGATGGCGAGCATCACTTCGGCCTCAGCGTCGGCGTCACCGGACGCCCGAGCCGCATCGAGGCTGCGGAACAGCTCGTTGAGCTCGCGAGCATCGGCCTGCTTGAGGAATGTGTAGAGCTCTGAGATGAGGGCTGGCACCGACGTCTTCTCGTGCATCGACTGATCGGGCAGCGGACCGAGCTCGCTGCGCATCGCGGCCACCATCCAGCCCGAAAGATAGAGGTAGGTGCCGCTCGTTGTGCCTTGATGACGCTTCACCGAGATCATCTTTTGCTGACCAATGAAGCCGTGCCAGCAGCCGAGGCTCTGGGTGTACCGGGTGCTGTCCTCGTCGTAAGAAGCCATGTCCTTGCGCATGATGTCGGCGCAGTAACGGGCGATATCGAGGCCGGTGTCGAACCGATTCTGCAGACGCATGCGAGTAGCTGCGTCCTGGTCGATTGCTCGCCATGGAGTGCCATTGGCGGCAATGACATCGGCGAGTGCAGTTGCGTGCTGGTCGTAGGTGGTCATGACTGGTCTCCTTCGAGGTCGAGGCCGAGAGCGAGGTGCATGGGGAGCTCTCGCACCTCGTCGAAGGTGAGATGGCACGGTGCGTCGGCTGGTTCGCTTCCAGCGACTTCAACCACAGAAACGAATCCGCTCGTTCGTGGGTCACCTGCTGAGAGTGGTGGTGGCGGGTTCATGTCTCGTCCTTCGTTCGCTTGCGGATCCGGGAGGTCCGGTTGATGAGGTTTAACCTTTCAGGAACACCAGACGTTTTTCACGACCAATACCCATGCAACTTTTAGCTTTCTTTCGATAATCAGCCCACTTTGAAGTGTTTGCCGCCTGAAGCAGTCTAAAATCCGGCGAGTATTTCTCGGAAGTCAACGTGTGGGTGCTGGCAGCGCACAAGTTGTATGGTTCGAACCGCAGGACGATCGAGGGGGAATGATGAACGACCTGGAACCCGGATATTGGGCTCGTAAGACGCCGGACAAGCCAGCGATCATCATGGAGCCAAGCGGCGAGACGGTGACATACCGCGAGCTCGACGAGCGAGCCAATCAACTCTCCCACTACCTGCGAAACGCCGGCCTCGAAGCCGGAGACCACGTTGCATTCTCCATCGAAAACCGGGCTGACTTCATGGTCGTGACCTGGGGATGTCATTACGCAGGTCTCTACTACACCGCTCTCAGCACACGCCTCAACGCTGAAGAAGCCAGCTACATCGTCAACGACTGTGGAGCAAAGGCCTTCATCACCACTCCAAACATGGGAGAACTCGCAGCCGAGCTGGTGTCGAACACGCCAGCGATCGTTGCTCGCCTGAGCATTGGTGGCAGCCTGACCGATCACGACTCGTTTGACGATGCGGTGGCGGATCTTCCTACGACCCCACTACCGAACCGCAAAGAAACAAACGACATGTTGTACTCCTCGGGCACAACCGGCCGTCCCAAGGGCGTCAAGGTCCCCTCGGACGGCAGCCCGCTCGGACAAGGCGACGCGGCCACCAAGTTGGCGGTGCTGCTCTTCGGTTTCGACGACGACACTGTGTACCTCTCCCCCGGCCCGCTCTATCACGCTGCGCCCTTGCGATTTTGTCGCGCTGCCCATCGGGTCGGAGCGACGGTCGTCGTGATGGAGCGCTGGGACGCCGAGGGAGCGTTGGCCGCGATCGAAGAGCACACGGTCACGTGCGGTCAGTTCGTCCCGACGATGTTCCTTCGAATGCTGCGTCTGCCTGAAGACGTGCGAGATTCCTACGACGTGTCGTCGCTGAAGTCGGCCATTCATGCAGCGGCACCATGTCCAGCGGACGCGAAGGAGCAGATGATCTCCTGGTGGGGTCCGATTATCGACGAGTACTACGCCGGAACCGAAGGCAATGGTCTCGCGTACTGCAACAGCGAACAGTGGCTGGCCCACCGAGGCACTGTTGGTCGGGCGATCAGCGGCCAATTGCACATCCTCGACGACGACGGCAACGAACTTCCCGTCGGCGAAGAGGGTGGCGTGTACTTCAGCGGCGGTGGCGACTTCGAGTACCACGGTGATGCTGACAAGACCGTGGCCGCCTACACCGATGACAAATCAACCCTCGGCGACATCGGCAGGCTCGATGAGGATGGCTTTTTGTACCTCACCGACCGAAAGGCCTTCACCATCATCTCCGGCGGAGTAAACATCTACCCCCAGGAGGCCGAGAACGCCCTCAGCTCACATCCCAACGTGATCGATGTAGCGGTTTTCGGGGTGCCCAATGAGGACCTTGGGGAAGAGGTCAAGGCTGTGGTCCAGCCCGATTCGATGCCGACCTCAGACGATGAGGCTCGCGACCTTGAACTCGCGTTGATCGCGCACTGCCAAGAGAAACTCGCCCGAGTCAAGTGCCCCCGTTCGGTCGACTTTCGAGCAGAACTGCCGCGAGCTGCAACCGGCAAACTCTACAAACGGGAACTCAAGGCGGAGTATTGGCCAGCGCAGAAAGAGACCTCGTGAGTCTCAAATCCGGAGATACCGCGCTCGTCACCGGCGCATCGAGTGGCATCGGCGAGGCAACCGTGCGCGCTCTGCGCCATCGCGACGTGACCGTCATTGCAGCAGCCCGACGAGTCGACCGGTTGGAGGCGCTGGCGGCTGAGACCGGCGCAGTACCTTTCGAGCTCGACGTACGTGACCGCGACGCAGTCGCTGCTCTGTCCGACCAGAAGGTCGACCTGCTCGTCAACAACGCGGGCCTTGGTCGAGCAATGGGGTCGTTCATCGAGGCCGACATCTCCGACATTGAACGAACGCTGGACACCAACGTGACCTCGCTCGTTCACCTCACCAGAGCAGTATTGCCCGGAATGATCGACCAGGGCCGGGGCCACATCGTCAACATCAGCTCGACCGCCGCCCTACATCCAATTCCGACCGCCCTCTACGGAGCGTCCAAGGGTGCGGTCCATAAGTTCTGTAAGGATCTTCGCCTCGAGCTCAAGGGACTCGGCGTACGGGTCAGCGAGATTCAGCCCGGCCGCGTCGAAACTGAGTTCTACGATGTTGCTGTCGATGACCCAACGCGTCGCAGCGAGCTCGCCGACCTTCCAATCACTCAGCTAAGCCCCAGCGATGTTGCGGACGCAATCCTGTACGTTGCCGATGCTCCTTGGCACGTGAACGTGAGCCAGCTGGAAATCGTACCCCAGGAGCAGGTGTACGGCGGTTATCACTTTGCGCCGCTCAACGGGTCGACAACCGACCCGCCTACCGCTTCCTAGGCTGAGTGCGTGGAGACTCTCGACATCATCCTGCTCCTCGTCGGCGGCACCTTTGCAGGCATCGTTAACGCCATGGCTGGCGGGGGCTCTGCACTCACCGTTCCGCTACTCGTCATTGCCGGCGTGCCAGGCGTCGCGGCGAACGGTTCGAACCGCGTCGGCATTCTCACATCCACGGCTTCGAGCGTGGAGTCGTTTCGGCGAGAAGGCAAGAGCATCGACCGAAAAGCGATGGTCCAAATCATTCCTCCGGCCGTCATTGGCGCCGCGGTTGGAGCGTTCGGGATCAGTCAGCTCACCAACGACCGATTCGAACAGGTCTTTGGGCTGCTGATGATTCCCGTGGTCATTCTCACCGTGGTCAAACCCCGGGTCGCAGCCAACGCCAAACCCTGGTCGGCGCCATTTATGGCAGTGGTCGCCTTCCTGGTCGGAACATACGCCGGCGCAATCCAGGCGGGTGTAGGGCTGATCTTGCTCGCAGCGTTAAGTCGTTCGGGAATGGACCTCGTGTCGGCCAACGTGGTCAAGGTGGTGTTCAACTTCTTCGCCACCCTCATTGCGTTGCCCGTGTTCATCCTGCAAGGGCAAGTCCGCTGGTTGCCAGCCATCATCCTCGCCGTTGGGCTCACCATCGGAGGCTGGTTGGGCGCCAAGTTCGCCGTGCGCGGAGGCGAGAAGCCCATTCGCATTCTGATGATCATCGCGGCGATCGTGCTCGCGCTCCGACTACTCGGATTCTGGTCCTGGTTCTTCGGCCTGTTCTAAGCTCGACCCGGCGAACTTAGAGCACCTGGCCCGCTTCGTAGGCAGCCGCGATGTCATTCGCGTACTTGTCGTTGACAACGTTGCGCTTAACCTTCAGCGTTGGCGTGAGCTCGCCGGTTTCGGTCGTGAATTCGTTCGGCAGGATCGCGAAGTTGCGAATATGCTCGACGCGGGCCATCTGCGGGTTCACATCTTTGGCGATCGCTTCTTCGATGTGGCTGCGGACCTTTGGGTCCTCGTGCAAGTTCTCGACATCGAGGCCGTGCTCTTCAGCAAATCGGGCTGCCGCATCGGGTTCGAGCGTCAGCAGAGCAATCAGGAAACGCTGTTGTTCGCCAACCACGATCGGGGTGCCGACGATGTCGATGCCCGACAGCAGCTCCTCGATGTTCTGTGGCGCGATATTCTTGCCGCCCGATGTGATGATGATGTCCTTCTTGCGACCGATGATCGAAAGAAAACCATCGTCGTCGACCTTTCCGAGATCACCTGAGTGGAGCCACCCATCGATGATGGTTTCATCGGTGGCCTCCTGGTTCTTGTAGTAGCCGGCGAAGAGATTCTTGCCCCCGACCAAGATCTCGCCGTCTTCGGCGATCTTGATCTCGACACCTGGCACGGTCGGTCCGACCGTGCCATATCGATTCCCTCCCGTGACATTGATCGTGCCTGCTCCAGTGCCCTCGGACTGACCATAACCTTCGGTCACGGCGATGCCCATCGAGGAGAAAAACTCGAGCGTCGCGGCGGGGATAGGCGCCGCTCCGGAAACGAAGACCTTGCAACGGTCCAAACCAATCGCTGCTTTCACCTTTGAGAACACGAGCTTCTCAGCTGCCTGATACTTGGCGCCGAGCAGCTTCGACGGCGTGCCGCCCGCGTTCTGTGAAGCGATGAACTCTCGGCCGACCTGCTGAGCTTGCTCGCTGATCTTCGCCTTGGCGCCGGTGGCCTCGGCCATCTTTCCCTTGATGCCCGACTCGAAGCGTTCCCACACTCGGGGAACGCCAAAGAACATGGTCGGGCGCACCTCTGGCAGATATTCGGCCAGCTGCAATCCGTCGTGGCAGAAGTGCACCTGGTAGCCAAAGACGGTAGCCATTGCGATCGAGTTCAGTTGCTCGACAACGTGAGAAAGCGGCAAGTACGAAAGGGCGACCTCTTCGGTGGTGAGGTCGACGTTTGAGCCCATGGCTTCGGCGGTCCACACGAGGTTCTCGTGGGTGAGCATCACCGCCTTGGGTGGGCCGGTCGTTCCAGAGGTGTAAATGAAGTCGGCCACCTGGTCAGGTCGTAGCGCATCTAAGCGTGCATCGAGCTCTTCATCGGAGACGTCGGATCCTGAATCGAGGAAGTCTTCCCAGCTGCTCACACGCGAGTCGTCGGAAGCGCCAGCGCCTTCCATCATCACTGCAGACTTGAGATGCGGAAGTGAATCCCACACTTGCTGGACCCGACCGAGCTGTTCGAGTGTCTCGACGACGATCACCGAAGCTTCACTGTGCTCCAGCACGTATTGAATCTCCTCGGGCGAGCATGACGTGTAGATGCCCGCTGAAATACCACCCACTCGCATCGCTCCCAGCGCACCGATTACCCATTCCGGCCGGTTTGCACCGAGGATCGCCAACGGATCACCTTCACCAAAGCCGGCAGCCATCAATGCCTTACCAAACCGGCGAGTCAGCAAGTTGTACTCGCGCCAGTTGCGACGTCTCCAGGACCCTGTGGTCTTGTCGTGTATCGCGGCCCTCGCTCCCTGGCGCCGAGCATTGCGCTCCAGGTGGTGGATGATCGTTGTCGTCTCAGTCATCAGTTCCCCTCGTTAGTTTTCCCACAGTAGGTCTTGGACCGACCGCGCGCTAGACGTTGCCAGCGCTAGATGTTGTCGGCGCGAACAAGTCAAGACTTCAGTCTCGGCTCGCGGGGCAGACCCAGCACCCGCTCGCCCAGGATGTTCCTCATGATTTCGCTCGTCCCACCAGCGAGCAGGTAGCTCGGGCTGTAACAGAACTCGCGACTGCGCTGATCATCGAGCATCATCTCTGCGCCGAGCACGTGGGCGGCGAAGTTTGCCACACGCACCTGATGCTCGGTACAGAAGACCTTCGTCGCGGCGCTGAAACCCTTTGGGGCCTGGCGCTGCACCTCTCGATAGACGAGGAGGCGTCCCACGTGGTAGTCGGATTCGAGGCGGGCGATCGCCTGGCGTACCACTGGATCGGTGGTGTCCGCCTTCTCCTTCGCCAGCTCGTAGAGCGGCCGGTTCGATACCAGTCTGTCGATGCCGCCTCGCTCGTGTTCGAGTTGCACCATCGTCTGTTTGAACGCGCCGCCTTCGACACCGACAAGATTTTCGGCCGGCACGAGCACGTCGGTGAAGAAGATCTCCGAGAAATGGGTGTTGTCGACCATGTCACGAATCGTCCGCACTTCGATCCCGGGAAGATCCATCGGCACGATGAGTTCGCTCACACCCTCATGCGGTCTACCGGATGAATCGGTGCGACAGATCAGGTAGACGTAATCGGCTAACGCCCCGCCCGATGTCCAGATCTTCTGACCGTTCACCACATAGGAGTCGCCGTCTCGAACCGCCGATGTTGTCAGGCTCGCAAGATCGCTGCCGCTGTTGGGTTCGCTCATGCCGATGCCCCACGTGGTCGAACCCGAGAGCATGTCGGGCAAGTAACGCTCTTGTTGCTCCCTCGTCCCGTAGGTGAATATCGATGGTCCGAACTGTCTGTCAGCAAACCAGCTGGCGGCTATCGGCGCGCCGGCCCCGATCATCTCCTCGGCCATGATCACGCGTTCAATCGGCGGGCGCCCGCCACCGCCGAACTCCTCGGGCCAGGTCATCCCGACCCACCCCTCGCTAGCGATGGTGGCTGAGAACTCCTTTGAGAAACCGTTGATCCAGCTGTCGTTGTGAACTCCGTGACGTGCAACGCCTTCTCGTGCCACGGCACGCGCTCGGTCTCGTAGCAGAGCGAGTGCGGGGCTCAGCCCAAAGTCGATTCCGTGATCGCCCACTTCGTGTTACTTCTTCGCTATCCGAGACTTGAGCGAGGTCACCATGTCGACAAATGCAGGCTCTCCCATCGACCAGACCTGGGTGTCGAGTTCGTTGTCGATTGCCTCGTCACTCGTGGAGATAGCCAACGTGTTGTGGATATTGTCCTTGGTTCGCATGACAAGTTCTCGTGGCGCCAGGGCTGCCTTGGCAGCCATCGCCTCGGCCTCTGCCAGGAGCTGGTCGTCCGCAACACATTTCCACGCGAGGCCAACATCGGCGGCGCGGCGCCCATCGAGGACCTCTCCAAAGAGGACCATTGCCTTGGTGGCCTGTAGCCCAATGTTGTTGCGCAACCGCCATGTGTGGCCACCGCCTGGCCCCAGTCCAATCTGCAAGAACCGGCTGTCAAACTTTGCGGACTCGCCCGCGATGACCACATCGGCGACGAGCAGGGCGTTCATCCCCGCCCCCACAGCAGCGCCGTTGACCGCAGCGATGACGGCTAGACGAGAGTTCGCGATTCGGACGAAGCCTGCATATATCTTGCGCATACCGGCAGGTCCGGGATTCTCGAGTAGTTCGTCGAGGTGGCCTCCGGAACAAAACCCCTTGCCTGCCCCGGTGATCACGACGGCATTGATCTTCTCGTCGGCCTCGAGGTCATCGAAGATCTCATGGACGCGAGCGCTCATGGCGAGCGTGAACACGTTCCGGCGGTCAGGGTCATTGAGCGTGACGATCGCATATCCATCCTTCTTCTCGACGAGGACAGTGTTTGCATCCGATGCTGCGATTTCCATGATCTCTTTCTACCGGCCCGTACGCTTGTGGGATGACTTCTACCCTTGTCGATTCTCCCGAGACCGACCTCGACGTCGGTATTGCCAACGAGCTCGAACGTCTTCGAGCCACCTTTCGGTCGGGTACGACCCGATCGGTCGATTGGCGAGTCGCCCAGATCGAGGGCGTTATTCGCTTTGCCAAAGACCACACCGAGTCGCTGATCAAGGCCATGGCGGCTGACCTTGGGCGGCCTCCTATCGAAGGCTGGTCTGCCGACATTTCAACATCGATCAGCGGAGCGGAACACGTGAAATCGAAGGTCCGTAAATGGGCCAAGCCTCGCCGCCGAAAGCTCCCGCTGGTTACTCAGCCAGCCACAGCAAAGATCATGCCCGAACCGCTCGGGCTGTCACTCATCATCGCTCCATGGAACTATCCGGTAAATCTCGTGCTCGAACCGCTCGTCGCCTCGTTCGCGGCCGGGAATGTCGTCGCGGTCAAACCGTCGGAGGTCTCGCCGCACACGACGGCCGTGATTGCCTCGGAGCTCCCCAAGTACGTCGACGATCGTGCCCTCGCCATCTTCGAGGGCGACGCTGCGGTATCGACCGCCCTACTAAAGCAACGGTTCGATCACATCTTCTTCACTGGATCCACTCACGTGGGGCGCATCGTGATGCGCGCAGCTGCGGAACACCTCACACCGGTGGTCCTCGAACTCGGCGGCAAGTCGCCGGTTATCGTTGCCGACGACGCCGACATCTCGGTTGCGTCTAACCGCATTGCGTGGGGCAAGACGTTCAACGCGGGCCAGACGTGCATCGCGCCGGACTACGTTCTCGTCACCGAAGACCGCCGGGACGAGCTCATCGATGGCATCACCGAAGCCTGGCGCACCTTCTTCGGGGATGAGATTTCCGACAGCCCCGACTTTGGTCGCATAGTCAACGCTCAGCATCACCAGCGCCTCACCGACCTCATCGATGGCGGAGAGGTGGCCTTCGGCGGCGACAACGACAGCGATGAGTTGTATCTGTCGCCCACGATCATCGTGGATCCCCCCACCGACTCACCGATCATGACCGATGAGATCTTCGGGCCGATTCTCCCGATCGTCACCGTAAAGGACGTCGCCGAGGCGATCCGCTTCGTCAACGATCGGCCAAAACCCTTGGCGCTCTACGTCTTTGCCGATTCGGGGGACACGATCGACGCGGTGCTCAACCAAACGAGCTCGGGCGGGGTGTGTGTGAACCACACGTTGCTCCACTTCGTTCCACCCGACCTACCTTTTGGTGGTGTTGGCCCGTCGGGCATGGGCCGCTACCACGGAAAGGCCGGGTTCGATGCCTTTTCCAACATGAAGGGCGTGCTGTCGAAGTCGGTCAAGGGTGAGAACAACCTCGCCTATCCTCCGTATACGAATGCCAAACAGAAGCTGATTCGAACCGTCACCTAAGTTCGGAACAATTCGACCGAGAAGAGTCTTTCCAGCCATGACAACAGAACGACCAGCCGATCGCCCCGAGACCGAGGAGATCACCTTCATTGGCCACGGTGGCCATGAACTCATCGGCGTGCTCCACCGGCCTCCCCAGCGCGCAAAAGGTGCAGTGCTGATGGCGCACTGCTTTACGTGTTCCAAAGACCTCCACACGATGACCCGGCTTGCTAGCGCCCTCAGCGACGCTGGCTTTGCGGCCTTCCGCTTTGACTTCACGGGTCTTGGTGAGAGCGAGGGAGATTTCTCAAAAAAGACCTTGTCGGGCAACGTGACCGACATTGTCCGGGCTGCGACGAAGCTCATTGAATTGGGCTTTGGGCCGTGCGGCATTGTCGGGCACAGCCTCGGGGGCACAGCGGTGCTGCTCGCCGCGAAGAAGCTCAAGACCGTGCGTTCGGTCGCAACGATTGCTTCTCCCGCTGAGGCAAGCCATGTTCGACACCTGCTGGCCGAGGACGAGGACGATCTTCTCGCCAAAGGCATCGCCGATGTCAGCATCGGCGGCCGCGTCTTCACCCTCGAAGCAGCCTTTATTCACGATCTCAAGACGCACGATGTTCTCGACGCTGTTCGCGACCTCGGTCGGCCATACATGACGCTGCACGCCGAGGATGACACCACGGTGTCGATCTCCGATGCTGAAGAGCTTCATGAGGCGGCCGTTGGCGAAAAGAAGCTCGTACGACTGCCAGCGGGTGGTCACCTCTTTGGAAATCGCGCCGCTGCAGACGCCATGACCAAAGAAGTCGCTGCGTGGTTTACGTCAACGCTGGGCTAAGGCGAACTGACCCAGCTGCACCTAGCTCTGGCGATAGTTGGCGAGGAACTTCTCCAACCGCCCAAGTGCCTTCGTGAGATCGCGGACGCGCGGAAGGAAGACGATTCGGAAGTGGTCTGGCTCGGGCCAGCTGAAACCGCTGCCATGGACCACGAGGATCTGTTCGGAGCGCAGAAGGTCGAGCACGAACTTCTCGTCGCTCGAGATGTTGAATCGTTGAGTCTCGATCTTGGGGAACAGATACAACGCTCCGCCCGGCTTCGTGCATGAGATAC
The DNA here is from genome assembly GCA_964610745.1 of uncultured Acidimicrobiales bacterium. GTDB lineage: Bacteria > Actinomycetota > Acidimicrobiia > Acidimicrobiales > SHLQ01 > SHLQ01. The sequence continues at coordinate 11,479 of CAZSYL010000026.1, forward strand.
CCGGGATTGCGTTGAGCATTTCCCAGGCGACCTCGCGTTGTTCATAGAGCCGACCGCCGGGGATGACGTATTCAGAAATGCTCTGATATCCCCCTAACGAAGACTGGATTGCATGCTGTGCTGGCACGTTTGCGCACAAGCGCATCGAAGCCAACATGGTCAGGCCTTCGATATAACCAACCGCACGCTTCTTCGCTCCACTAACCGTCATCCATCCCGACCGGAAACCGGCTACGCGGTAGGCCTTTGAGAGTCCGTTGATCGTCAGGAAGAGCACATCGTCGGCAAGCGACGCAATGGCCGTGTGCTGCTTATCGTCGTAGAGGATCTTGTCGTAGATCTCATCGGACATCACGACGAGATCGTGCTCTCGTGCGATCTGCACGAGCTCGGTGAGCATCTCTTTCGAATAGACCGCTCCCGTTGGATTGTTGGGGTTGATCACCACAAGTGCGACGGTTCGATCGGTGATCTTCGAACGGATGTCGTCGAGGTCGGGAAACCAATCGGCACCTTCATCGCAGCGATAATGCACAGGTTGGCCGCCTGCCAACCGCGTCGCGGCGGTCCACAGCGGGAAATCCGGTGCCGGAACCAAGACTTCATCGCCCTCATTTACCAGCGCGCTGAGCGACATGCTGATGAGCTCGCTGGCGCCGTTACCGATGTAGATATCGTCGATCTCGACACCCGCAATGCCCATCCGCTGGTTGTACTGCATGACTGCTTTGCGCGCCGAGTAGATCCCGAGCGAATCGGAGTATCCCTGTGCTGTTGGCAGGTTCCGCATCATGTCGACGAGGACCTCTTCGGGCGCTTCAAAGCCGAATGGTGCAGGGTTGCCGATGTTGAGCTTGAGGATGCGATGGCCTTCGTGCTCGAGGCGCTGCGCTTCGTGCATGACCGGACCACGGATGTCGTAAAGGACATCGCTGAGCTTGTCGGATTTTTTGATCGGGCTAGCCATTGATAAAGCCTAGGCCTGAGACCACGCCATCTTGATGCACCTAGCCTCTACGCTTGGGCCATGAGTTCGATTCCGTTCGATCCCCAGGCCAAAGAAGCGTCATTGCGCGCCGAGTCAGAGGGATGGGACATCTCGACTGCGACCGACGCTGAACCCGGTGACGTGCCGATCATCGACGTGTCGGAGTACCTCGAAACCGGCGACCCGGCCGCGCTCGCCGAGCTTGGGATGAAGCTCGCGGACGCCTGCGAAAACGTCGGCTTCTGGCTACTCACGGGTCACGGCATCGACCCAGACCTCACCGCTCGTGCCTTTGCTGCGGCAGCCCAGTTTCATGCGCTCGACCGAGAGACGAAGTTGCAGATCGAAATGGACGCACCCGAGCGTCTCCTCGCCGGCGTTGGGTACCTACCCCTCGGCAACCGGAGACTCCCGACTCGCTCGAGCGGCAATCGCAACGAGGCACTCGTCTTCAAAGCCGGCACCGGCATTGACTTCGACGACAATGCATGGCTCGAGGAAGACCTCGTCCCGACCTTCCGCTCGACGGTCACCGAATACAACGACGCAATCACGGCGCTATCGCTGAAACTCTTGCCGATCTACGCAACGGCGCTCGGGGTCGAACTCGACTTCTTCAACGAAGCGTTCGCCCCACCGTTCACGCGCCTTCGCATGACTCACTACCCTGCGTCTGACCCGACGGTTGATCCGGAAAGCGAAGAGCTCGGCATTCAACCGCACGTCGACACCACGTTTATGACGTTGCTCGTGCAGGACTCGCCCGGCCTGACGATCTTTCACACCCCAAAACAACAGTGGCTGAACGTGCCCGTCATCGACGACGGGATCGTCGTCAACACCGGCGAATTGCTCAAGACCTGGACGAACGACCGCTTTATCTCCGTCCGGCATTTCGCAAACGTTCGAGAAGGTTCGACGAGCCGGTACTCGATCCCGTTCTTCGTCAACGCCGACCGAGATTTCGTCATGGAGACCATCCCAACCTGTCACGATGACGAGAACCCGCCGAAGTATGCGCCAATCTCGTACAACCAAAGTCAGGCTGTGGCTCAAGGCGAGTAACGTCCAGTGATGCCCCCAGAATCAAACGACGCCAATCAAGGCGATGTCGATGCCGTCGTTGCGAGCCTCGATCTCGAAGAGATCGATAAAAACCTCTACCGAGGCCATCCTCCGTATTGGGAAGCTGGACGCCTGTTCGGCGGAATTGTTGCCGCTCAGGCACTAGCCGCAGCGTACGGAACGATCGAGGATATTCACGTCCATTCGTTGCACAGCTACTTCTTGCGGCCAGGAGATCCAGCAATACCGGTCATTTACGACGTCGACCGGATCCGCAATGGACGGAGCTTTGCGACCCGCCGAGTCGTCGCTCGCCAACGCGGCGAAGCAATCTTCAACCTGTCAGCCTCCTTCCATCGGGCCGAGGACGGCTTCGATCACCAGGCCGAGATGCCCGACGTTGGATCCCCCGAGGACGCACCTCGTCCAGAAGACTTTGGGCTGACACCACGCGACTACCTACCCCGCTTTTGGGAACTGAAAGGCATTCCTCTCGAGATCCGCCACTTCTCGGGCCCCGATGAATGGCACCCCGGGGTTATAGACCGCAAGGTGTGGTTCAGGGTGAACGGCACACTCGGAGACGATCCGATCCTGCACCGGCTACTGCTCACCTACCTAAGTGACCTCACCTTGCTCGGAACTGCGGTTCGAACCCACGCTCAGAACTTCGACGAGATCATGGCGGCCAGCCTGGATCACGCTGTCTGGTTTCATCGAGAATTCCGCGCCGACGAATGGCTGCTCTACTCGACCACGAGCCCATCAGCATCTGGCGCTCGAGGGTTCAACCTCGGCCATTTCTATTCGCTCGACGGCACGCTCGTTGCCTCAACTGCCCAAGAAGGGCTGATGCGAGACCTCACTCGGCCTCGTTCGTAGCGGCCTACGGCAGCCAAGTTTCGTGGAGTGCTAACCAGCGCAGCCCATTGGGCGCCGCGTCGTCTTTGCGAAAGACGACCGTACTCAATCGGCGGTTACCGTCCTCACCCACTTTTTGGTGCTCGATGTACCGACCGATCACGTGTACGTCCGTGTCGGTGATGAGATCGAAATCGGTGATCCACATCTTCATGCCCTTGTGCTGCCCGTGCTGCCCGCTGATCGCCGTGACGACACTGGCCGTGTCCACAACCATGCCGTCCGGGTTCACCATCGAGAACTCATCGGCGAATGCGTCCGTCATGCGGTCGGTCTGGTCAGCGGGGAGCGCGCCACCGAGATAACCCTCGAAATACTCGTGAAGCTCAACTACCTCGGCCTGCCAATCATTCATGGGTGCAGTCTTTCACACACATCGGGCTGGCCAGAACGCGACCCTAACCAGTGGCGCACTCCCGCTTTGAGCTAGAAATACGGTCATGGCAACACCACAGTGGGACGAGCTCGCCACGACAGAACTTCGAGGGCGTGATCTTGGCGATCTCACCGTCGACACTCCCGAAGGTATAGCCGTCAAGCCGCTCTACACCGAGGACGACCTCGACGAGGTCGATCACCTCGGCGGCCTGCCCGGTGTGGCGCCGTTCGTTCGTGGCCCTCGGGCGACGATGTATACGAACAGACCATGGACCGTTCGCCAATACGCTGGCTTCTCTACTGCCGAAGAATCGAACGCGTTCTACCGAGCCAACCTCGAAGCGGGCCAGATGGGCCTGTCGGTCGCCTTCGACCTCGCCACCCACCGGGGCTACGACAGCGACCATCCCCGAGTCGTCGGCGACGTCGGCAAAGCTGGCGTCGCCATCGATTCGGTCGAGGATATGAAGATCCTCTTCGACGACATCCCGCTCGACCAGATGAGCGTGTCGATGACGATGAATGGCGCTGTTTTGCCGATCCTCGCCTGCTACATCGTTGCCGCCGAAGAGCAGGGTGTCGACCAAGCACAGCTGTCAGGCACCATCCAGAACGACATCCTCAAAGAGTTCATGGTGCGCAACACCTACATCTATCCGCCCGAGCCGAGCATGCGCATCGTGTCCGACATCATTGCGTACACGAGCAAGCACATGCCCCGCTTCAACTCGATCAGCATCAGCGGCTATCACATCCAAGAAGCCGGAGCGACCGTCGACTTGGAGCTCGCGTACACCCTCGCTGACGGAGTCGAGTACGTCCGAGCCGCAATCGCTGCAGGCCTCGACGTCGATGCCTTCGCGCCTCGACTGAGCTTCTTCTTCAACATTGGCATGGACTTCTTTATGGAGATCGCCAAACTCCGTGCTGCTCGACTGTTGTGGGCTGAGCTGATGACACAGTTCGATCCGCAAGATCCGAAATCGTCGATGCTGCGGACGCATTGCCAAACGTCGGGTGTTTCGCTCACCGAGCAGGACCCATACAACAACATCGTTCGAACAACCGTCGAGGCCATGGCAGGGGTGCTCGGCGGAACGCAGAGTCTCCATACCAACAGTTTTGACGAGGCCCTTGGCCTGCCGACCGAATTCAGCGCCAAGATCGCCCGCAACACGCAGTTGATCCTCGCCGAAGAGACCGGCATCACCCGCACCGTCGACCCGTTGGCTGGGAGCTACTACGTCGAGTCCCTCACCGCTGCGCTCGCCGACCGGGCGCGCGAGATCATTTCGGACGTAGAAGAGGCTGGGGGCATGACCAAGGCCATTGCGGCCGGGACTCCGAAGCTCCGTATCGAAGAAGCTGCGGCGCTACGCCAGGTTCGCATCGATCGAGGGCAGGACACGATTGTTGGCGTGAACAAGTACGTAGCCGACGATGCCGAATCGGTCGACGTGCTCGACATCGACAACACCGAGGTTCGCCAACAGCAAGTACGTCGTCTCGAAGAAGTGCGATCTCAACGTGATGCGGGAGCAACCGAGTCGGCACTCGCAGCGCTGACCGACCATGCCATAGGCAGCGGCAACCTTCTCGCTGCCTGCGTCGAAGCTGCACGAACCCGTGCCACCGTCGGCGAAATGTCCGATGCCTTAGAGGCCGTGTTCGAGCGCCACGTCGCCCAGACCCAGCTCCTCTCCGGCGTCTACGCGAAGGCGTACGAAGATGACGAGCAGTTCGCCGACCTGACCGCGGCAATCCGCTCGTTCGAAGCTGAGGTCGGGCGCAAGCCAAAGCTCTTCGTGGCAAAGATGGGCCAAGACGGGCACGACCGAGGAGGACGCGTGATTGCCACCGCCTTCGCCGATTTAGGCTTCGACGTCTACGTCGGCCCACTCTTCCAAACTCCCGACGAGGCAGCAGCCGAGGCGGCGAAGCACGAGGTCGATGTGGTCGGTGTTTCGAGCCACGCAGCCGGCCATCTCACCCTCGTCCCCGAGCTCATCGCCGCGTTGTCTGCTGACGGTTCGGAGATCGCGGTGATCTGTGGCGGCGTCATTCCGCCGAAAGACTACGACGAGCTGACCGCAGCTGGTGTTGTTGGCATCTTTGGCCCCGGCACGAACGTGCCCGACGCCGCCACCGACGTTCTTAAGCTCATTGAGGACGGAGCGCGCTGATGGGGGACGAAGCGGAGAGCAGTGACCATGGAGAGCTTCCGTGGATATCGTCTGAAAGTGCCGAGCGCAGCTCAGGCGAACGGCCTTTTCGAATCCTCGGCGTTCAGCAAATCGCGATCGGTGGTGACGACCTCGATGCCCTTCGTTCGTTGTGGATCGACACACTCGGTGTCACCAAGACCGGCGAGTACACCGCAGAGTCCGAGAACGTTCGAGAGGACATCCTCACCCTCGGCGAAGGTGAGCACGCCATAGAGATCGACCTGATGGAACCACTCGACCCCGAAGGTCGACCAAAGGTCAACATTCCCCCGCTCAACCACATCGGCCTATGGGTGGACGACCTCGCCGTCGCCTACGAGTGGCTCGAAGCCCAGGGAATGAGGTTCACACCGGGAGGCATCCGCGCAGGGGCGGCAGGCCACGATGTGTGCTTCATCCACCCCAAGGCCAACGACGAGTTCCCGCTGAGTGGCCAAGGTGTGCTGATCGAGTTGGTCCAAGCTCCGAGGCCATAGTCCAACCTTTGCATCTGGCCTACGAATCTGGGTCATAAGCAGACGTGAGTGCTTCGCCACGAAGTAGTGCTGGTTGGGGGTTTGCAGCGCCCTCGCAAGTCACATTACGGTGGCGAAATGATCACCGCGTTTGTCCTTATTGATGCTTGGCCTCAGCGAATCGATGGGCTCGGCGGCGACCTCGCAAAGATCGACGGCGTTGACGAGGTCCACTCGGTAGCTGGCAGTGGAGTCGCGATGGTTGCGATGCTTCGAGTCGACTCCCACAACGACATCGCAACCGTGGTCACCCAAGACATCTCCCAACTGAGCGGCGTGCGTTCGACGCAGACATTGATTGGTTTCCGTCAGTACAATCCCGAGGAGATGGACGCCACCCCCGACATCGACTAACGGCTCTCCGTCAGGGTGATCCACGAGGGATCGATGACCTCTGTCAGGGTGCGAGGAGCTTTCCTGCGTTCGGAACGACTTGCGGACGGCCGAGGTGGCCCAGCATCTGCCACGCAGTCGATACCGCTGCGCTCAACACGGGGATTCCGAGCTCGTCCTCGACGACCTGGATGGCCTCGAGCGACGGCATCTGCACGCACGCAGACAGAACCACGGCGTCCACGCCATTGGTGTCGACCTTCTTCACGTGCTCGACCAAGTTCATCGGGTCTTGCGCAGCGACTTCGAGATTGTCGGGAATCTCGAGTGCCAAGAAGTCCTGCACTTCAATGCCTTCGGCCGCGATGTAGCCGGCGACCATTTGGGTGAGCGGAAGCATGTACGGGGCCACAAGACCGATCTTCTTCGCCTCCATATGCTTCAGCGCATCGACAAGCGCACCTGCGCTGGTGACGACCGGTACTTCGGCGCCGTTGTCTTTGGTGACTTGCTGGAGGCGTTCGCTCGACTCGCAGTGGTATCCGTGGCCGGTCGCCATGATGGCGACGAGGCACGCATATCCCATGACGTCGACACGAGCATCGGAGAGCTCGAGCGCGCAGCGGTCGGAGTCTTTGTCCATCGCCGCGAGCTCTTCTTTGCTCACGGTCTTCATACGCATTCGTGACGAGTGGAAGGTGAAGTCGACGTCGCCGAAGTGGTCTGCGTGAGCACGCAGCAACGCCGGAATTTCGGTTTCCATGGTGATGTTTGAGCTCGGAACGATCTGGCCGATTTTGTATCGAGTCATTGCTATCCCCGGACGATTGGATGAGTAATGGTGCCGATGCCTTCGACATGAGCCGTGATCGTGTCACCCGGCCACATCCACTCTTGAGGGTCGCGGCCAGCGCCAACGCCTTCGGGAGTGCCGGTGAGGATGACGTCACCAGGATCCATCGTCATACCCTTGCTGATGTCTTCAATCAGCGTCGGGATCTTGAAGTACATGTGTTTGGTGTTCGACGACTGCTTCTCTTCACCGTTCTTGGTCAGCCACAGATCGAGGTTGTGTGGGTCGGAGATTTCGTCGGCGGTAACTATCCACGGACCCATGGGGGCGTAGGTGTCTTGCCCCTTCGAGACGATCCATTGGCCCGAACGGCGAGCATCTCGGGCCGACACATCGATCATGACCGTGTAGCCGAACACGTAGTTCATGGCATCTTCTGCCGCGACCTTCTTTGCTCGCGTGCCGATCACGGCGGCGAGTTCGACTTCCCAGTCGAGTTGCTGGGTGAGCTCGTGGTTGTGCACGATTGGCTGGCCCGGGGCGCACACGGTTGTCGGCGGCTTGCAGAAGATGACCGGTTCCGATGGCATCTCCTTGGCGGTATCGAGCGAGCGAGCCGACTCGGCGACGTGCTCGGCGTAGTTGAGGCCGAGCCCCCACATGTTTTTGCGCGGCCGCGGAATCGGTGCGAGCAGATCGACATTGGCAAGCGGAACCGAAACTCCCGGCGTGTTGCGCAGAGCCTCATCAGCGACGAGCGCGGTCGTGCTCGGGATAACGGTCGGGCCAAGGTCGATAAATTCGAGCATGGTCGACGGCAAGTCGACCCCCGAGACCGATCCGAGCTTGGCGATGTCGACGGCGAGTAGCATGCCATCGGCATCGACGACAGCTGCGAGGCGGGACTCATGCTCGGGATGATGGCGGACGGTTGCAAGCTTCACTGGGTTCTCCGACTTGTATTCGTTAGTAGTGCGTAATTTCGAGGGGTCTTAGTCGACGTACTGGTGTCCATCGTTTTCGACAAGAGCCTCGGTTCGTTCGAAAGCCAGCTTCTCGATGACCGGGAAGTCGTTGAAGCTGAACAGCACGGCGTCTTCGGTGGCCGATGCGTTGGAATGTTCTCGCCATGCCCACGATGGCACGCAGAAGATGTCTTTCTCCTGCCAGTCGAAGCGTTGGCCTGCAATGATCGAATGCCCAGAACCCTTGGCGACCTGGTAAATGATGTTGCCAGTGCGACGCATTGCCTTGGTGGCTTCACCTGGGCGGAGCATCTGCATCGATGCACCCATGGTGGCCATTACATGACCACCCGTGTGCGGGTTGGTGTAGCGCATGATGACACCATCGTGTTCGGTCTCGACACCAGCCTTCTCGGCTTTCTGAAGGGCATCGTAGGTTTCGTCCCAGCCGTACCGAAGGAGCGGCGAGTAGGCGCGCTCCCACGTGTAGGACGTTGGGAGCAGCCCCACCGAACCAAATGTGTTGGCGCTGTCGTTGATTGGAAAGAGCGTGGTCTGGTAGTCGTCGGGATGGGTCTCATACCAGTTCGCCTCGAGCGCGTTGGCGAGCGGGATGTCCAGTCCGTCTTGCCACAGGCAGATCTCGCCGCCCTCGGCCACGCCGTGGTCATGCCACGTGCCGTTCGGTGTGAGCACAAAGTCTCGCTCGCCGAGGTCGACGTGATGACCGTCGACGATCGTGTAACCGCCTTGGCCTTCCATGATGAATCGCAACGCCGAGGCGCCGTGACGATGACCGGGAGCTCGCTCGCCCGGACGCATGACCTGAATTCCGCTGAATAGCAGGCCGCAGGCAGCGCTGATGTCCTTGCGGTTGGGATTTCTGAGGTACACCACTCGCCGGCCAGCGTCTTCTGGGCTCACGAGTTCAAGCGAACGAAGGGCGTGCTCGCGGAGTTCGGCCCACGGCCAGAGCACCGGAGTGGCGTAAGCGTGGGGTTCCCACGGCTCGATGTCGTTGGCGACCGTCCACAACGCCCCGGTCTCGAGCCGTTCGAGTTCGTCGTAGTACGCCTTCAGGTCTTCGTTGTCCTCGACTCGAGCGCGGCCGAGCATCTTGTCGCGTTCCTCATAGGTGAGATCCTGCCCGTCATCTGTAGCTGTCACGCTTCTCCCCCTTCGGCATTGACTGAGTCGCTACCCGCAGCGAGCAGATCGATAGGCCCAGCGAATGGTGCCTCGGGGCCAATGGCACTGTGGTCGACCGAGAAGTTGAACACGTCGAAACGGTTGTAATGGCCGGTGATGTTGTGCATCTGCGTGGGTTGCACACAGCGCGAAAGGTCGATCTCGGCATACGCGATGCCTTCTTCATCGACCAACGAATCGCCAACGACAGCTCCATCAGGGCCGATGGTGCCGCTCCACGCCACCTGCTTTCGTTTGAACATCGCTTCGGATTCGGGGGCGACGGCGACCATGGCATCTACGATCTCGTCGGAGATCGCCGAGCACGCGGTGACATTAAAGAGCTTTCCTTCAAACGCATGGGCGGCTGAACGGGTCTGAATGGCATGGGCCATGTCGTAATCGGCTGGCGCTGTGGGCAACGCGATGTACGCCGACACATGCAGGAGTTCACCCTGTTGAAGGAGGGAGAACCGGGCGAGGGTGTTGGTATTTTCACCACACGCCAGCGCGCCGAGCGGGCCGAGTGCGGTGTCGTGCACGACAAGGCTCGACCCGTCACCACCGGTCCAGGTGAGTTTCTCGGCCCACGTAGGAACGAGCTTGCGATGCCGTCCGATCAGGCGGCCGTGGTCATCGATCGTGAGGAGTGTGTTGAAGATCGTTCCCGCACCGATCGTCGAGCGCTCGTTGATCCCGAGTACCACATGAACGCCATGGCGTGCTGCGGCTTGGGCGACCATTCGGACCTCGGGGCCGGTGGCGGTAACGGAGGCTTCATGGAGGCGCTGGAACCACTCGCTGCCTTCGAGCGGGTTGAGAATCCAGTTCCAGTAGGGGTAGCCGGGGATAAAGACCTCGGGGAACGCGATAAGCGTCGCTCCGTTGCCAGCAGCTTCGTCGATCAAGTCGACAGCCTTGCGGGCTGTTGCTTCAGCGTCGAGGAAGACCGGAGCAGCTTGAACAGCTGCGGCGACGAACGGTTCTGTTTCACGCATGAAAGACCACCCTTGACTCATTGATTCCGTTGATGTGGTTACTTCGCAAGCGTACGGGTGAAGAGATCCTCTCAATTCGAGACACTCGGATACGAAGCTCCTCTAAGAATACGCGGACCTGAAGTCGCGCGACGTGGGCGCCCAAGCAAAAGTGCGGCCCACCGCGTCCGAACGCGATTTGGTCGTTGGGTGCCCGGTCGAAAACGAACCGGTGAGAGTCGGCGAACACGGCCTCGTCGCGGTTGGCCGAGACGTAATACATCGCGACTTTGTCGCCCTTCCTAATCGGTGCACCATTTAGCTCGGTATCGACCGTGGCGATACGACGCACAAAGTGCACAGCGGTCGCCCATCGGAGAACTTCGTCAGCTCCAACAGCGCTATCGAGCTCGTCGTGGACGAAGCGGTCCCATTCGCCCGGATGCTCAGCAATGGCATCGATGCCGTGACTAAGGGTGTGTCGGGTGGTCTCGTTGCCAGCCACCACGAGCATCAAGAAGTAGTTACAGAATTCGGCATCGGTCAGGGGTTCGCCGTCAGCCTCGCCAAGCGCGAGCGCTGTTGTGACGTCATCCATGGGTTCCGAGGCTCGTTGTTCGCGGAGGCCTCGACCGAGTTCGAACGCTTCAAGCGAAGCCGGGTGCCCGAATGGAAGCATGCGCCGCTCTTCGAGCGGCACCGCCTCGACGAGGGGATCTATGAAGTTGGGATCGTCGGAGCCAATGAGTGAGTCGCTCCAGCGAATCATGTCGTCACGGCGATCGTCGGGGATGCCAAGGATGCGACACAGGGTGAGGATGGGCAATTGCTTGGACAGTTCAGAAACGATGTCGACTTCACCGGCGGCCAGCACCGATTCGATCAGCCGAACCGATGTTGCGCGGACGAAAGCTTCGAACTTTGACACGGCGCGCGGCGTGAAGCTCTTCGACGTGACCCGACGCATCGACGTGTGTTGCGGCGGATCCATCTCGAGCAGCGTTCGACGAGCTTCGTTTTGTTCGTCGTCGAAATCGTCTAGCGAGATCACCCCATTGCGAGAAGAGAAGGTGCCGGTATCGCGGCCGACAGTCACGACGTCTGCATGAGTAGTGACCACCCAAAAGCCGCGATGTCCGTCATGACGTTCGTTCCACGCCACTGGAGCCTCGGCACGGAGTCGCGCAAACTCAGCATGTGGTGGGGCGTCGTGCCATTGATCCGGGTCGGACAAGTCGATCGCTGTCGCTAGTGTCCTCGCTTGCCCCATGGTCTCAACCTAACGTAGTTTTGACGATCGCTGCAATACCGTTCTAACAAATGCGGGAAGCCATTCGCAACCAAAGCCTGCGACATCTCCCCTTTCCTATAACCAAACGTGGATTGATGCAAGATGGCCATAATACATAGACGTTGCCGAGAGAACTTCCGCTTTTGTTGCAGATCGCCATTTGAGCAGCATATAGTTTCGCCATGACCGTTGACGCGCATATCGACCACACCGGTGGCCGCATCGCTTGGCGAGAATCTGGCGCGGGTCGGCCGGTCATCTTCCTTCACGGATTGGGCGGCACCCGAACTGCATGGGGGGCGCAGCTGCGCGGCCTATCGGACGAGTTTCGCTGCATTGCCTGGGATATGCCCGGCTACGGAGATAGCGAACCCCTTGCGCTGCTGACCTACGAGTCGATTGCCGATGCATTGGCAGCCTTCATTGACGAACGTGAACTCGACAAGCCAGATCTCGTCGGACTCTCCTTCGGAGGCATGCACGCGCTACACACCGCGATTCGTCACCCCGACAAGGTCGGCCGCTTGGTTCTCGCCGACTCGAGCCCAGCGTTTGGCATGGACGGTACGACTCGCGAAGAGTGGACGGCCGCCCGCCTTGCTCCGCTCGACCGTGGTGAAACCCCAGCCGACGCCGCCGAACATGTCGTCGACATGATCACCGCTATTCGATTGACCGGCCAGGTCCGGGACGAAACGATCGACGCCTTCGCTCAGATCAGCCCCGAAGGGTTCCGGGCCGCCGTCGAGTGCCTCCCCACCAATGATGTGCGGTCGGAACTGGCCAATATCGAGCACGAAACACTAGTGATTGTTGGCGCACTCGATGAAGAGACACCGGTGAGCTACGCCAAGGTGCTGAGTGATGGATTGGCGAACGCCGAGCTCATCGTGCTCGAGGGCGTTGGACACCTCAGCCCCGCAGAAGACCCCGTACGATTCAATGACGAAGTCCGCCGGTTTCTCGCAACCGGCCGAGACAGGAGCGTGTAACCCACATGACAGATATTCGCACCCCAGAACGGATGGAAATCGTGAACAAGATGGCCGAGCTCGGCCCTCTGTTTGCCAAGCGCGCCGATGCCGTCGACCGAGACGCGGTGTTCCCCTATGAGAACTGGGACGACCTCAAGGCTGCTGGAATGCTCGGAATCGTGATTCCCAAAAAATACGGTGGCCTTGGTGGTGACTTCGTGGCCTATGCCCTTGCTTCAGAGGAGCTTGCTCGACACTGTGCGTCGACAGCCCTGACGTTCAACATGCACGTTGCAACCACGCTGCTGATTGGCGAGGTCGCCGGCTCGCTCGGCTTGGAAGGCGAGGAGGCGGAGATGCTTGAAGAGCGCCGCAAGACGCTGTACGCAGGCGTCGTCAACGATGGCCACATTCACAGCCAGCCGTTTTCCGAGGGTCTCGCCGCAGGCGCAACCGCTGGTTATGCCACCCGCGCGGAGCCCGTCGACGGCGGTTACCTCGTCACGGGGCGGAAGATCTTCGCTTCATTGAGCGGAGCATCGACCTTCCATAACGTGTTGGCCCAGGTAGAGGGCGACGACCGATTGCGACTTCTCGGCATTCCACACGAGGGCGAAGGTGTGAGTATCGAGGGTGACTGGGATCCGCTAGGTATGCGCGGCACCGACTCGCGCAACCTCGTGATGGACAAGGTCTTCGTACCCCACGAAAACGAGTGGTTGCCTCCAGGCGTCTTCAACAAGGCAGCTGAACGCTGGCCGTACTTCTACATGACGCTCTCGTTCTCCTACATGGGTCTCATGCGCGGCATTCTCGACTTCACCGAGGAGTACTTGAAGAGCAGCACTCGCCGCGAGCATCCCATCAAACAACAAGGATGGGCGGAGATGAACATCAAGTACGAACAGGCCCAAGCACTCCTGTACCGGACGCTCGGCGAAGTCATGGTCGACCCACCTCAAGAACAGATCACCCGTGCCTGGGCATCGCTAGTCACCACGATGGAAGGCGCCCCAGAGCTCGCATCCACCGCCATTCGCGTGTGTGGCGGCCGGGCACTGCTGCGCCCGAGTTATATCGAGCGTGCGTATCGTGATGCTCGCTGCGGCGCGACGATGCTGCCGTGGAGTGTCGAGGTCTGCCTGCAACGCCTCAGCACCGTGCGACTGTTCGATGAAGAGCCCAACGACGCATGAGCACCGTGAGCAGTGGCGCAGAGTGGCGATGGATTAGCCGGTACGCCGAGCAATTCAAGGCGTGCGAGGTGAAAGAGGGCGAGTTCGCGGTCTTGTTGTACGAGGCGTCGAGCAAGGCCGAGATCGTCGAGAGCGCCCGAGCGGCTCTGGAGATGATCGGTGCAGCGGTCGCCGATGTTCGGATGCCCACTCCACCGAACCCCGGTCCCCTACCGATCCGCTCCACGGGTGCATCCCAGGCGCTCGCCGGACACCGTGCCGCTGTGGCTGCGTGCGCGACCGCGGATTTCGTCGCCGACTGCACCGCCGAGGGCCTGCTGCACGCTCCGGAGCTGGGCGACATCTTGGATGGTGGCGCGCGCATCTTGATGATTTCTGCTGAGCATCCAGAGAACGCCGAGCGATGGGCGCACAACCCCAAGCTCAAGGACGTCGTCGACCATGGCGTCGAGTTGATTTCAGCCGCGTCCGAGATGACGATCACGTCGAAGGCTGGAACCGATCTACGGGTCGACCTGACCGATGCGTTCCGAGCTGGGTCCTACGGGTGGTGCACCGAGCCCGGCTCGATCGCCCACTGGCCGGGCGGGCTCGTCTTAGCGTTTCCCGCTGCCAACAAGGTCAACGGCACGGTGGTGCTCGATCAGGGCGACATCAACCTCACCTTCAACGAATACCTGCGTGACCCGATCACCCTCACGTTGGAGAACGACTACGTCGTCGACATTGCGGGGAATGGCCACGATGCGGAGTTGATGCGGTCGTACTTGGCTGCCTTCGACGAGCCGGAGGCCTACGCCATTAGCCACATTGGTTGGGGCATGAACCCTGCCGCCCGGTGGGAGTCGTTGGCGATGTGGGACAAGTCAGCACTCAACGGAACCGAGCTCCGGGCCTTTGCCGGAAACGTCGTGTTCTCCACTGGGGCAAACGAGGTTGCTGGCAGGTTCTGCCGGGGGCACTTCGATCTTCCCATGCGTCATTGCACCGTCGCGCTGGACGGCGATGTAGTCGTGGATGCTGGGGTTCTGCGCGACGATCTGCAGTGCTAAGCAAGATTGCTGCACAGACCTTCCGGACGCGGCCCGCTACGGTGCGACCCTTACGATGCGACACCCACGAAGTATCGCCATGCGCCCGCGCGGAGCTCGGTAGAGATTCTCGCGAACGCCGTACGCGCCTGCGCGGCGGGCCAATCGTCAGGAACGTAACGAGCGGGGATACCGGGGTCGATGAAGGGCAGCTCTCGCCACGCGTGAATGTGCTGCACATAGGTGACGAACGCAGTCTCGTCATCGTCTGGCGTTCCGTTTGCGTCGAGGCTCGCCGCATGGTCGAGGTACTCACGGTATTCGGCTTCGATCATGGGCAGGTCCCAGGCCGAAGCTACGACGTCCTCCATTGGCATGAAGCCAATGTGTTGGCTTTGCCAAAGATCGACGTACTCGGTCAGGTCAGCCCGTTCGAGCGCTCGAACCGTTTCGTCGAGGATCGCGGCGGGCGCGATCATGAGCCCTCCAGAGATCTGACCGAAGCCGAGGTCGCCGAGCCGCGTACGGATCTGGTAGCGGACCTTGCGGACGTCCTCGGGCACCGTGAACGCAGCGAGCACCCACAGGTCGTCGGGGCGGGCGGGCGCGCCCTTCATGATGCGTTCGGTGCCATCGGCGAACCACTGCTCGGAGGTCTCGGTGAGCGAGTAGCCGCGAATCGAACCGCGGCTTACGGCGTCGATTTCGCCCTGGCGTTTCATGCGAGACAGCGCCGAGCGACCCGACGTTTCGGCCACGCCAAGGCTCTTCAGCAAAGCGAGCAGGTCGGCAACGGCCACCCATCCGCCGTAGTCGCGAATGAACGACCCGAAGAGATCCAAGATGTAGTCGCGCGGCCCCGATTCGGTCCGCGGGGCTCGCAGCGAAGCCGCCAGATTTTGGTTCGCACTCATGTCTAGTAGAACCCTCGCGCAAACCTCGCCTTACATGCGAACCGAACCGCGAGTTACCAATAGGGTCTGCGGTAACCACGTAGACAGTCGTTCGGGACCGAACTAATTTTTTTCACAACCGCCTTCACCGCCCACACAGCCCGGAGAACCCACCATGTCTGAGGACACCTACAGCCAGTACCGACGTATCCGCATCATGTGGCCGGATCATCTAGGCCTGGCTCGAGGCAAGTACCTTCCGTCAGCGTTGGCCGACAAGGGCTCGGCGTTCTGTGTCACCACGTTTGGTCTGACGTACGACCGAGACATCCTTCCGGCCGAGGGTGGCCACCTGCTCGATGGCCTCAAGGATGTGCACGGCACACCGGTGGCGTCCACGTTGCGCCCGTCGTGGGAAGACCCAACGATCGGTGTGGCGGTTGCGGACCTGACCTTCGAGCATGCCCCTTACGATGTGTCGCCTCGTTCCACGCTGCAACGAGCGATCGACGACTGGGCAGCGCTCGGTTACGAGGTGAAGTTGGGCATCGAGTTGGAGGGCTACCTGCTTCAGCCAGACGGCGAGGGCGGTTGGCAGAAGTACAACAATCCACGTTCGATGGTCTATGGCACCGGTTCGCTCGGCGACCCTTCAGGCTTCGTCACCGCCGTGCTCGACGCCGCCGATGATTGTGGCTTCAACGTGGAGTCGGCCAACGTCGAGTTCGACGAGTCGCAGTTCGAGTTCACCCTTCGCTACGACGACGCGATGACCCAGTGCGACGACATCTTCTTGTTCCGCACCATGGTGCGCGAGGTAGCGCTAGCGATGGGCCTGGACTTCACGTTTCTCGGCAAGCCCTTCCCCACCGTTTCTGGTTCGGGCCTGCACTACAACATGAGCCTGGTCGGCAAGGACGGCGAGCTTGCGCTGGCCGACGACTCCACATCGCACGGAGCGAGCGAGCTCGCCCTGCAGTGCATCGCCGGACTCGTCGAGCACCACAACGCGTTGGCCGCGATCTGCGCGCCGACGGTCAACGCCTTCCGCCGCCTCCAACCAGGCACGCTTGCCGGCTGCTGGGCCAACTGGGGTGTCGACCACCGCAACGTGGCCTGTCGACTTCCAGCCGACGGAGGCGCAGCGATGCGCGTTGAACATCGCCTGGCTGACGGTGCGGTGAACGTTTACCTCGGTGCTGCTGCGATCCTGCAGGCCGCGCGGCTCGGCGTGGTGAACGCAATGACCGCTCCCGACGAATACACCGGTGACGGCTTCGAAGACGGTGGCGAGGGCGTAGGCCGCTGCGCCGACAACCTCGCAGGCGCACTCGATGACCTCGAAGCAGATACCGCACTCGTCGAAGCCATCGGCGCCAACGTCGTCTCCAACTACGTCACCCACAAGCGCAACGAGGTGGAGGCTTTCGAAGCCTCCGGCGCGAGCATCGACGGCGACGAACTAAGCGACTGGGAAGTCGCCCGGTACCTGCCGTACCACTAGGGGAAATTCGGCGGGGAGTCGATTCAGATTTTCATACCCCGAATCTCCACGGTTCGACCTTTCCCCACCTCAGTGTTCAGGCAAGACTCAGCTCTCAGCTCTCTGACCCAAGGTTGACAAAGGGGCTGAAAGCGAGACCTCTCTGAGCGTTCATCAATCGTTAACTAGTATTCGCGGCCGTGGCGATTAGGTTGCCATTCGGAGTAACTCGCGCGCGGTTGTGTGACGCAAAAGGAGCATATTGAGATGATCAACAGCAATGGGCAACGCAGAATGTTGTCGACATGGCACGCCTTCCTCGCTCTTCTACTCTTAGCGGCCGCAGTTTCGGTTGTGCCAGCGAGTGTCGGAGCCCAGGACGCAGCCGGCCTCGACGAAGCAACGAGCGGAGAGTTTTCTGATGACGGTTCGAACCCGACGGTGCTTGAGGTTGCACCAGGGTCAAACGTTCTGAGTGGAAGTGTTGCAGCAGGCGACATTGATTACGTGACGTTCACCGTGCCACCGGGTTATGAGTTCTCATCGTTGAACATCCTCGACTACGACTCGACCGGCAATTCGCAATCTTTCATTGGTATCCAGGCAGGCTCGGTCTTTACTGAATCAGCTACAGATCCCAACCCGGCCAACCTGCTCGGCTTCACCCTCTTTGGTGATGCCTCGGTTGGAGGCGACATCTTGCAAGACATTGGTAGCGGCCCCGACACACAGGGCTTTTCTGGTGCACTTCCATCAGGTGACTACACCTTCTGGATCCAAGAGACCAGCTCTCTTTCTCAGTACTACCTCGACGTTACTCTGACACTCGCAGACGACGGTGCTCCCACAGAGGAAGCTCCCGTTGAGGAAGCTCC
>CAZSYL010000026.1:29669-31320 GCA_964610745.1 uncultured Acidimicrobiales bacterium
CTCCTGCTGGTGATGCTGTTCAGTTCACGTTTGAGAACTTGCAGCCTGCTGATGGTTTCTTCTTCACCGAGGCTTGGGTTGGTCTTCACGACGGCGACTTCGACCTGTTCAACAATGGGGAGCGAGCAACCCCCGGCCTCGAGGCATTGGCCGAGGGTGGCAACACCGAACTCTTGGGTGCTGAGTTCGCTCAACCCGGACGTTTGCAGACCACGATTGGTAACGGTGAAGTCCAGTTCATCTCGCCGGGTGAGGTCATAGAGGGCTCAATCGATATTCGAAACGCTTCGGCATATCGCTACTTCTCGTTTGCATCGATGATCATTCCCTCCAACGATGCGTTCTTTGGCAACGAGGATCCGTTTGCCTACGAGCTCTTCGATGCTGACGGCAACTTCACTGGTCCCGTCACGATCGAGATCTTTGCGTCCGACATTTATGACTCGGGCACCGAGGTCAACGACGGCCAGGGTGCTGCAGGCTTCTCGCTTGGCCTCAACGGTGATGGTGGAACGTCGACCGATGACACGGAGTCAACGGTTGGTATTCACCCAGACTTGTTGGCGAACATCGAGAACTTCCAGACCGCAGCAGGAACCGTTGTTACCGATCTGTTGACGCCTGAAGAACCAGTTGCGGTGATCACCGTTGATGTTGGCGACAGCATCAACACCCAGTCAGCCGTTGGTCCACTCTTCGACGGCAGCGTCGTAGAAGACGCAGCAGCTGATGTGGCACCGCCCGCAGTCGAAGGCATGGTGTTCGCCGAGAGCTCCCAGAGCTTTGAGGACACCTTGGACGCTCTTGTGGACACCATCGAGGCGAATCCGAACTTGGAGATTGCTGGGATTGTTGATCACGCTGCGAACGCCGAGAGCGTCGATCTCGAGCTTGACCCCAACACGGTTGTGATCTTCGGCAACCCAAATATCGGAACCCCACTCATTGCGGCAAACCCGCTGGTGGGCATCGACTTGCCAATTCGCCTTCAGGTAATTGATACCGATGGTCAAGTCTTTGTCGGCTTCAACGATGCGACCTTCCTCACCGACCGCCACGGAATCGACGGCCTTGCGCAACTCGACACGGTTGCTACTGCCCTTCGTGCAATTACCGAGGCGGGAACCGGCCCCGATCAGGCGATCACCGAAACGAGCTCGGAATCGTTCGTCGATGACAGTCGCTTGACGACCGTTGTGAGTGATGCAGACTTCGAAACCACGTTTGATCGGCTTGTCGGCGCTATCGAAGCGTCGCCAGCGAACCTGTTCATGGTGGTCGATCACGCTGCGAACGCTGCGAGTGTCGACCTTGAGCTCGATCCGAACCGGGTGCTCTTCTTTGGCAACCCAAACATCGGCACACCACTGATCGATGAGAGCCCAACCGCCGGCTTTGATCTTCCACTGCGAGCCCTTGTGTGGGAAGACGCAGATGGCACGGTCAGGGTCACCACCAACTCGATCGAGTTGTACACCGAGCGTCATGGAGTAATCGAAACAGACCTCACCATGGTCAATGGAGCGCTGAACAACTTCCTGACCGCTGCTTCGACGACACCAGAACCAGCTGACCCACCAGTAGACGATGCACCAACAGACGACCCGCCAACAGCCGATGCACCAGTAGACGACGCTCCAGTGGACGACGC
>CAZSYL010000026.1:31420-48189 GCA_964610745.1 uncultured Acidimicrobiales bacterium
CCAGTGGACGACGCACCAGCTGGTGATGCGGATCCTGCTCCTGGCAGTTTCCGCATTGTTGATGGCGAGTTCAACCGTTACCTCCAGGCTTCCTTCGGAAACGCCTCAACGACCAGTGTTGCCCACACCACCACCGAGTGGGATGTCATTCCAACCGGTGACGGCGCGTTCTACATCCAGAATGCCTTCACCCGCCGTTTCCTCGATGCAGATGGATCGAATGTTGGTCTTGCTGACAGCAGCGACGAAGGCATCCGTTGGACGCTCGAGGACGCTGGTGATGGTTCGTACTACATCGTCAACGAAGAGTTCGGTACCTTGCTGAACGCTGATCGTCCTGGCTTCAACGTAAACACGAGCTCCGATCCTGCTCCTTCTTCTCGCTGGACTCTTGTTCCAACCGAGAGTGGAACATTTCCCGACTCGATTGCGCTACCCGACGGATTCACTCCCGAAGGCATCACCCTCGACGGCACAACCGGGTACGTAGGATCGCTCACGAGCGGAGCAATTCAGCAGATCGACGTTCGAACCGGCGAGTCCACAGAGTTCGCACCCGCAACCGACGATGGCGGGCCCACTATTGGTCTGGCAGTTGATAACGATGGACGCCTCTGGGCAGCCGCTGGTGGGCCAGTGCCGGGGCTCTTTCCTGACGCTGTTGCGGGCTTTCGGGTTTACGACACCAACACCGGCGATCTCTTGGTCGACCAAGATCTGCCAAACGTCGGCCTCGTGAACGATATTTGGATCACTAGCGATGCCGCATGGCTGACAGACTCCTTCTCGCCAAACCTGATTCGTGTACCGATCGCCGAAGACGGCACCATCGGCGAAGTCGAACTCGTGGCGATTGGCGGCGAATGGGTGCAACCTGAGGGCTTCGGTGCGAACGGAATCGTCGCAACGCCAGACGAGGCTTATCTGATCGTCGCCCAAGCAACGGGTCCGGAGAATGACGGCAGCTCTGCACTGTTTGTGCTCCCCCTCGACAGCGGCGCAACTTCGCTCGACGCGACCCGTATTCAACTCGACGAACCACTGTTGAGCGGCGACGGCCTCGTGCTCGACGGCGGCACGCTCTATGTCGTGGGTGGGCCAGGCGTCACCGAGATCGAGCTGAGCGATGGCCTCACTTCAGGCGCCGTTCAAGGCGTGTTGACTGTGCCCGGTGGAATCACGCCGACCACGGCGGACGCCTTTAGCTCGCAGCTGTACGTGGTCGACGCAAACTTCCCGGCCTTTGGCACACCGGACACGCCGTTCCAGGTCACCGCAATTTCCCGATAAGCCTCTAGCGGTCTTTCGCTCGTAGGCCTACGAGCGAAAGACATGGCTAGCTGTAGATCCTGAGCACGTTGTCCAGATAGGTGAGGTCGACGGCTTCGAAGACGGCGGCGAAGGTGTTAGCCGCTGCGCCGACAACCTCGCAGGCGCGCTCGATGACCTCCGGCGCAAGCATCGACGGCGACGAACTCAGCGACTGGGAAGTCGCTCGGCACCTGCCGTACCACTAGGGGCTTGCCTTAGACGTAAACGCGCATCGCCAAGACGAATCCCACTCATTCCGAACATCAGCTACCAACCGATCGAAGACCTCCCCCGACCGGGTCCCGCGGGACTCGCCCGGCCAGGCTGTCACACCCCCAAAGTAGGCTGCTTAGCGAAGCTTGCGGAGCACCAGCAGCCTAGGTGTGGCCGCTTACCCGGCCCGCTGATGCCGCATCGAAGGTCTAGCGAAGTAGCGGCTGTAGCTCAGGTACCGGCGACCCGTAGCTCACGATCTGCACATCGAGATCGGCGTGGGCGAAGATGTCGAGCGCACGACTCATGGCATCGAGGATCCACTGGGTGTCGTTGCCGAACGCGCCCCCGCCAAGCATGGTCAGAAACACGGAACGATTGCCGGTTCGCTCGGCGTTCTGCCAGGCAGCTCGCATCGTCGCCTCATAGCTTGCGTCCAAAACCAGCCTTGCAAATGGTTCCCATGCATAGGACCCATGATCTGAGTACGCCACGGGTAGCGCCGAGCAGTACGCCTGGGTTACGAGGTGGCCTGCGCCCGAAAGGGTGACTTCGGTGTCTCGTTGAATGCCGATCCGGAGCAACTCCATGAACTCATCCCGACCTGCTCCCCACGAACTCTCGATCTCGTTGTGTATCTGTTCAAGGCCGTCCCTCGTTGCGAGTGCATAGCCGTTTTCCATCGTCCAAGCGTCGGCCCCGAACGCATCGCCCAGGTCGGATAGGCAGTCGATCTGTCTGGTCGATGTTTGGCCTGGCCGTCCGTTCACCGGCACGAGCCAGTTGCGGTATACGGTTCCTGCTCCGCAGGCGATCGCGCAGGCTGGTCCTTGGGTCAGGTCCTGTTCATATTGACCAACACCTTCTTCTGGTGTTCGGTACGGGCCAACCATCTCCAAGAGATTGAACTGAGAAGCCACTTGAAAGAACGCTCCGGCGTTTGCAGGATCGCGGTGCAGATCCTGAACGTCTGCCACGATCTCGGAGACCCGAATTTGACTGCTCTCGGAGGGGTCCTGCTCGCGCAGCTCGTCCAGCGATGGCGTCGTCAACGTGCCGACCTCGAAAGATCGGCCATTCACCTGCGATGTCAGCGTGGTCCCGCTCAGATCGAGGAGTGCCCGAATTTCGTCACCGGTAGTTTCAGCGAATCCGAACAACTCATCGAAGAAGCTCATCAAGTCGACCCTAGCTGTGATTGCGCTCACCCGGCCCGTAGATGACGAAACTGGTGACAAACAGCGCACCGAAGTTCGAGTTCATCGATGACCGTGCGCCTGCTTTCGTCGAAGGCTGGCACGTGGTCGTACTCGAGTAGCTCCGTGCTCCCGCAGTCAACGCACGCACGATCCCGTTCTTTCACCACGCGCTTCTGACGAGCGGTGGGATGTCGTTGCCTAGACGACGCATTGATCGGCCTGCCTTCGGCGTCATAAATGAACGCACGAATGAATGCCTCGTCCACCAATTCGGCCACGGTGCTCTCGGTGATTGGTGTGCCGTCATCGAGCGTTGCCCCATCACCCCGCACGTGCAGAACCACCTCCGCAGAGGCTGCGGAACCGCCCGACCGAAACAGCACGCTCACCGCATCGGCACGTTGTTGAGCAAGCGACGGCCAGACAGCCGAGTCCCGCGGGGCTCGCGCTTGCCGCATCGCCTCGGCATCGACCGCCGAGGCCAGAAACCCCGCGTCGACCGGCGGCAACCGCATCGAGAATAACACCGTCCCATCCGCCTCGGCCTGCCAGCGAACCGACCGAGCTTCGTGTTGCCGTTGGTCGATCACCTCATCAGGCTCGGACCGCTGCAGGTACGCGGCGATCTCTCGACTCAACTTGCTCGCAGCAGTCCGCTCCGCAATCGCGAGCAAGTCTCCTTCGTTGCCCGGCGTAGCCGAACGAGTTAGCTCCTTGGCTTTCGTGAATGAGATACGCCGATCCCGCAAGGCCGCTTCGGTTAACGGCAGCTCCCGCAAACACCTGCCCACCCGAATCCACTCATTCGCGGTACGGGGCGCAATCTCCAGCATCTCGGCAATCCATCGACCGGGAGTCGAGTACGCGGCCTGAGCCCATTCATCGCTGTCGGCGAACTCGGCAGCCAACGCCACGACGAGCGACTGGTCATCGCTCGCCCGCCAACCAACCTCGACCAACCGTTGCCCAATTTCGCCCATAACCGCCCCTGTTCTAAGAGCCCTTCAACGCCCAACACCTAGGCTTCCGGTGCTCCGCAAGCTTCGCTAGGAAGCTTACTTGCGGGGTATGACAGCCTCCCCGGGGAGCGAGTCCCGCGGGACCCGCGCCCCTTGGGCTGAGCAAACCTCGTAGGCCTGCACCGACCACTTGTCGAGCGCAACTAGTCCATCTTCGGCGAAATCGACAGCGAACCCAGCGGACCGCAGTCCGCGAACCAGCCCGTCACGCAACATCGCTTCGTCTTCAACCACGAGCACGCGAGAGAGCGAAGCAAACGGCTTCGACACGTTTGACCTGGGCCCACCCAGAAATAGGGCAGTTACTCGTCTTCGGCAGTTACCGCAGCGATAGACAGCGCTTGTTTCGGGCACGCTTGGACGGCGTTTTCGACTTTGTCGCGCATGTCTTCGCCGAGCTCTTCCTGGAGCACGATCGCTGCGTCGTCGTCGCTCAGGTCGAAGACATCGGGCGCAACGTCCAAGCACATGGCGTTGCCTTCGCAGAGCATGTCATCGACAACCACTTTGAAGCCCATAACTTTCCTCCCCTATTGCTTCTCTTGCCGGCTCGTGAGCTAGCCGAACTTTCCAGCCGTGACAGAGTCAGCCTCGGTACCCAAGTAAACGGCTCGCACGATCGGATCGGCCTGCACTTCAGCCGCAGTACCCGACGACACGACCGAACCCTGATCCAGGCAGAACACCTTGTCGCAGAGGCCCGAGATGAAACCGAGGTCATGGTCGATCACCACCACCCCAGCGCCGATCAGCGTTGCCACATTGCGCACATCGTCAGCCATGACCAGAGACTCAGCCTCGTTCATACCACTGGTCGGTTCATCGAGCATCAAGAAGTGTGGCTGCACGGCAGCGGCACGCGCCAGCTCAAGACGGCGAGCGTTGCCATAGTCGAGCTCGGAAGCTCGACGGTCTCGCAGCTCCCACAAGCCAACGGCACCAAGAAGCTGCTTGGTGTACTCCTCGGCTTCGGCACCGCCCATAATCCGCAGTGCCGCAGTTGCGACATTTTCCCGCACGGTCAACGAATCAAACAGACGGAGGTTCTGGAAGGTTCGGGTCAGACCCGCACGGGAGATCTTTTGCGTCGACATTCCGGTGACTTCGAGGTCGCCCAGAAATGCCTTGCCCGAGGTTGGTGGCACGACCCCGGTGAGGACGTTGAGCAAGGTGGTCTTGCCTGCACCGTTCGGGCCGATGATTCCGGTGATCTCGGATCGATTGATCGTGAGCCTGGTGTCGTCGAGCGCCCGGAAGCCACCGAACTGCACGACGATGTCGTTGACTCGGATCTCTTGTGGTGCGTCATCGGCCACAGGCCGGGCAACGAATTCGGGAGCGTCATCCTCCTTGCTGCGTCGCCAACGGGAGAAGAGCGCCGCATCGAGTTCCCAGTCGTCGAAAATGCCCCTAGCCCGAAAGATCATGAACCCGATCATCATGAGCCCGAGGAACAACCCGGACAGACCAGGCCGGAAGATGATCGGCAGTGCTTCGACCTCGGTGCTCGAGAGAAAGCGCGTGAGCTCGTTGCCGACGGTGATGAGCACCACACCGGCCAGCGCTCCGGTAACGCTGTTGCGGCCGCCAACGATGAGCATGGTCAGAGTCAGCAGTGTGAACTCGAAGAAGAAGAATCGGGGCGTGATGCTTCCCAACTCGAACACACGCAACGACGCACCCACGGCCACAACAATGATCGAGACCGCCAAGGCGATCGTCTGGTGCACACCGGGCTCGTGGCCCATCGCAACGGCCGCCAGACCGTCCTCTCGAGCTGACTTGGCGATCCGGCCCGATCTCGATGTGCCGTAGAGCCGGGCGAGCAGAATCGACCCGAACAGCGCCAGGTGAATCGGCACCACGCTCTGGAGTGTGCCGCCAATCGGAAACGACAAACCACCGCGGTCACCACCGGTGAGGTCGTCCCAGTTGACCGCAACTTCGTGCGCAAGGAAAAGCACGGCGAGCGTAATGACCGTGGCCGCAATGGCCCCCGAGGTCGCGGAACTGCGCGCTAAGCCGAACCCCACGATCATGGCGATGATCAACGTCACCACAACCGCCGCGATCACCGCGGGCAGCGGCGCCCACTCCACCTCGCTAAGACCGAACGGCGCGTTACGGATGGTGACCGCCTTGCGATCGACCGAGATCGCGAGAACAGCAAACGTGTATCCGGCAACGGCGCCGAAGCCGACGTGACCGAACGACAGCACACCGGTGTTGCCGATGTAGATCTGCATGCCGATCACGATGATCGCGTTGATCATCAACTGCGTGACGATACTGTCCCGTGAAGCGCTGCCAGCAGAGGCATAGACGAACGTGACAACGAAGAGCACGCCATAGAGCAGTACGGCGCTGAGTAGCGGGCCACCGAGGCGGCGAACGAGCTCGTTCATACGCGTTCCGCGTGGGCGACGGCGAAGAGGCCACCTGGTCGGAAGACGAACAGCAGGGCGATCAACACGAAGACGAAGCCGTTCGTGAGCCCGACGAGGCCGTCAGGAAGGTTCGCGATCAACAGCACCTCGACCAAACCGAGGGTGAGGCCACCAACGACCGCACCACTCAAGGAGCCGAGGCCACCGATCAATGCGGCGAGCACGCCGTTCAACAACGGCGATAGACCCACGGTCGGGTCGGCGCGGCCGGTGCGCATCAGTACGAAGACCGCAGCGATTCCGGCAAGGAACCCGGCGAGCAGAAAGGCACCGCGGATGACCCGGTCGCTGCGAATACCCATCAGGCGAGCAGCATCGAAATCCGAAGCTGCGGCCTGCATCGATAGTCCAAACAGTGTCTTGTTCAAGACGAACCAGGTACCGATGAGCGCAACCGTGGTCACGGCAATAATGCCGAGGTCGATGACCTCGAGGCGGATCCCGCCGACGTCCACAGTGTTCGCTACCCACGTTGGCCGGTCAAAGCTCTTAAAGGAGGCCGACACATACATGATGAACAACGCCTGAGACGCGAAGTGCACACCAAAGGACGTCAACATCTGGGTGAAGTCCGACGCTCCCCTCACCCACCGGAACGCCGCAAACTCGATACCGAGCGACACGAGAACGGAGGTGACGATCACCGCCGGGGCAATAAACCACCAGCTCAGTTCTTGAAGAAAGAAGAAGTAAGCCACATAGGCCGACACCGTGATGAGCTCGCCGTGCGCGAAGTTCACGAGCTGCATCACGCCGAAGATCACGGCGATCCCCAAGGCGATAAGTGCATACTCGCTGCCGCGACCAAGGCCGTCGGCAAGCTGTTGGATGATCTCGGTCATGCGTTCCCTACGAATTCTTCGAAGATGTCAGAGCGGGAACGAAGCTCCTCGCCCGTTCCCGATACCGCAATTCCGCCGGATCTCATTACATATGCCCGATCCGCAGCCTGAAGCATGCGGGTGGCGTTCTGCTCCACGATCAACAAGGTCCGCCCCTCGTCTCGCAATTTGTCGACGAGCTCGAACACGACGTCAACGAGTGTTGGTGCAAGCCCCAGTGAGGGCTCGTCCATCAAGATCAGATCAGGGTTACTCATCAGCGCTCGACCGATCGCCAATTGCTGCGCCTGCCCACCGGACAGAAATCCCGACGCCACGTCGGCTTTCTCGGCCAACACGGGAAAGAGATCGTAGGCCTCGGCGATGCGTTCTTCACGCACCTTGGCCGACACGCTCACTCCACCGAGGAGAAGGTTCTCCTTGACGGTGAGGTCGCCGAAGAGGCGACGATGCTCGGGCACGAGCGCAAGGCCAGAACGAAGCATCTCGTCGGGCGGCTTGCCCGTAACCGTGTCGCCGTTGAACTTGATGGTGCCGCTGCTCGGCTTGAGCAGACCCGAGATCGCTCCGAGGGTCGAGGTCTTACCGGCACCATTAGGACCGATAAGACCTACGACCTCTCCAGAGTGGACCTCGAGGTTGATGTTGCGAACGGCAACGATCGATCCGTAGCTAACGCTGAGATCGTCGACCTCAAGTAGGACTGACACAGGCTGAGTTTTGTTCTACCTAGACCTAGCCGCCAATTTCGGCGGCGAGGCTTGGTGCTCCGTCAACGACCTCGTGCACGAACACGGTGGTGTCCGGGTTCGAGCCTCCACCGAAGCTCTTGTCCGAGGTAATGCCATCGATGCTGACGTCTGGGATTGCTGCACCGACTACCGCAGCGTCGGTCGAGCCGGTATCGAGGTGCGCCTGAAGAAGCACGAGCAGACCGTCAACAGCGAGCGCTGCGAACGTTGGGCTCTCACTTGCAGCGCCGGTTGCTGCAGCGAAGCTCTCGTCGAGGGTAACCACACGACCATCGTTGGCTTCTGGGAAGGCGTGGGTGGTGTGGAAGATGCCTTCGATACCTTCGCTGAAGTAACCACCGGTTGCTTCGAATGCGTCGGTCGAGATGTAGCGGGTATCAACACCAGCCTCATCGAGCTGGCCACGAAGGGCGGTCAGCTGGAACGAGAGCATTGCCGAGTACACCACGTCAGGTGCATCGCCTGCGGCGATCTCGTTGACCTGGGTCGAGAAGTCGACATCTTCGATCGGTACGAAGTTGAAGTCATTGATGATCGTTCCGCCACCGGCTTCAAATACCTCGGTGAAGATCTCTGGGTTGAAGCCGAAGTACGGCCCTGGCGCAGAGAAGGTCGTGGCCGTGTCAAAGCCCTGGTCGAGAGCGAATTCTGCAGCTGCGGTCGCTTGGAGCGTGTCGTCGAAAGAGACGAGGAACGACTGTGCAGCAGCGTCGCTGAGCGCGGGTTCGGTCGATGCGGTGAAGATCACTGGGGTCTCACCGTTGGTGACCTGTAGAAGCGGGAAACCAAAGTCTGGGAACGGCGGGCCGAGCAGACCGATTGGGCCGGCTTCAAGAAGTTCGGTAGCGGCCAGCTGAGTGGTCTCTGGATCACCAGAGATGTCACGAACCTCAAGCGCTACGGGAGCGCCATTGACGCCACCCGAGCAGTTGATCAGGTTGATGAAGTGTTGAACGGCAGCCGAACCAGGACCATCAGCGAATCCGCCGAGGTCGGAAAAGTCTGCGGCATAGCCAACGACGACTGCGTCGCCCTCTACCGGATCAGAACATGCTGGATCAGCAGCGAGGATTGCGTCGACATCGAGGCTTCCCGAAGCTGCGGGAGCCGCGTCCCCATCATCTCCGGCGTCATCTACGGCGTCATCAACGGCATCGTCAGCGCCGTCGCTAGCGACGTCCGCCGAGCTACCGCACGCAGCGGCCACTAAGGCAAGCGCAAGTAGCGCTGCAAGGAGCTTGGTCAGTTTCATCTCATCCCTCCCAGGACATGGCCCGGAGGCCGTCTATTGCGTCCGAGTGACGGTCGACACCATCACGACAGACCATATTGTTGACTAGTGGCCGGCGCAAGTCAGGCACCTACTTGACACGCAGTGTTCACAAGCCAGCGAAATATGGGGTCTTGATCGCTCTCCGCTAGCAATTCTGGATGCCACTGCACCGCGATCGTGCGCCCGTTGAACTCCAGCCCCTCGACCGATCCGTCCTCGGCCCGCGCAGTGACCGCTAGGCCTTCCCCCAGTTGGTCTACGCACTGGTGATGCAAACTGTTGACCTCGAGGGACTCTCCATAGAGCTCGCCCAGTGCCGACCCGGTCTCGATCTGCACCGAGTGGATCGCGTCCGAGTGGTCGACGTCATAGCGGCTGTGTTCAGGAACGTGCTGATGCAGCGTGCCTCCGTGCGCGACATTCATCAGCTGCAGCCCGCGACAAATTCCAAGCACGGGCACATCGTTTGCCAAAGCCAGGCGGTACAAGTCGATCTCCAGGCCGTCACGTTCGGGTTCAAGCGACAGCACTTCTGGATGCTGCTGCTCGCCATACACCTGCGGATCGACATCGGTTCCACCCGTGAGCAACACACCATCGAGACGACCAATGAGCTTTTCGAGATCGACGTCGAAAGGAATATTGACCGGAATCCCACCAGCCGCAAGAACGGCGCGGGAGTAGTCGGCCAAATATAGGTCGACATCGATGTCGACAAACGACGAGGGAAAACCTTCGATCAGGCCAGCCTTCTTACGACGACCAGGCAGACCAATCAGCGGCACCTGTTCACTCATCTTCGTGTCCCCCATCTCTAGACACGTTACTTGTCGACATCTGCTCAGGGAACGCGACCTCGTCGAGGTACCAGTCAACGAGTGCGCCACACTGCACGATGTTTCGTTCCTCGTTGGCGGCCACCTCAGCCAACAGGGCCTCAAAATCCACGCCGTGCTCGGCTAAGTACTCCGGGGGCGCACCGTTGAGCCACCCCGCCACGTGGGCGTGGTTGACCTCGGGGTGAAACTGTGTGCCTACCGTCCGACCAGAACGGATGAGCTGAACTGCGCTCGCCGTCTCGGCCAATATCTCCACGCCGTCCGGGGGAAGCATCCGATCGTGATGCCAATTCATCCAGGGTCCTGGGCCAACCGGGTTCGGACCGTCGCGGCCGTCACGGATCGACCGCCACCCGATAGTCGCCTCGGGGGCAGGCTCGATCGAACCGCCCAAGGCTTCGGTGATCAGCTGCCCACCAAAACACACACCCAAGATCGGCTGATCCTGATCATGAGCCTCTCGCAAGTCGGCGATCTCTTGGCCCAGCCAGTCCGCCTCGTGCTTACGAGTCAGCGAGCGCACCGACCCCATGGGGACTATGAGATCGAAGTCGCCAAATTCTGGCCACGGCTCGAACTCTTGCGGGTTGTCATAGTCGGGGGCGATGACGTGGGTCTCCACTTCAAATCCGCGTTCCTCAAGGCGCGCCTGCACTTGCGCCGCTGGGCCGTCTGGCTCGTGGGCGAGCACCAGCGCGGTCATGCCGTCGAACCGGCTGGCCTTCGGCTCCGCGCTAGACATCGAACCACACATGGGCCTGACCGGTTCCGGCCACCGCTTCGTACTCCCCGAACTGGGTTCCCTGCAGTTCGCACTCAGCCCCACCGAGGGCGCCGAGCATCGTGAGATAGTGCCCGAAGTAGCCCTCGGGGGCATGGGTGGCGAACTCGGGGAGGAAATCGAGAATTGCTGCGTGCTCTCCGGCCAGCATGTGACCGAGCACCTTCCGGTCAGCCGCTGCTGCCTCAGGAGTACGTGCGTGCAGATCCGGGTCGGCTCCCTCATGGGCACGGAACTCACGCAACGGCCAGAACCGGTGACTCAGACCACCACTGGCGAGAACCACGACTCGGCGATCAGTCGTCGCCACCGCCTCGGCGAGCAACTGCCCGAACAACAAGAAGTCTTCGGGTTGTGCGGTCTGACAGATGCCAGCCGACAGCCAGCGCTCGTCTCCCTGCAGGAACCCCAACAGGTTGATCGTCGGGTAATGCACGGGCAGGTGCGGGTCGTCGATCGCGGTGATCCACGTGTCGTCGCGGTCGGTCGCCTCGGCTTCCCATGCTTGCGAGAGCTGCGGATCGCCCGGCATGTCGTAGGGCATCTGCGACATGCCACGGGGCAGTTCTTCGCTCGTGTAAAGACCCTTGCGGCGTTCATGGCTCGCGACAACAAACTCGATCGTGGTGTACCAGTGGGTATCGATCACCACCACCGTGTCGACCTCGATCGGCCCAAGCTTCTGGGCCCGCATGTCGTGCAGTCCCTGGAACAGGGTCGTGTCTTGGCCACCGTTCAGCGAGCGGCGCACGTCTTCGGGAAGCACGAGTGGCGGCACGTGCGACACAAGCGCTGCGCCAACGATCTCACCCACTAGCGAACCACCTTTACTGGCAACGATTTGATCCCCGCGATGAAGTTCGACCGAAGGTACTGCACGTCGCCGTTCGGTTCGAGGCGCTCGACCCGCTTCATCAGCTCTTCAAACACCAGGCGAACCTCCATCCGTGCCAACCACGCGCCAAGACAGAGGTGCGGGCCATTGCGCCCAAACGCCATGTGCAGGTTGTCAGGCCGGTCGAGATCAAAGCGGAACGGGTTCTCGAAACGGTCGGCGTCATGGTTGGCGGAGTTGAACCAGATGGCGACCTTGTCACCGGCCTTGATCTGCTTGCCACGCAGCTCAACATCGGCCGTGGCTGTCCTGCGGAAGTGCATGGTGACCGAGCTGGTGCGAAGGATCTCTTCGGTGGCTGACAGCGTGAGCGACGGGTCGGCCTTCCAGGCATACCAGAGCTCGGGATGATCCATCATGGTGCGCAGGCCGTGCGTCATCGTGTAGCGGGTGGTGTCGTTACCCGCAGCGACCAGCAGCGTGAAAAAGTTGTTGAACTCGTGATCGGTCAGCGTGGTGCCGTCGGTCGTCGGTGCCAACAACTGCGAGATGACGTCCTCACTAGGGCACCCCCGGCGCTGGTCGGCCTGCTCTTGAGCGAATTGGAAGATCTGTAGCGACGCTGGGCTGCGGAACGGCACCATGCGGAACTCCTCGGTGTCGACCAAGTCGACCGGGTAGTCGGTGAAGTCTGGGTCGGTGTTGCCGAGCAGCGCATCGCCCCACGCGACGAGCTTGTGGCCGTCGTCGTCGCTGGTGCCGAGCAGTCGTCCAAGCATGCGCATCGGCAACTGTTCAGCGATGAGCTTCACAAAGTCGAATTCATCGTGCTCGAGAGCCTGGTCGATCACGTCGGCGGCGAGTTGGCGGATCGTGTCTTCGTACGACTCCACGCTTCGGCGAGTGAAGCCCTTGCTCACGAGTCGGCGATAACGGGTGTGATCTGGTGGATCCATCTCCATCATCGTTCGACGGGCGATGGTCTCTTCTTCGTCCATCTCTTCGAGGCGGATACCGTCGGCAGAGGTGAAGGTCTGTACGTCGCGGCTTACCGCGATCGCATCCTCGTATTTGAGGATCGACCAGAAGCCCGAACCGTCCTTCTCCTCGGTCCAGTGCACAGGGTCAACTGCGCGCAGGCGAGAAAAGGTCGCGTGCGGAACGCCGGCGGTGTAGGCATCGTGGCTCGTGATATCGGCATCGTCGGGGCCGAGAGCGGCCATGTAGTTATCTACGTGGGTGGCGTTGACGGTGTCCACCGCGGACTACTCCCCCGCCACGGGATTTGGAGACACTGGGTTTGGGGACACTGGGTTTGGAGACACTGGGTTTGGTGACATCGGGTTCGGAGCCGCCCAGACGGTCGTTCCACCATGCATGGAGGTACCGACCTGACGGTAGAAGCCGCCGATAATTTCGATGTCGCCGAATCGGGTGAGTTCCTCGGTCGGGTTGTCGAAGATATCGAGCTGTGCGTCTCCGGAGTAGACCGGGCCAAGCTCCACGTCGAAGCCGCTCATGGTGACGAGTTCGTCCAGTGAGTCTCGCCCGTCCATTTCGATCGCTGGCATCTGCCGGGTGTGCAACATGGGGTGCCCGTTCACAAAGCCTGCGCTCTCGGCGGTACCGGTGATCGTGAAGCGGACGTCGGCAATTCGGCGACCCCACGTACTGAGCGTGCCGCCGAATCGTCCACCTGGCTCAAGACGTGGGCCAGCCTTACCGACCGTGACGGGACGAGTCATCCAGATTTCCGACATCTTCTTGGGATAGCCCTGAACGTGACCCCGGGCCATGGCGAAGTCCTTGTCGACCCAGATGTACGCGGCCCGACTGTAGGTCTTGCCCTCGTGCTGACACCGAATGACGACAAAGACCTCTTTGTACTGAGCCCGAGCCGGATCCATGAGTTCTTCGAAATTGTCCGAGCAGCTCTGCCAGTCGGCCCAAATAATGGCGACCGCTCCCGGATCCTCGTTCGCCAACTCCAAGCCTTCCGGCAGCAGCTCAGCGACGTTGGCCGGGTCGGTCCGAAACTCCACCGTGAGCATCTCCCCGCTGTAATGCCATGGCGGAGAGGGCAGAATCGACCCTGCACCCGTAGGGGTTCGCGGGTACATCAACCCGTGCAACTCAGACATGCGGTCACCTTAATCGTTCGGTACCAAACGAATCAAGTTCTGACTCAGCTGTCGAACTAACCCGCGTTCTTCGTGACTCGACGAAGGAGGTCGGCGAGTTGCTCCTTCTCCGGTCCGGTGAGCCCTGCGCTCATCTCGCCTTCGAAGGCATTGAACTTCGGGAACACCTCGGCGATGACCTCTTCACCGTCGGGCGTGAGACACACCATCATGCGCCTCATGTCGGACTCCAGGCGATGGCGCTCGACCAAGCCTCGCTTTTCGAGGGTGTTCAACATGCCGGTCAACGTGCCCTTGGCCAGATTGCATTCTTGGGCAAGCTGTGAGGTCTCCATGTCGTCCCAAATCCACAGCACCCACAGAATCGTGAAGGCGCCAAACGATAGCCCGTACGGAGCGAGCACTTCGCCCTCGGCCCGTCGGCGGATGGCAGCGGCGGCGCGATAGATGTTCGCGATGGCGTCGAGCGATTGAAAATCGAACTGCTTGCCTCCGAGACGCTTCTGCACATCACGTTCCGCGTCAAGCAGCCAGGCCGATTCGGTCGAAGTACTGTCTGAACTCATTGCACCTCACACGATAGAACACCCGCATTGATCGCCACGGATGGGCCAAGATGGCATATTCGTTCGGTACCAAACTACTTTTACCTAACATAGACTGACCGCTTGCTGAGCTGTTAAACGAATCGACAGCTAACACTTTTCACTAAGGGACTCACCATGGCAGAAATCCGCAGAATCCTTCTCGACGGTTACCCGACCGAGGTCGTCAAAGACGGCGACTCGCTCATTGCAGGTGACGGCCGAAGCGTCGCAATTGCCGATGCAGTACACCTTGCACCGGTCGAGCCCACGAAGATCATCTGTGTTCACCTCAACTACGAGAGCCGTGTCGCGGAGTTCATGACCAAGCTCCCGCCAGCACCTACGTACTTTCACAAACCGATCACTGCGCTCACTAGCCATCAGAGCAACGTCGTGCGTCCCGAGGGAACCGAATGGCTGAACTACGAAGGCGAGATCGCGATCGTCATCGGAAGAACCTGCCGCAACATCTCGCCCGACGAAGCGGGCGACTACATCGCTGGCTACTCGATTGCGAACGACTACGGCCTGCACGACTTCCGCGACACCGACGCTGGCTCGATGCTGCGTGTGAAGGGCAGCGACACACTTTGTCCCATCGGCCCGGCGCTCGTGACCGACTGGGACTTTCAGGACAAGCAGATCCAGACCATCGTCAACGGTGAGGTCAAACAAGACGCATCGACCGCCGAGATGAAATGGGACATGCACTACCTCGTCGCCGACATCGCCCGCACGATCACGCTCGTTCCTGGCGACATACTGCTTTCTGGCACGCCTGCGAATTCGCGCACGGTGTACCCCGGAGACGTTGTGACCGTAAAGGTCGAAGGCCTCGGCGAACTGACCAACACCATCGTTAGCGGCCCGACCCCGATCCGCACCGACGTGGGTGCTCAGCCATCAGATTCTGAAGAAGTGCTCTCGACCGCCCAAGGCGGCGACTGGGAATTCCGAGGCATCCGCAAGCCCATGGGCCTCGGTGCCAAGCTCTATGGTTCGACCCTTGACGACAAGCCAGCCGACGACGCAGCCTCTCCCGAAGAGGGAGACGCGTAGCCGATGCGCACCGCAAACGTTGGGGGCGTTGAGGTTCCCGTCGATCACTTCATCGGCGGCGAGTGGGTCGGTTCACCCCAGACGTTCGAGACCCGCTCCCCTCTCGACTGGCAAGCAGGACCGATAGCTGAAGTCGCCCGCGGCGATGCAGCGACTGCGGACGCAGCCATGGCCGCCGCGACCGAAGGGTTCAAAACTTGGGGCTCCTATACCGCAGCCGAACGCTCGGAGGTGCTCCACAAGCTCGCCGACCTCATCGAAGAAAACAACGACGCAATCGCGACCGTCGAGACGCTCGACATGGCATTCATGTACGCATCGATGCGCGACCGGCTCGTCGCTCGCGGTGCGGCAAACTTTCGCCTCTACGCCGATCTGATCGTCCAGCGCGAGGAACGAGCTTGGGACGCCAAGAACATGGACAACGTGGTGCAACACATGCCGGCTGGCCCGGCAGTGGTTATCACCCCATGGAACGCCCCGTTCATGTTGTCGACCTGGAAGCTTGCTCCTGCACTCGCTGCCGGCAACACCGTCGTTCACAAGCCAGCGGAATGGTCGCCGCTCAGCGCGTCGCTGCTCGCACAGCTTGCGGAGGAAGCCGGGTTCCCCGCTGGCGCTTACAATTTGGTGCAAGGCATCGGAAGCGAAGTCGGCGCCGAACTTGTTGCCGACACGCGTGCGCGACGGGTCACGTTTACCGGTTCGCCTCCAACCGCTCGTCTGATCGGAAAGGCTGCAGCGGAGAACATCGTGCCGTTCACCGCTGAACTTGGTGGCAAGGGGCCGCTCATCGTGTTTGCCGACGCCGACCTCGACGCCGCCGCGCACCGAGCAGCGTGGCAGTACGACGACTCCGGTCAGATCTGTCTCGCCGGAACGCGACTTCTCGTCGAGGAATCGGTTCGAGACCAGTTCCTCGAGAAGTTTCATGCCATCGTCGACGGATTCGTACTTGGCGACAGCCGCGACGAGGGCACCGATATTGCACCGATGGTCCACCCCGACCACGTGAGCAACGTCGATGGTTTTGTCGAGCGTGCACGCGCCAATGGAGACAACATCGTGCGAGGCGGCAACGTCGTCGCCGGCACGTTGCACTACGAACCGACCTTGATCGAGCCGGTGTCCAACGAGAGCGAGGTCGTGCAGAGCGAAATCTTTGGCCCCGTGCTTACCTTTCAAACGTTCGCCGACGAGGCCGAGGCCATTCAGCTGGCCAACAGCACCGCCTATGGGCTGTCCGCTCTGGTCTGGACCACTTCGCGAGAACGAGCCGACCGTGTTGGGCGGGAGCTACGGGCGGGGTTGGTTTGGGTCAACACCTTCCTCGTGAGAGACCTCACCGCTCCGTTCGGTGGTTGTGGCATCAGCGGCATCGGCCGCGAGGGCGGTGAATGGGCGCTCGACTTTCATGGAGACGTCAAGACCCTCATGATCCTCAGAGATACCGTTCAGTAGCGCCCAAGCG
>CAZSYL010000027.1:0-3307 GCA_964610745.1 uncultured Acidimicrobiales bacterium
GTGTCCGATCGTTCCACATACACGATGCCGATCCGGGTACAGAACGTTGACTCTTCGGTGTTTTGGTGCCCGCGAGTGAAGATGAGACCTGACCCCATCGTCCAGTCGGTGAAAGTGAGACCTGACCCCAGAGGGTGGCTTGCGGGGTAGCGTTCGAGGGTGCACGACACGCTGCTTCCAATCGAAGACGTGATCCCCGAGGTCCGGGCTGCAATGGCCGGACCAGGTGTTGGCGTTCTGACCGCTGAGCCGGGTGCGGGCAAGACCACCGTCGTGCCGCTTCGTTTGCTCGAAGAACCGTGGAACACCGGCACAATTCTTCTGCTCGAGCCGCGGCGGGTTGCTGCACGAGCGGTTGCACGCCGAATGGCGGAGCTTCTCGGCGAAAATGTCGGAGGTACCGTCGGCTGGCGCACCCGAGATGACACGCGGGTAAGTAGCAGTACGCGAATAGAGGTGATCACCGAAGGGATTCTCACTCGACGAATCCAGCGCGACCCAACTCTGCCGGGGGTGTCAGCGGTGATCTTCGACGAGTTCCACGAACGATCCGTGCACGCAGACCTCGGTCTTGCTCTCGCGCTCGAAGCTCGCGCCGACATTCGCCCCGATCTTCGGCTGCTCGTCATGTCGGCGACCATCGACGCCGCCGCTGTCGCGAAACTGGTCGATGCCCCCGAAGCCATCACGTGTCCAGGGCGGACGTTCCCCATCGACATTCGCTGGCGGCCTATGAAGGTAAACAAAGGCCGCGCAGGGCGAGGGCGCGGAGGAGCGCCGAAACGACGAAACGAACTCGAGGTCGCGGTGGCCGATGCCGTCGAGGAGGCATTGTCCGAACCCGGCGATGTTCTCGTGTTCCTGCCGGGCGTTGGCGAGATCAGGCGGGCGGTCAGCGAGATTGAACGCCGCACAAACGCGGCGGTGCTGCCGCTGTACGGCGCACTGAGCTCCGACGAGCAAGATCGGGCTCTTCAGACGATTCCTGGACAGCGAAGGGTTGTCGTATCGACCGATGTGGCCGAGACGTCGCTCACCGTCGATGGCATTGGATCGGTCGTCGACGCGGGCCTGGCGCGGCGGCCTCGCTACGACCCGGCCTCGGGGCTCTCTAAGCTTGTGACCGTCGACCACTCCAAAGCGTCTGCTGAGCAGCGTGCTGGCCGTGCTGGCCGACTCGGACCTGGAGTTGCCTTTCGTTTGTGGTCGAAGATCGAACACGCCGGACGCGCTGCACATGATCCACCCGAGATCGCCCAAATCGACCTCAGCTCGGTGGTTCTCGAAGCGCTTGCGTGGGGGGTCAAGGACCCGAGCGAACTACGGCTTCTCGACAGCCCGAGCGAAGCAGCTGTGAACGAAGCGTTCGAGATCCTGACGATGCTCGGAGCGGTCGACGATGACCGTCGCATCACAACAGAGGGACGTGCGATGCTCGCACTGCCGCTCCATCCTCGCCTCGCTGCCATGGTCGCCGCTGTCGGAGACGGCCCGCTCGGGTGGCCTGCGGCCGTGCTTGCATCGCTGCTCGAAGAACGCGATGTCATCTCGGGCAGACCATCGGAACGGCCGGTCGATCTATGGACGAGGGTGAAACTGGTGGTCGAGGACTCCTATCGAGTGCCGAACACCGACGTTGCCGCCCTACGTTCGGTGCGACGGCGCGCCCGCCAGCTCGCCAAGCGCACTGGAGCACGGGAGGACGTCGTGTCGATCGATGACCTGGGCCGCTCATTGTCGCTCGCCTACCCCGACCGCATTTCGCAGAAGCGCGCTGGAAGCGGTGGGCGCTTTCGTATGCGTAACGGCATGGGTGCCGAGGTCGATAAGAACGATCCCCTGGCCCATGACGACATGCTGGTAATCGCCGAAGTGTCCGGCACGAAGAAGAACGTCCGCATTCGTCTCGCTGCGGGCATCGACACCCTCGATGTCGAATTGGGCTTCGCCGGCGACATGACCGAACGGACCTTCTTTGGTTGGGACGAAGATCGAAACGATCTGACCCGCCGCGTGGAACGGCGGCTGGGCTCGCTCGACTTCGGCACGGTCAACCAGCAGATCGAACCGTCAGCCGAGACGACACAGGCACTCGTCGAACGCATCGTCGAGACCGAGCTTGGCGTGCTCAAGTTTTCGAAGAAGGCACGGCTGTTCCAGCGGCGAGCTCAACTCGTTGCTGAACATCGTCCGGAGTTGCTCGGTAGCACGCTCGATGATGCGGCGATCATGGAACGGGCGGACGAACTCTTCTCGGGATGGCTCACTAATGCGACCGGGAGAGCTGATCTCGAGAAGATTGACATGTTGTCGGTCCTGCGATCGGCGTTGTCCTGGGAGGAGACGAAGGTCGTCGACGAGCAAACCCCAACACACTTCACCTTTGTTCGAGGACGTAAGGCGGAGATCGACTACGAGTCGGAGACTCCGAAGGTCTCGGTGCGAGCCCAAGACGCGTACGGCACGACGGTCACGCCGAGCCTGCTCGGCGGCGCGGTCAACATCGCGGTCGAGCTGTTGTCGCCAGCTAACCGGCCTATTCAGATCACCGCTGACCTCGCAGCCTTCTGGAAAGGCTCATGGGCAGATGTGCGCAAAGACATGGCCGGGCGTTATCCAAAGCACGATTGGCCCAAGGATCCGTCATCCTGATTCGCGGGCACTGATCGCTTGTCAAGTCGCCGGTGCCCACGTCATGTCTCCCGAAGTGTCCCCTGAGTTGTCAAGGCGCGGCTTGGCGGCGGAGAGCTGCTAAAAAGAAAGCCATGAACGTCGTCGTTACCTATGAATCGAAGACCGGCAACACCGAGAAGGCAGCTCACCTTGTCGCGGCCGGGTTGCACAAGGCTGGCGCCACGGTCTCTTCGTTCTCGATCAACAACGTCGACTACGGCGAATTGGCCAAGGCCGACGTCGTGATCGTTGGTACGTGGTGCGGCGGGCTGTTCTTCTTTGGTCAGCACCCAGGTGGTGCTGGAAAGATTGCCGAGGAACTTCCAGACCTCTGGGACATAGCGACCTTTTCCTTCGTCAGCTACGCACACAACCCCGGCAAGGCCGCAGAAAAGCTGGGTGAAGTTCTCGAGGCGATGGGATCGGTGAACCTCGGCGTTGGCACCATTCATAGAGACAAGCTTGAAGAGGACTCGGCGGCGTTCGTCGAGGAAGTCCTCGCCGAGTTCGCGTCTGCCTGATCGGTCGTCAGCCCGCAGGCGGTTCTGCTGGCTGATCGGCCACCGTGGTCGGTGGCGTCCGTTCCAGAGCTGAAGTCGCTGGAGCCGAAGCGTCGGGGCTCACCTCGTCGGGT
>CAZSYL010000027.1:3407-30741 GCA_964610745.1 uncultured Acidimicrobiales bacterium
TCCCGCGCATCGAGCGCACTGATCGTGGCCGTGAACGAAGGCTCGCCATTGGTCACGGTGATCAGCCGATAAATGCGGCGCACCGGGATCTCCTCGTCGCCTCCGGTGTTGAGTTCTCCGCTGATGGCGCCAAGCGCTCCGTCTCCGACGCTGTCGCCATCGCGAATGGCATCGGCGACACGAAGCGATCCAACCGAGCCGGCTCGGTTCGCTGCATCGACGAGGATCGCGAGGGTGTCGGCGGTAACAACATCCACGGCATCGGGGTCACCGCCAGCAATGGACAGGGCGTCGAACAGTTCTTCGGTGCGGAGGTCGGGATCGTCGCCATATCGGCTCGCGGGCGTCACGATCGTGACGTTGTTGGTGTCTTCGGGCCATACCTGGCCATCGCCGTACCAGGGCACGATCACCGGCTGGGTGAGGTCCGCCGCCCGCAGTGCGGCGACGATGTCTCCCACTGCTGGCGCAAGAGCACATACGACGATCGCATCGAGCTCGCCTTCGGGGGGTAAGGCTGCCCCCAAGTTCGCCACCACGTCCGCGGGAGCGTCGACCAGTTCAACGAAGGTCGTCTCGGCGGTGATCGTGGTGGCGCCGGACTCTGCATCGGGTTCGCTTGTTTCGGGAAGCACTTCCTCTTGAAGGTCAGCACAGGTGCGTTCGACGTCGGGGAGAAGTGTGGAACGAATGACTCCGAGGGATTGATAGCCCTGAGCCTGGGCATGGGTGGCGATTGCCCGAGCGTTGTCCGCAAGGCTCGACAAGTCGAGAAAGAGTTCGCGATCGACACCTTCAGCACGCGCAATGTCGGGACGCGGGAGTGCGACACACCCAGTGACGGCCAACAGCTCGTTGTTCGTCGCCGCTTCGACGACCGACGGTACTGTTGCATCGTCGCAGCCGGTGACCACGATGCTGACGCCATCGTTGATGAGGGACAACACTCCGCCTTCGGCTTGACCTGGAGTCTCTACTGAGATCGTACGAAAGTCGACGCCGAGCGAGCTGTCGAGTTCGAGAATTGCCGCGGCCTGTTTCAAGATGGCCTCGATCTCCGAGTCGAAGCTCGCGGTCGGGGCGGCTTCGTTGACGGCGATGCCGATCCGAATCGTTGGTGGGAGCGGCGCGGCGGTCGTCGTGGTCGTAGTCGTGGTCTGCACGGGCACGACGACCGGTTGAGTGCTAGTGCATGCAGCGAGGAATAGCACTCCTGCCAACAGCGTCGCGAGGAGTCGACGGGAACACATCTGCGTTGGTTACGCGGTGGGCGCTGGTCGGTGAAGCACTGCGCCAGAGATAGTGAGCACCAGGACCCCATCGTCACCGGAGCCCTCCGCTCGAAGCACACCGGTGCCGTCGGCGATCAGGCTGAACCCATCAGCCTCATGTGGCGGCCACAGCAGCGAGAGCGAGAGCTCGGGAGTAAGGACCTTTGCGACGCCTCGCCCAAATCCTCGAACGACGACCTGGTCGCTACCGGCTGCAAGCTCGACCGCTACGTGGTTGACCCGCGCTGACCCTCGCGACGAGTAGAGCAGGAAGGGAGTGTTGCCATAGGCAATCGCCGCGGCGTGGAGGTCGTCTGGGGATACTGCGTGGCTCATGGATTCCAGTGTCGCAGCCCGAGCGCCCGATCGTGTGGGTCGCGCAACCTTGTGAACCAGTCGGGCCTCATCTCAACAGCCTTCGCCTCGCTTGTGTTGCGAACCTTCACCGGGAAGAAATGAGGTAGCAGCGCCCTTCTGGATCACCGAACGTGGTGACATATTTCTCATTTCCCATCATCTTCGCGCTTGAAGTGAGCGGCTTTCCACTCAATAACCACACAGAGTGAGAAGAGGGAAATAGATGCTTGTCGTTCCCGTCTGAGGGGTGAAATAATCACCCGTGGCGGGCGGCTACGGGAGTCGCTAGAGAACAGAACTGTGTGGAGTTATGGCTGGCGAGATCCCTGAAAGGGACAACATACGAGGTGGCCCGGGCTGGTGGCTGGATCCCGACGGAATTTGGCGTG
The DNA here is from genome assembly GCA_964610745.1 of uncultured Acidimicrobiales bacterium. Taxonomy (GTDB): domain Bacteria; phylum Actinomycetota; class Acidimicrobiia; order Acidimicrobiales; family SHLQ01; genus SHLQ01. The sequence continues at coordinate 5,425 of CAZSYL010000027.1, forward strand.
CGCCCGCGGAATGGCCCGAAGACTATCCACCTCTTGACGGCTGGATCCGAGGCGCCGATGGGCGCTGGGGTGCTCCCGGAATCGAAGAAGAACATGTGCTGGTCGACCACGACGGGACAGCGCGTCTTGAGCGTCGAGCTGGCGACTCTGCCTCGGTCGAGGGTGGCCTCCGTTTGCACTCGAGCCAATCCCGTCCTGCCACCACAACCTTTGAACGTCCTGTCCCCGCCAAACGTTCTCGTCAAGCTGAGGCTGACATTCGAGCCATGCTCCTCGTCGGTGGGGCTATCGCGACAGCGATCGTGCTCATTCTGGTCGCGCTAGTGCTGCAATCGCGTGCAGGCGCGGCAGCCGACGCAATCGAGCCGACTGAAGAAGCGCCACCTGAGGTCATCTTCGCCGCCGAGACCGACGCTGTGCGCGAACAGCGACGAGCCGAGGCCATCGCAGCCGCTCCGGCCGTGGCGCGCGCCGAGTTGGATTCGCTTGTCGTTGCCGACGGCGTCGTAAACGAGGACGCGACGGCGGACCAAGGGTTGACTTTCGACGAGTCCGAGTGGGTTCCAGTGGTCGACAGCTGCCTCGGCGTGTCCGAGCAGGTTCTTGTCGCTCGAACATCGACACCGATCGTGTGGGCCGACAATCTCGAATGTATTCCCGCGGAGGGACAATGGGTTGATAACTATCTCGGCATTGACATCAATCGAAGGGCTGATGCCGAGGTGCGTTCGCTGATTCCACTTGAGCTCGTGCACGCCGCAGGTGGGGCCCAATGGACGCCGGCGACGCGCGCGGAGTTCCTGACCGATACCGAACATCCGGCCACTCTGGTCATCCTTGCTGCCGACAGCGGGCACAATCCGCGAAATGCTGGTCCCGCCGTATGGAGGCCGAGCAACGAGAGTTCATGGTGCGGCTACGCGGTCGACTGGATCGGAGTCAAGGCTCGATGGGAACTCTCTGTCTCAACAGCCGAACGCGACGCGCTGAGCGAGATGCTCGATTCGTGTGGATCGTCGACCTCGAATGGGCCGCACCCGAGTTCGGCGGTGATCGATCCGATTAACCCGCCGGTGATTGACCGGATCGTCGAATAAGGCGCCTACTATTCTTCGCGGAGACAACACAGGAGATCCATGGCTTCTGCTGAAGAACAGCGGCTTCTCGACGACTACAAGGCTTGGACCAACTGGGGTCCGTACGTCTCGGAGCGTGCCTGGGGGACCGTCCGCGAAGACTATTCTGAGAACGGTGATGCGTGGAGTTCGTTCACCTATGAGAACGCTCGTAGTCGGGCTTACCGCTGGAACGAAGACGGTCTGTTCGGGATGTGCGACCGCAACCAGAGGTGGTGTCTAGGTCTGACGCTGTGGAACGGCCGTGACCCGCACCTGAAGGAACGACTCTTCGGACTAAATGGGCACGAGGGCAACCACGCCGAGGACGTGAAGGAGGAGTGGTGGTACCTCGATGCAACCCCCACCCACTCCTACGGCCATGCTGCGTACGCGTATCCGCGCCTCGAGTTTCCCTATGCGGATCTGCGCAAGAAGAATGCGGAGCGCAACCGACTCGAGCCCGAGTACGAGCTACTCGATACGGGCATCTTCGACGACGGTTGGTGGGACATCGAGGTGCGTCATGCGAAGGCCGCCCCCGACGATCTCGTCGTCGAGATCACCGCGACCAACACGTCCACCGTTGACGACACGCTCCACCTGTTGCCATCGGTGTGGTTTCGCAACCGGTGGAGTTGGGGCCGAAGCACCGAACCCAAACCGACAATCTGTGCAACGGAGAACGGGACACTGACCCTCGACGAGGATCAGTTCGGAAATCTCGTCCTCAACGCGACCGCAGGAGGTCAGATCCTCGCGTGTGACAACGAGACGAACCGTCCGTTGGTGCACGGTGACGAGCCCTGCACCCCGTATCCCAAAGATGGCATCAACGACCACATCATCTCGGGTGCCGCAACGGTCAACCCCGCTCAGGAAGGAACGAAGGCCGCAATCTGGTACGAGAAACAGGTCGCCGCCGGCGAGTCGGTCACGATCCAACTACGACTTGCTCCTGAAGAGCGTCCGGTCGAAGACGTCGCAGGTATTCTCGAGCAACGTCGCGCTGAGGCGGACGAGTTCTACGAGCTGATCTATCCCGAGCAGGTGTCGGGCGATCGACGACAGATCGTCCGTCAGGCGCTCGCAGGGCTCACGTATTCGAAGCAGTGGTACCACTTCGATGTCGATATGTGGCTCGAGGGTGACCCGGTTGCTCCATCACCGCCGGCGAGCCGGCTCCATGGCCGGAACACCTCTTGGCGACATCTCAACAACGCCGACGTCATTGCGATGCCCGACACGTGGGAGTACCCGTGGTACGCCGCCTGGGACTCCGCGTTCCATGCTCTTCCGTTCACCCTCATCGACCCCACGTTCGCCAAGGGGCAGCTGATTCTTCTCGGACGGGAGTGGTACCAACACCCAAACGGCCAACTCCCTGCATACGAGTGGAGCTTCAGCGATGTGAACCCGCCTGTTCAGGCCTGGGCAGCGTTGCGGGTGTTTGAGCTCGACGGAGCGTGGGACACACACTTCCTCGAACGTGTGATGCACAAGCTCATGCTCAACTTCACCTGGTGGGTGAATAGGCGAGACATCGATGGCAACAACATCTTTGATGGTGGCTTCCTGGGCCTCGACAACATCGGGCCCTTCAATAGATCAGAAGGTCTGGGCCACGGTCGCCTCGAACAGGCTGATGCGACCGGTTGGATGGGGATGTTCTCACTCGACCTGCTCGACATGGCCATCCGTCTGACCAGCGACCGATCATCGTACGAAGACCTCGCGACCAAGTTCGTCGAGCACTTTGCCTACATCTCAACCGCAATGGACGAACACGACCTCTGGAGCGAAGAGGATGGGTTCTACTACGACATGTTCCGAGACGGTGGGAACCAAACACCGATCGCATTGCGGTCGATGGTTGGCCTCATCCCGATTTTCGCCACGAGAATCATCTCCGCTCAGCAGCTTGAGAGATTGCCCAATTTCCGCAACCACCTGGACTGGTTCCGCGAGAACAAGCCCGAGTTCACCGCCCACATGCGCGAAAATGAACGAGGCGACATCCTGCTCTCGCTCGTCAGCCCCGAGCGGCTCGTGCGCATACTCGAGGTGGTACTAGACCAGGACGAGTTCCTTTCCGACTATGGCCTACGAGGCTTGTCGAAAGCACACGGCGAAGAGCCGTATCATCTGTCCCTTGGAGGACAGGAGTTCTCGGTTAGCTATGAACCTGCTGAATCTGAGAGTTCGCTCTTTGGTGGCAACTCCAACTGGCGTGGACCGGTGTGGTTCCCGCTCAACTACCTCATCATCGAGTCACTGCGCCGCTTCTCGTTCTGGCGCGACGAGCCGATCCTGGTTGAGTTCCCTCGGGGATCGGGCGAGAGAATCGATCTGAACGACCTTGCCGATGAGCTCGGCGAACGCCTCGTTCGGCTCTTTGAAGTCGATGACGAAACCGGCCGACGTGCATCGATGCCCAAACATGAGCTGTACCAGGAAGGTGGTCCTTGGCACGACCGGCTTCTGTTCCACGAGTACTTCCATGGCGACACTGGCAAGGGCCTTGGGGCGAGCCACCAGACGGGATGGACTGCGCTCGTGGCATCGATCGCGACGAGGTCAGCTCGGCCCTTCGGTCGACGCAATACACCCCGATAGGGTCCACTCCCCACTGTTCTAATCAAAAAAGTTCCTACATACTGGGAACCAGATGGCCGAGTGGGACGTAGTACCTACATACGCTCGCTCAAATAGCGAATAGGACAGGGGATCGGACATGGCCGGGGATGATCAGACGACAGAAACCAACGGATTTGGCGGAGGTGAGCCACTTCCATCCGTCGAAGTGTCTCTCGATCAACAAATAGCGACGTCGCGCACCCCGTGGGGTGCAATCGTTGGTGCCGGTGCGCTCATCGTGACCCTGGGCGTTGGGGCGATAGCCCTGACCGGTGGGGATTCCGAGATCGGTACAGCTCCGGCTTCGACATCGGAAGGCGGCATCGTCGATGAAGACAATGGCGAGCGAGCCGAGGATGATCAGCAGGCCTCAGCTGACGAAGAAGGCGCTGATTCAGAAGCGGTGTCAGAACCTTCAGATGCGGTGGCAGAACCGGCCTTCGTTGTCGAAGAAGCCACCGAAACCTTCGATGTTCCATTCGAAGACGCAGCATTCGATTCCGAGTTCCGTGGGCCAACCCAGAGTCAGACTGTCTTTGACGGCGAGCGATTTGTGTCGTTGGTCAACGACGGCGACGAGTGGGCGTTGCGCACCTCGGTCAACGGACTCGAGTGGGCCGAAACCCCTGTGGAGGGTCTCCCCGACGATGGCTTCATCTACAACCTGATCTTCTCGAACGGCGCGTTCGTGAGCACGATCGACACCTACGACGTGGACACGGGTTCATCAAGTCAGTCGGTGGTGAGCTCAACCGATGGCCTCACCTGGACGGTCGCACCGCTGCCCGACGCCGGGGAGAACGCCGAAGCCGGCATCTCTGGCTTCGTTGTGCTCGACGATCGGGTCATCTTGGTCCGCAATATCTATAACACCGGCCCTGACCCCGTCGAGCTGCTGATCGGTGCTGGGATTCTCGACGAGAACGGTCGTGAAGAATTCTGTGGTTTCGATACCACCGGCGAGCGCGGTCCAATCAGTGTGCTGGTCTGCAGCTACGAAGAGTTCGAAGAGTTCGGAGAGTTCGAAGGCCCGACCGATGAACAGATTCAAGAACTTGCGGACCGTTATGACGCTGCAACCACCGACGAAGAGCGTCAAGCCATCGAAGACGAGCTCGAACGGCTCTGGGGCGAGCCTGGGAACGAGACGGCGGCAGTAATCGAGCCAGGCGACCCGCTCTACGACGAGATCTACGACCTGTGGTTTGGACCGGGCACTTCTGGCGAGATGAGCGCGTCGCTGCTCGCCGGACCCTTTGCCGGACCCTTTGCCGAAGTCGGCAGTCTTCCAGCCGACAGCTATCTGAACGGCCTTACTCAGATAGATAGCGCCCTCTTTGCCAGCCTCGAGAGCTATGACGACATCGAAGGCAACAGGACCACCATCCTGACCTCCACAGACGGCGCTGTCTGGAACGAGGTGTCATCTCCGTCAGGTGTTATGGGCGGGAGCCTGCAAGCCGCAGGAGACACGCTCATATTCATGGCGTATTCGGAGACGGGCGGCACGCTCACCTTCGTATCGACCGACGGCGCCCAGAGCTGGACCGAAGCTCCCTTGGAAACGTCGTTGTTCGAGTCGTACACACAGTTCTTGTCCGGTGAGGTCGGTACCGTCGCCTTTACGAGCGGTTTGCTTGAGCCCTTTGAAGACAGCTTCGGGTTCCCTGGGCCCGCGGAACGCCCCGTCCTCGAGCGCGATGGTTTTGAGCTGGAGGTTGACTACAACGTGGGCACCTACACCCTTCGTGGCCCCGACGGTGCAGAGATCTATGTGGTCGGCGAAGAAGAGTTGTACGGCGACGACACGTCCGACGCTGTTCGCATGAACCCGATCTCGGGAGCCTTGACATGGCTTGACCCAGAGACCGGCGAAGACCTCGTGACCTTTACCGACGACGACTGGGAAGCTGCCTACGAGGAGATCGACCAGGTTGAAACCGAGTTCTATGACGGTGGTTACGAAGAGCCGCAGCAGGGTTTCGAGTTGCAATTCTCGCCCGACGGCACCACTTGGACCGAGCTTGATGCATCCGAGCTGATCGATGTCGAGCCAAATACCAGCGTGCAGCCGCTTGCCGTTGGCGATGATGAGGTCGTGATTTCCTTGACGACCTACAACGAGCCGCCAGAAGAGCTGTGGGCGTTCGAGATCGAGGGTCGAGAGCCTACCGATGCCGAACGTGATGCGTTGCAGTTGTGGGAGGCCACGGGTCCCAACATCAGCTACGTTCGAATTCCGCTCGCCTAGACCGCGTTGACCTCAGCTGGTGGCATACCAGCTGGGGTCGTAGCCATACATGTCGCGGATGGGAACAACCTCGTTGGTGGCCAGGCGGATCTCCACCATTTCGGGGTCGACCAACGACGGGTGTTCGGCCCCCATGGCATTTGATAAACGCACCAGTTCGTGCCGGAGGGCGCCGACGTAGTTGGCGAAGCGAACCGACTTGTTCGTCGGGTCGAGTCCGCGGGTGAGCCAGCGGTTCTGCGTCGCGACCCCCGTCGGGCAATGGTCGTCGTGGCACTTCTGGGCTTGCACGCACCCTATGGCCAACATTGCTTCGCGGGCCACGCCAATGCCATCGGCTCCCATCGCCATCGCCACCATGGCCTCGGTCGGAAGGCCGAGCTTGCCTGCAGCGAGAAACGCGACTCGGTCGTGCAAGTTTTGTTCCGCAAACGCTCGGTATACCTCGGAGAAGCCGTGTCGGAAGGGCAGCGCGACATGGTCGGAGAAGGGGAGGGGAGCTGCCCCAGTGCCGCCTTCACCGCCATCGATGGTGATGAAGTCCGGGCCCTTACCCGTCGACCTCATCGTTTCGGCCAGTTCGTGCCAGAACGCCTTTTCGCCGACGGCCGATTTGATACCGACAGGTCGACCACTTTCGCGAGCGATGTCCTCGACAAACGAGATCAGCTCGGGCACATTGGAAAAAGAACGATGACTGCTCGGACTGTTGAGGGTGACACCGACTTCGACGCCTCGCGCTTCGGCAATTTCCGGGGTGACTTTGCGGCCTGGGAGGACCCCGCCGAGCCCGGGCTTGGCCCCTTGGCTCAGCTTGAGCTCAATGGCTTTGACGGGCGCCTTGTCCATCGACGCCATCATTGCGTCCATGGAGAAGGAGCCGTCGATGTTTCGAGCGCCGAAGTAGCCCGTTCCAAGCTGGAAGATCAGCGATCCACCTTGGCGATGGTATTTGCTGATGCCACCTTCGCCGGTGTTGTGCAGTGCGCCACAAAGGGCCGCCCCACGGTTCAGTGACTCGACCGCCGGAGCCGACAACGAACCGAAGCTCATCGCCGAGACGTACACCGCAGACTCGGGTGCGAATGCAAATTCGCGGCCGTGCGATTCGCCGATGACCTTCCGCATTGGAAGCTCATCCTTTTCTTCCTTCGGAGGTGATGGATAGGGAAACGCTGCGTGGCGGAAGAGAACGTATCCCGGCACATCGAAATCGTTATCGGTTCCGAAGCCGAAGTACGCGTTCTGTTGTTTGGCCGACGCGTAGATGAAGCGTCGTTGGTCGCGGCTGAAGGGAAGTTCCTCGTCGTTGTCAGCAACGATGTACTGGCGCAGCTCCGGACCGATCTTCTCGATCAGATATCGCAGGTGTCCAATCACTGGGAAGTTGCGAAGGATCGCGTGCTTCCGTTGTGTGACGTCGTGAATTGCAACAATGGTCAGGAGGATTGCAACAACAACGATTATCCATAACCACCAAGGCATGGGTAAATAGTACGCATGCTGGCGTCCAACAGAGCCTTAAGCTTCTAAGAATGAACGAACTTTTAGCTATCGCCGAACGAATCGCCGAACAGGCAACGAACGGCGAACAGATCGAGGCTTTCGTGTCGAAGGGATCGTCGATCGAAGCAAAGGCTTATGGCGGCGAGGTCGAGTCGTTCACGTCGGCAACGTCGGCTGGGATTGGGATCCGGGTGATCGCCGAAGGTCGGGTCGGGTTTGCCCACGCAGGCTCGCTCGAAGAGGACGTTCTTGGAGAAACGCTTGCCGAGGCGCGTGACAATCGGGCGTTTGCCGAGTTCGACGAATGGGTCGGGTTGAGCGAACCCGATGGTGGCACCCCGATCGTCCACGATTCCTGGGACGATGGCGTGAGCGCCATGGCGACCGAGGACAAAATCCAGATGGCGCTCGACCTCGAAGCTCAAGTGTTGAACAGCGATCCGCGCATTTCAGGATCTCGAGTCTCGATGTACAGCGACAGCTCGGGTGAGTTAGCCCTAGCGACGAGCACGGGTGTTCGAGCCACCGATCGCGGAACTGGTGCGGCGATATCGATCATGGCCATGGCCAAAGATGACGACGGGGAAACCCAGGTCGGCTTCGGTTCGGACGTGAACTTCGGTCCAGGTCCGTTATCGATCGACAAGGCAGCGAAGGACGCGGTTACTCGCGCAACCAGACTGCTGGGTGCAACGCAGCCGCCATCGTCGAAGGTCACCATCGTTCTCGAACCGCGTATGGCTAATTCGATTATTGGCATCCTCGTCGGGATGTTGAACGGTGGTCGAGTGCTGAAGGGTCGATCGCCATTTGTCGATCGAATGGGTGAGCAGATCTCCTCGCCACTGCTCACCATCACGGACGATCCGACCGATTCGCGTTCTTTCGGTGTGACCTCGGTTGACGCCGAAGGACAGACCGCCTCACCATCGACGCTCGTCGATAACGGAGTCCTCCGGACCTTTCTTCACAACACCTACACAGGCCGACGAAGCGGCGAGGGGACGACCGCAAACGCCGTGCGTGGATATGCCTCGACCCCAGGCGTTGGTGCACACGTCGTCATCGTCGAGCCCGGAAGTGGAGACCTCGACTCGATCACCGCAAACGTGGACCATGGATTGCTCGTGACCTCGATGAGTGGCTTGCACTCTGGTGTCAACGCGATCAGTGGAGACTTCTCCGTGGGTGTGAGTGGTCTCATGATCCGCGAGGGCGAAGTAGCTGAACCGATTCGTGAAGCGACCATTGCGTCCACCATGCAAAAGATGCTCAACGACGTTGTTGCCGTGGGTGCAGACACCGAATGGCTGCCGGGCGGTGCGGGGATGGTCTCGTTGGCGATCGCCGATGTCGCGATGAGCGGCGCGTAACGTGGGTCGTACGTTCTACTGACACCAACAATGGTGTCCCGATACGATGTAGTTCACCCCCTGGCAGCGCGTTGGCCCGCACTGCTTCCAGTCGATTGGTAGTCATGTCCAGCACTGTTGCGAGAGCGGCGCGTCGTCTTCACGCACGAACGAGTTTCCGTCCATCGAGGTCGCGTGTATTGGCCTTCGTCGGCATTGCGCTCGTGACCTGGTTTGCAGCCACGACCCCAGCCTTAGCTTCGGGGTTTGCTCAGGACGGAACCGAAGTCGAACTCACCATTCTTCAAGCCATCATTCTTGGGCTTGTCGAAGGGCTGACCGAATACCTGCCCGTGTCATCGACCGGCCACCTGTTGGTGACGAACGAGTTGTTAGGTTTGAACGAGACCGAGGTAAGCACCGAAGCGATCAACACGTATGCGATCTGCATCCAGGTCGGAGCGATCGTCGCTGTTTTGTTCCTGTACTGGGAACGAATTCGCCAGATGCTCGACGGACTGCTCGGAAAGAGCGATGAAGGCCGCCAGATTCTCGTCGCGGTTCTCATCGCCTTTACGTTCACCGCTGTCGTCGGACTGAGCACGGAGGACTTCGTCATGGACAACCTCTTTGGCGTTGGACCGATCGCTGGTGCGTGGATTGTGGGAGGCATCGTCATCCTGGCTCTTTCCCGGACAGGATGGTTCGACCAGGCTGGTGTCGAACTTGGATCGCTCACGTGGAAGAACGCGATCGTCATTGGACTGATTCAGGCGCTGGCGGTTTGGCCCGGAGTAAGTCGTTCGATGGTGACGATCATCGGAGCGGTTTTGGTCGGACTGTCATTGCGCGCTGCAGTGGAATTCAGTTTCTTGCTCGGGCTTCTCACCCTCACTGCGGCTACTGCATGGGCGGGGCTTGGCGGAGGTGCCGAGCTGATCGACACGTTCGGAGTCACGACCCCGCTGATCGGACTGGTCGTTGCCTTCGTATCTGCCATGGCTGCGGTGAAGTGGATGGTGGCCTGGCTCAACGACAAGGGCTTCGAGGTCTTTGGCTGGTACCGGATTGCTGTCGGCATCATTGCGTTCGGCCTGTTGGCAGCCGGAGTGATCGGCTAGCACGAACAGATAGGGCTTAGGCCAGCATGGGGGCGTGTCGATAGGTTTCTGTGACCGTGCCGTACGCTCCCGCTCCACGAAAGCCGAACTCGACCGTTCGTGACCTTCTGATCTGTCTGGCGGTCATTGGTGCTTTTGCTGCCATCTCGCTCGGTTACACGGTCTATGCGAGCGGATTGCTCGGAAACGACGCGATTGGTCCCTTTGCCCAGGAAGAGTGGGATCCCGTCCTCGAACCGTATGTCGAATTCGTGGAGTCCGAGCGAGGCCTCCGTTTTGGCAGGCCGGTAGACGTCCGATTCGCGAACATTGCCGAAGAGGTGGCTGCAGGCTTTGAGGAGAATCGAGCAGCGTTAGAGGCAGCCCAGGCGTCGCTTGATGAGCTCCCCGTGGCAGATCCCTATGGTGATGCGTTCACCCTCTTGGGTCTGGTCGATTTCGAGGCGGACCTGGATTCTCAAGAGTCGACTGAGGAGTCGATCATCGCAAATGCAGGAGCGTTTTACGATCCGTTCGAGGACGAAATCGTACTGCCCGAGGGCGAATCCCTGCTCAGCCTGGAGCTCACGATCGTCCATGAGTTGACCCACGCCCTCCAAGACCAGAACGGCATGCTCGACTACTACCCCGACACGGCCGATAGCAGCCAGGCTCGACTGGCACTCATCGAGGGCGATGCTGAACGGATCGCCGAGGCGTGGTTTGTCCAGATGACCGTGGCCGAACGACAGGCTTACCTCGACGCCATTGATTTTGACCCAAACCAACCGTTTGAGGACCCCGGCAATAGTTACCTCGATTCGACCTTCTTTGTCTCTTATGGGTTGGGTGTTCCGCTCGTGATGTCCATCATCGAGACCGACGGTGAAGAAGAACTCAACCGATTGCTGCGGAGTCCTGAGGTTGGATCGACAGAACGGTTCATCGATCTACTTGGGGACTCCGACAGCCAGCAGGTCAACGCCCTCGTCGAGTTCGATCCACCGAAAGGCCGCGACGAGGCAGACGGCGATCTCGGAGCACTCGCATGGTTTGCAACGCTTGCTCCAATCGTTGGAACAGACGGCGCCTTCGATGCGCTGATTGGCTATGACGACGATGCCTTTGCGATCTACGAGAATGCTGACGGCTCTGTATGCGGGCGCTTCGAAGTCTTCTTTGATGACGCCGATGAAGCTGCGGAATTTGTGGCTATTGCCGGCGAAGCTGGGATAGTCGGGGCCGCAGACGCACAGCGACGCTCGGTCACATCCGATATTTGCGAACAGATTGGCGACCCAGCCGACCAGCGAATCGCAGTCGTGTTTCCCCTGATCGTCGCGAACGAACTCGTGCTACATCACCTACTCAACGGCGAGGATGAGCAAACCGCCCGCTGCGCCGCCCTTGCACAGGTCAAGACCCTCCCGATCGATCGGTCATTGGACGATTTCGAAGGTTACGACGCGTTATTTGTGGCTTCTACCAGCTTCGTCGATGCCTGCTGACTAGGCCGAACTCAACCACTACGCCTAGGAGGCCCGGGACGACATCGCGCGTGACTCACCGCTACGATCAGGTTGAGCTTCCCCCTCGATTCGCGAGTTCTTCGCGCCAGGGAAAGCGGTACAACGCCATGAGCGGCGTTCGACAAGCAACGTCACATCCGACCTCACGAGTGGCAACGATAAGAAGAAGGCATCAAGGTGCCAAGGCGCGGCGTCGTCTGCGCCAACGTTGGCGCTGGGTGCCGCTCTCGCTGAGGTTGCGATTTGCTCAGGTGCGCAACCGTCTGTTTCACCAACGCGTGTTGATTCGGCTCGCGGTGGTCGTGACGGTCGGCGTCGGCGCCATTTTCTTCGAAGCCGAGCCATCGGTCGACGGAGACGCCGACGTCGCGGTTCCCGACGGGCATCGAGTCTTCTCGATGCCGGTCGATGAACTCGTCCCGTTGCTCGAACCGGGAGATGCCATCGAGTTGTACCTGGGCACCGAGAGCCCCGGTGGGGCGTCAGCCGGCGTCGACGCGCTCGAAGATCCGGGTCTGGTCGTCTCTGTGACGGAGTCGGCCTTCTCGGTCGCCGTGCCTTCTCGTCACGTTAGACCAATAGCGGTTGCTCTCCGAGAGGGCAATGTGCTCGTCGTTCGCCGCTAGGGCTAGTCAGACGACGATGACGAGGAGGAATCTGACGAGGTCGAGCTGCTGGAGGACGTCGACGAGTCTGACGAACTTGAACTGCTCGAGGACTTCGAGGAATCCGACGAACTTGAGCTGCTCGAGGACTTCGACGGGGAGCTCTTGGAGTCATTTTTGTAGAAGCCGCTGCCCTTAAAGCTGATGCCGACCTGGCCGAAAACCTTCGTCACGTTCTTCTTTGAGCGGGTACCGCATCCGGTGCACTTCGGGATGGAGTCGTCAGAAAAGGATTGCACCTTCTCGAATTCTTCTCCGCACTGTTTGCATCTGTACTGGTAGGTCGGCATTTGAGTTTTCTGTCCTCAACGAAGTGGTCATTGAGAGTATTGAGGGTTTGCTGCGAACTCACAACCCGTCCCGGGAAGCTCTGGGGCCCATGGCGTCCTAACATAGGGGTGTGCCCGAAACAGTCCTAGGCGGAATACTCGTCCTCGCTGCATATTTCGCGGGCTCGTTTCCAACGGCGAGCATCATCGGGATGCTCTCGGGGCACGATCATTCGAAAGAGGGGTCGGGAAACCCCGGAGCATCGAACGTCTATCGGACATCGGGAGCCAAATTCGGATTGCTCGCTGTGGTTGTCGATGTTTTGAAGGGCCTCATCCCGGTGGCCGGGACTCTGCTGCTACTGGGTCGACCGTGGGCGGCTGTTGTTTGGGCGGGGGCGACCATTGGCCACGTGCTTCCGTTTGCCAGGTTTCGCAACGGCGGTAAGGGCGTCGCAACCGGGGGCGGCGGGTCGTTGCCCCTGTTTCCCGTTCTCGGGCTGATCCTTATCGTGTGCTTTGCCATCATCGTCAGACTGACCAAGCGGGCATCGGTAGGTTCGTTGGCGATCACCGCCGGGTTGTTCCTCGGCGTTGTTGTGTTCCACGAAAGCGTGGTCGAGATTGCGGCTGCTGCTGCCGTTTCTGCCGTGATCATCTATCGACATCGGTCCAACATTTCACGGTTGATTTCGGGTGAAGAGCTTAAAGTCAGCTGACGTTCAGGCGATTGAAGAGCATGGCAAAGGTACGCAAGGCCGTTATCCCGGCAGCAGGACTCGGAACCCGGTTTCTCCCGGCGACCAAGGCACAACCCAAGGAGATGTTGACGATCGTCGACAAACCTGCGATCCAGTACGTGGTCGAAGAAGCGGTCGCTGCGGGCATCGATGATGTCCTGATCATCACCGGCACGGCGAAGAAGGCGCTCGAAGATCACTTCGATCGCGCCTTTGAGCTCGAAACGCTCCTCGAGCGAAAGGGCAAGACCGAATCACGTCAGGAGATCATCGATATCTCCGAGATGGCCAAGTTTCACTTCACTCGTCAACCCGAGCCCCTTGGGCTTGGCCACGCGGTTCTCATGGCCGAACAACACATTGGCGACGAACCGTTCGTGGTTCTGCTCCCCGACGAGCTCCTCGTATCGCGTGGCGAAACCGTCAAGGCGATGGTCGAGGCATACGACGAGTACGGCGCATCCAACGTTGCTTTGCGCGAAGTGCCAATGTCAGAGGTCAGTAGCTATGGGTGTGCGGCGACCGAGGACATTGCCGAAGGTGTGGTGAAGATTCCAAGGATCGTCGAAAAGCCTGCGGTTGAGGATGCGCCATCGAACCGCGTGGTGATGGGTCGTTACCTGTTCACCCCAGACATCTTTGAGCACATTCACAAAACCGAACCTGGAGTTGGCAACGAGATCCAGCTCACGGACGCAATGGCAACGATCGCCACCACGACCGGTCTCTACGGTGTCATCGACAACCGTGGAAGCTGGGACGCTGGACAAAAGCTCGACTTTCTACGTGCCCAGGTCGAACTCGGCCTGCAACATCGCGAACTCGGTGACGAATTCGCGGAGCTGATCAAGTCGATCGCCGCAGATCTTTAACACCGAGCACCGCAAGGGTGCAGTAGAGCCCGCTAGAAGAGGAGCAGGTCGACCGGTTCGCCGGCTTTGATCCCGTCGCCGTTGGGGATGACCGCGAGCGCATTGGCGGCTGCCATCGCCGATAGCTGGTGGCTGCCCTGACCTCCGCTGAACGATGCCTCGTAGCGGCCATCGTCGGTCGGTGAGGCGTGCACGCGGGCAAAGTGTGTCTTGCCGTCCGGTCCTCGGGGCATCGGTGATGCGGCGATTCCACTGATCGGCTGCGGGATCGGGTTGGGATGGCCCATCATCTTTCGTATACCCGGCCGTGCAAAGAGCTCGAACGACACCATCGACGAGACCGGGTTGCCCGGTAGCCCAAAGATCGGCGTGCCACCGACGGTCCCGAAAGCGAGAGGTTTCGCCGGCTTTATGGCCACCTGCATCCATTCCATATCGCCAATTTCGTTGAGAACCTTCTTGACGAAGTCGAAGTCGCCCATCGAGACACCGCCGCTGGTGATGACTGCATCACAGGATTCGGCAGCTTCTGTCATTGCGGTGCGGATGAGCTCTTCGTCGTCGGGGACCAACCCGAGATCGACGCCGTGCGCTCCGGTCGAGTTGACCAGGGCGAGCAGTGTGTGACGGTTGGAATCGTGAATTTGTCCGACACCCAGAGGCCCGGGACCGTCGAGCAGTTCATCGCCGGTCGAGATCACGCCAATCTGAGGTCGCCGATATACGGGAATGTCGTACACCCCGATCGAAGCGCAGACGCCGAGGTGGGCGGCTCGTAGATGGGTCCCTGCGGGAAACACGATCTGGCCTGGCTGCACGTCATCGCCGGCGGGGCGAATGTGGTTGCCGACTGGGACCGGTTCAGCGACCACAACGGATTGTTCGTCTTCTGCCATGGTCGTCAATTCGACCATGATGACAGCGTCTGCTCCCGGTGGCATTGGTGCACCGGTCATGATGCGGACGGCCTGACCATTGCCGACCTCGATATCAGGAATAGCGCCTGCGGCAATCGTTCCGACCATGTCGAGCGTGAGCGGCGCGTCGGCGAGGTCAGCGGCGCGAACTGCAAACCCGTCCATTGCGGTGTTGTCGAACGGCGGGATTGGACCAGCTGCGGCCAAGTCGCTCGTTGTCACAAGTTCTGCGGCGTCGTCGATGGCCACCGAGACCTTCTCTCCGGGCTCACACTTGGAGAGTACGAACGTTCTGGCGTCGTCAAGAGGGATCATTGGACCGAGGCTACCCGCAGTCGCCTTTCATGTTCTGGTCAAAACCCCGTACGATTGGTGGATGGAACGCCTCGAAGACACGTTTGGTCGGGTGCATCGCGATCTTCGAATCGCGGTGACGGACCGGTGCAACTTCCGTTGTCAGTACTGCATGACAGAAGAGGGCATGGAGTGGATGCCTCGCGAAGGGCTTCTGAGTTTCGAAGAGATCGAACGCGTCGCAGGTTTGCTCGTCGAGCGGTACGGCGTGGACAGCATTCGCTTGACCGGTGGCGAGCCAACCGTACGGGCGCACCTCAGCCGTCTCGTACGCAAACTGTCCGCGCTCGGCGTAGATCTAGCAATGACGACCAACGGTGCCTCGTTGCGGCTCGTTGCCGAGGATCTCAAGGATGCCGGATTGAATCGGCTGAACATCTCCCTCGATTCTCTCCACAAAGACCGATTTATCGAGTTGACGCGCCGCGACGATCTCGATCGTGTGCTCGATGGGATCGATGCGGCGCTCGAAGCCGGTTTCGACCCGGTCAAGATCAACGTCGTCCTGATGAACGGGATCAACGACGACGAAATCGTCGACTTTGCGCGGTTTGGCCGAGACAAGGGCGTGATTGTGCGGTTTATCGAGTTCATGCCCCTCGATGCTGATGAGCAATGGGGTCCGGACCGGGTTGTGCCCTTGCAGCGAGTGATCGACGAGATCAATGCCGAGTTCCCGCTGAAGGCAATCGAACGCACGTCGGCGCCTGCGACGCGCTACAAGTACGCGGATGGCAACGGCGAAGTCGGCGTCATCGCCACGGTCACGGAGAAGTTCTGCGACACCTGCGACCGGATCAGGCTCACCGCCGACGGGCAGTTCCGCAACTGTCTCTTTGCCGTCACCGACTACAACCTCCGTGATGCGCTGCGCGCTGGAGCGAGTGATGACGAGGTGGCTGCCATTATCGAAGGAGCGGTCCACGACAAGTGGGCGGGTCACGGAATCGACACGGTGCATTTCATTCGCCCGAAGCGAAACATGAGCCAGATCGGCGGCTAGGGCCGTACGCGGCAGTTGTCGACTAGCTAGAATTCTGTCGATGTCTGCTCATGAAGGATTCACCCACCTCGATCCAATGGGGCGCGCCCGCATGGTCGACGTGACCCAGAAAGAGCCGACTCACCGTCGCGCTATCGCCAAGGGGCGGGTGGTGATGACCCCCGATACCGCTTCGGCTGTTGCCCGCGGCGCAATCTCCAAGGGGGATGTGCTGAGCGTTGCCCGAGTGGCCGGAATCCAGGCGGCCAAGCGCACTGCCGATCTCGTGCCTTTGTGCCATCCGTTGCTCATCGGCGCCGTCAACGTGAACTTCGAGATCGAGGAAGGACACATCGACATCGAGGCTTCGGTGGAGACCGTTGGCATGACCGGTGTCGAAATGGAAGCTCTCACAGCGTGTTCGGTCGCCGCGCTAACCATCTACGACATGTGCAAGTCGTTGGATAAGGGAATGACCATTGGCGACATCGCTCTATGGGAAAAGACCGGTGGTAAGAGTGGCGCCTATCACCGCGAGGGGTCCGTATAAATCATCGATTTCGGCGCTATGGTCTTGCGGTCACTCTGTTGTCTGACATGAGGAACCCCCCGCAACATGCTGCTGTTTGTCGTCCTAATCATCGCGCTCGGATGGGCTGCTTTCGCAGTGACCTGGGGACGTGATCGGCTGAACTCACGCCCGTCTTTCGGGATCCCACCAAGCCCGTATGACCAACGCTCCAGTGGTCCGTTTGCCGCACCTCAAACCCCGGAGATGGCTCGCATCCGTCGCCAGCAGGTGTTCGCTGGACTTGTCGGCGCGGCGTTGCTGACGGTCCTGCTGGCTCAGCTGTGGACGGTGATGTGGGGGCTTCACATACTCGTCGATATCGCTCTCGTGGCCTTTGCCGTAGCGGTGTACGCACGATCGGCGAAACTGTCGTCGGCCCCGAGGTCGTTCAATGAGCCTGTCGTTGCCGACCGTGCCGCTCCAATCGCTCGCGGTTGGACAAATGGACCGGCGTCGGTTCTGTCCTCATCGCCAACGACCGCATTGCGTCCAGCCGCTGACGATTCATTGATCGAGCTTCCGGAGCGTCGACTTCCATCGATGTCGGCAACTGGACGCTTTGCGCCTGTACTCGAGGATGAACGGACCGCCGTGCGCCCGGGGCCTGCTCGTTAGCATCTCCGCCAAGGCATCCGGGACATGTTCGGGCTACCCTCGCCCCCATGTTTCGCCACGTAGTCATGATGCAACTTGCCGAGTCCTCGACCGACGCCGATCTCACCGCGATTATTGACGGCTTGGAGACGCTTCCTGGGCTCGTTCCCGAGATCGTTTCATATTCGGTGGGTCGCGACCTCCGAGCCCAGGAAGGGACCTTCGACCTTGTGCTGGTCGCGGACTTCGAAGACCAGGCCGGTTTCGACGCCTACAACGCAAACCAGGATCATCTCGACGTCATCATGACCCTCATCAAACCCCATCTCGGCGCACGAGCCGCCGTGCAATACAGCCTGGACTAAGGCCTTCGCCCGGTGTCGACCTACGCCCGGGCAGCGGTTGCAGGGAACCCCTCAGATGGTTTCGGGGGTGCCGTCTGTGCCCTTGTCGTTCCAGCCTTCAGCGCATCGGTCGCGCTTGCGCCCCAAACTGAGGGAGCGGCCGAGAAGCAACTCGACCTGCTCACGGCAAGCATTGCTCGGTTCACCCGTGAGGTGGCCCCCGTTGGTGGTGTTCGACTGCTCGTGGAGTCGACGATTCCGAGATTGGTCGGTTTGGCCGGTTCGAGCGCCATAGTTATCGACGCCATAACGCGTCTCGCCGAAGTCGCCGAGGTCGAGCTCTCACCAATGCGTGTGGCGCAGTTAGCCCACACGGTCGAACGACGCGACCTCGGGATTGCCGGGGGTTGGCAGGATCAGCTGATCCAGAGCCACGGTTTCTCGGCGCTGATGGACTTCCGGACCTCTCCATCTGTGGCACCCCTTCGATTCACGACCGATCGCCAGATCCCGATGTACCTTGCCTGGTCGACGTCCGCAGCCCAAACAAGTGGTGCTGCACACGGCCTGTTACAGGCTGGTCCGGCGCCAGACCCTGCGACGGTGCGGGCATTTGCGTCGGCTGCTCACAGCGCCGCTGAAGCGTTCCGCAGCGGAGATGTGCACGCCCTGAAGTTGGCCATCGATCGGAGCTTTGATTTGCGAGCCGAGATTATGGAGCTGGCCCCAGAGCAGGAACGGATGGTCGAGGTCGCCCGCGACCTCGGCGCCAGTGCGAACTATGCCGGCAGCGGGGGTGCCATCGTTGGGGTCCTGCCGAAGAATGGACGAACGTTTCTGGACGCGCTGAACAGCGCTGGCTACGAGACGTTCACCTGGGACGCTGCCTGAACACCTTGGTAGGCCGATCAGGCGAGGCCGCTACTCGATACGTTCGAGCAACTCGAGCTTGGCGTCCTCGAGCTCGTCATCGTCGATTTCGCCGCGCTGGTGCATGCGCTGGATCTTCTCGGTCATCGACATCAGCTCCGGGGCTGAGAGGCGACCCTTGCCAGCGAAAAGACGCTCGACGGTGGTCATGTTCTCGAGCTCGGCGGCATCGATTGTTGGATGTTCCTCAACAGGCTCCGGATCCGGAGCTGGAGTGGCGTTTCCGCTAATGCGAGCTGCTTGCTTCTCAGCCTTCTTGGCGGCCTTTGCCCGCTCTCGTTGTAGCTTCGCGAACGTAGTGCGTTGCTTTGCCATTCGATGCATCCCTTCGATCTTTGGAACCTACCTACGCGCAGCCTCATCTCTGGAGATGAGTCCACGGCAGGACCAGAATCCCCGGCGTTGAACTGCGAACGGCGGGAAACAAGGCCCCACCTACGATAGGGACTCGCGCGCTGTTTCGTGGGTCAGACAGGTGTGACAGAAGTAAACAAATTGCATGAATTTGGCTTCTTGGACCGCGAATGAGTCGATATCTCGACGCGTGTGGGTCATTTGTCCCTTCAGTTTTCTCAGAACTGGTCGAAAGGCGTATAGAGAGAAATTTGAAGTGATTGGGCGTACGGAGATGATTCCAGCAAGCTGGACAGAACTTTTGCAGAGCGTCAGGCCGTTTGGCGAGACTGATGTGCAGCAATTCCTGAGTGAAGCGGGGGCCCTTGCGGGCTTTTCTGCGGCGAGCCTTGAAGACGATGGGCGCTCTGTTGGGCGAATCGGCGGTATCCGAGACTTCGCTCAGGGCAAGCAGTATCGATTGCCACATTCGAACTACGACCTGCGCGTCATCTACGACGGGAGCGAACCTGAGGATGCCGACGACAAGGTCAAGGCGCTGGCAAACATATTGGACCTTGCTCTTCTCGTTCAGGACCGACGTACGAACTACTCAGCCGCTCCAATGATGGAGCCGACCGGGGCGAAGGATCGACTGACGAACACGATCGATCGCGATGCCTTCACCGACTTTCTCGACATCGAATTCGCTGGCGGACCTACCCACGCGACCGTCATCATGCTCGGCATCGACGGAATGGAGACCGTGAATAGCACGCTCGGCCATTCGGTGGGTGACGCCGTCCTGGCCGAGGTTGCCGACCGCTTGCGGGAGACGCTGCGCTCGGTCGACACCATCAGTCGTATCGGGGGCGACGTGTTTGGTGTCTATTGTCCCAATATGGGGACCGAGATCGCCACGAACCTTGCTCGGCGACTGCAAACAGCGGTCCACATCCCAATCCGTGTACGTGACAACGAACTTCGCATCAGCGCAGGCGCGGGAGTTGCGTCTAGGCACAAGGGCGAGAAAGCCGCCGAGATCATCTCGCACGGCGATGCTGCGTTGCGGGCTTCGAAGGCTCAGGGCCCTGGCGAGCTAAGCGTGTACGACGGCGAGATTCGTATGAAGGCCGAAGATCGTCGTCAGCTCGCAGCAGAGCTCGTCGATGCGCTCGCAGGCAATCAGCTCACCACAGGGCTCGTCCCGATTGTTCACCTTCCCGCTGGCACTGTCGTGGCGCTCGAAGCACACGTTGTGTGGAACCACCCAACACGTGGCGCCATCGACCACAGCGAGTTCATGGACCTAGCCGAGCTCATTGGACGGGTTGCCGACGTCGAGCGAGCCGTCCTCGAATTTGCTCTGCTCGATGATGGGTCCTCGAAGAGTGTTCGTACGGGAATGAACCTGTCGGGCAGCACGCTGCGAGATAGCCGTGCAATTGGTTGGATCGTCGACCGCCTGGCGGCTGGTCCAAGCAAGGTGATGTTCGAAGTGAACGAAGAAGCCGTCAACTCCGGTGGACGCGTGGTTACTCATCATCTCGAAATGTTGCGCAAAGCCGGTGCGTCGCTCGTTCTCGACGACTTCGGCAAGACATCTGCATCACTTCGAACGCTTCACGCAATTCAGTTTGACGGCGTGAAGTTGCACAGCTCGATTCTCGATGAGACGAACAAGAGTCGCAGTTCGTCGGTCGCCAAGGCCGTCTACGCGAGCGCCAAAGAGCTTGGGTTTGACGTCGTGCACTCCGGCGTCGACACCGACGCCGATCTGCGTCTGCTCCTTCAGCTCGATGGCCAGATCTCTGGACATGGCTTCTTTGCCCAGGGCAAAGCCGTCCACGCTCGAGTCAGCTCAGCCCGAACCGCCTAAGCGCGGTACATCACTGAGCCGAACCTCACCGCACAAAACGGCGAAATCCGCCGGACGAGAACGTCCGACGGATTTCGATAAGAGACCTGACCGTGACTAGCTGACGACCGCCTCGTCGTTGGCCGTGTCGGTGATGTCGATGGTCGAACCGTGATCAGATCCATATATCGCCTCACCGTGGATGCTGATATCGAGTCCGGCGAACTCCTCGTCTTCGCTGACTCGAAGGCCCATCGTGGCCTTGATGCCGAGGGTGATAATCAAGGTTGCGACCGCCGAGTAGATGATGACCGATCCCATGGCGATGATCTGGCTGAGGAGAAGGTCGAGGCCGCCAGCTGCGCCGCCTTCGTTGACGTCAAGGCTGGAGAAGAGTCCGAGCAGCAGGCCGCCGACCACACCGCCGACGCCGTGGATGCCGACGACGTCGAGCGAGTCGTCGTAACCCAAACGTTCTTTCAGCGCTACAGCGAAGTAGCAGATCGGTCCGGCGATGATGCCGAAGATGATCGCTGAGGTGGTGGTGACAAAGCCCGCTGCTGGTGTGATTGCGACCAGGCCTGCAACGAGTCCTGAAGCTGTTCCAAGGACCGTGGCCTTGCCGTCCTTGATCCACTCGGTGCCGACCCAGCCGACCATGCCGGCAGAGCCTGCAACGAAGGTGTTGATAAGCGCCTGAGCAGCAACGCCGTCGGCTGCGCCAGCTGAACCGGCGTTAAATCCGAACCAACCGAACCAGAGGATGCCGGTGCCGATGAGGAGCATCGAGCGGTTGTGCGGCGACATGTCTTCCTTGCCAAGTCCACGACGCTTTCCGAGCAGGAGTGCTACGACGAGGGCGGCGACGCCGGCGTTGATGTGAATTGCGGTTCCACCGGCGAAGTCGAGGGCGTGTGGGTTGAGCTCGGTGTGCCAACCGGTGTACACCCAGTAGGTGACTGGCGTGTAGACGATTATCGACCAGAGCGTGAGGAACACGACCCAACTGCTGAACTTCATGCGGTCGGCAACCGCGCCGGAGATAAGCGCCGGAGTGATTGCTGCGAAGGTCATGAAGAAGGCAACGAATACGAGCTCGTCACCCGAAATGCCATCGAGGCCCACCAGGTCGAAGTTCCCAAGGAACTCGCCCCCAAGAAAGCCTGACTTATTCTCGTTCGGGTTGTTGCCGAGCGAGTAGGTGAACAGCACCCACAGAATTGGAACGATGGCCACGCTGGCCATGTTCATCATCAACATATTGCCGACGTTCTTTGCCCGGACCATGCCTCCGTAGAAGAGTGCAAGTCCCGGGACCATAAACACCACGAGTGCGGTGCTTATGAGAATCCACGCCAGATCGCCTGTATCCATAATCGGTTACCTTTCCAAAAGAATCGTTGTTTCGCTGATTCGTAAATCCGCAGTTCGCTGAGGTACGAACCAGTGCTGGTTCTTGTTGGCCGTCGCATCCGATTCACGTCATTGGGCTCGTGAGCGTTGGTGTCAACACAGACAAGATTGCGGACTGCCGAGGCAGCCCGCAATCCTGTGCGTTTGTGTTAATCGTCGTGAAACATTGCCGAAACAAACGACCGACTTTTGGAAGGTTTTGGCGGCGGCCGCAGGAAAGGGGGGGGGAACCTGCGGCCGCCGCTGTATCGGGATTCTCTACTAGCTGAGAACCTCGGTCTTTACAGCAGCCCCGTCGATGAGGCCGAGGTCATAGCCAGGAGCGCCGTGCTCGGAGAGATCAAGACCGGCAAGTTCTTCTTCCTCGCTGACACGAAGAAGCCCAGCTGCCTTGATCGCTCCGAAGAGGAAGGCCGATGCAGTGAGGACGAAGGCAGCGATTGCGACGCCACCGATCGCCTGGGTGATGAGGAGATCTACGCCGCCGCCGAAGAAGAGACCCTCCACTGGGTCAGCGGGGTCGCCACCCACTGGGGAATTGACTGTTGCGAATAGGCCGGTTGCAAGAAGGCCCCAGAAGCCGCAAACACCATGTACGGAGAATGCGCCGACAGGATCGTCGATCTTCGCCTTCTCAACCGCCTTGATCGCAAAGACGACGATGACACCGGCGATTGCGCCGGTCAGGAGTGTGCCGACGGAGGTGAAGTTGCCAATGCCTGAGCAGATTGCTACAAGTCCTGCGAGCATGCCGTTGCCGGCCATGCCGACGTCTGGCTTTCCACCAACAGCCCACGAGGTGACCATTGCGGCGCTGGCTCCAGATGCTGCGGCAAAGGCGGTCATGACCGCGATGTATGGAACCGCGAGGTCAGCCTGGAGCTGAGAACCAGGGTTGAATCCGAACCAGCCGATGAACAGGATGAACACGCCGAGCATGGCGAGCGGGATGCTGTGACCGTTGATGGTGCGTGGCTTGCCGTCCGCTGCGAACTTTCCAATACGTGGGCCGAGGAAGACGGCGCCCATGAGAGCGGCGAAGCCGCCGGTCATGTGGACGAGGCCGGCGCCAGCGAAGTCGACGAATCCGAGCTGTGAGAGCCATCCGCCACCCCACTGCCAACCAACGACGACAGGGTAGATGAGAGCGGTGAGCACCATGGTGTAGATGAGGTAGCCCTTGAACTGGGTGCGGCCAGCAACCGCGCCCGAAACGATCGTCGCAGCTGTCGCTGCGAAGGCTGCCTGGAAGAGGAAGTCGACCGGCACGGCCAACGGGTAGCCATCAACATCGGCGACGTTGAGGTCAGAGAGGCCAGATACACCGAGGAATCCAAGGGCGCCCGAGGCGATTCCGAGGATGCCAACGCTTTCTTCGTCAAAGCCCGGGTAGGCAATGTTCCAGCCGATGAGGCCGAAGAGCAGCATGCCCGCTGCGACGTCCATGAGGTTCTTCATCATGATGTTCGCTGCGTTCTTCGCTTCGGTGAAGCCCGCCTCGACCATTGCAAAGCCCGCTTGCATGAAGAGGACGAGCACGGCGCAGATGAAGATGAAGATGTTGTCGAGCACGATCATGTTGAGCAGATCGAGATCTTCGCCGCCGCGCTGGAGATCAGCCGTCGAGGTTTGTGCTCCTAGCGGCTCAGTTATTGCGAGAAGTGCGACTGCGACTGCAGCGCCACCCAAAAGTTTGCGTTTCATGTGCCCTCCCAAGGCAATTTGTTCGGGGCTGTCCGTCAGACCCCGATCGTTGGGCGGCACCACGACGCTGTGGCACCTGGGAGACACTGTGGCGGTTCACACCGGCTTGAGGAACAGCGAACAGGTTCCGTTCACCAACACGAAACGAGCACGAAACACAGGAAACGTCCCGGAAACAAAACTGAGTCAGCGGGCACTGTCGTCGTGCCGAGCGATGAGGGATCTCAGCGCGTCGATCTCGCGTTCGAAGGCCTTGCGACCCTTCGCGGTGGCCCTGACCCAGGTGCGGGGCCGCTTGTCTTCAAAGGTCTTGCGTTGGCGGATGTACCCACGGTCTTCGAGGGTGCTCAAGTGCTGTGAGAGATTTCCGGCGGTGAGTTCGAGTGTTGCTCGGATGGTGTTGAAGTCGGCCTCGGAAACTTCGCACAAGATCGCGAGGACTCCGAGTCGTGCACGTTGATGAACAACGTCGTCGAGTTCTTGAACGGGGTGTCGGTCAGCGGTCATATTCGGAGGGTTTCACGATACGCCAGATACCCACAAAGAATGAGTACGAGGCCGGTCGCGACAGATATCCACGCCGGCTCATGCGACACGTCCACAATGGAGAAGACGACCCCGAGAGCGACCATCAACGCGGCGGCCCACCCGACGAAGATGTTCCGTTCGAGCCAGGCAAATGCGAGGTAGCACATGCCGACCCAAATTGCGTTTGGCCAACCCGGGAAGGTGATGATCGGCAACACAAAGGCTCCAATAGCGAGGAGCGCCACGATCACCAGGTATGGCTTTGCGTCGCGAATGAGTCCGAGGTCGTCCTCGCGTCGTTCATAGTGCCTGCTCGTGAGCATTCCGCCGACAACTCCACAGACCATCCAATACAACCCGACCGTGAAACCGGTGCCGATCACCTCGACGACGGCTGCGCCCAAGGAGACGACACCGAAGACGAGTAGTGGAAACCAGAAAAGCTGGAGGTGTGAGCGCGTCGAAGTGCCGACATCGTCGACGAAGCGAAGTGTGTCCGCCGTATTCTCACCATCCATGTATCACCGTCAGTTGGTATCAGTGTCGCGGGCGTAAAAGGCCCACCCCAGGCCCACGATGATCGCACCGATTGCGGCAACGATCGCAACCGCGTCGTTTGCTAGCCAACCAACCAAGCCCACCGTGATGCCGTACGCGATGGTCAGTCCCGTCATTTGTTGTTTTCTGTCCATGCTTTCAAACTAGTCTGAATTGCCATATAGTTTGCAATACAAACTTTGACTCTCGGAAGCT
>CAZSYL010000027.1:30841-48180 GCA_964610745.1 uncultured Acidimicrobiales bacterium
AGCTTTCTTCTAGTCGCTCAAAACGAGCTTTCTTCTAGTCGCTCAAAACGAGAAGTGATTTGTTCACGTCGAATGCGAAGCCGCTAGGAGGCGCCGTTGGAGGATGGCCGGGCCGTCGAGCTCGATATAGCAACCCTGAAGATGACGTTGACCGGTGGTGATCTCGAAGCTGTTGCGGCCGTGGAGTAGGCGGCGATTGTTCATCATCATGACATCGCCCGCAGCCAGTAGAAATGTTGCTCGACGTGCGGGGTCATTGAGCAGTGATCGCAAGCCGGCGCGAGCTCGGTAGAACACGTCGAGAACGTCCGGGTCGACGGCGTCGACAAAGTCCAAGCGGTCACTGTTACGGATGCCGGTGAACTGGCCGCACTTGTCCGTCTCGAGGATGGGCGAGCGATCCTCGAGACGTTGGTCGCCGTGTTGGTATCGGTAGGTCACCATGGTGTTGGTGAGAACTTCGTGGCCTTCAGGGTCGATGGATTTGTAGTCGTCGAACGCAGCGAGGCCGTCGACGAGGGTCGACTCACCACCGGTGGCGTCGTTGACTAGGCAATGCAGGAACTGGATGCTCGGGACCGGCCGTCGATAGGGGTTATCGGTGTGCGCCTTCAGTTCGATCGGGGTATATGCCAGATCGACCGGATTGGCCTTGGTGAACACATCGAAGAGCAGTCCGAAGTTCGTTTCGCGAACGGGTCCAAACCGGCCAGCTATATCCCTCAGACTGTCGGGCTCGGTCGGTGCTCCAGAGAAGACGGTGAAGCCGTGAGTCCAGAAGAGGTCAAGAGCCACGGTCAACGCATCTTGGTCGCCCTCGTCAGGCCACGGGATCCGCGGGAATGGTGCGGGTTCGGTCGACCAGCCAACCGCTTTGGGCAGTGCCAGCTTGTCCGGTTCCCAGCCAAGTTCCAGGGCCAGAGCGGCGTGGTTGACCGTCTGAGTGTGTCCGTCTGACCAGGAGATCGTGCTGTGATCGCCGTTCGAGCTGATGTTGCTCGCCATCAGCGTTGAATCGAGTTCAGCGGGGTCATAGAGGCGCTGCAATGTGGCAGGATCGACCATGCCTTCCTCGGTTGTTCGCTCCCGGAGCCAGACCGGGTGGAGCTCGATCGACTCCTCACGGCTTGAGAACACGAGGCGACGCGTCTGGCTGTTCGTCGAGAGTGAGTAGGACAAGAGAGAGACCTCCTGAGCAACGGGCCACTGAACGATCGTTCAGTGGATCAGCTTCAGCATGCCAGACCTGTCTTGGCGCGTCTACGTTCTCCATATGAGACCGAACCCACTTCGCGAAGCGTTTGCCCAGTCGACTCCCGCCCTTGGCTGCTGGCTCAGCATTCCGTCTTCGGTGACGTCTGAGATTGTGGGCAACGTGGGCTATGACTATGTCTGCATCGACATGCAACACGGCCTGATCGACTATTCAGACATGGTGCCGATGCTTCAGGGCGTCTGCCTCTCGAATGTGACAGCAACAGTTCGCGTGCCGTGGAACGAGCCGGGGATTATCGGCAAGGTGCTCGATGCCGGTGCAATGTCGGTGATCGTCCCGATGGTGAACACCGCTGAAGAATGCGAAGCAGCGATGCGGAGTGGCATGTACGCGCCGCGTGGTACCAGAAGTTCCGGACCGATTCGCGCACAACCAATCGAAGGGCCTGACTACGCCGAGGTCGCCAACGATCACGTGCTGATCATTCCAATGATCGAGACGGTCGAAGCTGTCGAAAACATCGATGACATCCTGGCGACCGAAGGTGTCGAGGCGATCTACGTTGGCCCCATGGACCTCGGCGTGTCGATGGGCCTTGGACGTGGCACCACCGATCCGTCGTTCTTCGATGCGCTCGACCACATCGTCGAACGCTGCAACGCTCACGGCGTCGTGCCAGGCATCCACGCAACCCCACAAGCCACCGCAGACAGACTTGAGCGCGGCTTTCGAATGGTTACTATGACTTCTGACCTTCTATCCATGCGGGTCGCTCTGGTGGAAACACTGTCGTCGGGGCGAGGAATGGAGGTTGAGGATCGAGGCGCTGGAGGCGGATATTAATGATCGAAGGAAACCCGCAGGGGAGCGGGTTGATGGAGCTGACACTCCGCGACTCGAAGCGGGTCTGCGACTATTACAACCGCTGGGCAGAGTCATACGAAAAAGACGTGTTGTCGTGGGGCTATGAAGCACCCACCGATGCCGTTGAGCTGATCTCGTCTCGAGTAAAACGAGAAGCACAAGTCCTCGATGCCGCGTGTGGCACCGGACTGGTCGGGCAGGCTCTAAGTGCGAGCAGATACCACGATGTAGTTGGCGTTGACCTATCCCCGGACTCACTCGACGCCGCGGCCAGGACCTTTAGCTATCGAGCGCTCGCAGAGGTTGACTTCAACTCGCTACCAACCACCTTGGTCGACAACAGCTTCTCTGCATTGTTATCGATTGGCCTGCTCTCGTATGTGCGAGACCTCAGACCGCTGTTGACCGAGTTCTGTCGAGTGGTGGAGCCCGAGGGCACGATCGTGGTTTCTGAACGGACCGATCTGTACGCGAAACGAAACACCGGTGCGATCTTCGAACGTCTCGAAGCCGAAGGCCTGTGGCGCGTCGTGACCATCACCGAGCCACGTCCCTACATTCCAGGGCATCCGGAGTTTGCTGACATCGAGGTGCATTTCGGGGTTTTTGAGTGCGAGTGAAGAACTTGCTACAAACGGTCTACCGCTGAGACGGAAGCTGTGGGGACCGGTAACATTCGACCCATGGCCCGCCCACCTCTACGCCGGACGATGATCGCTCGCTTCATTGCCGTCTTTGCGCTTGTCTTTGCGGCGGTTCTCGTCTCACCGCTCGGTGCGCACACCGAGGTGTTCGAACGCGCACCGATTGCGGGCCAAGACGTCGGCGGAAGCGTCGATCAAGTCGATATTTCGTTCTGGGCTCCGGTTCTTTCGAGTGAGATCACCCTCGTTGGGCCAAGCGGCAATGACTTACCGGTTACGAGTACTGAGCTCAGCGCCGAGAATCGTATTGCCACCACCACCTTTCCCGAACTGACCGAAGAAGGTCGCTACGTTGTGACCCACTCCGAACTCTCAGCCGACGGCGACCTCCAGACCGAAGAGTGGTTCTTCGTCTTCGACTCGAGCTCAGAGAACAGAGTTGTCGCGTTGTCCTCCGGTGGGGGCGGGCCGAACTGGATACTCCTCGTCGCTGTATCGGGAGTCATTCTGATCCTCGCTGGACTCCTGTGGCCGAAGCGCACGGCCGCGACCGCCAGCGCCTAATCGAGCTCGTGTCACCGACGCCACCGGTTGGCTTGACGATTGCCGGCAGCGACACGGGCGGTAGTGCGGGCCTGGCAGCCGACCTCAAGACGTTCGCGCGCCACGGTGTTCACGGCGTCTTTGCCCTCACCGTCGCGACGGCCCAGAACACGACTGGCATTTCCTCGGTGCACTCGATCCCGGGTGAGTTTGTTGGTGATCAGATCGATGCTGTGACCCGAGACTTCCGTGTTGCGGCGACCAAAACTGGTCTGCTCTACTCCGCAGACGTGGTTGATGTTGTCGTCGACCGCGCTGGATCGCTCGGACCGCTCGTGGTCGATCCGGTGCTCGTCAATTCGGCTGGCGCCCCAATGTTGTCGCCGGACATGGTCTCGCTATACCGCGAACGCCTCGTGCCGATCGCCACGGTCATCACACCAAATGTTGCCGAAGCTTCGTTGCTCTCGGGAGTCGACATCGGCGACAGGGCGAGCGCGAAGGCGGCCGCTGAGGTGTTGGTCGAGCTCGGTCCCGCAGCGGTAGTCATCACGGGCCTACTCGAAGAGCGTTGGGCGGTCGACACGGTGGCAACGGACGGCGAGATCTACGCCATGGAACACCAGCGAGTCGATACAAAAAACGTCCTCGGAACAGGATGCAGTTTGTCCGCTGCGATTACCGCCTCGCTCGCCTCGGGTGTGGCGATCGAACCGTCGGTCGGGTCCGCAGCATCGTTCGTTCTTGCCGGTCTCGAGTCGGCGGTGACGTGGAGACTCGGCGAAGGTCGGGGACCCATCGACCACTTCGCTGACCCGAGCCGCTAGCTCATACTCATGGTTGACCTGTTCATCTCCCTCCTATTCCTGCTCGTGTTGCTCGTCGGGCTCAGCGGCACGATCCTGCCGGTGTTGCCGGGCATTCTGCTCATGTGGGCTGGAGTGATCGGCTACGGTTTCGTCGCTGGCTTCGATCTGTTGGCGGTCGGTGCGATCGCGACCGTGACGATCCTGGCGGGCATCTCGGTCGGTCTGGGTGTGGTGCTACCCAAGCAGGCCGCCGATGCCGCGGGAGCGTCGACGAAGTCACAGTGGGCCGCGGTGATCGGCGCCATCATTGGATTCTTCGTTATTCCGGTCGTTGGCGTCATCGTCGGCGCAGTCGTTGGGGTCGCGCTCGCGGAATACTGGGAAAAGAAGGAATGGGCTGGGGCATGGGAGTCGACCAAAGGCGTGCTCACCGGCATGGGCGCTGCGGCCATTGCCCAGTTCGGAATAGGCGTGATCATCCTGTTCGTCTGGCTTGGATGGGCAGCCATCGAGACCTTCTAGGTTCGTCGGCGGAAGTTGCCGATGAGTCAGAGCAGGATTGCGAGCTGGCGGGACTGGGCGACGAGGGTGTCCGTCTGGTCCCAGAGGCGCACGTCTTCGATGAGATTCCCGCCACGAATGTTGTTGGTCGTGACCTGAGCGCGGATCCAGCCGTCGACGGCGCGGGCACGGACGTGGGTCGTCAGTTCTACCGTTGGGATCCAGCCGCTGTCGGGACGAGGAATCAACACCGCCGGAGGGAACGCGTCGGCGAATAGTCCGAGTGCGAGAGCATCGTTTGGGCGTGGATCGATGAATCGGGCCCAGCCCTCAATTCGTGCTTCGGCTTCAGGATTGCCGACGAGGTGCTCGATATCGGGGTCGACCCGAACTTCGAGCGAGTCCATGAGGCTCATGTGAAAACCTTGCAGAGCCGGATCGCGAAGCACACAGTCCTCGGGCGCAGGGATCTGTAGCGGAGATACTGGTTTCACGACATCGTCGTCGGCGTACTCGCCGAGCACGCCAACGCTGCGTACTCTGACCTTGCCATCCTGGACTAGGGAGGCATCCGCGTGGGTCATTGTTCGACCGCGACGGCGGATCTCGGTCGTGATCGTGCAGGGTGCGCCATGGATCGTTGGGCGGTAGTAGTGGCTTGTCATGGAGCGAGCCACGGCCTTGCCGCTGTGCTGCAACAGTGCGTTGAGGTTCAAGGCGCCCGAATACCCGCCATTGGGGACTCTGCCGATGGACCAGTCCTTGGTCATGTGTCCTGCCCAGGTGACGATGTCCTGGGATAGGTCATCGGACGTTGCAAGCGCGATGGCTTCGTCGAAGTTGGCGCTCATGGACGCTCCTGTACGTAGTCGGGGAGGCGACGGGTGGCCCGGTCGATCGCTCCGTCGAGAACACTACCGAGAGCGGGCACCCAAAGAGTCCCGTCGTATTGGAGCGTGAGGGTTACGACGGTGCCGGGATGTTCGCCTGTCTTCGCCGTCACGACGCAGTCCATGGTCCAGCCAGCGTGGTCGCGTCCATCGACCTCGCTGCGAGAGAAACGAACCGATGTCGTTCCAACGTCATCGGTTTCAAAGGTGTCGCGCACAAACCGCAGTTGTTTCGAGCGCGCAAACGGGCCGACCTTGGCCGTGAGGGTGGTCCGCCACGCAGGCCCTGGGTCGTTGTCGACCGATGCAATTGGTTCGGCAACCGCCACGAGATCGTTCCACGAGGGATAGGTCGACAAATCGGAGACGACCTCCACGACCGCTTCGGTCGAAGCGTCGACGAAGAGCTCACTGCTGTGCTTCACCCGAACAGTCTGCCGCCATCTACCCTTTGAGGTGTGCACGCTGTGACGACTCATCTCGAACCGTCAGATCCTTTGTCTTCTGTCGACGTCGTCGCCGTAGGTGCCAGATCGGGTTTGTTGTGGCGATCACCCGAAGTAGTGCTTGCTGGACTGGGTAACAGAACCGAGATCGATCTCGCTCTTTCGGGAACGGTCGCCGATGCTCAGCGTGCGCTCGCCGACATGGCCGGTGCCGATCCGGTGAGCCGCCCAGGCACCGGACCCGTAGGATTCGCGTCACTCGACTTCGATGTGGACCGGCCGGGTCGAGCGTTCGTGCCAGACGTCGTGCTTGGCGAATCAGAGGGCGTGCGCTTTATCACCGTGCTGTCGGGCTCGCTCAACTCTGCGCGTGAGCATGTTGACGCGGCGTTGAGTCGACCGTTCGCCCCGAAGCCGACGACGGTTCAGTTGTTGCTCGATCGAACGGCCGAATCTTTTCGCGATGACGTCGTGGCCGTGGCCCGCGACACGATCTCTCGGAGCGGTTTGGAGAAGGTGGTGATGTCGCGGGCACTCACTCTGAAGGCCTCTTCTGTCTTCGACAGCGGTCGCATCGTCGAGCTCCTAGCTGAACGATTCCGCTCAGCCTTTCTGTTCTCAGTCGACGATTTCGTGGGTGCGTCTCCTGAATTGTTGGTCAGTCGACGCGATCGAACCGTTCGCGCCCACCCGTTGGCGGGCACTGCATCGCGCCTCGATGATCCGGTCGCGGACGCGGCCGAGATCGAATCGTTGCTCGCATCCTCGAAGGATCGAGTGGAGCATCGCATCACGATCGATTGGCTTCTCGCCGAGCTGCTCGCGTTCTCGAGCTATGTCGATGCAGAACCCGAACCATCGGTCCTCACGCTCGAGAACGTGCACCACCTTGGCACCCTCGTCGAGGGCGTGTTGTCCGAGCCTCCGGCATCGGTTCTTGAACTCGTGCAGGCTCTGCATCCAACCCCCGCGCTCGGGGGACGGCCTCGGGAAGACGCTCTGGCCCTTATCGCTGAGATCGAAGGCTACGACCGGAAACGCTACGGCGGCCCGACGGGTTGGTTCGATGGTGACGGCAACGGTCAGTTTGCCGTTTCGGTGCGCACGGCACAGATCGACGGCGCGACCGCTCGAATCGCCGCGGGCGGCGGAGTCGTCGCCCAAAGCGATCCACAGTCTGAGCTCATCGAGACCCAAGCCAAGTTTCGAGCGATGCTCGGTTCGTTTTTACCCTAGAGACCAGCAGGCTCTAGTGGCGCTGCCTAGTTGGTGATTACCAAGGTGATCTGACCGAAGATTTCTTGGCCGTCATCGGAAATGAAGAACGTTCCGGTCTGTTCGTCATCGGTGCCCCAGTTGATGGCTCGCTGCACCACATCGCCGGTCGTGTTGTTCGTCTCAGAGAATATTGGGAGATCGAACGCTTGGACGTGCTCGTAGTACCGCTCCAGCGATCCGGGTGGGGCAGTGAACATTGCCTGGAAGGTTGACTGCGCTTCCTCTTCAAAGCTGACCGAACTGACGATGACCGCATCGTCGGGCAGGGCGAACTCGTCCGGCCAGCCATCAGCTAAGCCTGAATCAACGCTGAATGTACCTTCGCCGTCTTCGGAATCGATCTCCAGAACACCCTCGTCACCATCGATTTGGATCGTTGCTTCTTCACCGTTCTCATCGGTGACGGTCACCTCGAACTCGCCA
Organism: uncultured Acidimicrobiales bacterium; assembly: GCA_964610745.1. Classification (GTDB taxonomy): domain Bacteria; phylum Actinomycetota; class Acidimicrobiia; order Acidimicrobiales; family SHLQ01; genus SHLQ01. Next base: position 38,456 of record CAZSYL010000027.1, read on the forward strand.
TCAGCAAGGTCATCGAGGTCGACATCGACGCCGCCCTCTTCGAGCCCCCGTTCCACAGCTCGTTCCGTTGCTTCTTCAAGAATTGCGCCACACGATGCCAACAGCACGCTCGCTGCCGCAAAAAGTGCAATACGTAGTACTCGAACCTTCATTTCCCGCCTCAATTTCTCGACCGATTGGCCGCTCTCTTGGGGACTCGGCCATTTTGCCGTGCCTACCAACTCTTAAGCGTACGGCAGTCCACGCGTTTTTCGCATGCGGCTTAAGATCAGGAGTTGCCTATCGGACAAAATGCTGTTCCGCTAAAGAACCCGGGCGAGCGAATCATGTTTGAGGCGTGGCCACTAGCCAGGCTTCGTGAACGTCGTTGGCCCGCCACTGCTCACTGGCATGCACGATGTTGAGCGAGGGCACCAATGTGGCAAGTTCACCGGGATCGAGCAGGAACCGAGCTGAGGGACGTTCGTGTCGCTCGAGGTTCGTCGTGGTTGCGATTGCGCACGCAAGCCGGCCCTCTGGAGTGAGCGCGTCGCCGAGCTTCGGAATCAGCTCCCGGTCGAGGTAGTGGGTGCAGATAATCGCATCCCACCGGCCATCGGCCGAGGCGCTAGCCGGGACCGGGTCCACGGTCAGATCCGCCACGACGGTGGTTACCTCGACCGATAACCCCTCGGCTCTTTGAGCTGCGGCCTCCAACGCAACGGCTGAGATGTCGGTCAGCGTGACCACCATTGCTCGGGTGGCGAGGAACAGTCCGGCGTCACCCCAACCGCTTGCAATGTCCAATACCGACGCGGCGGGCGCCAGGTCGTTCAGGTGTTCGAGAACGAGCTGCGGTGGACGAAGCTCGCTCGGTGCCAAAGCATCCCGGTAGCGAGCATCCCAGCGGTCTGCATCAGGAGAGTTCACCAGACGATTCTTCCACGCCCGAGCTCAATCGGTGAGCGCCTTTGCCAGTTTGATCTTGGCGACGCTCTCGGGGTCGCCGAGTCCCTTCATCGCCACGTCAAAGTCGGGGAGCGAGTACACCGAGCCATCGTCGTTGATCATGATGAAGCGGTCCAGTCCCTCGAGGAACGTTCGGTCGTGACTCACTGCAACGACCGTTCCCTGGAACCCGTCGAGTGCCTGCTCTAACGCTTCGGACGACTCGACGTCGAGGTTGTCGGTCGGCTCGTCGAGCAGCAGGACGTTGTGCCCTTCTAGCTCGAGACAGAGAATTTCAAGGCGTGCTTTCTGGCCGCCCGAAAGTGTTTCGAACTCTTGACGGGCCTGATTGGCAAGCCCGTAGCGGGCGAGCGACTTCATCGAGGCCTCTTCGTCGCGCGTTCGCTCCTTGACGATGTCCACCGCCTCACGACCAAGGAAATCTGCGCGGTCGTTGACCTGTGTGAAGGTGCCGACCGACGTGCGAGGGCCGAGGGCGATCGTGCCCTCGTCTGGTTCGACTTCACCCGCGAGCGCCTTGAGAAGGTGGGTCTTGCCGGTGCCATTTGGACCGATCAAGCCCACTCGTTCGCCGAAGTGCACCTCATCGGAGAACGGAAAGAAGAGGTTGCCGATGGAGGTGTCAGCAATGTTCAACACGCGTCGGGCCGAGTCGGCACCTCGAAGGTTCACGTGGATGTTCTCGTCGCGCACCGGCGGGGGAGGAGGGCCCGCCGCGACGAACTTCTCCCATCTGGTCTCAGCTGCGTTTGCCTTGGTCGCGTTCTTGAAGTTCTGTGCAGCCCTCGTCTTCATCACCTTCATGTGAGCGTGCAATCTGCGTTCTTCGGTGTTCCACCGTTTGAGTGCATCGCCCAACTGCGCCTGGCGCTTTGCCCGGGCGTCGGGGAAGGACGCATACGACCCGCCGTGGACCCAGGCTCCGGCTCCTTCGAGAACGATGACCTTGGTGGCGACGCGTTCGAGCAGTGAGCGGTCATGGCTGACCATGAGAATCGTGCTCGAACAAGCGAGGATCTGGTCCTCGAGCCAGACCCGCGTGGGGATGTCGAGGTAGTTGTCCGGCTCGTCGAGCAGCAGGACGTCGACGTCGGAATTCAACAACAGGTCGAGCACGAGGCGCTTGCGCTCGCCGCCGGAGAGCTCGCCGACCAGGCGGGTTGAAAAGTCCGTCACTGGGGTCTTCACGCTTCGTTCCGCAGCTGCGGCCCATTCAGCCTCGAGCTCGTAGCCTCCGAGATCGCCCCACGTGGTGATGGCCTCGGCGAAGGCCATGCCATCGTCGGTGCCGTCGGCCATAGCCGCCTCGGCTGCCATAAGCGCCCGACCCGCGGCCCGAAGTTCTGGTAGGGCCACGTCGAGCAGTAATTCGCGCAAAGGTGCGTCTGGGTTTCCCATGCCTACGTCCTGGCTCATCGTGAGAAAGGTTCCGTCGATCGCCAAGTCGCCACCGTCTGCGTCGATCTCTCCGGACAAGATCCGCAGGATCGTGCTCTTTCCAGCACCGTTTGGGCCAATGATCACCGCGTGTTCACCTGGTGCGACGTTGAATGAGACATCGAAGAAGAGCGAGTCAGAGGCGGGAGGCGCGTAGTCGAGATCGGAAACGACGATGCTGCTCACGCCGAACAGCCTGCCGCGGCCCCGCGCGTCTGCCACCTTTGGAACCAGAGATTGGTCGTGATCACGTGCGCGTGTTGGTGATGAGATGTTCTTGAGATGACACCCCAAAATTGGGGTACATCTGATTTGACAAATCTGATTGATCACTTTCGCGACAAAAATCGGCTACGTTTCGTCTTGAATATGAGTCTTTCGACCCGCGAAGGCTCGAAAATCAGGAGGTTCCGCAATGGGATTGATGGACAAGGCAAACGAGATGAAGGATAAGGCCGAAGGTCTTGCCGACACCGCCCAGGACATGGCCGAGAAGGTCCCTGGTGGCGAAGCAATCAGCGAGAAGATCGACGATGTCAAGGACAAGATTCCTGGCATGGACGGCGACGCAGCCGAGTAGGTCCTTCTCCTGCTCGATCGAGCAGGACATACCTGGTTCATTAGAGACCAGGACACGACTGAACAGACCCGAGCTTCGGCTCGGGTCTTTTCATTTTTGTCGCCTCTGTTCGTCTTGCTCGCACCGCTATTTGAGCTCGAGCGGAAAATGCGCGAGTAGTTCGGAGCCGTCCTCGGTGATCACCACCTGCTCCTCGAGCTTGACGCCCTCGCCTCCCGAGCGACTGCCTACGAATGCCTCCACGCTCAGGACCATGCCAGGCTCAAGTGTGCAGTCGATGCCCCAGTCATCCCATGCCGCAGGGAAGTAGACCTCGGGGTACTCATCGCACTGACCAACCCCGTGAAACAGACAGGAGTAGTGCCGGTACTCCTCGATCGGTGGTGTCCAGCTCGTGTGTGTGAGTTCTTCGACGCTTATGCCTGGCCGCAGCAGTGCGAGGTTGTGTTGAATCTGGTGGACGGCCTTGTCGTGGATATCTCGTTGCGCCGTGGTCGGCGCTTTGTCGCCAACGACCCAACTGCGGCTGATGTCGATACACATGCCAAAGGCGCCGACGAGATCGGTGTCGTAGGACAACATGTCGCCGTTCTGAATCACTCGAGCGGATGCTTCCTGGAACCACGGGTTCGTGCGGGGTCCAGACGACAGGATCTGAGTTTCGATCCATTCGCCGCCGCGGCTGATGTTGCCTGCGTGCAGTAGTGCCCACACCTCGGTTTCGGTCATGCCTGGAGCAACGAGTTCACGCATGTCGGCCATTGCTGAGGTGCAACCAACTCCAGCGCATCGTATGGCGTCGAGTTCGTCTGCAGATTTGATGAGCCGGGCCTGCTCCATGAGTTGTTGGCCTCGTTCGATCCTGATGCCATGGTCAGCCAACATCGTTCCTTCGAGGTAGTTGACCTGGTCGATAGCTATACGGGCATTCGGGCCGCAGCGTTCGGCCACGACTTCAGCGATCTCGTTAGCCCAGCGTTGGGATATCTCTTCAAATCGATCGCCTGCTAGGAAGTATGTCGAACCGATTGCAGGGCGTAGCTCATCGATGTCGTCATGATGGCCTGCGAGGAATTGGCAGTTGTCGTAATCCCACAAGATGACATACCCGTCCGCCGACATGAATGCGTACCGGGCGGCGTTGTGCATGACCCACAGCTGCATGTTGGTCGTGTCTGTGATGTAGCGGATGTTCATGGGGTCCATCACAAGAACACCGTCATAGCCAAAGCGGTTGAGTTTCTCCCGTACTCGACGTTGTCGGTATTGGCGGATGGCATCTAGGTCAGGCGTGCGAACACCTGCAGCGTAATATTCGGCAAGGGCCTTGTCCCCAGGTCCGAGATTCATGTGGTGGTTGGCGCCGGCGGCGAGCGCGAACTCGGCGGTTCCATCGCCGAGGCGATGATCACGATATTGAGGGGCGATTCGTCCAGCCATGGTTTGATACTGCCATCTGATGGGGCCTCGAACCACGCTCGTGTCGAATGGGCCGTTCACCCCATGTGACCAAGCCGAAGCTCGCCGAAGGATTCCTATGGAAGGCTCTACAACTCCCGGCGGCTCGACCGCGACCGTTCGGCGACCGGCTCTGCCGCCCTTGCCGCCCGGTCTTCGGGTCGAGCGGGAAGCTGCTGACCCAACAGTCGTAAAGCCAATCCGCGCAGCTCAGCCCACCCAGGCAGTGCAGTTCACGTCCCCGGCTGAGCCTGCAGCCGCGCCGGTGGCAGTTGCTCAGACACCAGCCGCTCAGACGCCAGGTGTTCAGGCCCGCCTCGAAGGCCTGATCGAGCGTCCGAAGCTGCCTCCAACACCTCCCGAGCTTGCACCACTTAACGGCCCTGCACCGAGCCTCCCATCTCAAACCCCCGAGCTCTCGACCGAGCCCGCTGTCGGCACGATGCCGTCGGCTCCCCCAATCGAGGACGATACGGCATCAGATATTTTCTCATCGACCCTTCCAGGCGAAACTGACGAGAAAACAGGCCTGCCGAAGTCAAAGGCTGGTTCGGTCATTCCCGAGACTCCCGAGTTCCTTCGTACCGACGAGGACGAGGACAGCGGAAAGAAGAGAAGGGGAAAGAAGGCACGCGGAAAGAAGGCCCAGGGAAAGAAGAGCCAGGGAAAGAAGGCCGAGGCAAAGACGGGGAAAACGAAACCGAAGGCGCCATCGACTGCGGGCTTGGGCGAAAAGTTGAAGCGCGTCGGTCTTGCAGTCTTTGTGTTGGCGCTCCTCGGCGCTGCTGCGTTCTTTGGCAGTCGATTGTTGTCCAGCACGAGCATCGTCTCGAGCCTCGAACCAGGCGAATGTGTCCAGAACTTCTTTGACTCGAATGACGATGGTGCGTTCGTCGAGATCCTCGCTGTGGCGACAGTCGATTGCACCGAACCACATGCTTACGAAGTCTTCTCTATGAACGAGACTCTCTTCCCTGACGATGAGTATCCCGGTGTCGCCGAATCGTTTGCCGTTGGTCAGGAGTTCTGTCTTAACGAGTACCAAGCGTTCATTGGTGGCGGGCAGGAGAACCTCTCGACCTGGGATGTCTGGACCTTCGTGCCACCGGAGAGCGGCTGGAGCGACGAACGCCGTGTGCATTGCCTCATCGGCGACGCTGCGCAGACAACCCTCACGACCGGGACACTTGAGGGAATCGCCGCAGCTGGCTAGAGCGTGAGCCGGGCAATCAACTCTTCGAGGTTCGACAGGGTCGTCGTTCCTGGACGGTCGGCGAATCGACCGTGGGGGTCGAGCGCGAACACATGCATGTTCGCCGCATCGGCAGCATCGAGGCCGGTGTCGCTGTCCTCGACGACGGCGCAGTGCTCGGGGACCACGCCGAGCACCTCGGCGGCCTTCAGGAAGACATCTGGAGCGGGCTTCCATACTTCGACGTCGTAGGCGCTGATCAAATGACCTTCGGGGAAGAACCGAGACAGGTTCGTCGCTCCGAGGGTCAGCTCCATCTTTGCTCGGGGTGCGTTCGACGCCACCGCCATCGGGATCCCAAGTGCACGCAGGTGCTCGAGCAGCGCAGTTGCGCCGGGCATCTCCTTGAGCCCCTCTTTGATCATTCGGGTCTGCTTCTCTCGGAAGATGTCGATGAAGTTGGCAGGGACTGGCTTGCCGGATCTCTTCTCGATCTCGGTGAAGACGACTTGCAGATGAGCGCCGAGGAATCGCTCCGGATCGCCCTCGCGCACCTCGGCGCCGTGTTCGATCGCAAGCTCCATCAGGACCGAGAGCGTGATCTCCTCTGAGTCGACGAGCGTCCCGTCGTTATCGAAGATCACGGCTTTGATGTCATCGGTGCGATGTCGGATTTCGGTGTCCATCGGTAGAGGTTATGACCGCATTGCCTCTGCACCCGCATCACAGATCGGTTCGCTTGCTCGCCTACAGCCAGCCTCTTTCCCGTGCGATGACTGCGGCTTGTGCGCTCGACGCTGCACCCGTCTGGGCAACGGCGTTCGACAGATAGTTGCGAACCGTCCCGACGGAGAGCGACATCGACTTCGCAATATCGGACACCGGCGTGCCGTCGAGGGTGTGGCGCAGAGCCTCTCGCTCGCGATCGTTGAGTGGGTTCCTTCCGTCGATCAGCGATTGCGCCGCCAGATTGGGGTCGATCACACGGAGGCCTTGGTGTACCCGGCGGACCGCATCGGCGAGCTCGGCGGCTGGGGTGTCCTTGACCACGAAGCCCGCCGCCCCGGCGTCGAGCGCCCGCCGCAGGTACCCGGGTCGACCGAAGGTCGTTACGATTAGCGTTCGCACATCGGGGTGGCTTTGTGCGAGTTGGCCGACCACGCCGATGCCGTCGAGACCAGGCATCTCGATATCGAGCAGGGCGACGTCGACCTGAGTTTGGGCCAGCGCATCGACCACTGCGTCGCCGCGATCGACCTCGACGACGACCGAGAGATCGGGCTCCTGGTTTAGCAGTGCGGCCAAGGCTCCCCGAACCAGGCCCTGGTCGTCGGCGAGTAGAAGACGGATCGGTTCGGTCATGACTGCACCACTGCAATCGCCGTTCCAGACGGTTGGTCTTCGACACGCAGCTCCAACCCGTGGCGGTCCAGTCGCTGCCGAAGCCCGCCGAGCCCGTTCCCTTCCGCAGCGCCCGACCTCCCTACACCGTCGTCACAAATGCGAATCAACGACGCTCCATTTGCGAGTTCGACTCGACAGCTCTGCGCCTCGGCGTGGCGCACGATGTTGGTCACCGCCTCACGAAGAGTCCAGCCGATCACCGAGTGATATTCATCGGGCACCTGAGCCTCAGTTCCGTCGACCGAGAGGGCGACGTCAGCGTCGGCGAGCACCTGGCGTGCGGCCGTTAGCTCGCCCTCGAGCGTCGTGGCTCGAAGCCCATCGACGGTGTCTCGAATCTCGGCGAGGGCCTCGCGGGAGAGATCGTGAATCTCGTTCAACTGCGTTTGCGCTTCGACGACCTCGGTCGACGGGGACTCGAGCGACGCCAGCTGCCGCTCGGCGACCTGCGTCTTCAAGATAATCGCCGTCAGGCTGTGGCCCAGCACATCGTGCACATCACGAGCTACTCGAGAGCGGTCCTCGCTGAGTTTCAACTGATTCTGGAGCGCATACGAGTTGAACTCCCGGTCAGCGCCTACTCGTGCGATGAGCGAACCCACTCCCACGGCGAACGTGACAAGCGCGATGATCCACAGGCCGACCGGGGCTCCGGTGAGCACGATCGTCCCAATGACGGCGACCAGCACCAAGGCAAGCACGATTCGACCTGTACGGAGGGAAAAGCTGGAGGCTGCGTATGGGGTGAAGAAGGGCGCCGTGCCGAGCATGATGGGCCCTCCGATCACGACGCCCACGATGGCGAGAACTCCGAGCAAGGCGAAGGGTCTCGTCGGCAACTCCGTGTTGTGGCCGTCTCTTCCGATCCATGCATAGCCAAAGATATGAGTGACGGCGAAAGCGACCAGAACAACGACGGCGCCGATCTGGCGCGGTTGTGTCAATGACTCGCTGGCGAGCACACCGAGTAGCGGGAAGACCAGAAAGAGCAGCCAGATGTTGGCGAAGTAGCTCCAGAGGTTGGAACCCGTCCCATCTCGGAAGTCTTGGGCCTGGTTCACTGGCGACCCTTCTCACGGTTGAACAAGAAGAACGCCACGCCCACCAAAGCCAGCGTCCAGAAGGTTACGTTGGCGAGCACCTGCCAGAGCGGCTCAGGGACAAGCTCGCCCGTGGTGCCATCGAGGACCAGTCCTTCGGACAAGGTGCGGCGAGCAAGGGAGATGTAGCCGTAGAGCGGGGTGAACTTCGCTACCGTCAGTTGCCAGCCCGAGAGGGGGAAGAACATGTTGCCGAAGAAGGCGAGCAATACGAGCGATCCTCCCGACGCGCTCAGTGCAGATTCGGACTTGAAGGCCATTCCGAACGACAGACCGTATAACGAGAAGGTCATTGCGCTGAGCATCAAGATGATGGCTGAGTAGATCCACACACTCAGTGGAGCCTCTGCGCCCGTGAAGGCGCCGAGGGTGTAGATCGCCGCGATGGTGAAGCCAGCGAGTGAGGCCGATGTCAGAGCTTTCACCCGAATGAATTGGCCGGGCGACATTGGAGTGAGGCCGAGCTGGCGAGTCCAGCCTTGCATTCGCTCGAGCGCGATCATCCCCCCGATACCGGTCGTTGCGCTGAGTGCCCCGTATGCGGCCATAGCAATCATTATCCACATTGCGACGTTGCCATCATTAATCGGCTCGTCGGCGAAGTCTTGGCTGACACCGAAGATCAGGTACAGCACTGCGGGCAAACCAACCGTGAAGAACAACACCACGGGGTCGCGCACAATGCGCTTGAGTTCGAGGGAGAAGAAGGTCATGTTCATGCGGTTGCTCCAGCGGTCGTGAGGGCGACGAAAGCGTCCTCGAGTGATTCGTGTTGGATCTCGAGATCGTGTCCATCGAGAGCATCGAGGATCGTTCGAGCCACTTGATCCGAATTGCTCGTCGAGATGATCAGGCGATCGGCGTTGACTCGTACTCCACTGACATAGGGGAGCGCGGCCAGTTGCTGTTGCGAGATGTTGAGAACGTGTGGCGCAAAGCGAGCGCTCACCGTCCGTTGCACGCCACCTGCGCGAATCTCATGTGTGGGAGCGTCGGCGACGATTCGCCCGTGATCGAGCAACACGGTCCGAGGAGCGAAGTCTTCGGCCTCTTGTAAGTAGTGGGTAGCAAAGAGGATCGTCCGCCCGGCAGACGCTTCGGTGTGCATGGACGACCAGAAGTCTCGCCGGGCTTCAACGTCCATGCCGGCGGTCGGCTCGTCAAGGATCAACACGTCAGGGTTGCCGAGCAACGCAATGGCAAAGCGCAATCGCTGCTGCTCACCACCCGAACAGGTCTGTACCTTCTGCCCCGCGAGGCCGGTGAGCCCAGCGACTTCAAGTACATCATCGATAGCTCGAGCCGATTGATGGGTCGACGCAAACAACTTCAGCGTTTCAGTGATGGTGATATCTCGAAGAAGACCACCGGTTTGCAAGACTGCCGACACTCGGCCCCCGCGGATCGCATCCTTGGGAGCTCCGCCGAAGACTCGAATCGCTCCTTCGTCGGGTTGGGTGAAGCCGAGAACCATATCGAGCGCCGTCGTCTTGCCAGCACCATTCGGCCCTAGCAGAGCGACGATCTCGCCTTGAGCAACGTCAAGGTCGATTCCGTCGACCGCACGGATGAGTCCGCTTCCATTGCCTGAGCGGAAGGTTTTGAC
>CAZSYL010000028.1:0-44267 GCA_964610745.1 uncultured Acidimicrobiales bacterium
TGTAACCGTGATATCCCCAAGGGTCTCGGCCACATTGTCGCGGTGCCGCCCGAGGCAGTCGATCTTCGCCGCCACTGGCATCGGGGTTGTTGGAACGGCCGCGGCAACCGGGCACAGAAGGGCTGAACCATGACCGAGCACGGTGACCACAACACCTCCGATCACGACGCTGACGAGTGGGAGGATCATCCTGATTGGGTCGACTACGAAGGCCCGGAGCCAGTCCACGTCGACGGCGCTATTCGCCACGGCCTGATCATCTCAAGCACTTTTCCGGCATTCCTGCTACTTGCGATGTTCTTCGTGTTTCGCTGGGTTCTGATCGGAGGCGAACGCGGTGACTCCTTTCGGACCACGGCGTTCGCGTTCGCAGCGGTCGGTCTCATCCTCGGCGGAATCAACCTCGCCATCCGCAATCACCTGAACGAGCAGAAGTAGCCAGCAGCTAACAATCTCGGCTTGATTCGGTAAGGCACAGGTCGTTTCCGCCCCCACCGATCGCCCTGTCGGTCCCGGCCCCACCGCGTAACTGATCGTCGCCGGTGCCACCGGAGAGAACATCTCGGCCATCGCCGCCCCAAACTCGATCGTTGCCAGGGCCTGCGAGCAATCGATCAGCACCGCTCAGGCCGACGAGTCGGTCGGGTCCGTCGCCACCCACGAGCACATCGTCGCCCCGGCCCCCTTCGAGCAAGTCTCGGCCAAACTGGCCAAAGATCGTGTCGGCGCCAGCCCCGCCGTTCACCACATCAGCACCACGACCCGCAAAGACCAGATCTGCACCAGCACCCGCGTTGATTCGATCGTTCCCGTCGAGACCGCAAATCGTGTCGGCACCGCCGAGCCCGTTGATGACGTCTCCACGCTGGGTTCCGATGATCACATCGGAGCCCTGGGTTCCCCTCGTGCCCGAGACCGTGGGAAGACGCCCCTCACACAGGCCGGTCGCAGGGACTGAATTTGAGATCAGGTAGATCTGCCCGTTGCGCTTGCTGGTGACGTACAGCTCGCCGTCGGGCCCCTGACCAAAGCGCGTGTCAGCCCGGCCGCTGCCGTCGTAGAAGGGCGAGTCGTTGAACACATCGGCCAGACTGCTTCGAGCGAGTGGCGGGGTTGCATGGTCGGCATCGTGATCGAAGAGGACCTGCACCGAGCGCGTCGGCGCCTGAGTCAGGTCGCCTGGCGAGTCGCGGTTTGCGACGTTCGGATCGAGCTCGGTCACGGCGCGGGCGAGTTCATCGACCGTGGAGCTGAAGAGCGTTCCTCGAATTGGAAAGTCGGTATAGAAGAACTGCCCATCGAGCTCGGAGCCGTTGTTGGTCACAAATCCTCCAGCTACGCCTTGGAGACCGGAGCCCGTGTGCGCGTACTGAGCGGCAGGGAAGGTGAACCCATTCACTGCCTCGTTCGCTGGCAATGCCTGGATGCTTGGCCGGTGCACAACGGTGCCCTCTCGCAGACCCCAGCCATAATTCGATCCCGCCGTGATGAGGTTGATCTCTTCGAAGTTGTTGCGTCCAATATCGGCAGAGATCAGGTGGACCTCCCCGCTCGAGTCCTGGGCGAAGGCGAGGTGATGTGGATTGCGATGACCGAGCGAGAACACCGCGTTGTGCATCGACGGATCGCCAACAAAGGGGTTGGTAGGCGGGATCGTGTACGAACGACCAGCGGACGGACGTGGGTCAACGCGCAAGATCTTGCCCCGGGCATCGTTGTTCTGACCGCCACCGGAACTCGCGCTCTGGAAGTCGGAATCGCCGTGGGCCGCATACAGCAGGCCGTAGTCCTCATCGCCGGGCTCGGCGAATGGGTTGAACGCGATCTGTTTCATGACATGGTCATAGATGGGCACACCCACCCGGAAGACTTGCCGGTAGGTCGAGGCAGCCACCGTTCCCGTGGCCACGTTCGCACGCCACTCGATCACGACACTGTCGGCGACCATCGGGTTCGAAACATCGCTGAGGTACTGATTTGCCGGAAGACCGCCGACGCGAGTCTCCATCAACGAGGTGTAGAACAATCCGTTCTCTGCGAACTCGGGATGAAACGCAAGACCGCGCAATCCGCTCTGCCCAATGTTGTTGTCGTCGAGCACCCGACCGTTCGCACGCAACGCCGCACCCATGTCGAAGAACAAGACCGCCGCGGCGCCATCGACGGTCCGGATGAGCTCGTAAATGCGCCCATCGCGCTCTTCTACGACGAATAGCCGATCGTCGATGGTGGTCATGGCATTGATGCGCGCTCGACCAGTGGAGGCATCCGGAATGCGTGCAAAGGGAGTGAGTTCGACGCTGACGTTTTGGTTCTGAAGCGACACCCCCTGGTTCTGCGCAGCGGCCGGCGCTATCGATGCAACGGTGGCAGCGAGCAAGGCCAGGACCAACCCGAGGGCGAGTAGCGGGCGACGAGAAGAAGACGATCGTAAAGCCGGTGAGCGCATGAGCAGAAACTAGCCGCCACTCACGAGCTGATGTCGAGCGGGCGATCAATCGCCAGCGGGCACATCGGCCTCGCGGTCGTGATCGCGAAGAAACGACTTTGTCCGCTTCTCAGCCGTGGCGACGGGCAGCTCTCGAGCCCCGATTGCGCCGAGCACAGCAACGATGCCAGCGCTGGCGAGCGAGGCGTTCCAGGTCATGCCAACACGACGAGCGCCGGCCGCGATTGCTGCCCACCACGCTGGATACAACACCGCGGCGCTGCCGGCTTTGACCGTTGCCCGAATGTTCGACTTCTGGGTACTCGCGATCCAGTCGACGGCCATAAATGGTGGGCGATTGGCCACCTTCCCCGCAAGGGCGAAGGGTCGAAGCAACGCCGATTCATCATCGTCGATCTCGCCCGGGTTTACGAGAAGTGTCGCCTCGCCGCGCTCGCCGACCAAGCGAGGGTCGGGCTCGGGAAGCGGCCCTGCCGCGGCAAGGCGTTCGGCTTCGGCTTCGATTTCAGCGAGGCTGGATCCAACCGGTAATTCATGCAATGCAGCAGTGCGAGCTGCCGCGCGATGTTCTGCGCTCGCCCACGTAGGCGCTACCGAGACGAGGCCCTGCTCGATCATCTCGGTGAGGGCACGAACGGACTCGCGGTCCTCGCTCGTTGCGTTGGGGAAGGAGTCGACCACCTCGATCGGTTGACCAAAGCGAACCAACGCATCCGACCGAAACCGCTCGCGGTCCTCAAAGATCAGCCCGACCGGGACGATCACTGGCTGAGCACCTGCGCTGACCGCGTCGAGGGCCATGCGCGCAGCTCCGGTTCGAATTCGTTCGAGGCCATGACCGTCATGGGAGATTCCTTCAGCAAAGATCCCAACCGCTCCACCGTCGACGAGGGCCTCGGTGACGGCTTCGAAGGCTTTGGCGTTGTCGCCGCCTCCGTCCTTTTGCCGATAGATCGGGATGACCCTGCCGGCCGCGAGAAACGGCCGGAGCGGCCAGATCTTCCAAAGCGTTGACTTGCCCACAGCACGGAGGTCGCGGGGCGTGCTCGCATACAGCATCATCGCGTCCATGAGACCGGAATGGTGATTCGCCGCAAGGATCACCGGCCGGTCCAGCGGAACCCGACCAGCGTTCTCAACGGCGAGGCGATCAAAGAAGATGTCCGTCACGGCCAATGCTAGGCCCCGCAAACTCATTTCGACCGTCTTAGGAACAAGCGGTGATTAGCCGCCGGGTGATTTGGCATCGGAATGGAACTACCTTACCTTTCGATACATGTCGGTATTTTTCAACTTTGCGCGAGTAGGGGAGCTCGAACTGGCCTATGAGGGCACGATCGACGCCATCACCGCCTCAACGCTGCATCTCGAACCGCTGCTTCGAGATGCCCATACCCTACTTGGGCACCCAACCATGGGCCGAGCATTCGCCATCACGAGCGAACTGGAGATCATCGCTTCTGAACTCGGCCTTGACCGGCGAGACTTAGCACTGCGCGACTTTCGTCTTCAGCGGGCCGATGAGCGAATGGCGTTCATGTTGTCGATACGGGCCGGGCGCTTCATCAGCTTCGATCTGGCGTCGAGCGCTCTCGCGTCAGGTTGGAGCTACGACGAAGCGGTTCTGCGCCATGAACTCGACATGCTCATGGCCGGCCCTCGCCCCTTCAATGCTCGCGAGCTTCGGCGGCTCACCGAACTTCGCTCAGCGCTCGAGCAGATCGAATCGCCATTCAGCATCGGTGGACGCACCGGCGACCTCGACGCGAACTTCCTCGACCCCCGGGTGGGCGAGCCACTTCGCCTCACCGCTGCGACGCCGCTGGAGCGCGGCCGTGACCTGCTCATTCGGAGCCTTCGAGACACCGCAAACCCTGACGCAATACTGGAGGACGAGTTCGAAGTATTCCTTCACGAGAACGGCAACCTCACCATCGTTTTGCCCGGCGTGACCGACCTCTCAGATCCTCACCTTGGGAACGACCCGCACACCAATACGCTCCGCGACGTTGACCAACAGGCCATCACATCCGCGGTGAGCAACGGCCTCTTCTTCAATGGCTTCGCCCGACGAGTAGACGAATGGGCTAGCGAAATGATCGAGTCCGGAGTTATCGAGACTGGCGCGTCCACCCTGATCATCGGCCACAGCTTTGGTGGAGACACGGCATTCGACCTGACCTCGGATACGCGATTCAACGGCGACCTGCTCGATGTCACCCACGCTGTTTCGTTCGCGTACTTCAACGAACCGCAGTTCAAGGACCTCCCAGACACCACCCGGGTTGTCTCGGCACAGAACATCTTTGACCTGGTGACCGCTGGCGAGGCGCTACCCAGAAATGCGACCCCGATTACCTTGGTCCATGTAGGACACAGAGTTGCGGGACCGGTCATCAACTCGGTGACCCGGGCCGCCAACGGAGTCGCTGACAGATTGGAAGACGCTGCGGAAAACGTGGGCGTCGAAGTAGAAATCGGCGAAGTCCTCGAAGTCCAAGGTGACCACGTCACCGAACTCGAACCGAATGGCCTCAACATTCTGTTCGACGGGGACTTCGATCTGACCGGTGTTGGCCATGATCAGGACGCCTATGTCGACTTCGTCGCCAGCAACACCCACCCAGCGTTCGAAGAATTCCTCCAGGAACTAGACGCTCACGGCTACACGGACAACGCCGTCACCCTTTCGGTCGACATCTCCGAACCTGTCGAAAATAGACAGTCGTGGACCCTTTTCGAATGACCGTGACCACACTCCGATACTGGTCGGAGCATCTTTCGCACTTACAGTGAGAACGGCGGAATCTAGGCCGCGGGAGGCTTACAGGTGTTTGTTGATCTAAATCGCTCTGACGCGCAACCGGTTCGGGCGGACGTTGTCATTGTTGGTACTGGCGCTACCGGCCTGAGCATGGCGATGCGCCTGCTCAAACAGGGCGCAACGGTCGCGATGCTCGAGACCGGGAGCTTCGAAAGAAGTCAACCGGCCGAGATGCTGAGCAACGCCAAGGTCGCGGGCACCCTGCCGGTTTGGATCCGCACGCGGAGCCGTTTTCTTGGCGGTTCAACAAACTGCTGGGGCGGCAACAACAGCCCGCTCGATCCAATCGACTTCAACCGAGACTGGGTTCCCCACGCGAAGTGGCCCATCGACATTAACGATCTCGCTCGCCACGCTCCCGAGGTTCACGAGCTGTTTGGGCTCGGCGTCGTCGACTTCTCGATCGACTATTGGAAGAACAGACTCGACCGGCTGAGCGACGCATTCCTCTTTGAGGACTCTGAACGAATCACCACCAAGATCGTCCAGAAGACACACGTTGGCCACCTCGGCCAGGCACTCGAGTGGACGATCGAGCACTCCGACCGCATCACGGTCTACCTCAACGCGCAGGTGACCAACATCGTCACCACCGCAGACGGCACCGAGGTCGCGGGACTCCAGGCCAGGTCACTCGACCAGACCCGAACTGTCGACATCTCGGCGAACGCCTACGTGCTCGCAGCCGGACCGGAGAACCCCCGTCTGCTGCTCGCTAGTCGGGACCAGTCACCGGCCGGAGTCGGCAACGTCCACGACCAGGTAGGCCGCTACTGGATTGCGCACCACAGCGCCCTGCGTGGATGGATGGAGCCAAGCCCCGATCTCGATTGGGATCTCTATCACATGGTCCCAAAGCCCATCGGTGAGCAGCGCATCTTTGCATCACTCCAGATCAGCGACGCGGAACAACGCAAACACAAGCTGCTGAACTCGGCCGCCAACTTCGAGGTCTTTCGCCCTCACGCTTCGTTCAATACCCGGTCGGCCGCTGTCTCCGCGGTCAAGGGCCGGCTCGGCAAGGACACGACGCCCCTTGAAGCCCCAGAACTCACTCCGGCCCTGGCCAAGAACATCGCGTCGGACACCGCCCGTGTCTTCGCACGGATTGCCGGTACCACGAGCCGAAAGCTGCGCAAGCAACAGCCTCGGGTCATGATCCGCAACTGGGCTGAACAATTCCCTCACCCTGACAACCGGGTGACGCTCGCCGAGCCCACCGACCGCTTCGGGACACCATTGATGAAGGTCACCTCCAACCTGCAGCCCCAAGATCGTGAGACGCTGCAGAACAGCTTCGAGACCTTCGCCTCAGAGTTCGAGGCGTTCGGGTATGGGCGATGGCATTCGGACTTCCCCGAAGGGACCGAGTGGCCAGCCGGCTCGATCAACACGTCGCATTTCATGGGCGGCACCCGGATGAGCAAACAGCCCGAAGATGGCGTGGTCGATGAACACGGCCAGGTTCACGGCGTGGAAAACCTGTACATCGCGGGAGGAAGCCTCTTCCCGAGCGCTGGCGTCTCGATGGTGACATACACCGCAGTTCTCCTGTCGCTGCGGACCGCCGACCGGATCTTGTCCAAGGCAGCTGGCGAGGCCCCTCGCCACAACCCGGAGCGCAGCGCCCCGGCGATTACGCGCCAAGCACCGTCTGACTCTCCGACTGCGTAATCACCAGTTGGCACCAGAGTTTGACCAGTCCCCAACCCGGGCTGGCCAAGCTCCTGAGTTTTGAACGAGCGAGTGCTACGTGAGCGAGTCTTCAGAGCCGCTTAGCGAGACTCACAACCGACACGCGATTCGCCAGGAAGTGTGGCGAGCGAGCATTCGTCGGTGCCGATGCCTCCGTCGAGCTGATCGACAGAACCGCCTCCACGCAACTCGTCGTGACCAGCGCCGCCATTGAGCGTGTCGTTGCCCCCGCCACCGATCAGCGTGTCATTGCCAGAACCGCCGGAAAGGCTATCGGGACCTTTACCACCGCTAACCGAGTCACGTCCTGCACCACCAGCCAGAACATCAATTCCGATCGAACCGGTGAGAATGTCGTTGCCGAGTCCACCGAGCACGGTGTCGTGTCCGCCGCCGCCTCTCACCCGATCGTTGCCGTCGCCGCCATTGAGCGAGTCGTCGCCCGTGCCGCCGACAAGGTCGTCGGCGCCGTCGCCGCCGACGAGGTTGTCGAAGCCTTGGCCTCCAATAAGCACATCGCCGCCTGCACCACCATCGAGGACGTCGGCACCGATACCGCCGAAGATTCTGTCAGCACCGGCACCACCGGAGATCCGATCCGCTCCGCCACCACCGGAGATGATGTCCGCTCCGCCGAGGCCGCAGATGACGTCGTCGCCACCCAAGCCGGAGATCGAGTCGTTGCCTGGGGTTCCGAGAATCACGTCGTTGCCCTGTGTCGGGGCACCGCCGTTTGCGAGGTTGACCGTGACGGTTCGTCCCTGACAGGTCGGCGTTGCTGGTCCGGGATTTGGTGGCGGAGGCGTTGGCGCGTCCGGTGAGCTATCCGGGCTCTGCGAGAGTGCCTGTTGCAATCCTGCGTTTGTCTGAGCTGAACAGCGATCCGACCCTTGCGTGATCGTAACCCTGCGGTTCACACCTCCTGGAAGGTTGCACGTCTCGAAGGTGCCATCTGGCCAACGAATCTCTACCGGCGCGATCTCGGTCTCGTTGCCGAGGCCGAAGTGGAGGGTCCGAGAGTCCTGTGATCGGTGTGCCGAGTGGCCGTTCTCGCGAACTTGCCACTTGTCGGTACCGACGAAGACCTGCGCCCCTATTGCGTCGGGGTTGGAGCCCACAAGGTCAATCGCCAACCAGTTCGAGCCTGTGCCTGCACGATTGATCAGGACATCGTCAGCTGCTTGTTCGAAGTCGTAGCCGTTGGCCACGATTGCGTCGACCCAGCCATCGTCATTGACGTCGGCGGTCACGATCGCCGCCGCGGTATCGGCACTCACGCGTCCGAGCAGCCCTGTACCGGCATCGGTGAAGTTGCCCCGGCCGTCGTTGAGCAGCAGAACGTTGCGGTTCTGACCCTCCTGCAGCTGCGCACAGCCAGCCAGGATGTCGAGATCGCCGTCGTTGTCAAAGTCCGCTGCAGCGCCAGACCGGCAATTGTCGAGGTCTGCGCTGCGTGGAATGTTGACCGTGCGCGCTCCACCGTTCGCGCTCACTTCGGCCGCGGTAACCGGCCGGCTGCCAGCGCTGACCGATGCGTCGCCAGAAAAGATGACGAACTCGGGATAGAGGTCACCGTCGAAGTCTCCAACGATGACTTCGCGGATCGGCAGGCTGGTATCGGTGCGACCAAGCGCCGGGCTCGCCGCGTTCTGAAGCGTGCCCGTCCCAACGGCAATCGAGTCTTTCGCAAGGCGGAAAACATCGTGAGTCACCGCGATTGCGGGAGTTCCAGGACCGGTGGAGGTCAGGTTCACCATGCGGATGTGCCCATCATCGATGACCTGGTTTGGGTCAGGGACCTTTGTCCATACCGTGCCGTTGCCATTGTTCAGGTACAGCTCGCTCGGGATGAGCTGCCGCTCCGCCTGGGGAACTGGGTCACTACGAAGATCGAGGTTCGTGATCAACACATCCATATCGCCGTCACCATCGAAGTCGGCAAAGAGCGGCTGACGTCCGCGACCGAAGTTGTCGGTGAGGTTGCCTGCATCAACCGAGCGAAGGACTCCTCCGTCGTTGATAAATAGCCGGTTGTCGTTGTTCCTACCCGAGACCTCGAGGAAGTCTTCGTCGCCATCGCCATCGATGTCGGAGAATGCTCCGCCATGACTGTCGGGCCCCGAGGCGACGTTCGATCCGTAGCTCGCCGAGGTTCGAACGGTCGTATTGCCGCCGATGTCGATGATCGCTTCACTCTGAAAGCCGTGGTTGTTGTTCCAGACGTCGACCCCGTTACCGCCCAGGTCGCGCGTGATGGACAAACCCCAGCCCGGCGATGTGCCCGTGCCGACCGTGGACGGCAATGCCTGCGCGGCCAACCCCTGCCAATTTTGCGCGTTTGCCGTACCTGTTCCGACCGCAGGCACGAGCAAACTCGCCGCAAGTACCGTCGCAGCCGCAGCTGCCGTTCTCCGCCGCCGGGTACCAAAGATATTCATCTCGTGGATCCTCCTGCCACCCAGATAGGCGACACTCCTCTGAGAGTAGGAGACAATTTGCTTTGTGTCACTACGTCTTTGCTTATAGGGACGAACGCCTCACTTTGTGGGCAACCGAACCTATGGAAAGAGCATCTCTCACGTGTTGTGGTATTTCATCACCGCAAGACTTCACAGAGTAGAACTGTTTCGGTCGGACTTCCAGGCCGTTGACACTCATCAGTGCCTAGCCCGCCGTTGAGCTGATCTATACCAACGCCTCCGCTGAGCACATCATCGCCGCCGTTGCCATTGACCCGGTCGGCGCCACCATTGCCGTTGACTTCGTCACTGGCCGCACCACCGTTCAAAACATCGGCACCACCGTCGCCGTCAATTACATCGAGTCCCTGGCCGCCGTTGATCTCGTCGGCACCAGGGCCACCCGAGATCCGGTCCGGTCCGCCGATGCCCGAAATGACATCGTCCCCGCCACCACCGTTGAGCACATCTGGACCTTCGTTGCCGGTGATCATGTCGGCTCCTGAGCCACCGCTAATAGTGTCTCGCCCCTGACCGCCGAAGATGGTGTCGCTGCCTGGGCCGCCGGTCACCGTGTCGGCGCCACGGCCCGCATTGATCGTGTCATCGCCGAAGCCGCCATCGATCAGGTCGAAGCCGATTCCGCCCTGAATCATGTCGTCGCCGCCAAGTCCACAGATCCTGTCAGCGCCTGGGCCACCGTTGACCACATCGGCCAAGCGCGTACCGAGGATTACGTCGTTGCCTATCGTCGGAACATCACCGGATGAAAGGTTCACGGTCACCTCCTGACCCAGACACATCAACGGACCGGGCAAAAGCACCTCGACCGGCACCGCACTGTTGTTCTCTGCGCCGTTGCCCAGCTGACCAAACGAGCCGCGACCCCAACACTCGACCGTGCCATCGGTAAGCAAGGCACACGAGAAGAAGTCTCCGGTCGCCACCGCGGCAGCGTCACCCAGTCCCAACACGATCGTCGGCTCACCCACATCGGCGGACATGCCGTTCCCGATCTGGCCCACGACATTGTCACCCCAGCAAAGCACCTCTGCGTCTTGGTTTAACCCGCACGCATGTTGGAGACCAAGGCTGATCGACGTGCCAGGGAAAAGCAGGTTAGGCACCGGCACGTTCGACGGAGCGTTCGTCCCATTGCCCAATTGACCCGAGCCGTTTGTTCCCCAACAAGATGTGTTCCCCCTATCGATGGCGCAACTAAAGGCGGAGCCAGTAGAAATTGCATCGGCACCCGTCAAACCGTCCACGCCCACAGCGAAGGAGCTGTCGTCATTGGCGCCGTTGCCAAGCTGGCCGCCGGATCCTGCGCCCCAACAAATCGGAACTCCGATCGTTACCGCGCAGGTGTGATTGCTTCCAGCGGCAACTTCGAGTGCGGCCCCTACGAAGAGGATGTTGGTTGGAGTGTTCCGGTTGGTTGCGGAGTTTCCGATCTGGCCGTTTGAATTGGAGCCCCAGCAGCGAACGGTTCCGTCATTGCGAACCGCGCAGGTGTGTTGCCGCCCAGCGCTCAACGAAACAACGTTGTCCAACCCCGAGACCTCGACGGGTATGGCACTGCCGGTGTTGGTTCCGTTACCTAACTGTCCTTGGCTGTTCGCCCCCCAGCATTCCACAGTGCCATCACCCAGAAGGGCACACGTATGGAAACCGCCAGCGCTCACCGCCACTGCGTCGTTGATGCCAATCGTCTGAGACGGTGTCGAGCGATCGTCCGTTGTTCCATCACCCAATCGGCCGTCACCGTTGGCGCCCCAGCACCAGACCTCGCCGGTGCGGATCATGCAGACATGGTTCCCGCCCGCGTCGATAGTTGCGGCGTTCGCCCGAGCGGCTGGGGTGGAACCTCCCGCTGTGTCAGCGCCAGCCGGCGTTGAGACCAATCCAAGCGTCGCTGCAAGGAGCGCCAGGACCAAGCCAACGCTCCAAACCCGTGATCGCGCGCGTCGATCAGCCTGTACTTCTTCCCGCCTGTACATCAGTTTCTCCCAGATAGTGGTGTCTCACTCGTTTATCGAATGAGAGCCCCACCAGCTGTCGGAGAAATTCGGAATTGTTCCTACCAGCGATGCCGGAAGCTGCGTTATCGGTCTTGTTCGCATGCTCGGGTGTTCTCACCCGAGAGCGTTGCCGCGCTACACACATCTAGCTCGGCACCACCATGTATCTGATCAATACCAGCACCACCCGCAATCAGGTCAGCACCACCGTTGCCACGAAGATCATCTGGACCCGCACCACCACGAATCACATCACCACCGGAACCACCAGCGACAAAGTCCTTGCCTCGACCACCATCGACGATGTCTCGACCCGGACCCGCAAACACCACATCATTACCGTCACCGCCAACAACCACATCAGCACCACGACCACCAATGATCGAATCGTCACCGTCACCACCATCGATCACATCAAAACCGAAACCGCCGTTGATCGAATCGTCACCGCCAAGACCACAAATCGTGTCCGCACCGCTCCGACCCAAAATCGTGTCATCACCCGACGTCCCGATAATCACATCATCACCATTGGTCGGAACCTCACCCGCACCAATATCAACCGTGACCAACAACCCGTTGCACACCGTCGAAGGCAAATGAACAAGAACCGGCACGGTGCTATCACCCATCGAATCATTACCCAACTGGCCGACAGAGTTGTTACCCCAACACACCACCGCATCCGACTCAGTGCGGGCACACGTGTGCACCAGACCAGTCGAAATCGCCACCGCATCATCAAGACCCACAACACGACCAGGAGCAGTCGTGCCACCGGTCGTATCAAACGGAGCCGTCATACCGTTGCCGAGCTGACCTTCGAAGTTGCCGCCCCAACACATGACCGACCCATCAGCAATCAACGCACACGAATGCGTTATAGCGACGGACACCGCAATCGCATCCTCGACACCAGCAACCTCCACAAATGTCTCGTCGAGGCCACCAATCCCGAGTTCGCCATGGAAGTTGACTCCCCAACACGTCACCGTTCCACCCTCGATCAACGCACACCCGTGGGCACCGCTCACATCGAGACCGATCGCATTCTCAATACCCGCAACCGGAACCGGAACCCCTGTGCCATGGGGAGAAGAAATCGAGTCGACGAGTCCCCAGCATGCCACCGAGCCGTCTTCGAGCAACGCACACACCTCATAAGATTCGCCCGCTACCGCCGTTGCGTTCTCGATACCCACAACATCTGCCGGCTGGTCTCGACTGGCACGATCTCTCGTACCCAGTTGCCCAACATCGTTAAGTCCCCAGCATTTGACCGTGCCGTCGCTGAGCACTGCACAATTGTGACCGCTGCCAGCGGTCAGGCCCACAACATTGGTCAAACCAGTGACCTCGACAGGCCTCCGGGAACCAACATTCGAACCATTGCCCAACTGACCATGATCGTTCGCACCCCAACAACGCACCGTGCCATCCTCAACCAGCACACACGAATGGGAGCTTCCAACCACCACCGCCGTCGCATCGCCAACACCAACAACCCGCACCGGAACCGAGCTCGACCTAGTCGTCCGATCACCGAGCTGACCATCGGTGTTGCTACCCCAACAGAACACCGCACCATCCTCAACCGCACACGAATGCAGCGAATACACATGATCTTCAGGGTTGTTGACCTCGTTAAGAACCCTGCCATTGCCGCTACCAAGACCCGCCATCGCCGCAGCGGTCGCAGCATCCCCACCACCAGCCGCATTCGCGCCAACCGGCGAACCGCTCACCAACACCAACACCAAACCCGCAAACAACGCCACAACCGCCGCCTGCACCATCCGTACCGTCATCGTCCCCGACTTCAAAAACTGACCCACCATGTCCCCAATATCAACTTTCCCGGAGGCACATATCCCCCGAATTAACGATCAAATCTTGACCGATTCAGCCCACCCAACATGAGAGCCCTCAACCGGATTCCCGCCAAAAGACCCATTTCCCACTTTTCGACCCCAAACGAAAAACACTTAAGCCATGGCAGCCACAACACCTTTCGGGAAAAGCACGAATGGACGCCCACCGCATTGCTGCGATTGACGTCCATTGTGCTCACTCCACACCCCATCCTCGGGGTGATCTCATAGAAGAGAAGGTGATCACTGCCGTGTCGGGCAGTGTTCGAAATTGGCTACTAGCTTCGCTCGCACGCTTGGGTGGTTTCACCCGAAAGCGATGGAAGCGAACACGTGTCGAAACCGAGACCACCGTGAATCTGGTCGATACCAGAGCCACCGGAGATCGAGTCGGTGCCGCCATTGCCACGAAGGTCATCGGGGCCAGCGCCGCCAGAAATGGTGTCATTCGCTGCACCACCGACGATCTCGTCAGCACCGCTGCCACCAAAGATGATGTCATGACCCTGGCCACCGTTTACGGTGTCGTTGCCGGCACCGCCATCGATCTCATCGGGTCCACCGATGCCGATGATCGTGTCGTTTCCAGCGTTGCCGTTCAGCACGTCGGGACCAGCGTTTCCGGTGATCTCATCGTTACCCGAACCACCGTTGATGATGTCGAGTCCCTGACCGCCACGGATGACGTCGTCACCCAAGCCACCTTCGACAGTGTCGGCGCCACGACCGGCGTTGATCGTGTCGTTACCGTCACCACCATCGATCGAGTCGAAGCCGATGCCACCGTCGATGACGTCATCGCCGCCGAGGCCGCAGATGGTGTCTCGTCCAGGGCTACCCGGGATGAAGTCGTCGCCCTCGGTACCGATGATGACGTCGTCGCCAATGGTTGGGAGCTGTCCAGCACCGATGTTGACGGTGACCGTGAGGCCCTGGCAACGGAGGCCAGCCTCGCTACCAACGCTTGGAGCTGCGTCCAGAGTTGAGAGCAAACCGGATTGGGTCTGGCTGAAGCAGTTAGCGCCTCCCTGGGTGATCGTTACTCGCTGGTCGACTCCGTCAACGTTGCAGGTTTCGAAGGTTCCGTCTGGCCACTGAATCTCGATCGGGGCAATTGCGGTTGCGGCGCCGAGACCGAAGTGGAGCGTGCTGGAATCCTGGCCACGGTGGTAGCGGTGACCGGTTTCTCGGACCTGCCACTCGTCTGCACCGACAAATACCTGGGCGCCAGCAGCGTCGTCGTTGGAGCCAACAAGGTCGATGGCAATCCAGTGGTTTCCATTGTCAGCGTTGTTCAGGAAGATGTGATCTTCGCCGATCTGATCATCGAAGCCGGTTCCGACGAAGGTGTCGATGAAGCCGTCCTGGTTGAAGTCAGCAGCAATGGTTACCGATGCGGTGTCGGCACCGGTGTTTGGAACCAGTGAGGTACTGGCGGTGAAGCTGCCGTTGCCGTTGTTGAGCAACACGACGTTGGTCGCCTGTCCGGACTCGAGCATGGTGCAACCACCGAAGATGTCGAGGTCAGCATCGTTGTCGAAGTCAGCAAGAGCGACCGAGCGGCAGTTGTCGACCGCTCCGTTCTGGCTGATGTCCTGAACCGGTGCGAAGGCTCCAGGGCTGGTCGTGATCTGACCAATTCCGAGAGGCAGTTCGCCTTCGAGGCTGTCGGTGTCTGGGTCGTCTTCGCCGAGTCGATCCTGCGAACGAGCAACAACGAATTCTGGAGCGAGGTCACCATCGAGATCGCCGAGGGCGATGTCACGAGCGTGGCTGAGGTTGCCGAACTGTGCACCCTGGATCTGCACGACCGGCTGGACCGGCGTGTCGAGTCCAGGAACGTTGGTCTCGAGTGTGTCGAGCGCAAAGGTGAACGAGTTCGAGGTAACGACCACCTGATCGGTACCAGGACCGGTCGAGGTCTGGTTGATGAAGCGGATGTTGCTGGTGTCGAGGTCGTTGTTGTTGTTTGACGCCTCGGTCCAGTTCGTTCCGGTGCCATCGTTGAGGTACAGGCGGGACGGCTCTGACGAGTCGGCGTTCTCCAGGTTGCCGATGAAGGCATCCATATCGCCATCGTTGTCGATGTCCACCATGGTCACTGCACGTCCACGGGCATCTGGATCTTCGAGGCCGGTGCCGGTCACGAGGCTGAGCGTGCCGTTGTTGTTGATGAACACGCGGTTTGCACTGTTGTTTCCGGAGGTCTCGATGAGGTCGTCATCCCCGTCGCCATCGAGGTCGGTGAAGACCGAGCCGTGGCTATCGAACTCGCCAATGATGTCATCGACATCGGCAAAGCTGCCAGGACCGTTCCAGTCAACGAGAGTTTCGGCACGAAGTGCGTGGTTGTTGTTCCAAATGTCGACTCCGGCGCCGCCGAGGTCTTCGGTGGTAGCTGCACCGAACGATGGGCTTGCGCCTCCATCGTCCAGATTCACCACCGTTGGTACGTCGGTTGCGGTAAACCCGCTCCAGCTGGCTTGAGCGCCAGCCGTTGTTGATGCTGCTGGTGCCGCGATGGTCGCTGAGACCAACGCCAACCCAACCAGCGAATGCTTCCACTGTCGTCGCATAGATAAACCCCTTCTCAGGTGTGTCGTGAGAATCCAAATCATAAATTTGGCCGGCCGCCCTGCGCTTGAGCAGTTTGGCTCAAGATGACAGGAAATATGGCGCACCCACCTTTTTGGAGCGTTCGGTAAAGGGGCCCGAAAGAACGTGTGGACATTGCGTAGCGAAAGCGTGACAGTTCCCGTTCAACATGAGATTGCGATGGCCCATCGGTTCCGCACTGTGACAGCATTGCTCCTAGTGTGAGTGCAATCGCACCATGTGGCCCATGTTCGAACTGGTTTGCCCGGCCATAGTGGAGCTTTCCGCCCGCAACACCACGCACCATGAACCCGCGTACACGACGCTGCGACCGCAGGAGAAGCGATTTCACCGATGACCAGCCTGATCACAAAAGTCCAGGGACTGGACCGTCAGAAGCTTGAGTCGCTGTTCACCAGCTCGGCCTTTCTGATCACCAACGGCCTGCTCTTCGTCAACCTCTTCGTCCTGCTTAGGGCAGTCGGCACAGACGGTCGCGGCGCGGTCGCCGCCGCGTACGGAAACACGGTGGTACTTGGGTGGGCGTTCCAGATCGGGGTCCCCGCCGCCGCGGCGTACTACGCAAAGGACATCGACAGCCGCCGTATCGCAATGTCGTCGTGGGCCATGGTCTTCGTCGGTGCGATCCCAATGGCGGTCATCCTGATCCCATTTTATCTGTGGCAGCTCGGTGGCGAGTCGTTCGCCGAAGGCGGTCAGTCCCTCCAACGCTGGTACATCGCGTTCATTATCCTGCAGCTGTTTAACGGACCGTTCTTGTCCGGCATTTTCTGGCTACGAGGCATCGGCAACCTCGTCCGCTTCAACGTGTTGTTGGCCCTCCCCAACGTACTCGTCACAACCGGCTACATCGTGCTGTGGGCGTTCGGTCAGTTGACGGTCGACACAGCCCTCACCTCGACCTTCGCCATGACCGCAATCGGTTGGATCGTCGGACTCAGCGCCACCAAGTCATGGCCCGGGCGCGGATATTCGAGCGAGGTCTTCAAACAAGTCCGCCACTACGGCCTTCGCGCTTGGGTCGGCAACCTGTCCTTCTTTGTCAGCCTGCGCGTCGACCAGCTTCTGCTCGTCGCCTTTGTGCCGCTCGACGAACTCGGGATCTATGCGATCGCCGCGGCAATCTCGACTCTGGCCAGTCCCATCGCTCGCGGGTTTGCCCAAACGATGCTGCCCTTCATTCGCAAGGCGAGCAGCGACGAGGAACGGCTGTGGCGCATCCGGTCAACCTACCGACAGGTCGGTGCCATCTCGCTTCTCGTCGTCCTTGCAATGGCATCGACAGCCTGGTTTATCATTCCGTTCGTGCTCGGCGATGACGCCGCACCAGCGGTGCGACTCCTCCTCATCCTGTTGCCGGGCGCATGGGCGACCGACGCCACCCAAGTGCTCAACACCGGCCTCCAGCAGTTCAACAAGCCCGAAGCCGGATCCAAGGGCCAGATCGCTGCGGCGATCGCTACAGCCATCGGCCTGTTCCTTCTACTCCCGAGCCTGGGTACGACCGGTGCGGCCATCACGACCAGCATCTCGTACTGGGTGGCCTTCGTGATCAGTTACGGTTATTGGCACCAGCTACAAGGACAGGTCGCCCGTGGCGAAATCACTGGCCACACCGAAGCAATGGACTTTGACGACGCTCCAAAGAATGTCGATGATGGCGGAGACGCCGATGACGCTGAGGAAGAGCTAGTCTGATGCGCTTCCATCCCGACGTTGTGCGCAACATGACCCGGCCTGGATGGCTCGCGATCATTCTGCTGCCGGTCCTTATCGCTGCTGGCGGAGCTCTCTGGCTCGGTCTTCAACAGGACCAGGGCGAGACTTCAACGACTTTCGTCTTCGGAAGCAACGTTGGCTTCGATGCTCCGCTCGAAGAGCTCGAGGATCACATTGCCGACATCGTCAACTCGGTCGAATTCGGACCGGTCTTTGAGCGCATCGAGGCACGCGTTCTCCTGCAGGCCGACAAGGACTACACACTCAACATTGGCTTGGTTGAGAACACCCAGGCCGTCGTGTCGATCGAGGTCCGCACCGACCGGTCTGGAGAGGCCGATCGCATCTCGCGAATCATTGGCGAGGAGATGGTTCGTTTCGTGCTCGAAGGAGTAGACGAAGCAATCGTTGCTGAGGCTCAGACGCTCGACCTCGACCTCGCATCACTGGTCGAAGACCAAGAACGCCTGGTGCAGCTTGCGGGAGGCGTCGACCCCGTGCGTACCGAGATCAGCCTGGAGCGAGAGCTCGGCGCGGTCACCGCCGTGGGTGGTGAGGGTCCAGTGGGGACGGTCGCAGGCGAGCTTCGGGCTCAGATCAACAACATCTCGCCCCTCGCCGATGAGTTCCGCCGAAATCAAGTGTTGGTCGACGACCTCGAGGCACAAATCGCCACCGTGCTCGTCCAGCGAACCGAGATCGCCGCAGCGACTAGCTCGATCGGCGCCGAGTGGTACCGCTCGATCACACCGGTCGAACCAACCTCGAACGTGCCGGTGGCTATTGCGATGGCATTCGCTGCTGCCGTCCCAGCACTCATCGCCGCAGCCGCTTTGGTTGCGCTTAACCTCAACCGGCGCCTCATGGCCCGAGACCGCGAACTCTCTCCCACTCCCGACGCTCGCGTCGCCGCGGCCTAGGGACTAGGGACGTCTGGCACCCTGCCGAGCCTTTGTGATCTCCGCGCAGTATCCTCGCAAAATCATGTCGACAGCTCTCTCCAACCGTCGAGTTGCCGCTGCTCTTCTCGCGTTAGCCCTGATCGCGTCGGCGTGCACCAGCGGCGAAACGTCCAACGACGCCGCATCGCAACCCGATGACAGCACCAGCGAAACCATCGACGACGTTGGCAGCGCAGAAGATGGCGGCGACGGTAACGGGCGCGATGTCACTGAGCCCACGCAGCCGAATGAGCCCGCTGCGCTCGGAGCAGAATTCACCAAACTGACCGAGCCCGGCGTCGGTGGCCGAATCACCTCGATCGCGTTCGACCCAGACAACGACGACCGACTGTTCGTTGGCGGCGACCTTCTTGGCATTGCAGTCACCGACGACTTTGGCGACACCTGGCAATCGACGACCGGCCTCGCGAATTGGGAGATCGGTGACATCACGGCAACCCCCGCAGCTGACGGACGCATCTGGACCGGCAGCCTTTCCGGCCCACAGTCATCGACCGATGGCCTTGCGTGGGAGCTCAGCCGAAACGGTATGCCCGCCACGTCGCAATCGACCTACACGCTCGCTGTCGAGTCGGTCCTGATCGACCCGAACAACAATTCACGGCTCGTCGCATTCAACGGCAACCAGCGCGACTGGGATGCTCCCGGTGCTGTCCGCGACGGCGTCTGGTCGGGCGACGGCTCGGTGTGGGAATCGACCGACGCTGGCAACAACTGGAGCCAACTCAGCGTGGTCGCCCCCGGAGGAAACAACCGGGCAGCGGCCTTCAACAGCGATGGTTCGCTCGTGTACGCCGCGGTAGCGAACCGAGGAGTCTTCGTCTCGACCGATGGCGGTCAGGCATGGACCGAGTCTCCCGACGGACTGCCCCACGCAAATGCCTACGACATCACCACCCACCCGACCGACCCGCTGACTGCGTGGGTCGCCATGGGAGAAGGCCCCGAGGTTGGTGGCGACTTCATCGCCGGCGGTATCTGGAAAACGACCGACGGAGGCGCGACGTGGCAGCCCTCCAACGACGGACTCACCATCATCTCGAACTCCACTGCAGGCAACACCGGTAGCTTCCATCAGATCGTCGTTGCGCCGTCCGACCCGGATCGGCTCTACACCTCAAACGTGGCTCCCGGCCAGGCGGCGATCTACCGCAGCGACGACGGCGGCGCCAGCTGGTCGATCATCGCCGACGGGGCAACGCCACGACCCAACCCCTACGAAGGTGCCTTGCGCGCTTTCGACATCGCCGTCCACCCGAGCGACGCCGACAGACTCGCCATCGGCTCTGACGACACACTGCTGGGCTCGCTCGACGGCGGAGGCGAATGGACCGACCTCACCACGATCGAAGGTAACGCTGGGTTCTTCAGCGGCCACGGTTACAGCGGGCTCGTAACCACCGACATTGTCTTTAACCCCAACGACCCCGAAGACACCATCTTGCTCGGCTTTGACGGTGGGAACTTCATCCAGACGATCGACGGTGGGTTGACCTGGCGTCGGACAGTCCAGGACGTTTCGGCCTGGGGTGGCGGCGTCGAGGCGGCTTACTCCCCAACGCAGGAAGACGTGATCTACGTCCTGCTCGGACAGTTCAGAAACTTCCGGGGCATCGGCGTCTCCACCAACGGAGGCGCAAGCTTCAGGCTTTCGGTTGGCGAGAGCGCAGGACTTCCCGAGGTTGCAAACACCGAAGACCCAATCGGCGCCAGCGGTCTCGCCGTCCTCGAAAACGGTGACAGCGACATCGTGTTCGCTACCGTTGGCGGCGTGCTGTACCGCAGCGACGACAGCGCATCGACGTTCTCCGAGATCGGCGGCCTCGACAGAGCCCGAGACGTGGCCGTGACACCGGACGGTACGGTCTTCGTTGCCACCGACAGCGGCGTGCTGTCGTCCTCCGACCTCGGCCTTGGCTTCAACAGTGTCGATGGCAGTCCGGTTGGCATCACCACGCTCTACACCTCCGAAACCGAGCCAGGAACGATCTATGGCGTCGAATTCCGCGACGGTGAAGGTGGCGCCTACACCTGGGACGGCAATGCCTGGACACGGCTGTTCGAAGACGAGTACGCCCACGGAATTGCCGTCGATCCAGAGAACGCCAACAACATTGCCATCGTGACGACCGAGCAACCCTTCAACGACATCAGCTCAGCGACCGGTGTGTACCTCTCGGACGATGGCGGCGCATCCTGGACGGTCGTCACCGACGGACTACCGATGCTGCGTCTACGCACTGCCGAGTTTGACCCGGCGAACCCCGACCGGCTTGTGGTCGGCACAACCGGGCGCGGTTTCTACGAGATTTCTTTTGAACAGGCCATGAGCCAGTAGTCACTAGCCCAGTAGTTTCAGTAGCAAGACCCGACTGCCGATAGGCAAACCGTGCCAACACAAATCTCTGTGACCAGCTATTACTACCGGCGCGGTGGCGCCGAAGCGGTCATGCTCGACCAGAACGAACTGCTCGCCGAACGCGGCTGGGACATCGTGCCGTTCGCCATGGAGTACGAGAAGAACTTCGAGACCTCCTACGACGACTACTTCGTCGAAGAGATCGACTTCGCCAGCAACTACACGCCGGTCGAGAAAGTACGCAAGGTCGTCAAGTCGGTGTATTCACTCGAGGCGCGGCGCGAAATCGGCCGCCTGATCGATGATGTCCGGCCCGATGTCGTTCACGCGCACAACGTATACCACCACCTGACCCCGGCCATCTTTGGTGCGATCCAGAAGAAGGGCGTGCCCGCGGTCATGACGGTGCACGACCTCAAGATCGGATGTCCATCGAAGCTGATGCTCGCCGCCGATGGCGTGTGCGAACGCTGCCAGGGCGGCAAGACATGGAATGCGGTTCAACAGCGTTGCCTGAAGGGTTCGCTACCGCTCTCGGCTGTCGCTGCCTTCGAAACAACTTTGCACAACTTCCTTGGCAGCTACCGCAAGAACGTCGACCTCTTCGTCCTGCCTAGCCGTTTCCACATGAACAAGCTGATCGACTGGGGCCTTCCGGCAGAAAAGGCGCGATACGTGCCGAACGCCGTCGACGTGTCCGGGCTTGAACCGGACTACACCGCCGGCGAGCGCTTCGTGTTCGTTGGGCGTCTGTCGGAAGAAAAGGGATTGCTCAATTTCGTTCGCGCCGTCGCCGAAGCGGGCGTCGCTGCCACGATCGTTGGCACTGGCCCCCAAGAGGACGAACTGCGTGCCCTCGTTGCGAGCACTGGGGCTGATGTCGACTTCGCCGGCTACCAGACCGGCGACGCGTTGTTCGACATCGTGCGCAAGGCCAAGGCCCTCGTCCTTCCGTCGGAATGTTATGAGAATGCTCCCGTCGTACTGCTCGAGGCGTACGGCGTAGGCACGCCTGTGCTTGGCTCGGACCTCGGCGGCATCCCCGAACTCATCCAACCGGGCATCACCGGCGAACTTGCGACGCCTGGCGATAGCTCGTCGTTTGCCGAGAAATTGTCGCTGATCGCTGCCCGCTCAGATGCCGAGCTTGGTGACATGGGTCGTGCGGGGCGAGCGTTCGTCGAAGAGCGTTTCTCTCGGGAGCACTACCTGCAGGCGCTGCTCGGGGTCTACGAAGAACTCGGTATCCGCAGCACCACCGCGGCCTGACCTACGACCCCAAACGACACACGACTGCAACAACTCTTCGACCGGCTCAAGCGTCCTACTATCAGCCCGTTGCAACACACGTCACAGGAGGGTCAGGGGATGGGTCTTTTCACTGAAAAACCGGGCCTTCCTGCCCAACACAGCCATGGTGCGGTGATTTATGGTGGGCATTGAGCCAAAGTCTGTCCAGCACCCCGTAAATCACGGCAAAGATTCCACTCGTCCGGTTAACGCTAGGAGTGGTTTCACAAATAGGGTGTCGGGACAGCGTGTGAGGAAAGAAACTCCAGGATGACGCAAGGCGAACGAGACAACTCAGGCGGGGAGCTCTCCTCCTTTCTACACCTCACCGGTTTTCGACCCCTGTTTCTTGCATTGGTCGCCGGTGCAGCTGGCGCCGTAGGTGTTTTCCTCGCGCTCCAGGAACCTGCGCAGTTCCAGGCTCGGTACACCCTCAACGTCAGCACTGTGGCCGATAACGACCTCACCGCAGGCGAGCTCGACCTCGTCGCCGAAGAGATCGTCAGCACCGCATCGTTCCCCGATGTACAGATCGCCGTCGAAGAGGCGACCGGACTCGTCTTCGAAGACGACTACGAGATCGTGATCAACCGCGCAGGCGGCGCCCTCATCAACATCAATGTCGTCGCCGACCAGCCAGACGACGCACAGGAAGTCGCTGTGGAAACCGGCATTGCGGCCGTCGTCCAAAATACCGGGCGCCAGATCGCCGGCGACGAAGCAAGCCGCGACCAGCTCCTCGCTCAGCTCGCCGAGATCGATAGCCGCATCAACGAGCTGACCGTCCTCGCCGGAGGCCTCAACCCAACCGTTGCGCTTACCAACGCAGAAGACGCGCTGCTCCAGCGCCGCGCCGATGAGATCAACCCTCCGACCGAAATCGAGTTCGACGATCAGGGCAACCCTCAAGAGGTACTCGTCGAGCTGACCGGACCAGAGATTCCAGAACTCGAACAGAACGTGACCGAGCTCGCACCGATTGCCCGCGAGTTCGAAACACTTCTTGACGAGGAGACAGCGCTCAACGTTCGGCTCTCGGATCGCAACAACTCAATTCGTGAGGGCGAATCTGCCGTGCGCCTGATCGAGGCTGATCGCGAATCGCAGGTCGTAATCAATGAGGTCGTGACCGAAGAGACTTCGCGAATCTCGGCGCTACTCACCGGACTGCTGATCTTCGCCGTACCAGCCGCACTCGCCGTCATCCTCCTGTTCACCCTCTTCGATCTGCTCCGACGCAAGCCCGCGGTAAAGACCGAAGAAGACGAGGACTTCGACGCTGCCGGAATTCTCGAAGCGCAGGGCCAGCGAGCACTGCCCGAAGCCACCATTCGCCGTCCCCTCACCGTGGTCGACGAGAACGAAGAGCACAGCGACATCCTCGGTCACGATGACGACATCATCGAGGTCGTTGCCAAGGACGATGTTGACGACCTCGAAGACGACGATGACGACGAGCCACCGAAGTCCAAGTCGAAGTCAAAGTCCAAGTCGAAGCGGTCCAAGGATGGCCGCTGGGGTAGAGACGCCAGTAGCAAAGCAGGCTGAACATGAGCACCCATAACCCTCCGATCTTTATCGTGGGCGCTGGACGAAGTGGCTCAACCGCCTTTCATCACGCCTTTGCCCGCCATCCACACGTTTCATGGGTCTCGAAGATTCTCGATGTCGCCCCTCAGGCAGAGAAGCTCAACTCGGCGCTGCTCCGCAGCCTCGACTCCCCCATCATTGGCGCAGCCCTCAAGCGCGGGCTCATCGAACCCGGACACCTCAAGCCCAGCGAGGCGTACGCCTACTGGGAACGGATTGCGCCAGGCTTTAGCGAACCATTCCGCGACCTGGTCGAAAGTGACCTGACCGAACGCACCAGGCAAAACCTCATCGACGCCGTCGAACGACTCACGATTGCCGAGCGCCCAACCCCGCTCATCAAGATCACCGGTTGGCCCCGGATGGGTTACCTGCTCAAAGCATTCCCCGACGCCCGCTTTGTCCATGTCGTACGCGACGGCCGAGCGGTCGTGAACTCGATCATGCAGATCGACTTCTGGGAAGGCTGGAAGGGAACCAAGGGTTGGCGCGGGCTCGACATGACACCGGAGCAACAGCGTCGTTGGGACGCGAGCGGACAGTCGTTCGTGACCCTGGGTGCAATGGAACTCTCCGACATGTTTGACGCGATGGTCGCAGCGACGCCGCTCGTCCCACATGAACAATTTATGGAGATTCGGTACGAAGACCTTTGTGACGATCCAACGGGTACCTTTAAAAGTGTGATGTCCTTTACCGACCTCGACTACACCGATGGTTTCAACACCTCTGTGATCGACTTTGGCTTCCGCAACACGAACGCGAAGTGGCGTAATGACCTCACCGAGCTTCAACAACGTCAGCTCGAAGCTGAGCTTGCTCCGCACCTCACCCGTTGGGGCTACGACCTCGCCTTTGAGTCGGATTCGAACTCTGGAACAGGTTCGGCTGCATGACGATCATCGATCCGCCCCAGCAACACGAGGATCGAATTTCGATTCGGCGGGAAGACGACGTTTCTGAGGCCGTAATACTTCCCACTCCGAAACCCGGCCCAGCAGCACTCTTCGTCCTCATCGTCGCCAGCATCGCTGGTCTTGCTGGCGCGTTCGCTTTTCAATCTCTGGCACCGGACACTCCGTTCGTGATCCTCGGTGGCACCCTGCTGGTGGCGATGACACTCGCCCTCGTGGGCCTCTACCGCTACCAGTGGTTCCTCTTGATTACCCTGGCTGTTCGCCCAGCCCTCGACGATCTCATCGCTGACGAGTTTGGCACGTTCCAACCGTCAGCAATCCTGGGCATCCTCGTCATTCTCGTATCGGCCCTGCACTTGATCAGCCGCAAGGCCACCGGCAACTGGAACCCCATGACACCCCTTGGATGGGCATTCATTGGCTTCTTTGTGCTGTTCA
This sequence comes from uncultured Acidimicrobiales bacterium, assembly GCA_964610745.1. GTDB lineage: Bacteria > Actinomycetota > Acidimicrobiia > Acidimicrobiales > SHLQ01 > SHLQ01. The sequence continues at coordinate 25,211 of CAZSYL010000028.1, forward strand.
TTCCCAGCTTCCTGACTTCGGTCGACAGAGGGGTCTCGCAGGGAGCGATGTTCGGCCTGCTCTCGGTTTCGCTGCTCTACCTCGCTATCGAACAGCAACTGCTCGACGATGGCCGCAACCTGTTGAAGCTCCTCATCGCATCGGGAATCGGCATGATCGTCCCGATCGTCACGGGCTTTGTGCAGTTCTTTTTCACCGGCACGCTCGATCCTGGTGGATCTGGCCTCGTGCGCATCGATGGCTCGTTTGCTCACCCGAACACCTTCGCCACCTACCTGACGTTCGTGCTTCTCCTGGGCTTCGCCATCGTGCCAACACTCGACATCAAACTCCGACTCGGCGTCATGATCGCCACCGGCCTCGGATCGTTCCTTCTGATCGCAACCTTTGCCCGTGGTGCCTGGGCGAGCTTCCTGATCGGCGCACTCGTGCTCGCTGCAAGCGTCAACAAGAAGCTCGTGCTCGTGATCATCGGAGGGGCAGCCGCTGCTGGCTTGGCAGTTCCAGGAGTGGGCGACCGTCTTTCCAACCTCACTGCATCCACAGGTCCCAACGGTGGCGCAAAGACAGACGACTCGCTCGGATGGCGCTTCGGCTACTGGGAACGCATCTGGCCGTTTGCTTCACGCAACCCAATCAGTGGCATCGGTATCGATGCCACAAAGACCCAGACTGTCGAAGCAAAGGATCCCCACAACAGCATCCTTCAGGCCTACCTCGAAGGCGGAATCCTCGGAGCCCTCGGCTTCTTCACCTTGCTCGGTGTCGCAACGTACGCCGGCGTAAAGGTGTGGAGGCGCGCACGCCGCGGCGAGTTCGACCGCCAAACAACAATCATCACGGTTGGCTCAATCGCCGCCCTCCTCTCAGTCGCTGCGCAGCTCATCACCGAAAACGTCCTTCTCAACACGGTCGTCTGGTGGTACCTCAACATCGCCTTCGCACAAATCGCATATATGACCTGGGGACGTCGACGCCCGAACGTTTCAGCCGTCACCGACCCGGGTGAACGAGACCTGAACCGGCTCGCGCTCAACAGCGCTAGCGCGTCCTCAGATTCGCCGTCTCCATCAAGCAAGTGAGCAGTTCCGTGCCTCGACTCTCTATTGGCGTGCCCGTGTACAACGGCGCCGACTACATTCGCGAAGCCATCACCAGCCACCTGACTCAGGACTTCGGTGACTTCGAGCTCGTTGTCTCAGACAACTGCTCGACGGACGCGACTGCCGACATCGTCAACGAACTCGCCGCTGCCGACTCACGGGTGACCTACACCCGAAACGACACCAACATCGGCGGGCCGGCGAACTTCAATCGCTTGTTCCGATTGACGAGCGGTGAATTGTTCCGCTGGGCAGCCGCCGACGATCGGATCGAGCCGGGATACCTCTCCCAGGTCATCTCGATGATGGACCAGGACCAACGGATCGTCATTGGACATGCCGAGAGCCTCCTCATCGATCCCAAGAGCGAACCAATGCTCGAGATGGACCAGGGGTTTCTTGGTAGTGATGGGTACCTCGAAGCAATCAAACTCAGTCCACCCGCTGGCGACGACCGATTCCACGCAGACGCTCCCCACCAGCGGATCGATGCCGTGATCAACAACAACCATCGCAACTTCTACATCTTCGGAATCATGCGCAGAGACACCATGATGCAGACGCGTTTGCACGGTTCGTTCTACGGAGGCGACCGAACCTTGCTCGTCGAAATGGCGATGCGAGGTACGTTCCGGAAGGTACCCGCTGCGTTGTTTGCTTCGCGTAGCCACGCAAAGAACTCCGGGCGCAACGGTCTCAATTTTGACGAGCTCAAGGAGCATGGCGCACAGGACCTTTCCTTTGCAGGCCAGGTCATGAAGGGCTACATCAACGGCGTCCGCCAAGCCGACGTTGGCAAGGCTGAAGAGATGAAGTCACTCGCGATCATCGCGAAGAAGTTCAAGCAACCAACCCGTCTCCTACGCGGTTGGTAGCGGCTTTTGATGAGCTATTTCTCTCCCGAACTGGTTTGAGAAACCACCGAAAGCGCAGCTAGTCTCTTCCAGTGGCACTGTACGCGCTCGAAGATGGCTGGGAACCGCAGATTCATCCGACCGCCTTTGTGCACCCAGAGGCCGTTCTCATCGGTCGTGTCGTCCTCGGCGCCGAGTCCTCAGCGTGGCCGGGCACGGTAATTCGAGCTGACGACAACACGATCTCTATCGGGGCGCGAACGTCCATCCAGGACGGCGCAGTTCTGCACTGCACCCACGAACACGCGACGACCATTGGTGACGATTGCACGATTGGGCACAACGCACATCTCGAAGGTTGCACGCTGGAGGACACAGCGTTGGCCGGCAGCGGATCGGTGATTCTTCACGGCGCAGTCATCTCCACAGGAGCGCTCGTTGGAGCAAATGCCCTCGTGCCAGGTGGGCGGATCGTACCCCGGAACGCAATGGCGCTGGGAGTACCCGCAAAGATCCGAGAGGACGCGCACTCAGCGGAGCTGAACCTGTTGAACGCAGCAAACTATGTGGAGCGCGTGAAGCGCTACCACGCGGTGATGCGGAGGATTGACTAACAGCGATGGCGCGAGACTCGGTGGGAAGGACATACCAGGTGGGAGATAGATCAATGGCGAGCGATGCCTATAGGCCGTTCAGCCTCATGTCAAGGGGTCTCATGCCCTCTCGATGTCGTAGGCGACGTGTCGTACCTTGGACTCCGATGACTTCACTCGAGCGGGACACGAAATGATCAAGCGACGTACGAACGAAAGCCTTCGCATTGCGATGGTTGGTACCCGCGGCATGCCGGCCAATTATGGAGGCGTCGAGACCGTCGTCGATGTGCTTGCGCGTCAGCTCGTGCTGCGCGGCCACGAGGTCACGGTGTTCTGCCGGTCCGAGGACTACGACCTCCATCCGCCGATGATCGACGGTGTCAAGCTGATCTATCTTCCGGCTTCAACCTCGCCGGGAATCGGCGCAATGATCCACGCACTCCGCTCGGCTATTTACTGCATCGGACGCGACTTTGACATCATCCATTTTCACGCTCTCGGACCTGGAATGATGTCGATCATCTCGCGACTTCTGACCAAGTCGACCGTGGTCGTGACCGTTCACGGTCGGGACGACAAGCGTGACAAATGGAGCCGTGGTGTTCGCACCCTCCTGCGTGTCGCGGCGTCGATTAGTGCACGTGTACCCCACTCGACACTCGTTGTGTCCGAGACCCTCGCCGACGAGTACGCCCATGAATTCCGTCGCAGTACGACCGTCGTTCCGAACTCAACTCATCCAATCGTCGAGGTCGAGTCCGGCGAGACACTCGCCCGCTTCGGCCTCCTACGTCAGAACTACTTTGTCTCCGTTGGGCGTCTCGTTCCTGAGAAAGCTCCCCACGAGATGATCCAGGCCTATCAACAGGCGATGACCGACATGCCGCTCGTAATCGTCGGTGGTGCAGCTGGGACTGAGTCATATGTCGAGCATCTGAAAGAGCTCGCTGCAGGGAACGAGAACATCATCCTCACCGGCCCGTTGTACGGCGAAGAACTCGCCGAGATCCTGACGAACGCAGGTGGCTTTATCACCTCCTCGCATCTTGAAGGGCTCCCCACCGCGCTCATCGAGGCAGGGCGAGCTGCTCTACCGATCCTCGCCAGCGACATCCCACCGCATTGTGAGATCCTCAATACTGAACGAGGCAGCGATGGACGCCGGGTCTACCCGACCGGTGACACCAAAGCTCTCGCCCAACTCATGACAGAGGTTGGCGAACATCATGATGAGGAATTGTTTGGCGCAAAGCTCCTCGCGGCAGAGCTAGACGAGCGTTACGCCCCAGCGCGAACGGGCGAGGTTCACGAACACGCTTACGTGAGTGCCATTGCTCACCGCCACAGGCGCTAAACGAGCCCGGCCGGACCGAAGTTCAAAAAGAGACCTGGTTTGAGCTAGAAGCTGAGCTTCAATCCTTCAGCTGCGGTGACAACATCAAAGCTGCTATCCCAGGACTGTGCCTCTGCGTTGATCGAGTCAAGTGCTTCATCGTCGTGAAGCGGATCATGATGGAACAGAGCAAGACAGCCAACGTTGCCGGTTTCGGCAACGTGTGCTGCGTACGCCGGAGTGCAATGACCCCAGTTCGGACGCTTCTCGAGGAGATCCTCGGAGAACTGCGAGTCGTGGATGAGCAGGTCAACGCCATCGACAAGTTCAAGCACACCCGGGTCGATCGACGACTCATCAGCTGGTTGTTGATGGTCGGGCACGTATGCCATCGAGAAGTCCGGCCACTCGATGCGATATCCGTTGGTGCGCCCCTGATGGGGAACCGAACGAGCAGTCACGGTTGCTTCGCCGACGGTAATCGAGTCCGACCAGAGATCGTTGATCTCGAAAGAGCCAGGGAGAGTGTCGAGGCTGACCGGGAAGTACGGGGGGCGGACAAAGCCCGAAATGGCCTCTTCGAAGGACTGATCGAGCTCTGGTGGACCATAGATGATCGCTGTTGAGTCGGGGTGAAGGATCTGGGGGAAGAAGGGCAGTCCCTGCACGTGATCCCAGTGGAGATGGCTGATCAGAATCGTGCCGTTGAAGTGTTCAGCACCCTGGTCAAGACCGTAGAAACGCAGACCGGTGCCGACATCGAGAATGATCGGCTCGGCATCATGTCGCTGAACGACCACACACGACGTGTTGCCGCCGAAGCGATTCATCGAGTTGCAGTGACACGGCGTCGAGCCTCGAACCCCGTAAAAAGAAACGTTTATCCCAGCCACATTCCCTCGCACGAGAGTCCTTCCGATACAAGACGAGCTTTCAGCCAAAGCGTCGTCGACAACTGCCCTGTACTGACATTAACGGCCAACTTACTCTCGACAATAAGTCGTGTGACGAAGTTGACGCGCCGAGTGATCCTCAGCCCGTATTTGTACGGACAATTGGAAGCGTTTGCGACGACAGGAATAAGACCGTTGAGATATCAGGGCAAACGGAGTTCAGCGCCCTGCTCTTCGACAAGGCCATCGCGAAGAAGCGTTGCCAGAACCCGCTCGGCTCGCTCCTCGTCGCCATCGAAACCCATCACCGTCGCCGCAGAGGATCGAGGCACTGCCCCACCGCGCAAACGGCTGACCAAACGTCCCCTGCCCTGCCGGTCTGAGCCCTCGAAGGCTGACTGGCCGACGCTGACCGCGGCCGATCCAGAGGCGGGATCCGGTCCGTCGCCACGCCACGCACACCAGCTTCGCACCACACATTGATCACATTGCGGTGTCCGTTTCTGACAAACGCTGGCCCCAAAGTCGAGCAACGCTTGGTTCCACTCCCAACCCCGTCCGCTCGGGACGAGTTGATCGGCAACCCGTTGTGCGTCCTTGGCCTCCAACGAACGACCGTTGAGTCGAGCGAGCACGCGGCCAACGTTGGTGTCGAGCACCGCTTCGTCGCGTTCGAACGCGAACACCAATACAGCGCGGGCGGTGTAGGGACCGATCCCGGGCAGGGCCAAGAGTTGTTCCAGCTGGTCTGGAACAACTCCGCAATGTGACTCGCAGATCTGCACCGCGCACGCGTGCAACATCAAGGCCCGACGGTTGTAGCCCAGCCCGTCCCACATGGAAATGAGGTCGCCTGCGGGAACCGCCGCTGCTGCTTGCGGCGTCGGAAATCGCTTCACGAAGGCCGTCCACTTCGGCACCACACGTTCGACCTGAGTCTGTTGAGCCATGATCTCGCTCACGAGGATCAGCCACGGGTCACGAGTGCTTCGCCACGGCAGATCCCGCGCGGTCGACGACCACCACGACAGGATCGCCGGCACTGTTTCTCGGTCGGGTATCGAAGCAGAGCTCACGTGTGCAGTCTCTCCTCGAGCACCCAACTCCTCAAACTCAGGATGGTTCGGCCGACCCATTAACTCATGTAGGTCGCTAGATCTGGACGAGGAGAAGACAGATGAGCAGTTCATCGACGAACGTGCCAAGGCATGCTGCACCAAGCGCGGCAGAAACGCGCAGTCCCGCTGTGAAGGACGCGAAGGCTCCGGCTCACCTCGCGCCCCCCGAACGCATCCACCTCTCCGCGCCCCACGTTGGCGAAACCGAACGACAGGCGCTCCTCGTCGCGTTCGATTCGAACTGGATCGCTCCCGTCGGACCAGCGCTCGACGACCTCGAAAGAAAGCTCTGTCAGATCACGGGCGCCGACGCAGCGGTTGGCGTCGTGAGCGGGACCGCAGCTCTGCACCTGGCGCTCGTCGCGCTCGGTGTCGGCCCCGGCGACATCGTCGTCGTTCCCTCGCTGACCTTTGTCGCGAGCGCAAACGTCGTGCGATACGTGGGTGCCACGCCCTACTTCGTGGATTGCGACCCCGCTTCTGGGAACATCGACCCTCACCTTCTCGAAGCCACCATTCGTGGACTGGTCAATGGCGGCAACCCCCCGGCTGCCGTGATGACGGTCGACCTCTACGGCTCATGTGCGGACTACGGGCGAATCGGACCAATTTGTGCACGTTATGGAGTGCCGATCGTCGAAGATGCTGCGGAATCGATTGGAGCGACCCACGCTGGGCGTCCCGCCGGCTCGTTTGGAACGCTGGCCGCCTTCAGCTTCAACGGCAACAAGCTCGTCACGAGCGGGGGTGGCGGCGCTCTCGTTGGACCACGCCACATGATTGAGCGAGCTCGCAAGCTCGCTGGGCAGGGTCGAGAATCAGCACTGCACTTCGAACATCGCGAAATCGGGTACGCATACCGCCTGTCCAACCTGCTCGCCGCAGTCGCATCGGCTCAGATCGACCGTGTCGGCGAGATGATGGGACGAACGCGAGAAATCAACCACCGATACCGCGAAGTTGTCGACATGATTCCGGGGGCCTCGCTGCTCGACATCGACCGCGACGGACACGGCAATGGTTGGTTGTCGGTTCTCCTCCTCGACCAGGACAGGCACCGCACGCCCGCCGAGATCTGCCAGGCCATGGCAGCTGACAACATCGAAGCTCGCCCGGCATGGAAACCCATGCACCTCCAAGAGCTCTATCAAGACTCGGTCATAATCGGCGGCGACGCCAGCGAGGGTCACTTTGCTTCAGGCCTCTGTCTCCCAAGCGGTTCGTCCATCACAGCAGACGACCAAGAACGCGTCATTGCCAGCTTGTTAGCAGCGCTCACGCAACCGAGCGATCCGAGCTCCGCGGTGATCGACCTGAACCCGGAACTCGATGTCAGAAGCGAGCAACCTCAGCAACATCTGGAGAATCCGGTCGCCAGTCAGCGGGCGGCATGAGTCCGGTATTGCCGATGAGGTCGTCGAACTGATCGACGGGGATGAGTTCGTGCTGACCCAGCGTTGGCTCGCGCGAGTCCCCAACACGATCGTGATTCTTGAGATAACGGGACCAGAGCATTGCAGGGAGCCTGCTTCCAAGCGGTGTTACCCCAGCGATCGACCGTCCATCTGATCGTGCTTGCTCAATCCACGCGGTCGTACCGGCAGGGCACAGCAGCATCACTCCACCCGACTCGGAGTCGAAACCCGATGCGATCGAATCGATGACATCGGTTCCTCCGGCCTCGGTGATTGCAATCGTCTCTGCGATCTCCATCGTCTTGTCGGCCGCGAGCTCATCTGCGAACTCCCAACCGGCCGCCACTGGTTCGAGCGACTGCAAAACGTGAGCGGCCAAACCAAGCAGTCCAGGGGACTCCGGTTGACGCGAAATCAACCCCTTCAATGCCACGAGCATTGCGTTTGGATCGTGGGCGAACGCGCTGAACGCAGGCATTGACTCGGCAACGAGAACCGAATCAGGTGCCGATCCCGCCCGGGCAACATATCGAAGACGTTCAATTGGATGCACAGGCCGACGATACCAGTCATCGACCGAGGATCGATCTCGGGTTCGGGGTCGCGCTTTCTGCTGGAAAATCAGCTACCGTTTCGGCCGTGGAAAGACTTGATGGCGATCCAGATCTCGATCCAATCAACGGTGACGCTCGGCCGTTCTCTGACTGGCTGACGACCTTTCCGTTGCTGCTCGGCGTCATCGACCCCTACACCCACGAGTCATCCTGGGTTTTGGACTCGGTAAAGCGCGTCTTCCACCACTACTCAGGTGCGGACGTTCGGGTGGCCTGGTTGGCCGCCGGCCCGGTCGATGGGGTGAAGTCCTTTCTCGGCCCATACGCCGACGAACATCTCACGTTTACCGACCCGAGCCGCACAGCGATAAAGGCCCTCGGGGTCCAGACACTGCCGGCGTTGGTTCTTGTACGTCAAGACGGAACCATCTCGGCGTCAAGTGAAGGTTGGGACCCAACGGGCTGGCGATCCGTCATCGACTCGTTGGCGAACCAAGTGGCCTGGAGCGAACTCACGCTTCCTGGCCCGAAGGACCCCGCGCCGTATCCCGGCACACCGGTCTGACTTAACGCCTAGCCACAGGCGGTTGTCCGCAATAGGCCTGGTGTTGGGGACGTGACTTCGCGCCCGTTCCGTGCACCAGTCCATCGCTCGAGTGCAGACGCATATTCGTCGAGCTCGCTCGCGCTGTCGGCGCGAAGGTCAATGCGTACGCACGTCTGATCCTGCTCTCGCCACGCCACGTACCAATCGCCGCCCCAGCCGTCCGCAATCTCACGTGCGGTATCGAGGTCGAAAGTGTCCGACAGAAGCGCGACCCATGCAGCCTCTCCCCACACGCCATCTTCGATGATTGTCCCCTCTGCGGGAGGCGGGTCGACTGGCGAGTCCGCTGGAACGCCGCTCAAGAAACTCGCTGGATTGAGCAACAACTCCGACGAGGTAGGCGGTGCGAGCAGCGTCTCATCGAGGAGGCTCTGACCTTCGGCCCATAAGGCGTCGGCAAACGTCTCGCCGTAGTTGTAGCGACCGAACTGGAGCTCAAGGAACGAGGATGTGAACTCGGAGAACGAAACCGAACGTGGGAGTGCGTTTAGCGCAGCGACTTCTTCGGCCCGCTCGGCATCTGAGAGCGTGGCACGGTAACGATTCTCGATCACGCGAGCGGAGCCCTCGATCAGCGATGAAAAGGCCCAGGCAATTTCATCATCTCGTTCGTCGTAGGAGTCCCGAGCGAGGTCGAAATTCTGGTCCTCCAACGCGTGCACAAGTTCGTGCACGAGGGTCGTCTTCGCGAGGGCATTGATCTCACCGTTTCGCAAGCGAATAGCACCGCTGTCGGTCTCGTAATAACCGAGGACTCCAGCATCGCCGAAGCGACTCCAAATCTCCTCGAGACTTCGGTCGTTCGAGATGATGCCCACCGCCTGATAGACGTCGGTGAAGTTGGCGTATCCAACCGCATTGTCGCGAGCGTCGTCAGCGATCAGATCGATCCATGCCTGCCTGAACTCATCATCGTCGAGCAGGTCGACCTGTGGCCGAGTTTGAAAGTTCAGGCCACGCTCGGCTTCGACGAATGCCGAAAGCTCGTCGATGAGCGCGTCGAGCTCTGGATCACCTGTGGTCCCTGGAAGCTCGCTCGGGGTGACAGGTGACGGCTCGAGATCATCGATACCGTCCAATTCCTCAGCACCGGCCGAGTCCGTTGCCGCATCGTCGGAGGCGACCCCCGCATCACGGTCGACATCATCGCCGTCACTAGTCGTCGTCGAATCTTCACCTGAAGTGGACGCATCGTCGTGATCATCCAAGACATCAGCTCCGGGCTCACCACTCGAGCTCCGCTCATCAGATTCTGGCTCGGGCTCGATCGTTGCGGTGGTGGTCGTCCGGCTGGAGTCACCCTCAGCCCCAGGTGCAGAGGCTTCGTCGAGCGCCGTCGATGCAGAAGATCCACAACCTGCAAGCAAAACGAACCCCAACAACGCCAACGTCGCCAGAGGGCGGCCTCTACGTTGGTCAGATTCGACACGCATACAGCCAGTATCGACCATCTCCGAGCAAACCTTTGGTCATGCAGGTTGGATACAATCAACCGGTATGAGTGACACCTCTCCTGAATCAATCGAAGAAGCCGACGCGGGCCAAAGCCCTGCACCGGTGCCAGCAACACCAGAGCAGGCCACCGCGATCACCGACGCTGCCAAGCTCATTCGCCTCGGAACCATGACTCAGTCCCTGATGACCGAGGCACGCGAGGCTCCGCTCGATGCTGCCGGCCGCGCGATGCTCGCCAAGATTCACGGCGAGACAATGGAGGCACTCGAAGACACGATGAGTGACGATCTTCTCGACGAACTTCGTGAGTTCCAGATTTGCATGGATTGCGACGAGCACGACGAGGTGCCTTCAGAGGGCGAACTCCGCATTGCTCAGGCCCAACTCGTCGGTTGGCTCCAGGGCCTCCATCAGGGCTTCCAGGCCATGGCTATGGCCCAGCAGGCCGCAGCGTTGCAGCAGCTTCAACAACTCCAGCAGGGTGGCCCCGCTGGCCAGCCCGGTCTACCGCCCGCCGGCAGCGGCGAAGCAATCGATGCAAGCAGTCGACCCGGTACTTACCTCTAGGGCCGGGGAGGTAACGAGCGTCTAGGCCTGGCGAAGGTTGTCCGCCCCAAAGAAGGCCTGCCACGCAAACCAGAACTCATTGCGGTGCTCGATAGGTCCCAGCTGGGTGCCAGCGAACTCGCCGTCGAGAGCGATGCCGAGAATCGACCAGGTCGAGCCGGTCTGATCGTCGGTGAAGGTGTCATCGCCATTCGCAGTAAAGGTGAGCGTCTGCCCGTCGACAACAGGGTTGAGCGCAATTCCCGAACCGATCTGCTCCGATGCTGAAATCACGCCCTGATCGAGAGCGTCAACGGTGAGTCCGCCGTGGAAGATCACGAGTGGCACGCCTGCAACTTCGTCGTTTACGACCGACTCGGCCGCAAGGCGGTCGAAGCTATATGCAGCGACTGCGTCGCCTTCGGTCACACCAACAACGCGGCTCAATGCGGGCACGCGGTCATCGATCGATCCATCGAACAGGAACGGGCTTTGAGATGACGAATAGCCGCCGTAGGGGTTGATGCCATAAGCCTCGCGGCCACGGGCACTCTCACCAGCGAGCGACAATCCGTCGGGGAAGTTCGCTGCGAACTGCTCGAAGGACACGATCGAGGTGGACACCGGCTGCAGCTCCGCACCAGCGAACTGTCCAATGACACTTTCGCCGGTGATCTGCTGCCAGAGCGACGTTGTCTGGCGGTCCCACATCACTAGATCGCTGTTTCGTAGCAGGCCGGAAACACCAAAGTCGAGTACCTCGCCATTGACGCGACGATCAAAGGCGAGCGCGGTGTTGCAGAGCGGACAGTACGTGACAGTCACCGGAACGTCGCCAAAGACATCGTTGACGATCTCGTGGGCGGTCATGATCGACAGCGGGTAGAACCGTACTTCGTCATCCAACTGCACCAATGCGCCTGGTTCGTTCGGCGCGAGCCATTCAGAGGCGAGCGATACGGTCTCAAATATCGGCGTGTCGATCGGCGGAATTCCATCTCGCGGATCCGAGGACGGGAGCCCAGCGAGGAACTCATTCCAGTCCTCTACAGTGCGTCGGGTCCAATCGGTCGGCCAGTTCGTGTAACGCTCGGCGAGAGGGCCTTGTGGGCTTTCATCGACGATGACCTCGACAGCAGCGGGATCGAATGTGATGCCACCGTCGAGATTGAACGGCCCATCGAGCGCAGGATTGAAGATCTCTTTCGGACCATCGATCTCTTGGGGCTCGCCGACGTTGAGGGACCCAACACCTCCGTCCTCATCCTCGGGTGGTGCCGTTGGTGCATCGGCGGCGTCGGTTGCTGAGGTCGTTTCGTCCGTATTCGCCTCATCAGAGGCGGAATCAATTGCGGAACTACATGCTGTTGCGGTGAGTCCAACGACAAGCGCGAGTGAGATGAGGCGTTTCATGCCAACCGAAACCAGACCCCCGAGGACGAAATTCCGCAGCTGTTAATGAAAGAGGTAAGGATCGGGCAACACTCCTCGACTCAGGACCGAACCGCGGCCAATGGCAGGTTCGGGCGGCCGGTGACGTTACGATGTCGCCATGGCAAAGACCGTCGACCTGCACAGCCGCATCCGGGCTGGCGCAAAGGTGAAAGCAACCGTCGATCTCCCCGGCGTTCCAATGGGGACGAACGGCAAAGTGGCCATGTCGAATGGCATTACCTGGCTCCGTTATTGGGTCCGGTTTGAGAACGGCGAACTACTGAGCCACGTCGACCATGACGACATCGTGATCGCTCGCGCCTGGGACCAGTACTTTGTTGAGAAGGAACGAGCTGCAGAAGCCGCAGCAGCGGCAGCAGCAGGAATTTCCAGCGATGCTGGTGATGGCGGAGGCAGTGGCGGCGGAGACAATGCGTTTGGTGTCCCGCAGTACCTGCTCGATCGCACAAAGGCTGCGCTCGAAAAAGCCGGCGTTAGCCGCTAGGCACCCCGATCTCTCTCCTCGACTATCTTCCACCCTCAGGGTCAGACCCTGACGAGTTGATCGACGCGTTCGTCGACTTCAGCGCATCGGTCGGCCTCGACCTGTACCCCGCTCAGGAAGAGGCGATCCTCGAATTGCTCGCCGGCAACAACGTGATCCTCGCAACGCCGACCGGTTCGGGCAAGTCGCTCGTCGGTATGGCGGGTCACTTCGCGGCGATGGCCCGAGGCCAACGCAGCTACTACACAGCGCCGATCAAGGCGCTGGTGTCGGAGAAGTTCTTTGCGCTCAGCCGTGAGCTGGGCTCGGACAACGTCGGCATGGTCACCGGCGACGCCGCGGTCAACGCCGACGCCCCGATCATCTGTTGCACACAGGAGATCCTCGCCAACATTGCACTGCGGTCAGGCTCACAGGCCGATATTGGTCTGGTCGTCGTCGACGAGTTTCACTATTACGCCGATCCCCAACGCGGCTGGGCATGGCAGGTTCCGATTCTGCAGCTTCCTCAGGTGCAGCACCTTCTGATGTCGGCGACCCTTGGGCCGACGGAGTTCTTCGAAACCGAACTCGCCGGACGGACTGGGCGCGAAACAGTCACCGTATCGAGCAAGGAGCGGCCGGTGCCGCTCGACTTCGCGTGGCAGACCACCGCCGTACACGAGACGGTGGAAACTCTCCTTGAGACCGAACGGGCACCGGTCTACATCGTCTACTTCACCCAGAAATCAGCGCTCGAAGCCGCCCAATCGTTCACCAGCCTGTCGATCTGCTCCAAAGAGGAGAAGGCGGCAATCCGTGCCGAGGTTGGCGACTTCCGCTTCGACTCCCCGATTGGCAAGGATCTCAAGCGGTTCCTGAGCCACGGTGTTGGCATTCATCACGCGGGCCTTCTGCCCAAATATCGGCTGCTCATGGAGAAGCTCGCCCAAAAGGGGCTACTGAAGGTCATCGTTGGCACCGACACGCTCGGTGTCGGCGTCAACGTGCCCATCCGTTCGGTGCTGCTCACACAGCTGTTCAAATACGACGGACAACGAGTTCGCATTCTCACGGTTCGCGAGTTTCAACAGATCGCCGGTCGAGCGGGGCGCAAGGGATTCGATGATCAAGGAACGGTCTGGGTGCAGGCGCCGGCCCATGTGATCGACAATCTCGCCGCAGAGCGAAAGGCCGCCGCCGATCCCAAAAAGAAGAAGAAGGTCAAGAAGAAGTCTCAACCCGAGAAGGGTTACGCCCACTGGACCGAGGACACGTTCACCAAGCTCGTCAATGGCGACCCTGAACCCATGGTGTCGAGTTTCAACATCTCTCACCAGATGCTCCTCAACCTGCTCGACCGTCCGCCAGGCACCGGCGATCATCCCCAACCGGGTGGTTGCGACGCCGTTCGCGGTCTCCTCCGGGACAACCACGAGAAACGCAAGGCGCAACGAGGTCATCAAAAACGCGCAATTGCGATGTACCGCTCGCTTCTTGAGGCCGAGGTCGTCGAGCATCTATCCGAGCCCGACGAGGACGGTCGGGTAGTTCGCGTCACCCTCGACCTCCAGGATGACTTCGCGCTGAACCAGCCCCTCTCGTTGTTCGCGCTCGAGGTGATCGAGCGTCTCGACCGGGACGCTCCCGATCACGCAATGAACTTGCTCTCGGTGATCGAATCCGTACTGGAGAACCCCGGCGCGATTTTGGCGGCCCAGCTGAACAAGGCCAAGACCGACCTCATTGGCGAGATGAAGCGTGACGGCGTTGAGTACGAGGAACGAATGGAGCGGCTCGAAGACGTCGAGTACCCCAAGCCGCTTCGAGACGAGTTGTACGAAGCTTTCAACGGCTTTCGAACCCGCCATCCATGGGTCGGCCAGGAGAACGTCAAGCCCAAGTCGGTCGTTCGCGAGCTCTACGAACGGGTGATGACCTTTGGCGAGTACGTCTCTGAGTACGGCATGAAGCGAAGCGAGGGTCTAGTCCTTCGATACCTCACCGACTGCTATCGCGCGCTCAACCAGACCGTTCCTGACAGTGAGAAGACCGAGGAAGTTACCGACCTGATCGAATGGCTGGGCGAACTTGTCCGTCAGGTCGACTCAAGCCTGATCGATGAGTGGGAGAAGCTCATCCATCCCGAGCCCGACGACCTCGCTCCCGAATCCCGATTCGCCACCATCGAGAGCGCCCCCCGGGACGTCACCCAGAACGAGCGGGCGTTTGCGGTCATGGTCCGCAACGAGGCTTTCCGGTGGGTACAACTTCTCGACCGGCGCAATGTCGCAGAGCTCGCCCGCTGCTCGGACCCCGATCATGCATCCGACCTCGAACGAGCGCCGAGCCCGCTACGGCCGACCGAACAAGTCGAGCAAATGGTTACGGCGTTCTTCGAGGCCCATGAGGAAGCAGCCACCGGACCCGATGCTCGCAATCCCGAACTCTTCCAGCTCGGTGACAAGGCTGGCGCGGACGCGGAGTTCGCGGCACAAACAGCTTCAGCGGAAGATGGAGATGTGGTCGCCGTCCGTCAGGTCATCATCGATCCCGACGACAACCGCGACTACGCACTGACCGGCTGGGTCGACCTCGACCGCTCCCGTCAGGCCGGCAGAGCAGTCGTCGTCTTCGACCAACTAGGCCCAATCTAAGATTTGTGACGAGAAACCGACCTGTGAGGTGGGTTTATCATCACAAATCTTGGTGGGGGTAGGGTCGGGAGGTGGTCGTGCATGTGCTTCACAATCCGTCGGCTTCTCGATCGGCGCAGAAGGCCGCTCGTTCGATAATCGCTCGCCTGCGCGCCGATGGTGAGAACGTTGTTGATCTGAGCGCTCCGACACCCGTGGCGGCGTCGATTGCTCTCCAGAGCGCGGTGGCCAACGGCGACATCGACCGGCTCGTGCTCGCTGGCGGCGATGGGCTTGTCCACCTCGCGATTCAGCACATCGCGACGACCAACATCCGCGTCACGATCGCTCCGATCGGCAGCGGCAATGACTACGCAACAGCTGTGCGAGAACACGATGAAGCAACGAAGACCGCCGGCGTCCACTCAGACTTGATTCGTATCACGACCCACGGCGGCGCTACGGTCTGGGCCGCCTCGGTCGCAATCGCCGGATTTCCAGCTGACATCAACGCCCGGGCCAACGAGATGGGACGCTTTTGGGGCTCGAACGTCTACGCCCTTGCCACCACCCGCGAGCTTCCGAACTTTACTCGCCGCACCATCGAGGCCTCGATCGACGGAATTCCAATCACCACGGACTCCGCCATGCTCGCCGTTGGGAACACGCGGTACTTCGGCGGCGGTATGTTGCCGTGCCCCGATGCCGTGCCCGACGACGGACTACTGCACTTCACGTCAATCGAAGGTGTCGACCGGCGTCGCCTGCTGCCACATCTGCTTGGACGGGCCGGGGGCACGGCGGATCGCAACGAAGTTCTCCGAGGCACTGGCTCACGAATCGAGATCGAAACAGCCGGACACGATTTCTGGGCTGATGGCGAACCCTTGGGCGCTTCGCCTCTGATCCTCGAGATCGTGCCCGAAGCCCTCCGAATTGAGCAGGTCACACGCTAAGGTTCGGTCGGCGGCGACATCACCAGGTGTCAGTAAGGGAGAATTGAAATGTCAGAATCACTCATCAACGGTCTCGCGTCACAACTCGGCGGAGACACCATCGGCAAACTCTCGGGACTCGTTGGAGCGTCCCAGGAAGACACCGGCAAGGCCGTGGCCGCCGCACTTCCGATGCTGCTCGGCTCGATCACGGGCAACGCCGACAAACCAGAAGGCGTCAATGCGCTCGCCGGGGCAATCTCGAGCGGTCACGACGGCTCGATCCTCGACGTGCTCGGCCCAATGCTCTCCGGTGGTTATGCAACCCGGGCATTGGGATCGGACGGATCACGCATTCTCGGCCATCTACTCGGCGATCAGCAGAACAGCGTCGAGTCGAGCGTCGCCCAGTTCGCAGGCGTCGAAAGTGGAATCGTCCAAAAGCTCCTTCCCATGCTTGCGCCGATCGTGATGGGCTACATCGGGAAGCGGATGAGCGGTGGTCTTGATGCAGGCAGCCTCGGCAGTTTGCTCGGACAAGAACGTGAACAAGCAAAGAGCCAAGAGGGCGGCCTTGGAGCCATCTTTGATGTCCTCAGCGGAAACGGTAAGCCCGACGCCCCGGCCCAGTCGGGCGGCGGGCTCATGGATATGGCCGGCGATCTCCTGGGAAGCGGTGCGGGCAAGGCCATTCTCGGCCAGATCCTCGGCTAAACCCCTTTCACCGAAGAATTCTGATGACTCCGGCGTGTGTCGCTCTCGACACCGCCGGGGTTAGCTACGCGCTGCACCCCTATGAGCACGACCCTGATGCTGCCTCCTACGGCCTTGAAGCAGCCAACGCCCTTGGGGTCGAAGTCGATCTGGTCTTTAAGACGCTCATAGCCGAACTCGATACCGGCGAACTTGTGGTCGCGATAATCCCGGTCGCCGAGATGCTCAATCTGAAGGCAATCGCCGCGGAGTTCGCTACAAAAAAGGCCGTGCTGGCCAACGTTTCGAATGCAGAGCGCAGTTCGGGTTATGTGGCTGGTGGCATCAGTCCGTTTGGCCAGCGAATTCAACGTCAAACCGCCGTGGACGAGTCCGTCCTCATCTGTGAGCGCATGTTTGTTAGCGGAGGTCGTCGGGGCCTCGATATCGAGCTCGATCCGGTTGATCTCCTCACCCTCCTCGACGCCCGCGTTACCAACCTGACGAGATAAGGCCGCCTTTGGCCACATGCCAGCGATCAGGCGCTAGGAAAGAAGCGACAAAGTCTCCCGGGTTCGTTAGAGTTCGCCACAGGGGCCGTCAAGGTAGGAGGAATCATGGCGTTTTTCTCGAATTCGAGGATCCCCCATCGGCGGATGGCAGTGGTCTTTTTTGCGGTGGCGTTGATTTCGCTGCTTTTGAGCACGGCAACGACGGTCGGTGGACCACTCGGCGCTCAATCGGGCTGCGGCGAACACAGCTTTGGGTTTGAAGGAACAAGGCTCCTCAACGACGGAATCTCGAACACCGCCGGTCCCTTCTCGATCGATTTGCCCGCCGGTATCTATACGGTGACTCTGCTCGGGAACGACAACCACGACACTCAGGTCGATGTAGGAACCCAGCCAGGTGAACAATTCCACGTCATTCTCGACTCTGGCTACGTATCTCCGAATTCCGACGACATCCCTGATGACGTCAACGATGTCACCACAACCTTTACGGGCCAGGCGATCGAGCACAGCACCGCGATTACGGTTGAACACGCCGGAGTTCCGGGCATCAACTCGGTAAATCCGATTTGCGTTGGCTTCACCCTGGAACAACAAGCAGATGAAACTCCGATCGAAGAAGCTCCGTCTGAGGATCCACCGAGCGAGCCCGAGGAAGGCAACGAACCAGCCACCGAGGAGCCCTCCACAGAGGAGGTTGAATCCGAGGAACCCGATCCGGTTGAGGTGGATCCTCCCAAGGATGTCGTCGATCCTGACGGTGCTGACCCACTCACTGAGGAACAGGTCGAGGTGCCTGTAGTTGCCCCGATAGAGACTGAAGTTCTCGGTGTGGTCGAAGAGCCACCGATCCAAGAACTCATCCCTCCGGTGTCGATCGTGCGTCCCGAACCCCAGGTCGCTGGCCCCGAACTGATCGACGCTCCACAGGTCGACGTTCTCGACGTGTCGATCACGCAGGTAACACCTCCGCCGCAGGCACAAGCACTTGCAGCGACCGGCGCAGGCGATGTGTGGAAGATCCTGGTCATGATGTCCGCGGTTTTCCTGTCGCTTGGCGTGCTCTGTCTTCGCTGGGGACGCTTGATCTGAGACTCGGTGTTGGGTTTCCACCTGCGGTTCTAAACGGTCGCTGAGTTTCAAACAGTAGGGATCTCAATAAATACTCGACCATCCTCATCAGGAGGTCGCGGCGCAGTAATGTGATGGTCGGAGTAGGGGCAATGCTGGCGGATTCCCCAAGGAGACCTAACTATGTCCATACTCCAAAGCGCGCGTGCGCCCGAAAATCGGGTTGCACGCATGTTCTTCTCCGCAGCCGCGGCGACGCTGCTGCTCAGCACCGTCGCGACGGTGGCTGGGCCGCTCGGTGCCCAGGGCGAATGCGCAGTGTCAATCGATTTCGAGGACACACGCCTGCTCAACAACGGCATTAACGAAACCGCCGGACCGTTCGAGATCGATCTCGAAGCCGGAACGTACACGATTACCGTGGTTTCTCAGGATGACCATGACGTGCAGGTCAACGTTGGACTTCAGCCAAACGAACAGTTCAGCATCGTGCTCGACTCTGGCTACCGGTCCCCGCTTACCAATGACATCCCAGAAGATGTGAACACCGTGACCACCGTCTTTGCCGGTCAGGTCATCTCCGACAGCTCATCGCTGACGCTCGAGCATGCGCTCATCGGCAACGTCAACTCGCTGAACGCTCAATCGATCTGTTTCAGCGCCGAAGCGCCGGCAGATCCACCGCCAGCCGTCGTCGATTGTGACAGCACAATCAGTGATGGCGACGCCAGCGCTGAGGTTCCGGTCGACGGGGACGACACGACTGACGCAGCTGGGGAAGCCTGCGACGACGTGGATGCTCCCGAGACCTGCGAAGC
>CAZSYL010000029.1:0-43564 GCA_964610745.1 uncultured Acidimicrobiales bacterium
TCAGAAGGCAGTGACACTTCAGAAGACGCCACCACCTCAGAAGAGGTCATCGACGAGAGCGAAGCGGGCGACCACGACGATGATGCCGCGAGCGAGGGCGACGACCACGGCCATGACGACACCCATGACGACACCGACAAAGAGGAAGGTCACGGCCACGGCGACGACGAAGAAGGACATGCCCATGATGCAGGCCTCGAAGTCGACGCGGCTCTTCCCATCCCATTACTCGACATCGAGTTGACCGAGACCGATGTGGCCGGCACGTTCGTCGTAGCGGTCTCGCTCGAGAACTTCACCATTACTCCCGAGAACATCGATGCGGATCCAATCGATAACGAGGGGCACATGCACCTCTACCTCGATGGTGAACGGGTCACCCGGTTCACCGACCTCGAGATCGAAGTCGAGGTTCCCGATGGTGAGCACCTCGTCGAAGTCGAGCTCAGCGCCAACAACCATTCGCCCTACACCGTCGCGGGCGAACCCATCCGCGCTGGTCAGACGGTGACCGGGTCCGGCGCTGCTCCCGAACCTGCACCAGATGCTGCTGCGGCCGACGCTGTCCTCACTGCCTCGTTTGCTGGTGGATCGGTCGTGCTCGATGGGCCAGAGCGCCTCGAGGTCACCCAGGGCAACGTCGTTGCTGTCATGATCTCGTCTGACTCAGCAGATGAGGTCCACGTGCATGGTTATGACATCTTCGCTGACGTCTCCCCCGACGAAGACGCCATGATCGTGTTCACCGCTGACACTCCCGGCCGCTTCGAAATCGAATTCGAAGTCTCCGGCCAGTTCATTGCCGAACTGGTTGTGTCGTAGCACACCTTTGACGCTCAGCTCATGGCAACTAACAACCTTCTGAGACTTCCGTTCTCCGAGTGGATCCTTGCCCACGGCATTGGTTCTCGCGGAACCCTTCCCCTGCCCCTGTGGCAATTCAGTTGGGCGGCAATTGCGGCTCTCGTATTGTCGTTTGCCGGATTAGGAGCGTTGTGGAAGACCCCGAAGCTGAGCACGAACTCAAAGGGACGTGTCCTTTCCGGCTCGTCGGTTCTCGTCAAGGCGGGAACCGGCGTGGCTCGGATCGTGGGCATGGCGCTCTTCCTTCTCACACTGGCCGCTGCACTGTTCGGCACCGATGTGGGCGGCGAGTCGGTCAACCTGGCGCCGGTCACGATCTACGTCATCTTTTGGGTGGCAATTCCGATCGCCTCGGCCTTCCTGGGTGATATCTGGAAGGCCTTCAACCCGTTTCAGACGATCGGGCTGCTCTTCCCCGAGGGTGACGCAGACGACGCGCCGACTCACCAGTGGGTCGCGGTCGCGTTGATGTTCGGCTTCCTGTTTCTGGAACTCGCGCACCCGTCGGGTGACAGCCCGAGAATTCTCGGCTGGTCGATGCTCGTCTACTCGACGGTGATGATCCTGGGCCTATTTCGGTTTGGCCGAGTATGGCTTGATCGAGCCGACGCCTTCGGCATTGCATTCACCATGATCAGCGCGATTGCGCCGCTCTACGTCGCCGACGATGGTCAGCTCCGCGTCCGCCTCCCTCTGTCGGGTCTCGCAGAGGTCGAGATTCGTCCAGGTTCGATGATGCTCATACTCACAATCCTTGGTGGCACATCCTTCGACGGCTTTAGCGAAAGCCCGATCTTCACCGACATCATCGGCCGACCGAACGGTTGGAGCGCTGCGCTTCCATTGACCATCGGCCTCATAGCAATGATCCTCATCGCAGCCGTGCTGTATTGGACCGGCTCACGCGCAACCGCCAAGGTCACCGGCATTGGTCAGGACGAAGCCGCCGACATCTTTGCTCCGTCGCTCATCCCGATCGTCTGGGCCTATGCCGTTGCCCACTATGCACAACTCGTCGTCGATCAGACCCAGAGCTTCTGGTTCAGGCTGTCGAACCCGTTCGGCAACTTCAATGCAGCGGGCGAACCGACCACCGATTGGTTTGGTGCCGCTGCCGGTGTGGTCGATCTCAATCTGATCGATGTCGACCTCGTCTCCTGGATCCAGGCTCTGTCGATCGTATTTGGCCACATCCTCGCTGTTCTCTATGCCCATGATCTTGCGATTACGCGGTTCGATCACAAGAACGCAGCGAAGAGCCAGCAAACAATGCTGTTCGTGATGGTCCTCTACTCGGTCGCAGGTCTCTGGCTTCTCTTTGCGGCCTAACGGCGCTCGATCAGGGCACCGCTGGATGTATCGCCTTAGACCGAACGCCCCGCGGCGGTTGTCGTTCCCGAGGACTCGATCTTGTCCTTCGGGGCGACCAGCTTGTCCGTAAGATGCGCCTCGACGACGACCGGCTCGTAGCTTGCTGGCTGGGCGTCGGTGATAAAGGCGGGCAGCGTTCCAACTTCCACATCAAGATTCGGGTAGTGAAAGAACGCAATCGAGCGTCGGAGCGGCGCTGCGCCCCGACTCATCGGCACCACCCGGTGCAGCGTCGAGGGCCAGGCGTTGTTGGTCAAGATGGCGAGCAAGTCTCCAACGTTCATGAACAATGCTCCTGGTTCGGGTATGACGTCGACCCAGGACCCGTCAGGCCCGACGATCTGTAGCCCAGGCACGGGATCGGCGTCGAGCAAAGTAAAGGTCGAATAGTCGCTGTGCGCTCCCATTCGTTGTTGGCCATCGAGTGCGGTTTCGGTGCCGTCTGGACCAGGTTGGTATCGGATGCTCGCAAGCATGTCGGGGCCGCGTCCCGACTTCTGCTCAAGCCAGGTAGCGCCGATGAGCTCGCCGATCAGCTCGTCGAGACGGGCCGACAAGGTAGCGAACGCATCAAAGTAAGCCAGCGCGGCCGTCGAGAACCCAGGCACCTCAACATCTGGCCAGGGTGTCGGTTGGGTGAGACGCGTCTCGACGACTGGATCAGGCCCAGAGTTGAAACTCTCGAACAGGTCCGGAGGCGAAGCTCTGCCAAGGCTGTAGCTGAGCGCTTCGCTGCCCTTTGCCCGATACCCACGGTTGGCTGCATGATCGGGGTGAACGTAGCTTGATTTGCTTGCCGCGGTGAGCGAAAAGAACGTATCGGAGACATCGAGCATGGCTCGACGGAGCTCACCATCGAGGCCATGACCTGTCAGCTGGGCGAACCCCGTGGCTCGAAGTGCCCGTTCGAGGCCCGACCCCGCGTCAGGTCTCGAAAGGTCGACCGTATCGAGCAAGAGCGCCATTCCCGCATCGTAGAAGATGCATCGAGATACGCGTCTTTCGGGCACAGGGTGACCAGTGACCACCGATGCTTAAACATGATGCGGCCCCGTGTTGACCTACAGTGAACTGTTCGCCATTTGTGAAAGTCCAACCGTGATACAAGAAGAAGAGACCCTCGAGGTACTCGATGATGAGGTTGGCTTTGCAGCCCTTGGGCTCGGCCCAGAGCTCGTTTCGACGCTCGAATCCCTGGGCTATGAAGAGCCCACTCCCATCCAGGCCCAGTCCATTCCCCACCTACTGACCGGCGTTGACCTTCTCGGCCAGGCCGCGACCGGAACGGGCAAGACCGCAGCGTTCGCACTCCCGACGATCGAACACATCGTTACGACCGGCAAGCCGGTCATTCAGGTGCTGGTGCTCACACCGACCCGCGAACTTGCGATGCAGGTAAGCGAAGCAATGAGCACCTACGGCAAGTCCGCTGGCGTAAAGGTCACGTCGGTCTACGGCGGTCAGCCGATCGGGCGCCAACTCGATGCTCTTCGTCGCGGCGTACACGTCGTCGTCGCTACCCCTGGGCGCGCTATCGACCATCTCAAGCGTGGTTCACTCGACCTTGATCAGGTGCGGACGGTCGTACTCGATGAAGCCGACGAGATGCTCGACATGGGCTTCACCGAAGACATCGAGCTCATCCTCGACAACACGCCAAACGACCGTCAAACCGTTCTGTTTTCGGCCACGATGCCACCTCGAATCCATGCGATCGCGAAGCGGCATCAACAGGACCCGGTCATGGTCAAGATTGGCAAAGCTGATGCTGCCCAGCACCGCGAGCTCATCGACCAACAGGTCTACGTCGTCCACAAGACCCACAAGGCAAAGGCCCTCGGTCGCATTCTCGATCTAGAAAATCCAACATCGGCGATCGTCTTCTGCAAGACCCGCACCGATGTCGATGAACTCACGGTGACGATGAGTGGTCGTGGATACCGAGCCGAAGCATTGCACGGTGGCATGGACCAGGCCCAACGAGATCGTGTCATGGCGAGGCTCCGCGATGGCACAGCCGAGCTATTGATCGCCACCGATGTAGCGGCCCGTGGCCTCGATGTCGACACCCTCACCCACGTCGTCAACTACGACATTCCGTCAGCACCCGAAAGTTATGTCCACCGCATTGGCCGGGTAGGTCGTGCTGGCCGCCAGGGCGTCGCAATTACGCTAGCAACCCCTCGACAGCGTCGACTCCTCAGCAACATCGAGCGACTCACCAAGCAGAAGATCGAAGTACATCAGGTTCCAACAGCAGCCGACCTGCGCCAGCGACAAATCGCGGCGACCGTCGAGTCGATGCGGAAAGTGTTGGGGAGCGAGACCTTTTCCGACGACGTTGACGAGTTCCAGCAGATCCTCCACGACCTGAAGGGCGAAGAGTCAGACCGCAACATCGCGCTCGCCGCGCTGCTGCTCTCACACCGGGCACAACATGCTGTCGCCGATGAAGCCGACATCCCAGACGCGTCCAAAGAATTCGAACGCGATCGAGGGCACGACAAGGGCCGCAAAGGCAAACGGGACCGCAACGGTCGCGGCCGTGAGCCCTACGGCGAACGCGGGCATGGCAAAAAGGCCGGTGGTGGCCGGACTCGCGAAGTCGACCCGAACACCGGGTTTGTCTACATCGGTGTTGGCGCTCGTGGCGGAATTCGCCCTGGCGATCTGGTCGGAGCCATCGCGAATGAGACGCAGCTTTCCGGTCGCGACATCGGCCCGATCCGAATCTCGGATCACTACTCGGTCGTCGGTGTCCCAGATGGCTCGGTCGACGACGTGATCGTCGCGATCAAGAAGTCGACCGTCAAAGGCAAGAAAGCTAAGGCCCGCCGCTACGTCGACTAGCTCGATGAAATGCCCGTGCGGTCAGCTGACCCCGGACTCGAGGTGGTGCGACCTGAGGTAGTGCTATCCGAAGCAGTGCTGCCTGAGGCAGTGCTGCCTGAGGAAGTGCGACCTAAGACACTGTTGGAGGAGCCGACTACGATTAACCGCGTGACTGAACGCGTATGTGTATTCATCGATGGCCAGAACCTGTTCAAAGGGTTGAATAGGCGGTTCAAAGGACGGATTCATCCGCTCTTGCTCGCACGGGAGCTGGCGGGTGATCGCAAGCTCGTTGGGACGCACTACTACTCGGGCATCCACGATGCTGGAGAGAACAAAAAGATGTTCGACCTGGTGACCCGACGGCACGATCTGATTCGCAAAACCGGAGTGACCGTCACCGAGAGAACCCTTCGATACCACTGGGAATGGCGAGTGGACGATCGTCTCCCTCCGCCCTGGCATGATGATGCGGGCGAAAGACACACCGCAAAGGTCAAGCGGTGGCGCGGAGCCCGCGAGAAAGGTATCGATGTGGCACTCGCTCTCGACGCCGTGGCCTCGGCACTCACCGACGAGTGCGATGTCGTCATCATTGTCTCCCGCGACAGGGACCTGATGGAGATAGCGAGCGAAATCCATGCTCGCTGCGGCGCGCAAGGCCCGGATTGTGTGCGCGTCGAGGTGGCCTTTGTGTCAGAACGACGAGGAGACGAAGGCCACCTCCCCGACTACGACGCCCAACAGGAAATCGACGAGAACACTATCGAGATCGCCCGGGATCACTTCGACTACCGCAACGATCTCGACAACAAAGAAGTTCAGGCATTCCTGGACAGCCTGGCAGGATAGGTTTCACCGCGACCGCCCACGTCCACCCCGCAGGGGGTGCGGGGTGGACGGAAGGGGAACTGTACGAGCAACTACCAGGTCGGTTCGAACGTCACCCAGGGTTTGTAGCTCGTGGGAGCCTCGGGAAGAGCGAACCCGTTGGCCTTCGCCGCAGCGCTGAACCAATCCGCACTCTTCTTCGGTCGACGCTCCAGAGTTTCATAGTCCACCTCGACGATTCCGAAGGTTGGGCCGTATCCCCAAGCCCACTCAAAGTTGTCGAAGAGTGACCACACCATGTACCCGCTGATCGGAACCCCTGCCTGAATGGCCGAGTGCACCTCGATGAGATGATCGCGCACAAAGGCCAAACGGTCATCGTCGATAATCTGGCCGTCTGGCGCCCGTTTGTCGTCGGGCATTGGGCAGCCGTTCTCCGTAATCGAGTAGCTCGGGAAGTCGTATTCGGCGTCTAGCCAACGGAGCAGGCGACCCAACGTGGGTGGATGGAGCTCCCATCCCATCGTGTTGACCGGCGTGTCGGCGGGAAGTTCGTAACCATCGGCCGAAACCAACGAACGGGTGTAGTAGTTGATCCCCATGTGGTCGATCGGAGCGCTGATGAGGTCGAGGTCGCCATCGCGCACCTCAGACCGATCCCATTCGTGGTAGTCGGCGGTCTCTGTTGGATATCCGCGCCCAGCGATTGGGTCGATGTACCAACGGTTCTCCAAATTATCGATGTGGTGAGCCGCTTCGACATCGTCGGAATTCTTGGTCACGGGTTCGGTCGGCGTGAAGTTCAGCACGATTCCGACGCGCGCTTCGGACGACAGCGATCGAATACGCTCAACCGCCAGCCCGTGTGCGAGCAGAAGGTGATGGGAAGCTGCCATACCGTCAGCCATCGAGGATCGTCCGGGAGCGTGTTCGCCTGTGACGTAACCATGGTTGGCTGACACAAACGGCTCGTTCATCGTTGCCCATGTGCTGACTCGGTCGGCGAGTCGACCAACCACAGCTTCGGCGTACTGACCGAACGCGAGAGCAGTCTCGCGAGATACCCAACCGCCGCGATCTTCCAAAGCCTGAGGAAGATCCCAGTGATAGAGCGTCGGCATGGGCTCAATCCCCGCTTCGAGTAGCTCGTCGACCAGCCGGTCATAGAAGTCGAGCCCGGGCGAGTTGACGGCGCCGGTTCCGTTGGGCACGACACGGGGCCATGCGACAGAGAACCGGTACGTCTGGAGGCCCAATTTCTTCATCAACGCAACGTCTTCGATGTATCGGTTGTAGTGGTCGCAGGCAATCGCGCCACTCGACCCATCGGCGATTCGTCCCTCTTGCGCGCTGAACGTGTCCCAGATGCTCGGACCCCGTCCATCTACCTCGACCGCACCCTCGATCTGGTACGACGAGGTTGCTGAACCCCAGGTGAACGACTCTGGAAACGTGATGAAAGCGTTTGTGTTCTCTACCATTTCGTCAATGTCTCCTGAGGGCGGATACGCAGATATGGTCAGGAGTGTACTGATTTTTCAACCCCTAGGGGAACTTGGTTGACAACAATCTCTACCGATGCTTCAATGGAACCGCTTCCACGAAGAGCATAGACTGGCCCTGGGTAAGTCGTTCCTAGCCGGTGTATCGGACTGAAACTTAGACGCACCGAGGAGATCCAGTGGCGAGATTAAGTGGGAGAGACTGAGTGGGAAATGAACCAACGCTTAGCGACGTAGCTCGCCGCAGCGGCGTTTCTCCTGCCACGGCGTCCCGCGCACTCAATGGTCGAAATGGCGTCAACGACGACGTTCGCGAACGGGTCCTCACCATTGCCAACGCAATGGGTTATCGCCCGAACCGTGCAGCACAGAATCTCGCGGGCGGGCGCTCTTCAGTCATTGGGCTCGTGCTCGGAAATACCCAACTCGTCCACGACGTGTATGGCGTCAGCATCGTCCAGGCGGTCGCAACCGCAGCCGCTGACCACGATGAGGGCCTCATGTTGATCCTCGACTCGAAGAAGCCAACCGAGGCAGTCGGGAACCTGATCCGAGACGGCCTCATCGACGGAGTCATCATCAGTGCTGTCGCAATTGGTGAGGGATGGATCGAGGAACTCCTCGATGCGAACGTCCCGACGATTCTGCTCGGGGCACACCCCCGACGAAATGATGTTCCGGTCGTCGACGTCGACAATCGCCTCGCCGCACGAACCCTGGTCGATCACCTCCTCGATGCTGGACACCGCCGTATCGCCATGCTCAGTGGGCCAACAGAACGTGTGGATGTGCACCAGCGTCTTGCTGGCTACGAAGACGCACACGTGAGCCGAGGCATCGACGTCGACCCGACCCTCACGGTTCCCGGCACCTTCAGCCGTCGCTCGGGATACCAGCTCGCGGAACGCATCTTCGCTCTTAAACCAGATGCCATCTTTTCGATGAACGACCAGATGGCCTCGGGAATTATCCGCCGCGCCGAAGAGCTCGGCATCGACATTCCCGGTGACATCAGCATTGCGGGCTTTGACGCCACGTCGGTGAACGATCCTTTGGAAATGTCGATTACGAGCATGACCCAGCCCTTCGCTGAGCTTGCTGACCTCGCCGTGCGCTCGCTAATCGAGCTCATCGAGGGCAACCCGGTATCGAGCGAACAGCTCGTCCATTCCACGCTGATGGACCGAGGGTCAGTCCAGGTCAGGTAAGCCTTCAGCGTGGTCAGGATTCGTGCTCGCGCCCGGTGAACTACAGCGGGCGCCAGCTCCACTCGATGGAGTACCAGCCCGGTCCAATTCGATAGTCATCCAGCACGTCGGGACCACACGCCGCAGTTCCCAAGCCACGCATGCGCGCGTCAAGATGAACTTCGATCTGAGCTGACTGAGCGCGGACCCCGGTGGCGAGCTCGGAGAGATTCGCCGATCGCGTGAGGAGCTCATCGCTGTGCATTCGAGCCGAGAACGACTCGGCCAAGGTCACCGTGACCTCGATCCCAGAGCCGACTTCGTCGGTCAGCGAAAACCACCGCGGAAGAACATGGGCGCCATGTTCTTGCGGTACGACGAAGGGATGGTATTGATCAGCAATCGTCGAGGTGAACAGACTCAACCGACCAGAACTTTGCCGATCCGGGTAGGTCTCATGGGGACCTATGCCAAACCAGGAGAGCGTCGACAGCGAAGCGTCAACAGAGAAGACCACGCCTACCCTCGGCACGTCATTCCACGATTCTGGGATCAGGATGGAATCGATGCGCACCTCTCCCCCGCCTTCTCGTCGACTGACGAGAGCGCGATGATCGAGTTCGGTCGTCTCCAGTCCCCAGTCCACCCACATCGGCCGCACACCGCTGACTTCGCTCATCCACCCTTGCGCCACACCATCGTTGTCGGTCGGAGCTCTCCAGACGGTCGGGCGGATGGCCGAGAGCAGGACGGATTCATCAATAGCCCGGACCGTGGCATCACCTTGGACTTCTTCACTTGGGATTGGTGAGGTTCCGAGCGTTCGGGGATGTGGGTCGCTCAGGACTATCTGGTCGTAAGCGACCATGTGACCTTTCGGCGCCCATGGTTCGTCGTTGGCAAGAGCGACCGAGAAATTCAACGTAATCGGGGAATCTCCCCTCTCGACATCGCCGAAGAACACCATCGGAACGCGCGCCTCGGCTCCGGGTTCGATCGGCGACAACTCGAGGACGTTGCGTTGGCTCGCCTCACCGTCACTTTCCATCCACCACGAGATCACGAGGTCGCTCGTAGTGGTGTGAGACCGCCGATTGGCAATCACCAACTCGTCGCCGACGTGGGAGATCGTCACAGGCCTCGCAAGCCAAGCGAGCTCTATGAGGCCCGGGTGCGGGACGAGGTCTGGATCGACAAGCCCGTTGATACAGAAGTTTCCATCATTGGGTTCATCGCCGTAGTGACCGCCATAGGCAAACCAGGTTGCTCCGGACTCATCGACCTCCCGGAGTCCCTGATCTCGCCAGTCCCACACAAACCCTCCGCCCAGCGCATCATGGGTCCAGAAAGCTTCCCAGTAGTCGGCGAGTCCACCGTTCGAATTGCCCATCGCGTGGCTGTACTCGCACAGAATCAACGGGCGGTCGTCGTCACCGCTGGAGTTAGCCCACGACGCCCATTCGGTCACCTGTTCGACCGTTGCGTACATTGGACACACGATGTCGGAGATCGCTCGGTCAAAGGCCGATGGCGCCGTCTCTCGATACTTCTTTCGGCCAACGCCACGATCTGCGAAGTTCGGCGAGAAGCCACCTTCGTACTGGACAAACCGGGTTGGATCGATCGAGCGGATCCACGTTCCCGCGGCGGCGTGGATCGGGGCAGCGCCAGATTCGTTTCCGAGCGACCAGCCAATCACGCACGGATGAGAGCGGTCACGGAGGACCATTCGTCTGATGCGTTCGAACATCGCGTTGTCGAACATTCCAGAGGCTGCCAACGAATCATGACGAGCGTGACTTTCGACGTTTGCCTCGTCGACCACATACAACCCAAGCTCGTCGCAGAGATCGAGCACCATCGGGTCGTTTGGATAGTGCGATGTTCGGATGGCATTGATGTTAAACGTCTTCATCAACACCAGTTCGGCTCTGACCTCATCGATCGTCAAGGTCTTCCCAGTGTCGGGGTGATGATCGTGTCGGTTAACGCCGTTTATCATCACCGGCGCACCGTTGACCAGGAGTTTCCGCTCGACGACTTCAACGCGCCGAAACCCGACTCGCCCACCGGTGGTCTCGATGACCAATCCGGACGGATCGATGAGCGAGATGGTCAGGTCGTACAGTCGCGGCTGTTCAGCCGACCAGGGTTCGACGACGAGATCATGACGTTCGTGCCGAGCGATGAGGCCATCGAAGATGTAGGTGAAAGCAAGAGCGTCGATCCCGAGCCTCGGCGGAGAAGCCGGCACGACCTCCGTGCTTTCGATGCCCAGTTCCGTGATCGAAACAGAGGTCTTCCAGCCATCGGGCAAGTTTGTTTTGCTTCCGACCTCGGTCTCGACTCGCAACGAGCCAGTCCCGCTAACCGAATCGAAGTCGGCGGTGACAACGACGTCGTGGAGGTAGACCTCAGACATTGCAACCACCGTCACCGACCGATGGAGCCCGCCATGGAACCAATGGTCCTGATCTTCGATCCACGTCGCGTCGGACCAGCGACTGACGAGGATGGCCAACTCGTTTGGACCATCGACCGCTGCCTCTGTCAGATCGAACGACGATGCCAGACGGGAGTCTTTGGCCATACCAATGAACGTGCCGTTGCACCAAAGGAGCATCATCGATTCGAATCCGCCGATCTCCACGACCAGCCGGTCCCCAACCGGTCGGTCGAAGGTTCGTCGATACAGCCCTGTGGGATTGTCGACAGGAACATCGGGCGGGTTGCCCGGCCACGGCATCTGAACGTTGGTGTAGTGCGGGAAGTCACCAGTGTCCTGCCTGGTCCAGACCCCAGGTACCTCAATGTCGCGCCACGGTGAATTCGACGTATCTGCAGTTTCCCAACCAGCCGGAGCATCGCCTGGCCGATCGATCAGCTGAAACCGCCAGGTTCCGTCGAGACTGACCACTGAACGACCACCCGTTACCAACAACGGGTTGGCCATGGGCAGACGAGAGATCGAGCCGACCTCGGGAGAATAGAAATTGGTTAGGTTCACGAGCGTCCTTTGGACTAGCCGATCAGCCTTTGCTTCCGCCGAGGCTCAGCCCGGCAATAAAGTGCTTCTGCAATGCGAAATATACGACCAGGGTCGGCAGTGCAACATAGACCGAAGCAGCCGCGATCAGATTGTCGTCGGTGAAGAACTCACCTCCCAAATTCGCAAGCGAAGACGTAATCGGCCTATCGGCACCTTGTTGCTCGAGCACCACCGCCCAGAAAAAGTCGTTGTAGATCCACGTGAACTGAAGTGTTGCCAACGCAGCGAGGGCGGGCCGAGTTAACGGCATGATGATCCGCCAGTAGATCGTCCAGATCCCAGCTCCGTCGACGCGAGCTGCTTCATTGAGCTCGGGCGAAAGCAACTTCATGTAGTTGCTGAGCACAAAGGTGCAGAAGCCACTTTGAAAGGCGACGTGGATGAGGATGAGCCCCCAAACCGAGCCGTTCAATCGACCCGAGTTCGACAGAAACTCTGGCAACGGCGTGCGGTTATACATTTGGAAGAGCGGCTGAATAATGATCTGCGCGGGCAGCAGATTGCCAGCGGTAAACAGCACCAGAAAGAACACGTTGAAGCGCCAGCTGTACCTCGTCGCGGCGAAGGCCACCATGCTCGAGAAGAACAGCGTCAAAATGAGGGCAGGAGCGAGGATCAGAAAGGTATTCCAGTATCCGCTCAGGATGCCTCCCTGTTCCCACGCGTTGCGATAGTTCTCCAGGGTCAACGTTTCGGGCAGCGAGAGATAGCCATCGCGAACGGTCTCGTTGAACGGCCGGAACGAGGAGTACATGGCGCCTGCGATCGGGATGATCCAAACAAGCGCGGTCGCAATGAGAAACACGTGCAGCAGGATGCGCGTGGGCTTGACTGGCTTCTTTCGCTTTTCGGGCAGCTGTGCAAGTGTCACTGCGCTTCCCTCGGTATTGGACATCGTGGTCGCCATCAGTGTTGCCCGTCGTTTCGAAAGTGGTTCGTTACGTACCAGACAACAAAACCCAGACAGAGCGCGAAGAGAATCACCGCATAGGCCGAGCCGCGGCCGACATTGCTGCCACCTTCGCCGAGCAGGTTGTTCGTTGTCAGAATCGATAGGACCTGAGTCCTTCTCGGTGTGTTTAGAACGAAGATGATGTCGAAGGCCCGCAACGCTTCGATCACCGTGATGACCGCAATGACGACGTTGATCGGCCGCAAGGTTGGGAATAGCACATACCGAAAGGCTTGCCATTCGTTGCACCCGTCGAGCGATGCCGATTCTCGTAGCGCTGGGTCGACACTCTTCATGCCCGCGAGATACAGCACCATGATGTAGCCGGTATGACGCCAACCGATTGCGATCAGGATGGCGATGAAGTTCTTCGAGATACCAACGTTGTCGCTGAAGGCAATCAAATATTCCTGGTTGCCGAGCCAGTTGATGCCGTCCTCACCATTCCCAAACAGTGCCGTGGCGAGACCGTTCTCGGTCGAATAGATGACGCTCTGCCACATGAAACCAACCACGGCGAGGCTGAGGACGACCGGGGTGTAGAGCACGCTCTGATAGATGCGCGTGCCTCGTATGTTCTTGTCGAGAACATACGCCAGGAACATGCCGAAGATCGTTGGACCCAGGAACAAGAAGATCAGCAGCACCAGATTGTTCATCAACGCCTGGTAGAAGTCCCGGCCAAAGACCGTGAAGATTTGTTCGTAGTTCAGGAGGCCGACGATGTTGATGTCGCTGAAGCGGAACCCGTTCCAATCCGTGAAGGAGAAGAAGATCGACGCCAGCGTCGGTACCCACACCAGAAGGACGTGCAGGAAGGTCGGCACACCGACCATGAGGAGAAAGATGACACGGTCCCTGCCGTGAAATTGCGATCTGCGCTTCCGCTGTTTGGGCGGCGCGACCAAACCTGGGACTTGTGTCTTTGACTCACTGCTCGGATCTGTTGAGACCGAGTCACTCGTTAGCGTCGCCATACCCTCCGCTCTCTACCCACGTTGTGCTTACCATGCCAGCTGGATCTCCTGCCATGAACCAAATGTGGGTGGGGCACAACCCCACCCACATTCAATGGTTATCCTCGAGCGCGTCTACTCATCGCCGGTGAGCAACACCTCTGCTTGCGCCTGCATGTCCTCGAGGATCGAGTCGATCTGTGAGGGGTCAGCGAGGAAGTCCGCTATGCGAGGGCCAGCAACATTTGATGCAAACTCTGGGCTCGTGTCGCGGTCGAGGAACTGGGTGACGAATCCTGCGTTGGATACGTCTTCAAAGACTTTCTGCTGCAACGGTGACCAAACGTCGGTGTTGACCGAGTTGGACGGAGCGACCACAGATGGGTCCTCAGCTAGGTACGCATCCTGGGCAGCGCCCGTTCCGAAGTGGAACAACAGCTCCTTGGCTGCCTGCTCGTTCTCGGGGTCGGCGGCCATCATCCAACCATCGATCGGTGCTTCCACTACATCGGTGCCGTGCTCTTCGTTGATCACCGGGAACGGGAAGAAATCGAGATCCGAAGTGTCACCATCGGGGAACTGTGAACCAACCCAGGTCCCGATCGTGTACATCGCGGACTCGCCGTTGACGAGCGCTGCTGCCGCCTCTTCCCAGGTACGTCCGTTTGGATTGTCCTGATGTACGGCGAGGAGCGTTTCATACGTCGCGAAGACTTCGCGAACACGGTCATCGGTCCAGGACTCCCGGCCGGCCATCAGATCGACGTGGAACTGTCCGCCGTTGATGCGGAAGTTCAGCTGATCGAAGGTTCCCATCGCTGGCCAGTTGCCATCGTTGGCAAACGAGAAGGGGGTCAGACCGGCCGCTTCGATGTCGGCCGACAGCGCAATGAGCTCGTCGAGGGTCTCCGGCGGCTCCCAACCGTTCTCTGCCCACACGCTTGGGCGGTAGTAGATAGCCCAGTTCGAGTAGGTCCACGGTACAAAATACTGCCGTCCGTCAAGGCCGGTCGAGGCAGTTTTGAAGCCGGTCCCAAGCTCGGCGTCGAGCCCTGCATCCCACACGTCTGTGATGTCCCCAAGGAGGCCCTGCGCAGCAAAGAACTGCATACGAAAGCCAGCGAACCATGGAATGACGTCGTCGGGGTTCTGTAGGTACGTGGAGATGTTCTCCTGGAATGTGTTGTGATCGACCTCGTTGATCAGGCCGCTCACGTCGGCGTTCGGAAGCGCAGCGACCGCCGCGGCCAGACCGGCCTGTGGAAGCTCGTTCGAATAGTTCGAGCCGACCGTGACTTCTCCGCTAGCGCCGCCAAGGGAAAAAGCGTCACCGCCGCCAGCGTCGCTTCCAGTAGCGGTCTCATCTGACGAACCACACGCTGCCAAAACGCCCGGGAATGCCAGCGCACCTGCACCCATTTGCAACATCCGTCGCCGCGGCATCGGGAAGTAGCCCTGCGGCTGAGGCGACATGCTCTTCTTCTCAGACATATGTTCCAATCCTTTTTGTGTGACCGATCTCACTCTTGGGAGTCAGAGTTTGGCTGAGCCGAATCGACAATGTCAACGCGAACGGAACAAATTCGATTAGCTCCGAACAGATTCGAACATTGAGTACGTGCGAATCTGTTTGCTTTTCTCGTTCGATGCCGTAAAAATCACCTCCGTGCTTGCGTCTCAGCGTCATTCAGCAATAGTCGACCTCGTGACCCGCCAGGGGTCTGTGCGAGTCCGTGAACTCTCCACTTTCCTCGGCGTGTCCGAAATGACGGTGAGACGCGACCTCGACACTCTCGAGAAGCGTCAGCTCCTCGACAAAGTCCACGGCGGGGCGGTTCGCACGGGTGACCGGACCACGAACGAGCCCGGCTTCGAGGTAAAGCAGTGGCGCCAACTCGACAACAAGGATGCGATTGCGCGCGCCGGAACCGCTCGGGTCAAAGCCGGATCAGCGATTGGGCTGACCGCGGGAACGACCACCTGGACGCTCGCTAAGCGTCTTACCGAGATCCCCGACCTCACCGTCGTCACGAATTCGCCCTCGGTCGCCCAGGTGCTCTACAGCTCGCCACGACCCGACCTCACGGTCGTGCTGACCGGCGGCACGCGTACACCCTCTGATGCACTCGTCGGCCCGCTCGCCACCGCTGCGCTCGCAACGCTGCAGCTCGATCAACTGTTTCTTGGCATCCACGGCATGGATGAAGAGCATGGCTTCAGCACGCCAAACATGGCAGAGGCCGAGCTGAACAGGGCCTTTCTCGCCTCGTCTCGAGAGGTCATCGTTCTGGCCGACCACTCCAAATGGAACATCCCGGGGATGGCCCAAATCGCACCGCTCGATCGGGCCGACGTCGTCATCTCCGACCGTGACATTCCTCAAGAAGCGATCGATGCGTTCGAAGACATCGAGGTCGAGCTCCAGCTAACCGGCCCACTACCGACCGACTCCTAGGAAGTAGCGGTCGGGTCCTGTCAGATCACGGCCGCAGATGCGCCGCTCGACGGCTCGACGACCCAGATATCGGCAACTACCCCGGTGGACTCGACCCAACGCGAGCGAACATGTTCGACAAATCCCCCCGGCGCGTCGGCTCCAGCAGCTCTGATCAGGGCCACCGCGCTTCCGGCAAAGCCACCTCCGGTCATGCGCGCACCGAAACACGCTTCGTGTTCGCGGGCGATCGCGGCCATTTCATCGAGAGCCGGCGACGAGACCTCGTAGTCCTTTTGCAAGCTGAAGTGACTCTCGTTCATGAGTTGACCAAATCCGGCAATGTCACCTCTGGCGAGGAGTTCTTCTGCCAACAGGACCCGGTTGTTCTCGGTGACAACATGTGTTGCCCGTCGCTTATCAACACCGTCGGCCATGGCTGCGACCTGCTCGATCGTCGCATCGCGAAGCGCATCGACCCCGATGGCAAGCGCGGCCCTCTCGCAGGCCTCCCGTCGGAGGTCATACTCACTGTTGGCCAACTCGCGTCGGGTCATCGTGTCCATGATGACCACGCTGGTCGTCTCGGGTAGCTCGATTGGTTTGCTCTCGAGCGAACGGCAATCGATTCGCACCGCGGAACCGTCGACCGCTATCGCGGAGATCAACTGGTCCATAATTCCGCTTTGGATACCAATAACTTCGTTCTCGACGCGTTGGCCAAGCTTTGCGATTCGTACCGGGTCCGGTGTTTCTCCTGCCAGAACCGTTAGGCCGAAACCAGTCGCGTTCTCCAGCGCAGCCGATGAGCTGAGGCTCGCCCCGACCGGAATCGTCGTTTGAATACGCGCCTCGAATCCAGAAACCGGAAGACCATCATCGGCGAGCAATCGGGCCATGCCGGCTACATATCGACCCCATGAAGGGACCGAGGATGGATCGTCGTCGAGGTCGAAGGAAACGTCGTCAAAACCTTCGGAGGAGAGACGAACGCGACGATCGTCGCGTTCGGTGATTGTCATCGTCGTATCGAACGGCAACGCCATCGGCATCACGAAACCGTCGTTGTAGTCGGTGTGCTCTCCAAGAAGATTGACTCGACCCGGTGCTCGGGCTTCGACTCGGCGTGCTGGACTTTCGCTTGGACCCGTCATGCCCGCAGTATGACAAGAAGCGACCTAACCTCAACCAACCCTGCCGACCGCGTGCGACGCAACACAGGAATCGAGACGACCATGACCCAGCATCCCGACCGCATGTCAACGAGTGCACCGACCGCGCACTTGCACTCGCTGCGAGCTGGTGACTACGAGGTGATCCTGGACGTGGGCACCGGCGTGCCTGAAGTCGTCTGGGCGGGGGCGCCACTGGTCGGAGGCCTCGACAGCATCGGGCTCGTTCGGGACCGACCGATCCCAAACGCCTCCATCTCGGCAATGGCGCCGGCGACGCTCCTTCCTATAGAGGCCGACGGCTGGGTTGGCCAGCCCGGGATCGAAGGAAGCCGACCCGATCGGTCGTCGTGGTCGCCGAGATTTGTCCTCGACTCCGTACAGGCCGATACCACAAGCGCGTCCATCATCGTGACCGGTATCGACGAGGTGGCCGAACTACACGTCGTCAGTCGGGTGGCGTTGAGTGAAAGCGGCGTCAGCACCGTCACGGTTGATCTCCACAATGACGGCGAAACCAGCTACGCCCTCCACGCATGCCGCCTTACTCTCCCGGTTGGTGAGAACATCACAGAGGTGCAAGTGCCCGAGGGCCGTTGGGTACACGAATTTCAGGAGGTCCGGCTGCCGTGGCGGACCGGAGCGATCGAGCAGGTCAATCGGCGCGGACGCACTTCGCACGACAAACCGCCCTGGATCATGGCTGGGACCGCGGGCTTCTCGAATGACACCGGCACGGTGTGGGGAGCACATCTCGGCTGGTCCGGAAACGCTTCGGTACGCGCCGAGGTCCTCACCGACGGGCGCCGTGTCCTGCAGCTTGGCGAGGTGCTACTCGCAGGTGAGGTCGTGCTTGCATCCGGCGAGCACTACCGCTCTCCGACGCTGTATTTCGCTTCGGGCAGCAACGGGCGCAACAGCGTCAGCCAGGCTTTCCACACCTACGTTCGGTCTCGACCTCAACACGACCACATCCGCTCTGCTCGACCAGTTCACATGAACACCTGGGAAGCGGTGTATTTCGATCACGATTTGGAGACCTTGAAAGCGTTGGCCGGTCGTGCCGCCGAAGTCGGTGCCGAACGCTACGTTCTCGATGACGGTTGGTTTCATGGACGCCGCTCGGATAAAGCCGGGCTGGGCGATTGGTGGGTCGATGAATCGGTGTGGCCGAGCGGTCTTGCGCCTTTGATCAAACACGTGACCGGGCTGGGACTTGAGATGGGCATCTGGGTAGAACCTGAGATGGTCAACCCCGACTCCGAGCTCTACCGCAAGCATCCCGATTGGGTCTTTGGTGTACCGGGATACGAACCCGTTCTCGGCCGTGACCAGCTGGTGCTCGACCTAACCAACAGCGATGCGTTTGGCTACCTACTCTCCCACCTCGACCGGCTATTGGCCGATCACGACATTGGGTATGTGAAGTGGGACATGAATCGCGATCACACCCAACCCGCGTCGGGTCCGGCCGCCGCAACCCACCACCAAACCTTGGCGGTCTACCGACTCATAGATGCACTCCGGGAACGTCACCCCCTAGTCGATTTCGAAACGTGTTCGTCGGGAGGTGGCCGGGCCGACCTCGGCATTCTCGAACGAACCGATCGCGTGTGGACCAGCGACAGCAATGACGCCCTCGAACGACAACGAATTCAACGCGGTTTCCTACGTTGGTTTCCACCCGAGTTGATGGGCGCTCACGTTGGCCCGGGCGTCTCTCATACGTCGGGGCGCAGGCTCAGCCTCGGCTTTCGCGCAGCAACGGCCCTCTTTGGCCACTTCGGTATCGAGTGGAACCTGACAGCGGCGAGCTCAGCAGAACGCGAGCAGCTCAAAGCCGTCGTCGAGACGCACAAGAGGCACCGCGCAATGTTGCACACCGGCACGTTCTGGCAGCTCGAGACCACCGACCCATCACTGGTCGCGATGGGCGTTGTCTCCCGAGACAAGACCGAAGCAATCTTCTCTGTCGCCCAGCTCGAGACGGCACGTTATGGAGCTCCAGAACGACTTTGCTTGAGCGGCCTCGAATCGAATCACAACTACGACCTGAACGTTCTTCCGATGGCCGATAGCAGCCTCGGCATCGCCACCCGCCAGCCCGAGTGGGTCAAGGTCGGCCTTCACTCGGTAAGCGGTGACGTCCTCCAGACTCACGGCCTGCAGCTCCCCTGTCTCGACCCTGAATCGGCGCTTCTCTTGCATGTTCGTCGCACCCGCTGAGCAACACGTATTACCAAACTAAGAAATTCGAAAGTACCGGTTCGCGGAGTTACAGCACCGCCAACCTCCAAGCTAAAAACCAGTGGTATGAACGGCGTGTCCAAGGCGGGCGCGTTCTGAGAAGAATGGTGGATATTCGATGTTGGTAGAACATGAGCAAACGCGCGCGCGTACACGTTGCAGGCGCCCGACCCTCGCTCGCCAGAGTGGCTTGCTGCTCTTCTTGGTGTTGATCGCCGCAGCCTGTGGTTCTTCAGGGAGCGAACAAGCATTGGGCACGTCGAACAATGAAGTCACCGCTGAGGAAACCGAAGGTGAATCTGACGGTATTGAACAGGTCGAGTTCGAGATTCCCGTTGCAGACTCCGAAACGCAGGCTCAGGCTGGCGAACTCCTCAGCGATCCGGCCATTGCTGCGGCCATCGACGGTGCGGCACAGTTCGACCCGACTGCAACCGACGAACTCGATAGGTGCATCGCCGAGCAGTCCATTGTTCAAGACGTAAACCTCGAAGCTTTGGAAGAGCTCGTCGCAAACGACATCGCCGCTGCCGAGGCAATCGGTCTCGAAGTGGCATTTCTCGGGTTCCAATGCTCCCCCGAGGGACTCGTTCAACTGCTGGAAGCCGACCTTGGCCAAGTCGAGGGCGTGACCGAAGAGCAGTTCCGATGCACAGTCGGTGTATTCACAGAGATGATCGTTTCGCTTTCCGTCAGCGCCGGAACCGAGTTCATGTTCTCCGGGGCGCCGACGCCTATGGAGTGGATTGACTCGACCGTCTCTCGCTGTGGCGTAAGCGTAGCCGACGCGGTCTTCATTCTCGGATAGCCGGTCCAAGAGGCGCCAGCTGATGAGCGCTGTTACTACGGCCTAGAACACCGCTCATCAGCCGTGCCGAACCTGCAAACGCTTACATGTCATGAGTTGCATTGGACTTCAGCCCGCAGGCCCGCTACTTTCGAACTTCAAACACGAAGTGGGGGCACCGATGGCAGAGGTAAAGCTCGAGAACATCAACAAGATCTACCCGAATGGGTTTCAGGCCACACATGACCTGTCCCTCAGCGTGGATGATGGCGAGTTTCTTGTGCTCGTCGGTCCATCGGGCTGCGGTAAATCGACCGCGCTGCGCATGGTGGCTGGTCTCGAAGAGATCTCCTCGGGAACGCTGTCGATCGACGATCGAGTCGTAAACGACGTCGAACCCAAAGACCGCGACATCGCCATGGTGTTCCAGAACTATGCGCTCTATCCCCACATGACCGTGGCGGACAATATCGGCTTTGCGCTCAAGCTGGCCAAGGTTCCAAAGGCCGAGATCAAGGACCGGGTCAACAAGGCCGCAAACATTCTCGATCTCACCGAGCAGCTCGACCGCAAACCCGGCCAGCTGTCCGGCGGACAGCGCCAGCGCGTGGCGATGGGCCGAGCCATTGTTCGTCAGCCGAAGGCCTTCCTCATGGATGAGCCGCTCTCGAACC
This sequence comes from uncultured Acidimicrobiales bacterium, assembly GCA_964610745.1. Lineage (GTDB taxonomy): Bacteria > Actinomycetota > Acidimicrobiia > Acidimicrobiales > SHLQ01 > SHLQ01. Next base: position 20,859 of record CAZSYL010000029.1, read on the forward strand.
TCGACGCCAAGCTTCGCGTTGCAATGCGCGCAGAAATTGCGTCGCTCCAACGCGATCTCGGCGTCACCACGCTCTATGTCACGCACGATCAGGTCGAAGCAATGACAATGGGCGACCGCGTCGCTGTTCTCAACAAGGGCTACCTCATGCAGGTCGCCTCACCCCAAGATCTCTATGACCAACCCGACAATGTATTTGTCGCCGGGTTTATTGGTTCGCCATCGATGAACCTCATGGAGGGGCTTCTCGGCGGAACCACCGACGATCCCACCATAAGCATCGGGAGTGTCACCGTCTCGATCCCCCCGATCAACGAAAGCGGGCTTACCGAGTACCTCGGAAAGACCATCGTCGTGGGCCTTCGTCCTGAGGACATGGAAGATGCCGCCACCGTCGAGAACCCCGCCGCCGATCGGACATTCACTACCAGCGCACGCCTCGTCGAATCGTTAGGCTCGGAGATCATCGTCCACTTCGGACTCGACGCCGAGCCGTACGTGGTCGCCGATGCAATCGACGACGAAGCGGAGAAGGGTCTCAGCCATGACTTCGACGGCGCCACCTTCGTGGCACGCGTGAGCCCACGCTCGTCGGTGACCAATGGAGCAGAGCTAGACCTCGTTATTGACAGTGGCCGCTTCCACTTCTTCGACATCCAGACCGGAAACGCAATCCGCTAGCCGACCAGCACCGGCGTTCTTCGGAGCTCGTGTGTCTAGTTGTGGTGGAGAGCCTCGTTCAGACCATTCCAGCTGGCACCGTTGGGGACAGCCTCGACGGCACCTGACAGCGAGTTTCGACGGAACAGCAGGCCGCTCACCCCATTGAGCTCACGACCAGCTCGTACCTCACCGTCAGGGAGCGCAATCTTCGTACCCGCCGTGACGTACAGACCAGCTTCGACGATGCAGTCATCGCCAAGGGAGATACCCAGCCCCGAGTTGGCGCCGAGCAGACACCGCTCACCCAACGAGATCACTTCCTGGCCTCCGCCTGAGAGCGTTCCCATGATCGACGCGCCTCCGCCGACATCAGAACCGTCGCCCACCACCACGCCCGCGGAGATTCGGCCCTCGACCATCGAACTGCCGAGTGTGCCAGCGTTGAAGTTGACGAATCCCTCGTGCATAACGGTCGTGCCTTCGGCCAAGTGAGCTCCCAAACGCACTCGGTTCGCGTTGGCAATCCGAACGCCGCTTGGCACCACGTAATCGAGCATCCGCGGGAACTTGTCGAGACCGTTCACCCCAACGTGTTCACCGTGTTCGGACAGGGCTGCCTTCAACGCGTCCACCTTGCCGGGAAGGACGGGCCCGGCGGTCGTCCACGCAACGTTCGTCAGGGCGCCGAACACACCATCGAGCGTTATACCGTGCGGCGCAACGTCTCGACGACTGAGCAGATGAAGTCGCAGATACGCGTCTGACACGTCAACAGGACCGGTCTCGGGATCGATGGTGATGTCGAACGACTCGCCGCGAACAAGCCCCGCTTTCTCGGCTAAACAAGCTCGCTTGGGCTCAGCATCAACTGGGTACCAGCTGTCGAGAACGACACTGGTTTCGACGTCGATCCATCGGTGACCGGTTGCGGTAGTCATGGCTGTCTCCTCAGCTGAAACCGACTCGGCTTGTCGGAATTCGAAATGAACCTCGGTGTTGAGGAACATGAGAAATCTACCGGGCGACTACGGTCGTTGGTACCCAAGCAGAGAGATGCCGATCATGAAAACCTTTGACGATGCAGAACTTCGGAGACGCTTGACTCCCGAGCAGTACGAAGTTACCCAAATGGCGGGAACAGAACGCGCCTTCACCGGCGAGTACCACGACACGAAAGACCCAGGCACATATCACTGCCGGGTCTGCGATGCGGAGCTCTTCTCGAGCGAAACCAAGTACGAGTCCGGGTCGGGCTGGCCAAGCTTCACGATCCCTCTCGCTGATGATGCCGTTGCTGAAAAGCGTGACGTGAGTCATGGCATGGAGCGTGTCGAATCGTTGTGTGCAACGTGCGGAGCGCACCTCGGCCACGTCTTTCCCGACGGGCCTCAAGAAGCTGGCGGTCTTCGCTACTGTATGAACTCAGCCTCGCTGCGCCTCGAAAAAGAGGACGAGCAGTAACGGTCCAAAGCGGTCAAAGTTCTGGACGAGATGTCCAGAACTTTGACCAATTTTTACTCTTTAGAAGACTTCCATGCGCGCCGACGTACGACCTATGGTGGACAACATGAGGTTCGTCGGTGGAACGGTGGATGACCTGCGTAAGCATGGTGAGACTCCGAGCCAAGGACAAGATGTTGCGGGGGCAGCAGAGGCGTTTCTGGCGTCCCTTGAGCCAATAGGCGACAACTTCGATCTCCCTTGGAAGTTTGCCGAGAGCCTCGAGGTTCTTGCCGTATTCCTTCCCGCCGAACTGCGCCAGCGGCTCGAACGCCCCGGTGGTTCTCGTCCGACCAACCACCTCGAGGCCTGCATTGTTGCGCTGGCGCTCGAGGCCGGCGTCCGCCTCGAGCCGCTGACGAAGGCAGAGATGCAGCGCCTGCAGCACGTCACCGAGCACATGACGAACAACGATGGCTGGGGACGACAGAGTTCGTATCCCTGGGACACCGTTGCCGCAGCTGACATCGATCAGTACGACTTCTTCGCGCTGTCAGCTGTTACCTGACAGACTGTCTCCCATGGAGATTCAGCCAAAGGGAATGTGGTTCGAGGACTTTGAGGTGGGCGAAGTCATTGCGCATCCGCTCACCCGGACGGTCACCGAAGCCGACAACGTCAATTTTTCGACTTCGACGCTTAACCCAGCGCCGCTCCACCTAGACGCGGCATACGCTGCCACCACCGATTTTGGCCAGCCCCTCGTGAACTCCCTATTGACGCTCGGCATCATCGTCGGGATTTCGGTCCACGAGCTCACCCACGGCACGACGGTCGCGAACCTGGGCTTCGAAAAGGTCACCTTCCCAAGCCCCCTCTTTCACGGAGACACGATTCGCGTCGAATCTGAAATCGCCGCTGTCCGCGCCAGTAACTCAAGGCCTGACCGCGGCATCGTCACCATCGAGCACCGGGGTTACAACCAGCACGGTGATCTCATCTGTATCGCCGTCCGCAATGCCATGATGCTGCGAAAAGACTCCCAAGCGGTCTGACCCCAATCGAAGGCTTGGCTAGAGCTTCTCCAGGCGCTGGCGCAGCAGGTTGAGAACCGTAATCGTGGTGTAGTGGCGGGTGCGCGTCCGGTCGAACTTGTAGCGCAGAAGCTGGCTCTCCACCTCGCCGTTGATACAGGTCGCGACCCAAACTGTGCCGGGCGGGATGCCTTCCCAACTGTCGGGCCCGGCAACACCAGTGGTCGCCACCGACACATCAGCACCGAGCGTTTCACACGCCCCTAGTGCCATGGCTTCGACCATCTCTTCACTGACCGATGGCCCTTCGGGGGCATTCAGCAAGGCCGTCTTTACGTCGGTTGCATACGTGATCACGCCACCTCGGAAAACCCTACTCGAGCCCGCGACGGCGGTAAGCCGCTGCGCGATGAGCCCGCCGGTAAGTGACTCCGCAGTCGCCAGGGTCAGGCCTCGTTCGACGCAGAGGTCGAGTACCACCGACTCCATATTTTGGTCATCGAGCGCGAACACGATCGGACCAATGATGTCGCGAACACGAGCTTCTTCGTCGTCGAGCATCGCAGAGACGGACTCCTCGTCCACTCCCTTGGCCGTAATACGAACCTTGAGCCCTTCCATACCGCTCGCTAAAAATGCGAGGGTGACGCCACCGCTGCTCCCGCCCGTTTCGTCGAGACGGATGATCTCGTCGGCCAACATCTCCGCCAGACCGGACTCGGAATGCCCCCACGTACGCAGAGTCCTCGACCGAATGATCGACTCGTCCCCAGAGCGCTTGCGAACATCTTCGATGATGAAGCCGTTCATCATGTCCCGCATCTCCCACGGCACACCTGGGACGGCGTACAGCACCTTTGGCTCTCCGTTGTACTCAAAGCTCGCAACTATCCCCGGAGCAGTACCTGGTTGAACCGGGATTGGAGATGCGCCAGCGGGGATTCGGGCCTGGAGCCGGTTGTTCGAAGGCATCTCCCGGCCGTTCGTCGACCACATTGCCTCAATTCTTGCGAGGAGCTCCGGATCCTCGACGAGGTCGACTCCCATCACCTCGGCAATTGCATCACGGGTGATGTCGTCTTGGGTCGGGCCAAGGCCACCGGTGGTAATGACCGCATCGTTGCGATCGAGGGCAACCTTGATGACTTCGACCATTCGGGCGAGGTTGTCACCGACCTTGGTCTGGAAATGACTGTCGATTCCGACCGCTGCCAGTTCCTGACCTATCCACGACGAATTGGTGTCGTTGATCTGTCCCAGAAGTAACTCGCTGCCGACCGCTACAACTTCACAACGCACTGGTCACTCACTCTTTCTCAGACTTGCTCATCGATGTTGCCGCTCACCCGCGTCGCGGCCGAACCGTCGGCCAGGTAGCGGCCGCCCGAGTACAACGTGAACGCTACGGCGAACCACAGCATTGCGGTCACGAACAGGTCAGCATCGACAAGCGTGGGAAACAACGCTACCTGCAACGCCAATCCCTGAACGATCGACTTGTACTTACCAGACTTGCGGGCTGGGACGGCTCGATTGTGCTTAACCCAATAGCTCCGGAAGCCGGTGATCACGACTTCGCGCACGGTGATCAGCGCAACAGGAATCCAGTGGTAGCGGTCCACCACCACGAGGCAAATCATCGCTCCGATGACAACGATCTTGTCGGCCAGCGGATCGAGAAATGCGCCCGACCGGCTGATCAGGTCAAAGCGACGAGCCAACCAGCCATCGAGGAGATCGGTAGCTGCGAAAATCCATCCGAGGATGAAGACTGTCCAAGATGCACCACCGGTCGCTTCATTCCGGAGGATCAGAAGAAACGCGATCGGCGACGCCAAAATTCGTGCTGCGGTGATGAGGTTCGCTGGGTTCGCCAAGAAATGGCCAATGTGATGCATAGCGCCCACGTCGCGGACCTCGCTCGCAGCCATCAGTCGACGTCTCCGGTGTCCTCGTCGACGCCGACTGCGATCAAATCAGGGCCAACCGCATTGGAAATTTCGACGTCAACAAACGTGCCGGGAGCGTGATCCTCCGAGACGAGCACAACACCATCGATCTCGGGAGCTTCTCGATGCGTTCGCCCAATGCCGGGCGCATCGACCAGCACATTCACCGTCTCGCCAATGAGCTCATCTCGTCGACTCTGGGTGATGCCATCCTGCAATTCGCTCAGCTCTCGCAGTCGCTCCGACATGAGGTCGGGATCGACCTGACCATCCAGACCAGCAGCATAAGTCCCCTCCTCTTTCGAATAGGAGAAGAAGCCACACCAGTCGAGCTGCGCTGTTTCAACGAAGCTGAGGAGCAAATCGTGGTCCTCTTCGGTCTCGCCGGGATAACCCACGATGAAGTTCGACCGGAACGCTGCGTCGGGGGCTTGTGAGCGGATGTGGTCGATCCGTTCAAGGAAGCGGTCGCCATCGCCCCACCGCCTCATCTTGCGCATCAGCGGCCGGCTGACATGCTGGAGCGAAAGGTCGAAGTAGGGAACGCCAGTTCCGAGGATTGCATCGATCAAGCGCTCGTTTAGATCGGACGGATACAGGTAGAGCAGCCGCACCCGATCGACGAGATCAGCGACCTCGCCAAGCAAGGGCACGATCGCCCGTTCGCCCTCACCTTGGTCGCGGCCGTAGGCAGCGAGATCCTGGGCGACGAGAACGATCTCTTGGGCTTCGAGCGACCTCACCTCGGTGAGGATCGACTCGATCGACCGTGAGCGTTGTGGGCCTCGAAACGTAGGGATGGCGCAGAAACCACAGTTTCGGTCGCAACCCTCGGCGATCTTGACGTAGGCCCACGGTCTCGATGAGGCGGGCCGAGGAAGGTTCAGTAGATCAAATGCTGGAAGAGGGTCGGTGCTTGGTTTGCGTCCGAGCGTGACCGGAACGCCAAAGCCCGCAACCGTGTCCACTTCGACCAGAGCTTCGTCGAGTTCGTCGCCGTACCGCTCGGCCATGCAGCCGGTCACGACGAGCCGGGCGTCGGTGGACTGCTCTCGGAGCGTCAGAATCGTGTCGACGGATTCTTCGCGGGCGGCCTCGATGAACGCACAGGTGTTGACAACGATGAGGTCGGCCGATTCCGGGCTCTCCGCAGCGGTCATCCCATCCGCGTCGAGCGTCCCAACCAGCTTGTCCGAGTCAACTTCGTTCTTCGGGCAGCCGAGCGTTTCAATCCAGTACTGTTCGGCCATTGACCTAAGGCTACAGCGCTGGTCGGTCGCTCAAGAATCCACAACAATCAGGAAAATGACGTGATTGCATCACGTATGGATTCGCCGATGTCGAGATCCGAAATCATCAGGACGACAAATACGTAAGCGCTGAGAAGAATCATTGCCTCGATGTGGGTGAACTTGCGCCGACTCACCATGAACACCCAGGTGATCAGCGCAACGACAACCATTGCTACGACACCGAACTCGGCGGTGAGCCGGTCGGTGAACTCGCCTGCGCCAATGAGAGCGATCACACCGCCGACGGCAAGGCTGTTGAACACATTGGAGCCGAGTAGGTTGCCGAGAATGAGCTCCGTCTCACCCTTGCGAGCGGCCGCGACGGCGGTCACGAGCTCGGGGAGCGAAGTTCCGATGGCGATCAGCGTGAAGCCGACAAATCCACCGCTCAGGCCGGCCGCTGCGGCGAGTCCGACCGCACCCCAAACCATCAGCTGAGCTCCGATGATCGTTCCGACCAATCCGGCGACCGTCTCAGCCAAACTCTTGCCCACCGATCGCCCTTCTTCGATCTCGAGCTCTTCAACCGAGTCCTCATGACCACCGAGGATGATCCACGACAAAATCGCGACGAGGGCGACCAGCATGACGACGCCCTCCCACACGGCGAGGCCGCCTCTCGTGAAGAAGGCGAAGAGCGTGACCGCAACGAGGCTGATCGGCGCCTCGCGGCCCATGACTGGCCTCGTGACGAGCAACGGCACGACGAGCGCAGCGACACCTAGGACGAGCGTGATGTTGGCGACGTTCGAGCCAACGATGTTTCCAAGTGCCACGTCGAGGCCGTTGGTGACCACACCGGTCTCTTTGTCGACCGACTCGCCATTGAATGCAGCAATGCCCGATACCAGCAGCTCCGGGGCGCTCGTGCCGAATCCAACAACGACAGCGCCGACAACAACGGGAGACATCTTCGCCGCACTCGCCACCGCGACTGCACCGTCGACGAAGAGGTCGGCGGCCTTGCTGAGTAGAAAGAGCCCGATCAGTACCTCAATAACCGCAATCGGCACCGAGGGCGCGGCAAGAAAATCAATCGGTGAGTCCATACGGCAGGCTACTGGCCGTTGCGCAACTGCTGAAGCTGTTCAGGCGACAACAACACGTCTCGGGCCTTTGAGCCTTCACTCGGGCCAACAATGCCCTTCTGCTCAAGCTCGTCCATAATGCGGCCCGCTCGCGAGAAGCCGACACGCAACTTGCGTTGCAGCATCGATGTGGATCCCAACCCGGAGCTCACGACAAGTTCCATTGCCTGCCACAACAGTTCGTCGGTGTCGTCGTCGGCAGGGCGGTCGGCGGTGATGAAGTCAGTCCCTGCAGCTGGTGCGGCTGGGGCTATACCGGGCATGCCGGTGAGATCGATCGCTGGTGCCGCGGTCGCTGCGGTATCTGCGGAGTCCGTTTCCGAAGCCGCACCGTTCTGCGTGGTTGGCGCTGGTGTTTGAAGTGGTGGTTCAGCAGCTGGCGCCGCGACCGACTCGGGAGAAACATCAGCTCCGCCGAGCACCTCAGACTCGTTTGAAGAGACGACTTCAGCGCCCTGACTACGCCAGTGCTTGACAATCTTTTTGACCTCCGCCTCTTCAACCCACGCGCCCTGCAGGCGCAGTGGAGTCGAGCTCGTAGGGTCCTGAAAGAGCAGGTCGCCCTTTCCGACCAGACGTTCTGCACCTGGCGCACCAAGGATCACGCGGCTGTCCTGCATGCTCGAGACCGCGTACGCGATTCGGGCTGGCACGTTGGCCTTGATCAGGCCGGTGATCACATCGACCGACGGACGCTGGGTTGCGATCACCATATGGATGCCGACTGCGCGGGCCTTTTGACCAATGCGAACAATCGAGTCCTCTACGTCGCGGGCGGCGACCATCATCAGGTCGGCGAGCTCATCGACGACGACGAGGATGTAAGGCAGGCGAGTGAACTTGCGAGGTTCGCCGTCGGGTCCGAGTTGGCCCTTCTTTGCCTTGACCTGACCATCGTCGTAGGCCTTGTTGTAACCGCCGATGTCTCGGAAGCGACACTCTTCGAGCAACTCGTATCGACGTTCCATCTCGCGGACCGCCCACGCCAACGCATTGGCTGCTTTCTTCGGGTCGGTGACCGGTTGGGTCAACAGGTGCGGGATCCGTTCGTACTGAGTCATCTCGACTCGTTTTGGATCGATCAGGATCATCCGCACGTCGTCGGGGGTGTTGCGCATGAGCAACGAGGTGATGATCGAGTTGATGCCCGAGGACTTGCCCGCGCCGGTGGCTCCAGCGACAAGCGTGTGCGGCATCTTGGACAGGTCCGCAAGCAACGATTTTCCGTTGATGTCGCGGCCAATAGCCACTTCCATTGCCCCGTCAGCGGCTTGGGCTTCGGCCGAGCTAAGGATGTCGCCTACGGCGATGATCTGGCGTTGCTCGTTTGGAACCTCAACGCCAATCGCCTGCTTGCCTGGGATTGGAGCGATGATCCGGACGTCCTTCGATGCCATTGCATAGGCAATGTCATCGGAAAGGTTCTTGACCTTGGCGACCTTGACTCCGAGACCGAGTTCGAGTTCGAAACGTGTGACGGTCGGACCGACGACCATGTTGATCAGCCGTGTTTCAACACCGTGTTCGGCAAGGGCTCGCTCGAGCGTCCGTCCACGTGCGATAACCGCATCCTGGTCAACATCCTGAGATCCTGACTGTCCAAGGATCGACATTGGAGGCAGCACCCAGTTGTGATCGCCATCGACGGTAAGGGCCAGCTCGGTCTCAAGCTGCTGCGGTGGCGCGGGCTGAGGGACGACGACGGTCGGCGTGGGAGCGCTGGGAGCGCCAGCGTCCTGATCGAACACTGTCGAAATTGGCTCGGCGGCGCTCTTGGTCTTGCCCGCCTTGGGGTCAGGGTCGTCGGCGGGCGGGACCGGGATCTCGATCGTTCGACCGGCCTCGGCTTGCTCATCAAGCGTGGCAGGTTCGGGCCGGGAACCGGCCACCCTTCCACCGATGTGTACCTGCGGTTCGTTTTCGAGGATGTCATCGGTGAGGTCGATGTCGTGCTCGTTGGGGTGTTCGTTGATGACGAACAACGATCGGGTTCCGTCCGCTGCGGCGCCGACAACGGTCTTTGTTCCGCTGAACAAGGTGTCGAGGACGGCTTGGAGCGAGAGTCCGGTCATCACGATGAGACCACCGAACCCCACAACGAGCAGGATGAACAACGCTCCCCAGAAGCTGGCGATCGCGAGAAGCGGTCCCCCGACGAGCAGTCCGAGCACTCCGCCGGCACGGGCAAATTCTTCGACCGGACTCCCCCACGCTGGGCTGTCTCCAGCGAGATGGACCAGGCCGGTCATCGAGACCGCAGCGGCGATTCCCCCGACCACGAACCGAGGCGGTAGAGAATGGGCTTGGTCACCGCGGCGGATGACAGCGACGCCTGCGGCGGCTATAACGACAGGCGCGAAGTAACGGAACACGCCCATGATCCAGCCGAAACCTTCGTCGAACGCGCGGCCGAGAATCCCCGACGTTGAGGTGTAGATGCCCAACGCTGCCAAAACAGCCACTGCGATAAGGAAGAGCCCAATGAGATCAGGACCCCGACCATCGAGTGCCTCAACGAGTGTGTCCGATGGCCTTGGTGAGGTCGATTTTTTGGCGACGGTCTTCCGACTCGTGGTCTTCGAGCCCTTTGCTGGCGCCCGTCCGCGAGAGTTTTTTGCGCGAGTTGTCTGACTCCGTCGTGCCGAAGAACGAGACGCTGTTGTTCCGGATTTTGATCGAGTTGCCACAGTGTTTGCAACCCTAGTGGACCATGGGGACAGAGTGAGGTCATTTCGCGCGGAGAGTCGTTGCGCTCGCGCGCAACGACTGCAGCCGCGACCGAGCTCGTGGTTCAACCCGAGGCGAGAGCCTGAATCGACGCCTAATTTAGTCGAACGTGGGAGCTGATCGGATGACCGGCACGATGACGGGACGGCGTCGGGTTGCTGCAGCGACATACCGTCCCACAGCACGTCGGCTCACCCGCTCCATCTCCCGAAGATCACCCGAGTCGACCAACGCTGCTTCCAACGCTTCGCGCGCCTCGTTCGCAGCGCCCGATTCGAGGTCGAAGCGTTCGTTTGGGGACGCCCACCCTCGCGACGTCACCACTGGACCAAAGACGATCTCACGTTCAGCAAGATCGATCTCGGCAATCACCGATACGAACCCGCCATCGCGCATGAGCAGGCGTTCTTGAAGGATCTCCTCGGTTAACGCTTCGGCCGAACCGTCCATGTAGATGTAATCACCCGAGACCTGACCGTCTTTGCTGATCCCATCATCGGTGAGCAGCAACTGGTCCCCGTCGGTCGCGACCAGGACGTTCTCTGACGCCATTCCACGTCTCATTGCAAGATCAGCGTGACCGATCAGGTGCTCATACTCACCGTGGACGGGCACGAACAGTTCGGGGTTCGCAACGCTGTGAAGGGCGAGCAGTTCCTGCTGGGTTCCGTGTCCGGTCGTGTGGACGTCGACCTGACCGGAATGAACAATCGTCACTCCCTGTCGAGCAAGCCCCGAGCGCACACGCCCGACCGCGGCTTCGTTACCCGGGATTGGGTGGGAGCTGAAGATCACCGTGTCCTGCGGGCCCACGGTGACCCAACGACTGTCGTTCTGAGCCATCAGGGTCAACGCTGAGCGGAATTCACCCTGACTGCCTGTGGAGATAATGCAGGTCTTGAGCGGATCGAGGTCGTCGGCGTCCGCGATATCGAGAATCTTGCTGTCGGGGATCGAGAGGAGCCCCAGATCTCTCGCGAGCGCCACGTTTCGCTTCATCGAACGACCGAGCGTTACGACTGTTCGGCCCTGTTCGAGGGCGACATCAGCAATCTGCTGGATACGGTGGATGTGGCTCGCAAAGGCGCCCACGATGATGCGCTTGTTGCGATGTTCGTGGAAGAGACGGCGCAGCACGGGACCGATCGTCGACTCCGAGGTCGATTGGCCAGGGGTGTTTGCGTTGGTCGAGTCGGCGAGCAGGAGACGGATCCCCTCGTTCTCCGAGATTGCACCGATACGAGCCAGGTCGGTGACCCTGCCATCGACTGGTGTGTGATCGAGTTTGAAATCGCTCGAGTGCAAGATGACGCCCTGCGGCGTGGTGAACGAGGTGATGAGCCCGGACGGGGTCGAGTGGGTGACGGGCAGGAATTCGCACTCGAACGGGCCGATGGATCGGGTGTCGCCATCGTTGAGGACGTGGAGGTTTGCGCGCCCGGCGAGATTCTTTTCCTGGAGCTTGTGTCGTACGAGTCCAAGCGTGAACGCCGTGCCGTAGAAGTCGAGGGTGAGATCGGGAATCGCCTCGAGCAAATACGTGACGCCGCCTATGTGATCCTCGTGGGCGTGGGTGACGACACATCCATCGATCCGGTCAGCGTTGTCCTGAAGGTAGGTGAAATCCGGGATGATGGATTCGACCCCGGGCTGGGTCTCGTCGGAGAACATCTGACCACAGTCGAGGATGACCATGCGTCCGTTGCTCTCAAGGACGGCGCAGTTCCGCCCAATGTCTCCCAAACCGCCGAGAAAGGTAATGCGTACCGGTTCTGCCATCAGAAACCCGGTCGCCCGAGGTTCGACAACACCTTGCGGCACATGTCTTCCAACTCGACCGGCTCTGGCCCCATCGGCAACCGACACAATCCACCGGGTTGTCCGAGCAGGCGCATCATTGTCTTGCTCGGGATGGGGTTCGGCCGCGAATCTCCGGTCTCGATATCCCACGATGCGAGCAACGATTGGTTGAGACGACGGGCCTCGGCCACGTCACCGGTGGTGAATGCGGTGATCATCGCAGCGATCTCCGAAGCAGCCCAGTGAGTTGCAACCCCGACGACGCCGACAGCACCCACCGCGAGTAGCGGCAGCGTTAAGGCATCGTCGCCGGAGTACACCTCAAAGTCGGCGTCGGCTTCGGCGATGAGCACGGCGGTCTCGGCCGGATCGCCAGCTGCGTCTTTGAGGGCGACGATGTTCGAAACCTGAGCGAGCTGCAAGAGGGTGTCGGTCGACATCTTGCGACCGGTCCGACCCGGGATGTCGTACATCATGACCGGCAGCGAAGTGGACTCTGCCACAGCCTCGAAGTGAGCGATCAGCCCGGCCTGCGATGGACGGTTGTAATACGGCGCGACGACGAGCACCGCATCTGCGCCCGCAGCAGTTGCACGTTCGGTCAGCTCAATCGCTGCCCGAGTGTCGTTGCTTCCGGTTCCTGCAATGACGGGAACGTCGACCGCGTCTGCGACGGCGGCGACAAGATCGATTTGCTCATCGTGGGTGAGCGTTGGGCTTTCACCGGTCGTTCCGGCAATGACAAGACCTTCGTTGCCCTTCTCTACCAACCACTTAGCCAGGCTCTGCGCTCCGTCGAGATCGAGCGCACCGTCAGCGGTGAACGGCGTGATCATTGCGGTCAGCACTTGGCCGAATCGAGCCATGTTGATTCTCCCTTTGAATCGGGTTAAGTCCTCCGCGGAAGGTTATCGCGTGTGTTGTTCGCACATGCTCTTCGGCCCGGGTCAGACAGGAACGTCACCGCGAGCTTGGTTGCCCCTTTTGATACGGACGAGCACCATTGCGTAGCCAACCACGCCAATAGTCGCAAACGTGAACCATTGGAACGCATAACTGCGATGCGGCCCCTCCCCCAGCTCCGGCGGTGGTAGCACCTGGGGCCATGCCTGGGACCGAATCGGCTGCTGACCTTCCAGCTGAAGGTAGAGCGATGGGTCAAGGACGGTTTCGATACCGAGCGTTTCGGCTGCCAAAGTTGGATTCGGGATGCTCAACTGGTCGCGCGCTTCGCTGAGGTTTCCTCGATCGAAACCCTCACGAATCAGCCCTTCGATCAGGATTTCACCGCTCGTCGGAACCAAGTCTTCGCCAACGGCCAGCTGCGCGGTTCCGAGAATAATCTCGCGGTTGACGAACCCACGGTTGACGAGGATATCGCCGAAGTCGGTGACGAAGTTCGTCCAAACCCAGAACCCCGGCTCCCCTTCCCTGCTGCGGTTCGCGATAAGGATCTCGGAGTTGGGATCGAAACGCCCTTGGAGCTGCACGCGTCGGAATTCGAGCTCTTCTGCGGGCACCCCAATCACGCTTTCGAGAAGCACCACTTGATTGAGTCGTGATTGGATCAATTCGTTCTGATCGAGTCGTTGCCCAAGGCGATTCACCTGCCAGAAGCCAGCCAACACAAAAGCCGTGATCAAGACAGCTACGAAAAGATGCGATGCCAGCCAACGGGGAGTAAGAAACACGGGACTATGTTGCGCTTCAGCGGAGGAGCAGGTCGAACTCGACCTCGTCGCGGACGTGAAGGCCCCCATAGCTTGTGACCAGCCGGTGCGGAGAGCGACGCGCAAGGGCTTCGATCGACCCCGGCCGGGTTGCGCAGAGTCGAAAATCGGCCAGTTGCAGAGCCCGTTGCACATCGAATTGGGCGTTTGAGCAAATGGCGTATGCGCGCCGGCACTCGGGTTTGCGGTACTGGAGCGCAGCTCTGATGACGAGTTTGACCAGATCCTCGTCAAAGGGGTCGCTTGCAATGACGGTCAGCTCGTGGTCGCCCGAGTGACGAGAGATCGTAACGAGTGTGTTTGGGCGCCCACCCCGGGAACCGACAAGGCCAGGAAGAACAGCGGTATCAACAACACGCCCGCGACGCACGCGGTACTGGCCACCCGTCGCATTGAGCAGCTCGACAGCCCACGAGTGATCCTCGCTTGCATACGGACGAACCGAGGGCTCACCAAGGCCGTCGACGAACGGCGGGGCATCGATGGCGACCATGGTCCACAAGGCTAGCTGACCGCACTTGCCAGCAGAGACTCGACCGTTGGATTTAGGGGGTTCTTACGGTGCTAGGCGATCGAGCCGTGCCCTGCCTATAGCCGACCCAGAGCTCGCAATAGGCCTAATCGAAGAGCAGCGAGTCAAGCCCCAGCGTGAGACCCGGTCGATCACCAACGGCTCTAGTGGCGAGCACTACGCCTGGCATGAACGACAGACGGTCGAGACTGTCGTGGCGAATAGTCAGCGTCTCCCCAGTCGTCCCGAAGACGACCTCCTGATGGGCGACCATCCCGTGCATACGGATCCCGTGTACACCCACGCCGCCAACCTTGCCTCCACGAGCTCCTGGAACAACTTCGTTCTCGGTCGGGTCAGCGTCCCATGACGTGTTACTCGCCGTCTTCGCAGCTTCAATCCGTTGAGCGGTCATCAGTGCTGTTCCCGACGGCGCATCCTTCTTTGCGTTGTGGTGGTACTCGATGACTTCGGCGGTCTGAAAATATGGCGCAGCCATTTCGGACATGCGCATCATCATGACGGCACCGATCGCGAAGTTTGGAGCGATCACCGCATTGCTCGACGTGAATCCCCGCTCGAAGCCGTCGATATCTGCATCGGTGAATCCCGTGGTGCCCACCACGGCGTGTACGCCGTTCGCGGCGCACCAAGTGAGCACGACACGGCTGGCTTCAAGAACGGTGAAGTCAATGATGACATCGACCGTCGAGGGATCGAGATCGCCGATACTCGAGTAGCAATCGGTCGACCCCGGGTCGATTGACGCGGCGAGCTCCAGACCGTCGGCCGCTTCGACCGCGCGGCAGACTTCAGCGCCCATTTTTCCGCGTGCCCCGGTTACTCCAACTCGAATCATGGAGACAGACTATCCGCCCAGAACGGGCCTGGATCCGGCCGGGCTTAAGGCAGGGTGCCGCGTCGGACGACGTAGATCGCTGTCTCGCCGGTAAACCGATGACGGGAACTCACTCGTTTCATCATCCGGTCGGCCAGACGGTCGAGGGAATCGCGTCGGTCAGCAATGACGTGTCGAACAACGCCGACGGTGGTCGAAAACCCCGTGCGGTGATAGTGCGACCTGCGCAACGTCCGCTTGGCCCACTGCAACGGTGTCGCCCGTCGAGGTTTCAGACGATCAGACGTCGTCGCAACCGCCAACAGCAAGCCGTGTCGTTCCGCGAGTTCGGCAATCCCACTTGGGAAGGCATACATGATGTGGTCAACATTCTCCCAGATCTCACCACGGCGCCCCGCACGGACTCGAGCCGGCGCGTAAGGATTAGGAGTAGTGATAATCAGCTCGCCATCCGCGGTCAGGTACTTCTCTGCGGCCTCGAAGATCATGTCGAGATTGCCGACGTGTTCGATCAGTTCCCCAGCGACAATGATCTGAAACAGCCCGTGGCCAGTAAGTGCCTCGGGGTTCTTGGCCAGGTCGGCGACGACCGCGGTATAGCCGGCCTCGTTCATTGCTTCGACGCCTTCGGAAAGCACGTCGACGCCGACACAGACGTCTCCGGCCTCGGCAATCTCGTGGTGCAACCAGCGGTTCGATTTCATGCGTTCCACATCGTGTGCAACACAGCCGAGATCGAGGACGCGCTTCCCTCGCGCCCGTTCGACGATGAAGCCCACACGGTCGGCGACCTGGGGCATCCACGCCGCGGCGAGCGTCTCTGCGCGCTGCTGTAGAACGATCTCGCTATTTGGGTCGGCGCTCAGCGAGCTCCAGTGCCTGCTGACTTGTGTCTTTCCTACCGATTCGGTCGTCGTATGGGCCATATGGCCCAGTCGGCATGAGGAGCTTCGAAGTTAGAAGCAGGGTTGGATCCGGGTTGTCATCGCCTTGGGGTCAAGAGTCGACGTCGGGGTCGATCGCGACATGAACAGCGACGTTGTCGGACTTCTTTAGTCCAAGCTGCTTGCGTAGAGCGACGAGTTCGTCGAGGTCATCGCCGACGATCGCTATCGTGTGCAGCTCTTCGCCGGTGTCGACGACGGTGATGTCGGTAACTTCTGCCCGCACCGAGCCGACCCGGTAACGCACACGGTCTTTGCTAACGAACACCGGTCGGGCCTCGTGGTCATCATCGAGGCCCTTGACCGCCCTCTTGATGCTGAACTTCTTGCCGCGGTCGAGTCGGTCGAGATGGAGGTCGTCGAACAGGTCGTCGAAAGGCGCCGGAGTCTCTTTGCTCTCCCGGTACCAATCCGAGGTCCACTGTTCAAAGCCTCGTTCCTCGGCGACCAGGCGTTTCAGCTTCAGCGTGCTGTCCCGTACCTTGGCGTTCCAGTCAGGGTCATCGCCCAGGAAGTAGCAGTCGCTGAGGGTCTCGACGGTCTTGTCGGTCCCGATCGAGTCGAGCAGCTTGCGAGCCTTCTTGTGCTTACCCCAGACGCGGTACTCGAACTTACCAACGTCGTTTGGACTCTTCTTTGCCATATCTCAACCCTGTCCCGCATCCAGAGTAACGGAACGTCGTGCACCAGCTCAGGAAACCCCAACAATGTAGACCTCGCCGCTGGTCAATTCGGTGGTTTCCGGATGCGGCATAGGAACCCCTTGGTGGGTCAAGCCCGTTGATGGATCGAGTGGTAGGTCAGTCGAGTCTTCGCTTCGATGCTCCGCTCCCACCCCCGAGGAATCATCGCAATCACATCGGCCACAACTGCCATTCGGTCACCGTTGAGCACGAGCGTTCCGCTGCCGGACAGGACGATCAGGAGTACATCGACATCGTCGTTGACATGGGAAGCGATCGAATCGCCAGCTCCGAGAACGGTCAGGTTGCAGTGAAGCTGGGAGCTGGTCACATTGAACACGACACCGCTCGGTCCCGAGAGAACCACGGGGCCGAGGTCCTCGACGATCGGCGAAAACGCTTCGACCACTCGAGCGGTCGTGCGCGGGCCGGTTCCGTCACCCTTGACGGGAAGCTTGTTTGGTTGACTCATGAGCGAGCCACCCGCAGCAGATGCGGCGCGTGAGCAGACATGGGGTCAGGCGCTCTCGAGGCTAGCGATGCCCGCGGCGGGTCCGGCCACCGATACCACGGGCGGAGCTCCATACACCTCTGCAATGACATCGTTTACGCCTTCGACCGTGACAGAACGTAGCCGTTCCAAGAACGTATCGATCGAAGTGACCTTGCCCCGTAGCGCCACACCGGTGGCCATGCGAGTCATGCGAGACCCCGAATCTTCGAGCCCCAGCACCATCGCGCCCTCGAGACCTGTTCGGGCACGATCGAGTTCATCGGCAGAAATGCCTTGATCGACAAAGTCGGACATCGTTTCGTTGAGCCCACGCAACAGATCTGGCCCTCGGGCCACCGATGTCGCGGCATACAGGCTCGCGGATCCGGCATCGGCGTAGCCCGATGACTGTGAGAACACGGTGTACGCAAGTGCGCGGTCCTCCCGAATACTCTGAAACAACCTCGACGAGGGCGAGCCCCCAAGGATCTGATTCGCCAGCGCAAGTTCGTAGCGTTGATCGGCGCCGTGGGTCAGACTCCGCCAGCCGAGAGCGACGTGGAGTTGCTCGACCGGGCGTTCGGTACCCACCATCTGCTGCTTCGGCATGGGCGGACCGACCCGCTCTGGTGCAATACCCGATCGAGCGTTGCCGAAGTGTGCAATCGCGCTTGCGACAAGCCGGTCGTGGTCGATATCGCCAGCAGCAGAGATCACGAGGTTCGCAGGTGTGTACCACTCCTTGTGGAACGCCCGGATGTGTTCAGCGGTCATGGCTTCGATTGTTTCTGGGTTCCCCAGCACTTCACGAGCGAGCGGATGGCCTTCAAAGAGCGCTTCGTAGAGCGAGATGAACACGACATCGTCGGGCGTGTCATACGCCGCGATCAACTCCTCGGTAATGACCAGTCGTTCAGCATCGACGTCTTCGGGGCGAAGCGCAGGGTTTGCGAGGACATCGAAGAGCAGGTCTGCTGCCATGTCTTGCGACGTGGCAGGTACGCGAGCAAAAAAAGCCGTGTGTTCGCGGGAGGTGAACGCGTTCATGTCGCCGCCCACGCCATCGATTGCCTCGGCGACGAAGCGCGCAGAACGAGACTCGGTGCCCTTGAACAGAAGGTGCTCAAGGAAATGCGATGCGCCGGAACGTTCGAGGGCTTCATCGCGAGAACCAACCGCCACCCACACCCCGATAGAGGCCGTGCGCGATGACGCCATGTGCTCGGTCACGATGCGAAGACCGTTGTCGAGCGTCGTTTTCTGAATGTGATCAACCACTGCCCATAGATTACCGGCACGTACGGGTTTCCAAGGCCTAGTCCTCACCACCTGGGCTACTCTCTAGCCATGACCGATACCGCACCTCGTGCCACATTCACCCGTATGGATCAGTCGACCAAAGATGACTGGGACATCATTGTTGGAGCGGTCATCAACCATGCGCACACCAAGTTGTACGGCAACGTGATGCAGCAGATGGAGACGCTCCGAGGTGACCACGGCGGCTTCGCCGTCGACCGGCTCACGCACTGCCTTCAAACCGCATACCTCGCCGAGCTCGACGGCAAGGACGACGAGTACATCGTGTGTGCGCTTCTGCACGACATCGGCGACGTGCTGGCACCGTTCAACCATCCAGACATCGCCGCTGGCATCCTCAAGCCCTACGTGTCTGAAGCCAACCACTGGATGGTGAAGAACCATGGCACGGTGCAGGGCTATTACTACTTCCACCACCTCGGACTCGACCGAAATGTGCGCGACGAACTCAAAGACCACGAGTACTACGACCACTGCGAAGAGTTTTGCGCCAAGTTCGACATGCCAGCCTTCGACCCCGACCTCACCGCTCCCCCGCTCTCACATTACGCACCGTTGGTCGAGGCCATGTTCGGCCCCGGCGGGTTGAGCTCGCTCGACGACGTCAAGGATGCCGCCCAGAAATAGCCTGCCGAAGTGGTTGAGGTGTCCGCAGGTAGCGTTAACGGGTAATGACATCCATCGACCCTCAGTTCGCAGCGCATCGGGAGACCTTTCGAGGAATGGGGATACTGACCCTCCCTCAGGTCATCAGCAATGACGACATCACCGGTCTTCGCCAGAAGTTCTGGCATGAGATCGACAAGCGGTTCGACATCCGAGAGCAGGATGTGCAGAGTTGGTTCGCCAATCCGCTCAACCCCGCAGGTGACGCTCGTGCAAAGCGTCTCTCGGGCATGAATCCAGTCATGGATGCCCTCCGCACCGGAGGAAGTCTGCAAACCGCTGAGACAGCAATCCAACGAGAACTGGATGGTTTGTTCGGACCCGGCCGCTGGGAGCCATTGGACAGGTGGTATTCCCTGCTCAGCTTTCCGGGTGACCAATCCGACTGGATGATCCCTCATAACTCTTGGCACAACGACGAGCCCATCGTGGTCGGCGATCACGAGCCTTGGAGTATTTTTGCCTTCGTCTTTCTCGACCGGGTCGACCGCGAAACAGGCCCGACGTTGGCGATCACGGGCTCGCATCGCCGCGGCGAGATCATCGCCCAGCACAAGGGTGTGAGAAACGAGCGCGAGGTTCGTGCGTTCGAGCACGCCAACAGTGGGCTCTTTCCAAATCCGGGAGACTTGCAGCTCCTCCCCGTCGGCCAGCTCCTTCCCGAGCTCGCCGCAACGGATCCGTGGTTTCGCGACCTCGTCGATGAAGATTCCACCAGCGGACGTACCGAACGATTCATGCGCTCAGGAACGACGCACCACGACACCGACAACGGCGACATTGCAAGCCAGGTGGTCGCGCTCGCCGCCGACGCTGGTGATGTCATCTTGTTTGATCCCCGGTGTCTGCACTCGGTCTCGTCAAACATCTCGAACAACCCAAGGCAAGTCCTGCGAATCGACTTTCGGCGAACGACTCCATAGCCATTAGGACATCGCAGAGTTTCCGCAAAAAAGAAGAGACCCCCGATTGCTCGGGGGCCTCTCGTTCAACGCTCTTTGGGTTTCGCGCCCTCAGGCAAGAAACATGGCCTTCCTGAGGCCCGCAGAGCCGAAGTTAGCGACGACGTCCACGGCCGCCACGGTTGCTCTTGGGAGCAGGTCCGAGGTCACCGAGTTCGTCAGCAAGGGTCGCATCAAAGCTCTCCTCGAAGGAAGCAACTTCACGGTCGTCGGACTTACCGCCGCCGCCGTTGCCACCATCACGGCCACCGCTGTCGCGTCCGCCGCGATCACGGTTACGGCCACCGCCGTCGCCACGGCCACCGCGATCGTTGCCACCGCGGTCACTGCTACCGCTGTCGCCACCGGACGAATCGTCGCCGCCGCCATCAGCGGTTGGGCGCAACGAGATCTTGCCGTTTGGATCGATGTCCTCGACCTTGACCTCGATGTCGTCGCCGAGCGAGACCACGTCTTCGACCTTGTCGATGCGCTTGCCGCCACCGAGCTTGCTGATATGCACAAGTCCGTCGCGACCAGGAAGGATATTCACGAACGCACCGAACTTGGTGATGTTCACAACCTTGCCCTGGTAGACCTCGCCAACCTCAGCGGTTGGTGGGTCGAGGATGAGGCGAATCTGACGCTCGCCCTCTTCAACCTTGGCCTTGTCAGCTGAAGCAACCGACACGATGCCGACCATGCCGTCGTCGTCGACAGAAA
Organism: uncultured Acidimicrobiales bacterium; assembly: GCA_964610745.1. Classification (GTDB taxonomy): domain Bacteria; phylum Actinomycetota; class Acidimicrobiia; order Acidimicrobiales; family SHLQ01; genus SHLQ01. The sequence goes on from CAZSYL010000029.1 coordinate 41,721, forward strand.
TGTCGGCGCCGGTCTCGGCCTGGATGGCGTTGATGACCTTGCCCTTTGGACCAATGACCTCGCCGATCTTGTCGATCGGGATTTCGAAGGAAACGATCTTTGGAGCGGTTGGTCCAACCTCATCACGTGGAGCAGGAATTGCTTCTGCCATGACATCGAGGATCTTGAGACGAGCTTCCTTGGCCTGGGTAAGCGCCGAGGCAAGAACGTCGGCAGGAATGCCGTCGATCTTGGTGTCGAGCTGGAGCGCCGTTACGAAGTCGCGTGTACCGGTGACCTTGAAGTCCATGTCGCCCATTGCGTCCTCAGCACCGAGAATGTCGGTGAGCGTGACGTACTTGTCGTCCATCTTGACGAGGCCCATTGCAATACCTGCAACAGGGGCCTTGATTGGAACGCCGGCGTCCATCAGCGAGAGGCTTGAACCACAAACCGACGCCATTGAAGACGAACCGTTCGATGCAAGAACCTCGGAGACGAGACGCAACGTGTACGGGAACTCTTCCATCGACGGGATTACCGGGAACACCGCACGCTCTGCGAGAGCACCGTGGCCGATTTCGCGACGCTTTGGTCCACGCATGAACCCAGGCTCGCCGGTCGAGAATGGCGGGAAGTTGTAGTGATGCATGTAGCGCTTGCGATCGATTGGATCGATGCCGTCGATCATTTGGTCCATCCGCCCCATACCCAGGGTGGTCACGTTCATGACCTGCGTATCGCCACGCTGGAACAAGCCAGAGCCGTGAGCGGTAGGAATCAGGTCGACCTCTGAAGAAACCGGACGAAGATCGCCGGTACCACGACCATCGATGCGAACACCGTCGTTGACGATCCGCTCGCGCACAACGCGCTTCTTGATCGACTGGAATGCCTGGCTAATGGCGCTGCCCTGATCTGGGAAACGGTCAGCGAGAGCGGCCTTGACCTCGTCCTTCAACGAGTTCTCAGCGCCTTGGCGCTCCATCTTGTCCTTGATGGTCTGGGTGGTCGTGATCTGGCTGGTGTATTCCTCCACTGCAGCGAGCACCTCAGGGGTGTAATCGCCGAGGACTGGGAAGTCCATCTTGACGGGGTGACCGACCTTCTCGAGCAGTGCCTCCTGCATCTCAATGGCTTGACGAATCCACTTCTTGGAAGCGTCAAGGCCCTCGGCGAGGGTGCCCTCGTCGACAACAGGCTGGTTTGCTTCGAAGGCGCCCCAGGTCTTTTCGGTACCACCGGCTTCGACCATCATGACTGCGACATCGTCGTCGTCGAGCAGGCGTCCAGCGACGACCATTTCGAATGTCGACTCTGCAGACTCTTGGTAGGTCGGATGAGGAATCCACTCGCCGTCGATCGTGTACGCAATACGAACTGCGCCGATTGGCGACTCGAACGGTATGCGAGAGATAACGAGTGCGGCAGATGCTGCGTTGATTGCAAGAACGTCGTATGGGTTCTCCATGTCAGCGCCGAAGATGGTGCCAACAATGTGTACGTCGTTGCGGAATCCGTCTGGGAAGTTCGGACGGAGTGGACGATCGGTGAGACGGTCCACGAGGATTGCTGCCTCGCTGGCACGGCCTTCACGACGGAAGAACGATCCGGGGATCTTGCCAGCTGCGTAGCTGCGCTCTTCCATGTCGACGGTCAACGGGAAGAAGCTTGCGCCGTCCCGTGGTTTGTCGCTCGATGTTGCGGTCACGAGGACCATGGTGTTGCCCAGCTGGGCAAGGATTGCGCCGTCTGCGAGACCAGCGAGCTGGCCGGTTTCGAACGACATAATTTTGTCAGGCGCGCCCATAACGGCATCGCTGACGGAATGTTTCTCAGCCATGAATTGGCTTCTCCTTCACCCG
>CAZSYL010000030.1:0-29614 GCA_964610745.1 uncultured Acidimicrobiales bacterium
AGCAGCGACATCAACAGCCACTGGAGCATCGTTCACGCCCTGGACGGTGATCGTCAGAGTGCTCGACGCTGTCAGACCGGGCTCGTCAGCAATGCTGTAGCCGACTATCTCTGTGAGCGTCTCGTTTGCACCCAGTTCGTCAAGGCCAATCGTGGCATAGCTGAAGTCGCCGTCAAGCGTGGTGCCTGCCTGGCCTGTGATGTCGTCGAGGTCGAGCTCGGTGATCGTCAACTCCTGGCCCTCAGCGTCGGAGTCGTTGGCGAGAAGGTCGACAACGATCGAGTCACCCACAGCCACCTCGGCGGTGTCAGCAACTGCGATCGGAGCATCGTTGATGCCGGTCACGGTGATCGTAATCGTCGACGTGCTTTGGGCTGTACCATCAGTCGCCGAGTAGGTGATTGTCACTTCAGCTTCTTCGTCGGTTGTCAGCGAGTTGTGATCGGTCGTTGGATCGAAATTCACGCTGGTGCCCGATTCGTCCAGGACCACAGATCCGCCGCCCGCAACTTGGATCGAGTCGGCCACGATGGTCAATACATCGTCGGCGTCCGGATCGGTATCGTTCGCGAGTGGTGCAATGTCAATCGGTGTGTCCTCGTCGGTGTTCTCGACGTCAGCGACTGTCACAGGTGCATCATTCGAGCCCTCGATCGTGATGACGATGGCGGTCTCGACGGCGGCATCGCCGTCGGTCACTGTGTAGCCAATGGTCTCGACTGTGGACTGTCCGTCATCGAGGGCACTGTGTGCAGGAGCTGGCACGAAGATGAACTCTCCGTCTTCAGAGACCGTAATGGTTGAGCCAGCAGGCGATGTGAACACCAAACCGTCCTCGTCGACTTCGTTGCCTCCTACCGACGCAACGGTAACGGGCTCATCGTCCACATCAGTGGCCGCAGCTTCCTCGAGAAGGTTGATCTCGACAGAGGTGTCCTCGTCGGTCGTGTTCGCAATCTCCGACACGACCGGAGCATCGTTCACACCGTTGATCGTCACTGCAAGCGAGCCCGTATCGAAGCCGCCGTTACCGTCGGTGAGCTCATAAGTGACGACATCGGTTACCTGGTCGCCATCGTCGAGCTGTTGGTATGCAGCGGTCGGATCGACCAGAATCTCGGTCGGTGATTGGAGCGAGATGTCTGAGTCGGCGCTTCCCGCATCAAAGCTCACGATCGTCAGCTCATCGCCGAGATCAGGGTCGATGTCGTTCGCAACGGGCGCCACGACCAGCGGTGTGTCTTCGTCGGTCGTGTTGTCCTCAGCCTCATCGTTGACGGCAACCGGGTTGTCGTTGGTGCCGGTGATGGTGATGGCGATGGTTGCTGTTTCGCTCGTGGTGTCACCATCGGTGATGGTGTACGTGACGGTGTCGGTCACTTCATCGCCTTCGGCGAGTGCGTTGAGCGATGCGTCTGGTTCGAGGGTGTAGCTGCCGTCTGCTTCGACGGTGAGTGTTCCCCATTCGCTGTCGATGACGGCGGGGCCGTCTTCTGGCAGTTCTGCTCCGTTGACGGTTCCGACGGAGAGTGGTTGGTTCTCGATGTCGGAGTCGTTGGTCAGGATGTTGCCCTCGGTTGGGTTGTCTTCGTCGGTGTCGGCTGCGTCGTCGTTTGCGGTCGGGGCATCGTTGATGCCGGTGACCGTGACCGACACGGTTGCAACAACCGAACCGCCGTGCGGATCAACCACTGTGATCTCGAACGGATCTGTTGCGGTCTCGTCGTCGACGAGTTCTTCGAACTGTCCGTTCGGGTCGTAGTCGATCGTGCCATCCTCGGCGATCGACACAGAACCAAGGGTTTCCGCGGTGTTGAGCTCATCGATGCTTAGCACTGTGCCTTCGTCTACGTCTGAGACAAGTGCGAGCACATCGAGATTGAACACCGAGTCCTCATCGGTCGTGAACGCAAGCGGCCCTTCGGTTTCAGGGTTGTCGTTGGTGCCGGTGATGGTGATGGCGATGGTTGCTGTTTCGCTCGTGGTGTCACCATCGGTGATGGTGTACGTGACGGTGTCGGTCACTTCATCGCCTTCGGCGAGTGCGTTGAGCGATGCGTCTGGTTCGAGGGTGTAGCTGCCGTCTGCTTCGACGGTGAGTGTTCCCCATTCGCTGTCGATGACGGCGGGGCCGTCTTCTGGCAGTTCTGCTCCGTTGACGGTTCCGACGGAGAGTGGTTGGTTCTCGATGTCGGAGTCGTTGGTCAGGATGTTGCCCTCGGTTGGGTTGTCTTCGTCGGTGTCGGCTGCGTCGTCGTTTGCGGTCGGGGCATCGTTGATGCCGGTGACCGTGACCGACACGGTTGCAACAACCGAACCGCCGTGCGGATCAACCACTGTGATCTCGAACGGATCTGTTGCGGTCTCGTCGTCGACGAGTTCTTCGAACTGTCCGTTCGGGTCGTAGTCGATCGTGCCATCCTCGGCGACCGATACAGAACCAGTTGTCTCTCCATCGTTGATGGCGTCAATGCTGAGTGCTGCACCTTCAGGATCGTTTGCGAGTGCGAGCACATCGAGATTGAAGACCGAATCCTCATCGACCGTGATCGAGATCGGAGCGAGGACTGGGTCGAGGTTCTCTCGTGTGACCGTGACGGTCACCGTCGCGGAGCTGCTCGCATCATTGCTGTCGGCCACGATGTAGCCGAACGTGTCCGTTGCTGATGTTCCGGGGTCCAGATCGAATCCAGGGTTGTAGGTGATGGTGCCGTCAAGTTCGAGTGCGGCTGTGCCGATGGTGCCGGTTACGTCGAGACCGACCACCGAGATGGCGTTGCCGTCCGGGTCGCTGTCGTTCGCAAGCACGTCGATGTTGATCGACTGGTCGAAGTCGGTGCTGACCGCATCGTCGTCGGCGTTCGGGGGGTTGTTCTCTTCAGGGAACTCGCAGCCGTTGCTGGTCGTAGCGCCAAGGCAGGTGTCGGAGCCAGATCCACCACCGATGCTGTTGATGCCGTTGCCGCCACCAAGTACGTCATTGCCTGCGCCGCCAATGATGCGGTCGTCGCCGGAGTCGCCAGTGATGACGTCGTCGTCGCCGCCGCCTGACGCGAAGTCGTTTCCGCCTCCGCCGTGAATCTCGTCGTTGCCGCGGCCGCCACCGAGCTCATCGTCGCCATTGCCTCCGAAGAGAATATCGGAGCCGTTGTGCCCGTTCAGACTGTCCGAACCAGCGTTGCCATTGAGCAGGTCAGCGTCCGCGTTGCCGTTCACGGTGTCGTCACCGCTGTTGCCACTGAGGACGTCCTGTCCCGATCCACCCTTGATGCGGTCGTTGCCCAGGCCACCTGTCGCAGTGTCGTCGCCCCTAAATCCGAAGATCTCGTCGTTGCCGGCTTGGCCAAAGATCTCGTCGTTGCCGAGACCTCCGTTCAGGATGTCATCGCCGTTGCCGCCATATATGCGGTCGTTGCCGTCGCCACCGCGGATGTCGTCGTTTCCGTTGGCACCATGGATGATGTCGTCGCCACCACCCGCTCGGATGATGTTGTCACCTGGACCTGCACAGATGAAGTCTGCGCCGTTGGTGCCTTGGATCGTTGCTGCGTTCGAGGTGATGACGTTCATCCCCGCTGGCGCAACACCACAGCTGGTTGTTTGCTGCGCCGAAATTGGCGTGGCTCCTAGTGCGATGATCGTGCAAACGACGAGGAATCCAACGAGAATGCTCTTGCGTCGACTTCGTGTATCCATTTTTGGCTACTTCCGCTCTTGTGCGAGTAACCAACCCCGCGTCAGTTACTCGATCTATGTCGACTAGCGGATGACCAAATTTAGGGTGATCGAAAAGTTTCTTTACTAAATGTCTAATGTGCGGCTAGACACTCCCGTCGGTGGAAGTAGGATCTCCCTCGATGACGGCACATGTTTGTTGACCTGATTGTCGTTGGCGGTGGCGCCGCGGGTTTCTTTACCGCCATCACGTGCGCCGAGAGCTCGGACAAGTCGGTGCTGATCCTCGAACGGACCTCGCAGCTTCTTTCGAAGGTCAGAATCTCCGGGGGCGGCCGGTGCAACGTGACACACAACTGCTTCGAACCTCGGGAGCTGAGTTCGAACTACCCACGTGGTGAGAAATCGCTCATCGGTCCCTTCAACCGGTTTGGCGCTGCCGACACGGTCGACTGGTTCTCCCGCCGCGGCGTGCGTCTCAAGACCGAGGCCGATGGTCGGATGTTCCCCGTTACCGACGACTCTCAAACAATCGTCGACACCCTGCTAGGAGCGGCCGAACGGGCTGGCGTGAGAATTCGAACCAATGAAGGGGTCACTTCACTCGTAAAGCAGGCCACTCACTTTGAAGTTGTGACCGACCAGTCGGTCTACACGGCGGCGAACGTCGTTCTGGCTACGGGCGGAACCCGCAGCTCGGCTGGCGCGAAGCTCGCAGCCAGCTTGGGCCACGAACTCTTGACGGCGACGCCATCGCTGTTCACCTTCAAGACCAACGATCCGCGAATCGACGGACTCGCGGGGCTGTCGGTTCCTGACGCCGAAGTTCGGATTCAGAACAGCAAGCTCAAAAGCCGCGGTCCTGTTCTGGTCACACACTGGGGAATGAGCGGACCGGGGATTTTGAAGATTTCGGCATGGGGCGCCAGAGAACTTGCAGAACGCGACTATTCGTTCGACATTGCGGTCAACTGGTTGCCCGGGCAAAACCCAGCTGACGTCCTCGCCGAAAAACGTCGAGTTGAAGGTAAACGTAGGCTGGCCAGCCGCAGTCCCTTTGAAGCAATCCCGAAACGGCTATGGGTTCGGTTGCTCGCCGCCTCAGGCATCTCCGAGTCCACCGTGTGGTCCGAGCTCGGCAAGTCGCAAGCGAACAAGTTGATTGCACAGCTCACGAATGCCACGTTCTCGATTGTCGGCAAGAGCACCAACAAGGCGGAGTTTGTGACGTGTGGAGGGGTGTCGCGCGACGAGATCAACTTTCAGACCATGGAGAGCAAACTCGTCGATGGTCTTTACTTTGCTGGCGAAGTGATCGACGTTGACGGTGTCACTGGTGGCTTCAACTTTCAGAATGCCTGGACCAACGGTTTCCACGCCGGTGCTGCGATCGCCGCGACATAGCCGAACCCGTGCGGCGAGGGCGCGGTCACCACATCGCGACCTTGTACACGGCCGACGCTGTGCGTGTCGGCCCCAGCAGTACCCGGACATCCGCGACGCACTCGTTCGAACTGGCCGACCCACTCGAGTTAGAGGTCGTGCTCGGCCACGAGGTTGGACACATCATGAGCGAGCACGCGCTCTATCGAACCCTTCTCTTCCTTTTGCTCGCAATGTCGACGCGGGTCCGCAAGGTCTGGGACGACGCGTAACGAGCCCGAAGTCGCTCGCCTTGCCTTAGCCCTTTGCGACTGCGGCCTGAATCGCTCCCCGCAAGCCGTTCTCGCGAATCGAGTTCACCGCTGCGACAAACTCGGCAACGAACGCCTCGTTGTCACGAATGCCGTCGAAGATCGGTGCGAGTTCGAGGAATGCCGCTGGGTCCTCCAGCGACGCTTGGGCGGCGGCCTTTGCCTCTTCGAGCATTGGATCGGGCCCGTACTCGATTGGGTTGCCGAGATCGCTGATACCGGTGAGCGCCTTTGCCCACGTCGCGAGGAACAGCGCCGTCATCTCGGTCGGTCCACCGTTCGCCAGGTGCGTACGCAAGGTTGGCAGGATGAACTTTGGAAGACGGCTTGTTCCGTCCATTCCAAGGCGAAGGATCTGATCGCGGACCTTGGGGTTCGCGAAACGCTCGAGGAGGCTTTCGATGTACTCGTCGAAGTCCATGCCCTCGACCGGATGAAGCGACGTCTTTCCCTCGCGGTGCAGGAACGCTTCGACGAACGCACGCACATCGGGATCGGCCATCCCGTCGTGTGCGAGCTCGATCTCGAAGAGGTGTCCAGCAAAGCCGAGCACAGCGTGGCCGGCGTTGAGGAGCTGGAGCTTCATGTGTTCATACGGGCGCACGTCGTCGGTGATGATGATGTCGAGCTCTTCCCACGGGGGACGTGCTCCGGCGTAGTCGTCTTCGATCACCCACTGGATGAACGGCTCGCAGACGACTGGCCACCGGTCGACAAGTCCGTGCGTATCGGCCAACCAGGCCTTGTCTTCGTCGGTCGTTGCTGGGGTGATGCGGTCGACCATGCTGTTGGGGAACGACACGTTCTCTTCGATCCACGACACGAGGGCGTCGCCGTGGGCGGCTGCCATCGAAAGCGTCGACAGCTTGGTGACGTCACCGTTGCCCATCACGTTGTCACAGCTCATGATCGTGAGTGGTTTTCCACCGGCTTCCATGCGTGCCTTTAGGCCACCGATGATGGCAGCGAAACCGGAGCCATCGGCCGCGTTTGGTGAGTTGGCGTCGAATGCTCCGGTCGCATCGTCGACGGGGTAGCCGCCTTCGGTGACGGTCAGCGAGACGATCTCGGTGGTGTCGGCAGCGATTGCTTCGATGAGCGGTGCCTGGTCATCGGCTGCGAGGACATAGTCGACGTGTGAGCCGACCACCTGCATGTCGAGCACATCGGCGCCGCGGGCAATGACGGTGAACAACGTGTCCTGCGGAATGAGAGCGTCGCGCATATGCACATCGCCGGCCATAACGCCAGACCCAACTATTCCCCAGTCCGTATGGCCCTTTTGTGCCAACTGATCGACGTAAACGGCGAGGTGTGCGCGGTGAAAACCGCCAACACCGATGTGGACGATCGACCGCGCCAGCGCGCTTCGGTCGTAGTCCGGCACGGCAATTTCGTCAGTGATTTGGCTAATACTGGAGTTTTTGAGCTCGATGCGTTCCATGCCCTGAACAGTACGCCAGTCCATACGTACAGGGCGACATAGACGTAGCATGCAGATTGTTGCTTCGTACTTGTGACGTTTTGCACGTGTGCCCGACGTCAAAAGCGCGTCGGGACGTTGTATCAATTACCGGTGGCGAAGGGGGTCTACCCCTCGCCGTTCTCACAATGGAAGGGGATTAATCTCGTGAGGAAGAATAAAACGCGCAGTAGTGCGCTTGTAAAGATGTTGGGGCTGCTTGCAGCTCTGGCACTGGTAGCTGCCGCTTGTGGTAGCTCCGCCGACGACCTGGTCGACGCGGCAGATGATGTCGTGGATGAAGTGACTGATGATGACGGCGAAGAAGAGCCGGAGCCAGCTGACGAACCAGATGAAGAGCCAGAGCCAGCTGACGAACCAGATGAAGAGCCAGAGCCAGCTGACGACGAGCCAGCTGCTTCTGACACCGTCATCACCGGAGACTTCTCAGACGCGGAGATCACCGTTGCCATCGTTGGTAACCCAACCATGGAAGACATCGTTGCGCTGACTCCAGAGTTCTTCACGGGAGCTGGCGGTTCATCCGTCAACTACGTGACTCTCGAAGAGCAGACCCTTCGTGAAATCGTTTCGGTCGACGTTGCCGTCGGCGCTGGCGACTTTGACGCTGTCATGATTGGCCCATTCGAGGCTCCACAGTTCGGCCAGAACGGCTGGCTTAACGGCCTGAACGACATCGTTGACAGCGACCCTGCCTACGATTCGGGCGACCTCCTTCCTGCAGTGCGTGGTGCACTCAGCGCTGACGGAGAGCTCTACGCTGTTCCGTTCTACGCAGAGTCATCATTCATCATGTTCAACCAGCAGATCATGGACGACAACGGCATCGAGATGCCAGCTGCTCCTACGTGGGACGAAATTGCTGACATTGCTCGTCAGGTCAACACCGACGACGTTGCAGGTATCTGCCTTCGTGGTCTTCCTGGCTGGGGCGACTTCGGCGCTTCGCTCACCACTGTTGTGAACACCTTTGGTGGCACGTGGTGGGAAGCTAACGCCGACGGTTCGATCGGCGAAGCACAGATCAACCAGGCCGACTCCGGCTTCCGTGCTGCTTTCGAGTTCTACGTTGGACTCCTCAACGACGCTGGTCAGCCTGAGCCAAACGCTTCAAGCTTCCCTCAGTGCCTTGAGCAGATTCAGAACGGCGACGTAGCCATGTGGTTCGACGCAACTGTTGCTGCAGGTATCCTCGAGGGCGACGACAGCCCACTTCGTGGCAACCTTGGCACCACCCTTGCACCTGTTGGTGACACCGGCCTCGGTGGCGGTTGGCTCTGGAGCTGGGCTCTTGCGATCCCAACCAACGCACCAAACGCTGACGCAGCTGCTGAGTACATCAAGTGGGCAACTTCACCTGAGTACATCCAGATTGCTGGCGAGAACGCTCCAGGCGGTTGGCCAGCGGCCCCTCCCGGAACCCGTACCTCGACCTACGCAATTCCTGAGTACCAGGCTGCTTCTGAGTCCTTCGGACAGCAGACCCTCGACGCTATCAACGCTGCGAACCCTGACATGCCAGGCCTCACGCCTCGCCCAGGTCTTCCAGGCGTCCAGTACGTCGGTGTTCCTGAGTTCCAGGACGTTGGCACCCAGTGCACGACGCAGCTCGCCGAGGTTCTCGCAGGCAACATCAGCATTGATGAAGGCCTCGACCTCTGCCAGGAAATTGCTTCGGCAGTAAGCCAGTAAGTAATTTGCTTTCTAGCTAGAAAGCTCTAGTTTCAGAGATTACCGGTACCAGGAGGTCGGCAACGGCCTCCTGGTACTACTCTCTTGTGCAATACAATTTCTTATCTGCTTTGTTCGGCTCCTCCTGCCGAACCCCTAGGTCGTAAGGGCGTTCGTGGCCACAACCCAAATCGAAGACGTAGACAACGCTGACCGTCCGGTCGTTGCGGGAGTGGATCCCGAAGAGGTCAAGCGTGCAGAGCGCCGTGAGCGGTGGGCACGACGTCTACCGTTGCTCCCAGCACTACTCTTCACCATCGTTGTCACCCAGGTGCCGTTCGTCATTGCCCTGTGGTACTCACTCAACGAATGGAATCTGCTGATTCCAGATTCATTCAACTTCGTAGGTCTCGACAACTACGGTCCAATCTTCGGTGATCGGTTCTTCCGACGAGCAATCATCAACACGATCTACACGACGTTTGGTGTGGCAATCATTTCGACGATCCTCGGCATTGGGCTCGCAGTTCTACTCGATCGCAAGTTCATTGGGCGCTCCGTCGTCCGCACGCTGCTCATCACCCCATTTCTCACCATGCCCGTGGCTGCCTCTCTCGTTTGGCGCAACGGCATGCTCGACTCCACCTTTGGTTTCTTCAACTGGGTGGTTGGCTTCTTCCGTGACGATCCAATCTTGTTCATTGGTGGTCACCCGCTCTTTAGCGTCATGCTCGTGCTCGTCTGGCAGTGGACGCCGTTCCTCATGCTCATCCTGCTCGCAGGGCTTCAGAGCCAGCCGCCATCGGTGCTTGAGGCCGCACGCGTGGATGGTGCAAGTTCGTCAGCCATCTTCTTTCAGATCACGCTCCCCCACCTCCGTCGGTATATCGAGCTCGGTGGCCTGCTCAGCTCGATCTTCCTCATCCAGACCTTTGACACGGTTGATCAGCTGGTCGCTGGTTCGGCTGGGGCGCAGAACGTTCCGTATTTCGTCTATCTCGAAGCGATCGGCGGCGGATTCAACTTCGGACAGGCATCGGCATTTGGCATCGTCGTCGTCGTCGCATCAATTATTCTGGCCAACTTCGCACTCCGTGTGATCTCAGGCCTTCTTGAAGGAGAGGACGCCGCATGAGCGGGAGCGAGACAAGCGAGATTGTCGGAGTAAACAACCGGGTTGCGAATTTCTTCAGCGGCATCGTTGCGTGGGTGGTTGGACTGATCTTCTTCTTTCCAATCTTCTGGATGGTTCTGACGTCGTTTAAGACCGAGAACGATGCTCAGCAGGAGACTCCTGTCTTCTTCTTCGATGCATCTTTCGATCGTTATCGAGAAGTCCTTAGCGGCACGGCGGGTACTCTGACCGCGGCAAAGGCGTTTGGAAACTCGTTCTTCGTTGTTGGCCTGTCCACGGTGATTGTGCTGCTCCTCGGTATTCCCGCTGCCTATTCGCTAGCTGTGCGGCCGATCGATAAATGGCGAGACGTGCTGTTCTTCTTCATCTCGACGAAGTTCCTCCCCATCGCAGCAGCTGTGCTGCCGTTGTTCTTCTTTGCTCGCGAGTTCGATCTGATCGATACTCGGACGGTGCTCGTCATCGTGTACACCGCCCTCAACCTGCCGTTGGCGGTGTGGATGATGAGGTCCTTCTTCGATGAGGTACCCAAAGAACTGATCGAGGCCGCCCAAATCGATGGTGCGTCTCTCATCTCCCAGCTTCGATCGGTGATTCTGCCGATCGTGTCGCCCGGCATTGCCGCTACGGCGTTGTTGAGTTTCATCTTTGCATGGAATGAATACTTCCTGGCGGTGAACCTCACCAGATTCGATGCTGCGACCGTACCGATTTGGGTAACCGCCAACGTGAGTTCTCGCGGACAGTTCTTCGCGACACTTTCGGCGGCAGCAACCCTCGCATCGCTCCCAGTTATTGCAGCGGGCTGGATAGCGCAGAAGCGGCTCGTCCGTGGCCTGGCTCTGGGTGCGATTAAGTAAGTTCCCTGCGTAAACAAGTAGATTCCATCGCCGAGGCGTGGAACGGAGGATCACGTGGCTGAGGTCACCTATGAAAATGCGAGCCGGATCTATGGATTCGGTTCGAAACTCGAAGTTCGAGCAGTCGACCAGCTGAATCTTGAGATTCAGAACGGCGAGTTGCTTGTCCTGGTCGGCCCGTCCGGTTCAGGTAAGTCCACCGCGTTGCGCATGCTCGCCGGCCTTGAACCTGTCAACGAGGGTCGTCTCACGATCGACCAACGCGATGTGTCGCTGGTCAAGCCCCAGGACCGAGACATTGCCATGGTCTTCCAGAACTACGCGCTTTACCCGCAGATGACCGTGGGCGAAAATATGGGCTTCGCGCTCAAACAACAGAAGGTTCCAAAGGACGAGCGTCGTCAGCGGGTCGAAGAGGCCGCGAAAATTCTCGACCTCACGCCGTACCTCGACCGCAAGCCAAAGGCACTCTCTGGCGGCCAGCGCCAGCGTGTCGCCATGGGTCGCGCCATTGTTCGGGAACCAAAAGTGTTCCTGATGGATGAGCCGCTGTCGAACCTCGATGCGAAGCTGAGGGTTCAGACCCGAACCGAGCTTGTCGATCTGCAGGCCCGACTTGGCACCACGACGGTGTATGTCACGCACGATCAGGTCGAGGCTATGACGATGGGACACCGAGTTGCGGTACTCGACCATGGCGAGCTCAAGCAGGTCGATAGCCCACGCCGTCTGTACAGCCACCCCGACAACCTCTTTGTCGCAGGATTTATTGGTTCGCCAGCAATGAACCTCATCGAGGTCACCCGGAACGGAGACACGCTGTCGATCGGCAACGTTCAACTCGACTTGCCAGCTGCCGTAGCCAGTGAGATTCGAGCCTCCAATGAGACCGAGTTCGTCGTTGGCACCCGCCCTGAACATCTGGGAATGACCGACGATGGTGTTCCTGGTCTGGTCACTGTGGTCGAAGAACTGGGTTCCGAGGCCTTTGTGCACACCCGGATCGAGCACGAGGGACGAGAACAGACCATCGTTGTTCGGCTCGAAGGCGAGACCACGGTTGCTCGCGACGACACCATCTCGGTGGCTCCTTCAGGACCGCTGCATGTCTTCGTGAAGAGCACCGGCGCTCGCCTCGGCGACTCCTAAACACCACGCCTACCTACGGCGGGGCTCGAGCGATCGGCCCCGCCGCACGAAATCGTTACGCCAGTTCCTGAGCAATGAGGGCTGCGCCGATCACTCCTGCATCGGCTCCAAGGCCTGCAGTCTTGACGAGCGGAGGCCCATCGACCGCATATCCGCCGTCGTCGGCGATTGAGGCTTTGGCGATTCGATCAGCCATGTCTGGACGAGTGCCGACTCCCCCGCCAAAGAGCACGATGTCGGGCGCAAAGGTGAGGGTGAACACCCGGACGAGCTGGGCGAGATAGGCCGCTTCCATGTCCCAGACGTCGTCGCGATCATCAAGGGTCGCAGGATCAGCATTCCAGCGTTCGCCGATCGCCGGACCCGATGCCATGCCTTCGAGACAGTCCTTGTGGAACGCACAACGCCCGGGGAAGGTGTCGCCTTCGACTCGCGAGACCGGGATGTGGCCCATCTCGGTGTGGTTGCGACCGCGGAATGGCAGACCGTCGATGGCAACCGCAGCGCCAACGCCGGTGCCGACGGTGACGTAGCCGACCGACGAGAACCCCTGGCCAGCCCCAAGCTTCCATTCGGCGACCGCAGCAGCCTCGACGTCGGTTTGAATGTCCGACGGCACTCCGAGGAATGTAGCGAGACGGCTGAGCACCGGTGCGCCTGTCCAGTTGGGCTTGGGCGTTGCTGCGATCGAGCCGTAGTTTTCAGCACTCCGGTCGATGACGAGCGGCCCGAACGACGCAATTCCAAGCGCAGCCACCTCGTGTTTGGCGTAGAACTGTTCGCACAAGCCGAGTGTTTCATCCGGGGTGGTTGTGGGAATCCACTCCTGGTCGACGATTTCGAGTGTTTCAGCGTTGAGGACGGCGGGTCGGAACTTCGTTCCACCGGCTTCGAGGGCTGCGATCAGTTGAGTCATGCTTGGGATCGTACTAAAGAGTTCCAGTGCCCTTAGAAATGCGGCAATGAACATTTCGTCGAGTACGGACGCACCTCTCGGTGCGTGATCTCTGCTTAGCCCTCGGCAATGATCTCCTGAGCATCGGTGTAGCGGCCGGTTGCCGGGCGTAAGAAGACCTCGTTCGGCCCGGCTTCGATTGGACGTTCGGGGTACGGGTCTTCTCCTAGGACCGGCACGATCACCCGATAATCCGCGACCCCAATGTCGAGGCCTTCCCGGGTGAGCCAGGGCAGATTTGACCAGGCTGAGCAATAGTGGTTTACCAGCGCCCGACGGGCCCGGTTCGCAGACGCGTTTCGCTTCGATCGGTGCAACAAATACCCGTTGAAGAAGATGACATCGCCTGCTCTGACCGGTACTGCTAGCTCCTTGTCGGCATCGGGGAAGCTATGGGCTTCCTCTCCCGGGTCAAATTCATCGGGGTGCCCGTGATCTCGGAGTGGGTACAACTTTCCCGGGCGGTGCGAGCGCGGAAGGACTCGGAGACATCCGTTTTCTTCATCCGCGTCGTCGAGTGCGATCCAGACCCCGACGAGTGATCGATCCCGCGTGGGTATGTATCGCTCGTCTTGATGCCATGCCTGACCTGGCAACCCCGGCGGCTTCGCGAACAGCATCGATTGCATACATTTCACGCGGCCGTCCCAGTACGGGATGTGTGCGCCAGTGATCTCGCCGAGGACCTTGACGATCCCCTCGTGTCGAACCATTCGCTCGACCGTGGGACTGACCCAGTGCGGAAAGTGCACTGCCAGGATTGCGGCGAGCCGCTCGTCGTCCAACGCAGCGTCGCCGACGTCCGGAGGATTCGCGACCGGGTACTCACCACGTGCGAATCGGGTTAGCTCTTCGCGGACTGCTTCGCGTTCGTCAGCGGACACAAGCTGTTCGACAACCAGATAGCCCTCGCTCACGAATAGATCAGCGTATTCCCCCATCTCCGTACGGTAGCCGGAAGCTGTCGACATCCTCAGCAAAGCGATCGAATCCGCGAGCGCCACAGCTGAAGTGAGTTAACCGACTGCACTAGCAGCGGCTCGTCGAAGAACGTTTGCGGTCACTTGGGCTACTGCAGCGTTGGTCGGCAGTCCAAAGACCCAATCGGTGGTTCCGATGGTGATGACCTCGCCACCTTCATCACCAAACGGGCGGGTGGTTAACATGACGGCGTTGCCGTAGCGAGCCCGTTCGCTGGCGTCCGGGTCGTCGCGAAAGACGCGTTCGGCAACGAACTCAAGGTCGCCCTGGTCGCTGAGTGCGGCGATCGATAGCGGGTACTCCCCCACGGCGAGATTGCTAGCGGGAACCCACGCGACGATCTCGGTATCGACCGGCACGCCTCGTTCGATCGCGTCGGTGCTTGGTACCGGAAGCTGCAGGCGGTCGAGAGCAATAGGGCAACCCACGGTTTCATAACCGACCACTCCTTCGTCACGACCGAGTACGTCGCCGTAGCCGAGGGCGGTCCCGTCGAACAACCAGTGTTCGTGCCGGTATACCACGAAGCCGCCAACGCCCTGGGCGGTTGCCTGTCCGAAGCGGTGATACAGCCCGAACGCCGAGCCTGCGCCGAGCAGCGTCCACTCGGGCAGCCCAACGACGGGATCGGCCCACATGCCGCTCATGCGTGTCGGGTCGGCGTTGTCGGTAATGGGATCCTCCCGATGAGCTCGGTATTTGTAGCACACCATCGTTCGACCCATCGGTGAATCTTCGATTCGCACCTGCCAGAACATGGTGTTGCCGGAAAACGAGGCCAAGGTGCCGCCGTCTTTGACGAATCGTTCGACGTTCTCGCGCTGTCCCCACGACCAGTACTCGTCGTGGCCCACGAGCACGACGCCGGCGTAGCCATCGAGCACCGTTGGATCCTCAAGATCTGAGGAAATGGCGTAGTCGAACGAGTGACCCTCGTGCTCGGCCCATTCTACGAATCGTCGGCCGTGAGTAAACCAGCCTGTCGATCCAATAGCTGACGGGTAACCATTCGTCGTCCTGTACTCCTGAAAGATGGTCCCATCGGCGTCAGCGGTTTCTCCGAAGCGTGTGGGCCTTGACTTACGGTCGTCTCGTTCGACGTCGGGGCGACACAACATGCCTCGAGCAAACGGACGAGCGAACGAGACTTGCGTTGCGCCCGTGTACAGGCTTTTGCCTCCCCACGTGTTGTAGGCATTCCAGGTGTTGGTTGGGAGGACGTAGAGCATTCCGTCTTGGTCGCGGCGCTGTGAAGTAGCGGCGTTCCGGACGACGAAACACGCGTGAGCGGTGGCGCGATCGGTGGGGACTCCCGCAACGGACAACGTGACGAGGTAGAAGCCCGATGTCCATGCTTCATCGATTTCGAAGGTGTGGGCGACCGGCCAGCCGCAACCGGTTGCCGACGCGTTCTTCGGCGGTGGGTAGTACGTGCCGGCACAGTTGGAGATCTCCAAGACGGTCTCGCGAGTTGCTCCCCAGCGCTCGACGCAAATATCGAACAGGCTCTCAGTCGTCGACACGTGCAGTTCGACTCGGTCGCCGCGCTGGTAGCTCAGTCGACCCGTATAACCCTCTATTGCATCCAGAAACGTTTGATCATCCGTTGTTCGAGTCGGTTCGGTCATGCCGAGACGTTAGCTTTCGCGCCGACGACCGGGTGCTGGACAGATGTTGGTTCGTGTTTACGAACCGAAGACAACCAACACGCCAATGAGAATCAGGGCGAACATGGCTGCGATGACAAAAACGACACAACCAAGGCCGAGTCGTTGCTCGCTGGCCGTAGGTTGTCGGAACGGACTTGCTTCGATGTCGTCGTCGGGTTCTTGCATCGCCGACCAATGTATCGGTCGGCGTTTCCAGCCAGCTAATGGTCTGACGCGAATGAGCCGATACCTGCGGGATGCGTTGGTATTACCTCTTGTTGATCGCTGCGACGGCCGCATGCGGGGCGATTGGCAACGACAACGTGCTGCCCGACGACGGTCCGATCCCGAACCCGGCAATCGATGCGGGAGCGACTCAGCTACAGGGTGCAGTTTCGGCTGATGGCGAAGGTGGATTGTCAGCAGACGGGCAACGCCTCAACATCAACATCGACGGCGAAACAGTCATCGTCGAGAGTGCCGAGGAACTCGAAGAAATCATCTCGATCTCTGGTTTGGTTGCGGATTGTCGGAACGTGCTCGCGGCTCCGCCCACGAATCAGATCTCGACCTGTAGCCATGACCTGACGGCCACTGCGCCGGTTGTTGATACCGTCTCAACTGAACAATGCTCGAACGGACGTCTCCTTTACCTGCTCAATCGGCCCGAAGGGGTTGGCGCCTTCGTCGGTGTCGAAGATGGGTCATGGGTGGAGTTCGAGGCGGATCCGCTTTCAATCGTGGCGATTGAGCGGCTCTGCGAAGCGCCCTGAAATGCGGCCTTAGGCTGCCCCAACCTTCTCGCTACGGAGCTCGAAGTCGGCGACCTCAGGGAGTTCGGCGGTGTTGTGAGCGTCCTCGAATCCTTCGGTATTGCCCCGGCTCTTGACGATGCGGGAGACGACGAGGCTGACCACGAAAATTGCTGCTGACGCGATCAGTACGTTCGTGTCAATTCCAGCGGGTCCGTCCTCGAGTGAGGTGATCGATGCTCCTGCGAGCGTGAAGGAGATGGTGCCAGGCAACGACCCGAGAGCAGTAGCCAGAAGGAACGAAAGTGGACGGATGCGCAGGAAGCCGGCGGCGTAGTTGACGAAGTCAAATGGCAGGAAGGCAAATCGCATTAGTAGAACCGTGACGAAGCTCTCCTCGCGCATTCGGTTGGACCAGCGTCTCATCAGTCCGGCAGCTTCGGGGTCTTCCTTAGCCTCAAACCCGAGTGAGCGAGCAATCCAGTAGGCGACCATCGCAGAGGCATTCGCGCCGATAATCGTGGCCACAACACCAACGACCGGTCCAAAGAGAAGTCCTCCAGCAAGGGTTAGCAGTGTTGCGGGAAAGAGGACGAGTGGACGGATGGCGTAGACGAGGACGAACGCCAGGAGCGCCCACCAAGCGCCGCGTGCAATGTCGATGAAACTCTGGAGCGAACCGATTGTTCCGAGGCCAGTCGAGCGCTGATAGAGAACCCAACCAATCACTGCTCCCGCCCATGCGAGAACGATGACGGCTCTTTTTGCATTTTCAGTCATACAAAGATTCAACCCGCGCACATCGAGCGGCAAGCCCATTTGTGCATTTGTGCACAAAGTGTTCACAGGTCGTATGAACTGCGTCGCACCACGCGGAATGGCAACCGGGCGGGCCACCCGAGTTCTCGTAGACTCAAAATCGATGAGTGTGCCCCATACCGCAACGGTTATCGTCGCCCGAACTGCGTATCGCGATCGGGAGCGGCGTGCTCGGCAATGGCTCGAGGGGATCGTGAGTCTCGCTTCGAAGCACGACGGGTTCGTTAGGAGCGACATCCAGCCGCCGAGACCCCAACACCCAGATGAATGGGTGGTCGTCTACGAGTTTGCCAGCAGAGAACTTCTCTCGGCGTGGCTCCGATCCCCTGATCGCTCGGAGATGGTCGATGCCGAACCGGACCTCTTCATCGGCGCGCCTCGTGAACAGGTGCTGG
The DNA here is from genome assembly GCA_964610745.1 of uncultured Acidimicrobiales bacterium. Classification (GTDB taxonomy): domain Bacteria; phylum Actinomycetota; class Acidimicrobiia; order Acidimicrobiales; family SHLQ01; genus SHLQ01. Next base: position 17,219 of record CAZSYL010000030.1, read on the forward strand.
CGACCAGGAACATGGACGAGTCCGTACAGGCCGTGGCATCGTTCCGGCTCCGCAAGATCGATACCGATGCGCCTCGGGGCGTACTCGACGCCTCTTCGGTGGAGGACGCTTTTGTGGCGGAGTACGAACGGCTGGTCGATGTGGTCTCGGCCTTTCCCGGTTTTCTTCGGATCGAGCTCTTCCCAGCGGTGAGCGGAGTCCAGGACGAAACGGTTGTCGTCTTTTCATTTGAAAACCGAGTCCGGCTCGATAGTTGGCTCGAATCAGATGAACGAGCGGATGCTCTTCGGAGATTGGAGCCGCTCTTTGAGTCCGACAGAACGCTCAACGTCGTCGGCGGTTTCGCCGGCTGGTTCGGCAATCCTGCGGACCGTCCGGTTCGGACGTGGAAACAGGCGACCCTGATTCTCCTAGCGCTCTATCCAACAGCGTTAGCTGTTGGATTCGTGCGGGATCTTGTGCTGCCCGATCTTCCCGGTCCGGTGGCGACCCTCGTCGGAAACGCCGGAGGTGTTCTCGTGCTGTCGTGGTGGTTGATGCCGCTTCTCACCGCAAGGTTTGCAGCGTGGCTGCGGTCCTGACAACGCAAGATCCTGAACGCTAACAACGACGACCTGCCAACCGATAGAGGGCTATGGCTGAGCAGTCGCGCCCGGTAAGTCCCAGCAGACGAAAGATGGTCCTGTCCGGATCTGCCCTGGCGACGACGGCTTGGGTTGCTCCCTCGGTCACTCGACTCGACCGCGTGGCGGCTGCGGTCGGCACCTGTGGCATTGCTCCGTTGCAGGTCGATTGGAGTGCGTTCACCGGTACGTTCCCAAGCTCGGTGACCGCCGCGGACGGCACCCAGGTGACGATCACAACCGCAGATCCTGCCAACGTTGGGAACGCGAACTTTCTTGGACTGGTTTTCAACGGGACGCTCAACGGACTGCAAAATCCGTTGCTGATGGCAATGGATGGAGCCACCAACGGCGACTTCACGGCCGTGACGTTCCAGTTCTCGCGACCTGTCGCCTTGTGCTTCTCGATGCTCGACGTTGATTTCGGCGACTTCCCGACTGGTTGGGAAGACACGATCGAGTTTGCGGGCACCCTCGGAGGCGCAAATGTCGATCTCACCGCGGCCGATATCGTTACTTCATCGGGAAACATCGTGACGGGTACCAACACCGTTCTCGGCACCGCTAATGTGGCCCAAACATCGACCAACGGTCAGATCGATATCACCTATCCATCGCCGATTGATCAGGTGACCATCCGCCATATCGACGAGTCGGCGCGAACCGGTTTCCAATACGTTGGCATCCACGACCTGCACTGGTGCCCGTAGTCGTTACTAGCGCGTTGGGTCAGGCTCTCTCGATTGCGTCGACAATCATCTGCTTCGCGTCGTCAGCGTCACCCCAACTATTGATCTTGACCCACTTCCCAGGCTCGAGGTCCTTGTAGTGGTCAAAGAAATGGTGGATCTGTTCGGTGGTGATGTCGGGAAGGTCGGTGTAGTTCTCGACGCGCTCGTACCGTCGGGAGACACTCGCGGTCGGTACGGCGAGGATCTTTTCATCGATGCCGCCATCGTCCTCCATCATCAGCACGCCGATCGGGCGGCAGTTGATGACCGCTCCGGGAACAATCACTCGTGTATTACACACGAGAACGTCGATCGGGTCGCCGTCTTCGGACAGTGTGTGGGGTACAAACCCGTAGTTTCCCGGATAGCGCATCGGCGTGTAGAGAAACCGGTCGACGAAGAGGGTACCGGAGGCCTTATCGAGCTCGTACTTGATCGGCTCACCGCCTACGGGCACTTCGATGATCACGTTGATGTCGTCTGGTGGGTTGTCCCCAACGGGGATGGCTTCGATACGCATGAGAGTTCAAGTTTATCCCTCTTGGGATAAGCCCTTTGGTACATCTGCGAGTGATAGGCATATCTCTGTAAATGCCCATTGCCGCGATGTTGTCGCGAGCAGGCTCAGGTTTTGTTTCGCACAACCGAAATAGACACTATGCAGCGCAAGATGGTTCAAGTCATGAAGGTTCGTATGAGAGACGTGCTCCCTGGGGACGTCGTCAACAAGAATGCTGACGAGCCAAAGGGGTGGATCGAAGTACTACAGCTTCAGGAGCTTCCCAACAACGGCATCGTGCTGGCAGCGGAATCTGATCGCGACAGCATCAACGGCAACCTCAACGATGTCGTCGGCGTTCAGATCATCAAGACGGTAGATGTTCCAGACGCTCCCCAGCAACGCGCTGCATAGTCCGGCGGCTAGGCCCGGCCAATCACCCGAGTGACGTCGATTTCGATCACTACCCGATCATCGCGTGCCTTCGGCGGGCGGTAGCGCTCGGTATAACGTCGCACTGCTTCGGCAACGGCTGCTGGGTCGCGGGTGAGGCTCGCTGTACCTGAGATGGTGATCCACCGCCCGCCATCCACGGTGCACAAAGCAACAGCTGCTGTCCCAAGTGATGAGACGTGTTTGGCTTTCCAAGAGTCTGCCCAGGTGATCACGCGCGCCAGGGCAGCTTCTGGCTGATATGTCACGCCTACCGGGGTGACATGGGGCGTCTGGTCCGCCTTGACGATCGTGAGCGTCGCCAGATGTCGCTCTGCAAGAAAGTCAAGCAATGCGTCCGGTAGGTCGCGTGGGTCGTGATTCGTCATCGGCACCCTCTGAGACTAGCGACCTCGCAGACGGTCGATCTCCCGACGATCCTTCTTGGTAGGGCGGCCCGCTCCGGCATCGCGGACCCCAGTGGGTGCTGCCTTGGCTCGGCGAGGTTCGAGCGGTGGGCTGTTGTCGATGTAGGCATCCTTGGCCACGTCAGCTCCAACCCGCTTGGAGTGGAGTTCGACGACCTCCACGATGCGGACCCGGCCCCGCGTGCGGGCGGTGATGGTTTGGCCAGGCTTTACCGTCTTGGCGGGTTTGGTTACCACGCCATCGATCCGCACGTTTCCTGAAGAGCAGGCGCTGTTGGCCGCCGAGCGGGTCTTGTAGATACGCACTGACCACAGCCATACGTCGACACGAACTCCAGAAGCCACCGAACCACTATGGGCCCTCTCGTGGGCGAACGCCTACGCGAATACGAACAGGTCGGTGGCGTGGGTCAAAAAAGAGGTGGGGTTAAGTGCCACCGAGTTACCAGCAGCCCCATTGGAGCAGCTACATTTAGCCGCTATGTCGAGACGTCTCGAAGTCGAGCTCACCAGCAAACGTGATGATGGTTCTTACACCTGGCGCCAGGCCGGTGCCAAACAACCTAAGGGCGTCCTCGATGGCGCCCTCCTGTACGAGGGTGCTGCCGTCGGCGATGTTGTCCGAGTCGATGCTGAGTTCGCGGTCGACGGCGTGTTTATTACTGCTGTACTTGCGCCGAAGCGTAAGCGTGAAAAGAAGCCAACTCTCGAGATTCTTGGCTCAGGAAACGATGGCGGTGGTGTAACCACCCAGCTTGTTGGCAAGCGCGGACGAGGCGACCGGGACGGTGGCCGCGGGCGCGGACGAGGCGGTCGTGGTGGTCGTGATGGCGAACGAGGACGCAGCGATCGTGATGGCCGTGGGCGAGGACGCAGCGACCGTGACAAGGCCCGAGAGGGTGGTCGCGAGGGCGATCGCAGCCGGGGACGCAACGACCGTGACAAGGGACGCCAGGGCGGTAAGGGACGCGGACGCGGCGAACAACGGGGTCGAAACGACAATCGACCACGTCGTGATCGAGGACCGGCACGACCGAAGCCGAAGCGGCTTCGTCCGCGTCGCGTTCATCGAGACGCCGTACTGAACGGCCTGCCCGAGATTCAGCGACCGCTCGCTCGGGTCGTGCTCCGGGACGGGGTTCCAGGGCTACGAAGTGTTGTAGAGGCCCAGAACAAGCAAGCCGCGAGTAGCGGTCAACCAGAGATTCCAACAAAGATTCTTGAAGCGGTCGGAGAGAACCTCCTGCCTCGACTTCGCAGCGCGGAGTGGCGAGACAACGCCGAGGCCGCTCTCGCCGGTATCTCCGAGATCGATCTTCGCGATATTCGCAAGGTCGTAGTCGCCGCTGATGGCGGCGCAAAGGACGACGAGAGCCGAGCCCTTGCCCAGCAGCTAAAAGAGGGCCTCACCGCCCGCGTGGACGCCGAGCATGGCAAATGGTTGAGCGAGCTCGACGCCCTCGTACGAGATGGTCGAACAGTTCGTGCGCTCCGGCAATCCTCGAGGCCACCAAAGGCCGGCGCGCCGCTACCTGCAGATATCGGCGGCCGCCTAGCCAACGCAGCAGGAAAGTCGATGGATGCAGACACCATGCCCGAGCGTTGGGGCACGGTGCTCGACGCCGTTGCCTACTCCCCCGTTCGCCAACAGGTGAACCCGGTAGCGCTCCCCAAAAACGTTACGCCGCAGCTTCGGGCAACCGTGAAGAAGCTGGCAAAGCGTGTACCGCACATCGCCGCGCTGTTCGCTCCCGCCACCCCTGCAGCCGCCGCTCCAAAGCCGCAGGTACCACCGCCGCCACCACCATCGACGGAAGCCCCTGTGGAGCCTTCAGAGGCCTCAGCAGACGCCGAGGTGGCTCCTGCGGCATCTTCTGAGCAGGAGTAGCCAAATCGGCGCTCCTGCGCAAACAGGGCGCTTCTAGGGCTTCAGAGGGACTTATGTACCTCGATCGTGCGCGCCACGAGGCCAAAGCTCTCAAAGAAGTTCTTCGTGACACGGTCTCCGGGAAGGGCGCGCGCATCGATGCCAATACAGCCAGCTCCGCGTGCAATGTCCATTGCTTTGCGCATCAGCTCGCCGCCGGTACCGATCCCCCGTGCATTGGGGTGAACCCACAGATCGCTAACGCGAAAGATGTGGTCCCCGGTGCGGAGCAGCTCGACCGTCCCAACGAGGTAGCCAACAGGTACCCCGGCAACCTCCCCGATTAGAACGTGAGTATGTTCCTCGTCCAGCGAGGCCGCAAAGCTCTCTTCGATTGGTTCAGGACGCCCTCTGAGGGCAATATCGAGGTCCCCGCCACGAGCGTTGGCGATTGCGCTGTGGCCCAAGCGATGAGATTCGGCGAGAAAGGCAAGATCGCCGGTTTTGGCCACACGAATGGACGCATCGACAGAAGGTGTCACGCTGGCTACTTCGCAGCCGAGCGAAGCTGTGAGATCTTGCGAAGTATCGTCACCCGATTGCGACCAGCGAGTTCGTACTCTTCGATCTGGTCCCATTCTTGCGGGGTGAGCTGTACCAGGAGCTTGACGATCTGCGCCGCGGCCTGACTGTCGTACTCGTCGATCGGCAGATCGGCATCTGCGGCATCGGTGGGCTCTGTCGGCTCAACGACCGGGCCATCGTCTTCGTCGTCAGCGCTCAGATCGATGCCAAAGAAGTCAACAAAGACTTGACCAAGGTCGTTGATGACCCGCTCGCCAGCGTTCTCGATCGTTGCGGAGCCGCGTTTGGCGGCCGTCTTAGCGAGAAAACGGCCAATCGTTACCTGGCTCTTGCCACGCTCGACGTACTTCGGAAGGTTGTCCACTGCCTCGAGGGCGAGCCCTACCGGGGCGTACAGGAAGAACTCAAGAAGTTGCTCTGCGGGGTCGGTGTCTTTCGATGTCATGATCAAAGACTACCGCGCCGATTCGGCCATTTGCCGTGGTTGGTGAGCCCGACGGTTCAGGCGCAGTCGATGCAGTGCATACCCGAGTCAGGGAATTGAATGAGCGGCTTGATCAGCCAACACGACTCACAGGTTTGCTCGTCTTCAGCTTTGGCAGCGACGTCATCGGGATTTTTGGGCGGCGCCTTCTTTGCTGGTGCACCGTCGTCCTCCTCCTCTTCGTCGTCCTCATCATCACCTGAGTCGAGACGGTCTTTCAGGATTGCGTCGAGATCGGCTTCGACCTCGTCATCATCGTCTTCCTCTTCGTCTTCGGATGGTTTACGCGCAGGCTCGACACCGTCTTCGTCTTCATCCTCGTCGTCGTCAGGAAGGTCATCATCGTCGTCGTCGTCGCTCAGGCCGAGCGCGCCATCGAGATCGTCATCATCGAGTTCGTCTTCGTCAAGTTCGAGATCGAGGTCGTCATCAAGATCGTCCTCATCTTCCTCATCGTCGGGATCGACGTCGGCTGCGCTACCCGCCGCGTCGCCTTCGGGGTCATCGGGACCGCCAACGACGACGTCGTCAACTTCGTCTTCAGACTGTTCAGACTCTTGCTCAGTCATCATTCCTCACATTGAACGTTCTGGCAGATGGGAATATAGACACATCACAGCGACTGGGGAACCATCCACCGAAACTTTTTCTTCCCATTGCCTTCCAACCATCCGCCAAGAGTTCCGAAGCGCAGCATAATGGGCAGCCGGCTGGGGTGGCGTCCACATCAGCTGCTCCGGTTCGCTGAACGATTCTCAGCGTTCAGCCGCTCGAGGTCCGCGTCTTCGGAGTGGTCGACAAACTTCATCATCTCCGCAACGGCCTTGTGGCCTGCTCGCTCGGCGATCAGACGGTGCATGTCCTGGGCAACGGAGCGATACGTCGGGTGTCCCTGAGGTGCGGAGCGAAGCTCGAGGATATGCATTGCTGAGCGTGCATTCATCTGCATCGAGTAGCGCATTCGGTATGCCAGAGAAACCGCATACGGAGCCTGGTTCGGGAAGTCGCCAGCCAGCGCGTCATGAAGCTCAGATGATCGAGTCATCACGTCGACGAACTGGCCAGTCTTCCGGACCATGTCAATGACGTCGGGCATGACGTAGCCATGGCGGGTGGACAGACGTTGCCATTCGATCGTGCACATCCGGTGGCGTTGGAGGTCGCGGAATGCGCCGTAGTCGCCCAGGATGTCGAAACGGTAGTCGACACGCTCAAGAGCTCGACCAGGGCGGTGACGGCGGTTCGTGCGGTCACCCTCGTACGCCTTCATCACGCCCAGGCGTTCATCGACCGTCATCTTGTGGACCTGCTCGACGATCTCGCGCTCACTCAGCGATGATGTCGGGTACAACATGGCAGTGACGAGCTTGACTTCAGCGTCGGGGTCGAAGTCGACCAGGTCAACACTCGACTCGGTGGCCGCAGGAGCCGAGACATCGAGGAGACGGTCACCAATATCGGAAACAGCAGCGGCATTTTCTGAAAGGTAGTGCGAGGTGATCTGACCCCTGTCGGCCAGATCCACCCGCTTGAGGAAGGACGGGATGACCTTGCGCAGCTCGGTGAGCATCAAGTCGCTGTAGCTGCGGGCTTCAGGGATGGCGCTCGCGCGCATCCGGAGCAACAGTGCCTCGTAGGCCTGGCCGCTCCCGTAGATACCGACGTTGGAGAAAGACGCGGCGGGAAGAAGACCTCGAATGGAGTCGAGAGCCTTAGCCCGGATCGCCATCTTGTACGCAAAATCGGCATCGGTCGTCTTCTTCGGAACCGCGTTCTTAAAGAACTGCTCCATCACAGGAATAAGACTGCTGTACACGTCGAACATCCGGTCGATCTCGCCGACGTATCGAGTGCCGTGCACCGAATTAAGGATCTCCGGGTCCCGGTAGTACCGGTAACGGCCCTCGCTGCGCTGGTCATAGCGGATGTACCGCGTGGACTGTTCGAGGTAGGACATGATGCGTCCCCACTCGAGCACCTTGGTCAAGACGTTCGATGCCTGCTCGCATGCAAGGTGGACACCCCCAAGCTGGGCGACGCTGTCGTCGCCGTACTGGAAGAAAACCCGATCGTAAAGCTCTTCGGCGCGCCGCATACCGGTCGTTGCGTCGATGCTCTCATCGCCGCTGACGTCGAGGTCATCGAGAAACTCATCGAGGAACAATCTGCGAAGGCTTTTGGCCGATCGAGAGTACCGTGCGAACAGCGCACCCTTGACGACCTCGGGAAGGTTGACCAGCGCAAAAACCGGTTGGTCGAGGTTGGTGAAGTACCGACGCAGGACGTCGGACTCGGAAGGAGTGAACTCTTCAGCCTCGTAGGGGGTCACGGAGCGAGATGATATGGCCGAAAACGCGCGTTCTGACGGATTATCGCGAACTTTCAGATTGCGACCGACGTCGCATCTGCAATGACGGTGACCTCGACACGGACGACCGCTCCCATTGGCCGACCGTCCATGAAGACCTTCGCGGTCGGTACCGGACGGAACACGGCGTGTTTCAGACGGCGAATTGAGAGGTCTGGATGGGGTACGTGCGTCCCTGCTGGAAGACGCTTTCGGGCCTTCCACCGGTCGGACATCGACATCTCACACGTGATCACATCGAATCGGCCATCGTTTGGATGTCCGCTTGGCGTCACGTTCCAGTCGTCGAGGAATGCCGAGTTCATCGCGGCCTCAGTCTTGCCTGCCCAGAAGCGCCCGGACACGATCAGACTCGACGCCATCACGATGTCTACGGGCTCCTCCCCTCCTCGAAATAGCGTGACGACACCGAGGTCGATCGGCAGGATCGTACGATCATGTCCAACCACGCTGTCCGCTGTGCCGCGGGCGCCGAGCGTCCGTGCCAAGCCATTGCTCGCGAGGCGCTGATTCTTTGGGGAGGTTGCGTTGGGTAGAAGCGCTACGAGGTCGGGGCCAGAGAGGGTGAACTCACTCGCCTCGTCACCGTTTCGGCTCACTGCCTCGGCGCTGAAAAGGGCGGCGAGCTCGGCATCGGACTGGACGACTGGCGTGTCAGCGGGAACGAACCCGCGGGCGCCCCAGTCCTCGCCCTTCTTGATGGTCACTGAGCGCTTCCGTTGGCAATGGTTTCGACCGGAGCGTCGACGATGCCTCGGCGGACGAGCTCGACCGCCTTCCACGCAGTCGACCGTGTCGTTTCGTTCGGCGCCACTGTCGCCACCTGCGACAGCACGTCAATGACCTGTTTCATCGATCGGACGAAGTCACCACCAGACAGCTCCTCCGTGCCGAGAATGTCGCCGAGGCCGCCTCCGGCAGCCCAGCCGTGCGTGGCCGCCACGAGACCAGCATCGATGTCGCGGGTCGAGGGTAACCCATAGGCCGATTCGAGCCTTTGCACCTCAGCGAGACATCTGAATATGCCGTCGACTGCATTGCGAGCACCGTCGCTTGGAAACCATGCAGGTGGGTGATCGTCTCGGCCTCGCGGTTCGTGGACGAACGCTGATACGACTCCGGCCAGGGTCGCCGGGTCATGGCCGTCGAGCAGACCGTGTCGAAGCGACTCGACGAGGACAAGATCGAGTTCGTGAAAGGTCCCGAGCAACATTTCACCGTTGGCGGTGAGCTCCCAGCGGTCGATGTACTCAAGCTCGGTCAGTAGGCCCACGATGGATCGGAATCGCTCATTGAGTCGTCCCCGACGTTCCGCGATCTTGGCCTCGACCCTTCGGAGTTCACGGCGAGCGTTGCTCTGGCGCGTCCCCTTCCACGGATCGTCGGGCGTGTTGGAGGTCTCGTGAGTGTCGGTTTGTCGCCGTTGTCGGTGTTTCTTCTTGTCCTTAGCCTTTGCCCGGCGGCGCACGGTGCGCAACTCGCCGACCAGGTCGTGTTGGTGCGACCGGCTGTTCGGGTTGAACGGTTCGGGCGGGCGAATGTGGGTGACGGTCACCGGAGCCTCAACAAGTGCATCGATGTCGACAAGATTGATCTCGCCGTCCCGGTCGATCACCCGCAACTGGACCTCCTTGCGTCGCCACGAATTGGAGAGCACCACGACGGTGCCACCAATGTCGATCACGTCTCCAGGGCGGAGTTTGGCAACACTCGCAACCATCTCGTTTCGCCGCTCCGCTAACTCGGACTCCGATGGTGTCGGATCTGGCTCGTCGGGTTCCTTTCGGGCGTTACCTCTCGGACCATTCAACGGCAGTCCCAGCTCGCTGGTGAGGCGTTCCCGACGTCGTTCGAGTTCCGCGACTGCACGGTTGGCCTGGAACTGGCCGAATGACTTTGCGAGAAGGTCTTCGGCGACCGCACGGGTGTAGCGGCTGACGAGGTGGCACGTCATGTTGTACGTCGGACGAAAGGCAGAGCGCAGTTCAAAGCTCTCCGAGCGAGCGAGGTGTACGACCTCGTCGAAAGTCGTAAATGGTGTCCATAGGACAAGGGCGAGGCCCTCGTCGTCGATGCCTCGACGGCCGGCGCGCCCAGTGAGCTGGGTGTAGTCGCCAGGCGTCAGTGTCTCGTGGTGCTCCCCGGTGAACTTGGAGAGCTTCTCGATAACCACGGTGCGAGCGGGCATGTTGATCCCGAGAGCGAGGGTCTCGGTCGCAAACACTGCCAGGAGGTGTCCTTCGGCGAACAGTTCCTCGACGATCTCCTTGAACAGCGGCACGATGCCCGCGTGATGGGCCGCGATTCCTGCGCGGAGTCCAGCGAGCCATGCGGAGTAACCGAGAGCACGGCGGTCGTCGTCGCTGAGGTGGCTCGTGCGCTCCTCGACGTAGGCGGTGATCAGCTCTGCGGTCTCGGTATCGGTGAGCGATACTCCAGCACCTCGAAGCTGGCTGACGGCGTCCTCGCAGCCAGCACGGCTGAAGATGAATGTGATCGCCGGGAGCAATCCTCGACGGTCCAGCTCCTCAATCACCTCATGGCGTCGAGGGGTTCGCCACGGCTTCTTCTGCGGGGGACCATGCCCTCTGCTCTTCCCGCGGCGGCGCCCATTGCCAGAGGCCGGGTCGAACTGTCGGCCCTTGGGGTTTGCGCGCTTGTTCGAAAGGGTGTCGATCAGATGGGTTCGTGCGTTGCCTTTCTCGGCAATAAAATACGAGTTGGTCAGCTGAACCGGGCGGGTATTTTCGGTCACCGCAACACACTCGCCGTGAACTTCGGTGATCCATGCGGCGAGTTCATCAGCGTTGGAGACCGTTGCTGAGAGCGCAATGATCTGGATGTGGCTGGGAAGATGGATAATGACCTCTTCCCAGACGGGACCTCGAAAGTTGTTCTGGAGGTAGTGGACCTCATCCATGATCACGACATCGGTGCTGGACAACCGTTCAGGCTCCGCATACAACATGTTGCGAAGCACCTCGGTCGTCATCACCACTGCGGTCGCGTCGCCGTTGATCGAGTTGTCGCCGGTGAGCAGACCCACCTGGTCAGAACCTAGCCAGGTACGCAGATCACGGTATTTTTGATTCGACAGCGCCTTGATCGGCGTCGTGAACAAGCCTCGGCGCCCACGCGCTGCAGCCAACCCGATCCCGTACTCGCCAACGAAGGTCTTGCCGCTTCCGGTCGGCGCTGCGACAACAACGGACCTACCAGCTTCGAGATGTTCGATTGCGTCGACCTGAAATCGGTCGAGCTCGAAGGTGCGAGGCGGCCCAGTCAGCCTCTGACTCATACCTTTGCGGCCTGCTTTTTGGCCTTTCGCTTCTTCAGCCAACCAAAGATGATCGACGCCTCGTAAAAGAGGTACATGGGGACCGAGAGGACACCGAGAGTGATCGGGTCGCCCGACGGCGTCAATATCGCCACGAGTACGACGATTCCGACGACGGCATAACGACGGCCGGCTTTGAGCTGATCGGAATCGACCAGTCCCAGCTGCTGGGCGAGGATCAGGATGATCGGGAATTGAAAGCCAAGCCCGAACGCGACCAGCATCTTGACCAGGAACGAGATGTAGGGCGCGGGACTGAGAAGAGGGACGAACTGTTGTCCGCCGACATCGAGCAGAAACTCAAGTGCTCGGGGTGCGCTCCAGAAGGCGAGCCCTGCACCGAAGAAGAACAACGTCGCGCCAGAGATCACGAAACGGATCCCGTACTGCTTCTCGTGGGCGTAGAGGCCCGGCACGACGAACTGCCACGCCTGCCAAAGCACGACGGGAATCGCAACGATAAACCCGCCGTAGCCAACGACGGTGAAGAAGAGCGACAGACCTTCGAGTGGCTGGTTTAGGACGAGCGAGCACTCGCCCTCGCCAAGCGGACTCTCCTGATCAAGATTCGCGAGCGCATCGCAGTACGGGCTGAGAAGTGTGCTCCAGACCTCGTCATAGAAGACCCAGACGACGATTGCGCCCACGACCACCGCAATGATGCTCTTCACCACGCGCTGACGCAGCTCGGTCAGATGCTCGATGAGGGACATGTCCTTGTCTGAGCGTTCGGCCTCAGGCTGTTGATCGGTTGTCACTTAACGATCTCCGAACATGGGGACGTCATCCTCTTCGGTTTGCTCCGGGTCGTCAACACTGCCAGGAGCGTTATCGGTCGAGCTGCCGTTTGAGTTACCGTTCTTGGCGCCGAGCGAGCTCGGAAGAGGCCCGATCTCGCCATAACCACCAACCTTGGGAAGCTGCGCTGGTTCGACCTTGGTCGGAACCGCAGGTGTCGCTGCTGCAATACTTGCGTCGGGGCCATCAGATCCGACACTGTCGGAATCACCGTCGGCATCGTCATCGTCCGATTGTGAGGTGA
>CAZSYL010000030.1:29714-33425 GCA_964610745.1 uncultured Acidimicrobiales bacterium
GATCCGACACTGTCGGAATCACCGTCGGCATCGTCATCGTCCGATTGTGAGGTGATCTCTTCTTCGACGCTCGGCTGGGCGTCCACTGCGTCGGCTCCGGTTGCGGGGCTGGCCGTGTCAACGTCGACGTTGGCCGCCGCGTCTTCGGCCTCGCCAGTGTCCCCGGTGTCGGATTTGGCCTCGGTGTCGGATTTGGCCTCGGGCTTGGGTGTTGGTTCCTGCGTCGCGAACGGTTCAGGTACAGCAAACCCAACAAGCTCTTTGCCCGTCCGCGGGATCTTCGGAATCTTGGGCATTTCTTCACCGGTGACTTTCTTCACCGGGTCCTTCATCGCGTCCTGGACTTCGTTCTGGAAGTTGGTCGACAACTTCTTGGCCTCGCCGATAAATCGACCGACCTGACGGAGCGCCTCGGGTAGGCGTTGTGGTCCAAGCACGACAAGGGCAACGAGCAAGATGATGAGGAACTCACCGCTGCCGACGTTAAACATGTTTCAATTGTATCCCGCCAGTCGGCGTCGAGCGGCGCCTACCGACCGGGGCTTAATGTTCGGTGATGTATGCCATGGCTTGTGCCATAGCGTCCTCATCGTCGAGAAGACGATGGAAATCGAGAATGTCATCGTGGTCGATTTCGCGACCGGACCGTTTCTCGAAAAGCTCGGCAGGCAGAGTCCAGGTATCCATATGAACGCCGCTCGCGACCAAAAGGTCGATCGTGCGGTGCTCAGCTGGCTTCACAATGACCATCGAACACACCGGACAGGTGAATCGATACTCCCCGCGATCATCATCAAGGCAGACCCGCACTGTTACATCGGTAGTCGTCAGCTCGACGTCTCCGCAATCAGGGCAGCTAGCTCGAATCGTTGCCATCTCTGGTCACTCTTCCTTCCGGCATGAGGGTCACGCCGTAAGGAATTATTCGGAAGATCAGCGAAAACCCTTGAGGCTCAAGCGACCCATTTCACCCACCGAGAACTGGGCCGAAGACCTCATTGGGTAGTCGCAAATCAGCCAAAAAGCAGGGTTTTGCATCAATTGTGACATCGGGCGAGACTACGCAAATGGCTTTGCGTCTTCCCTCAAAGTTGGAACGTCCAATAGCGTTTGCTCACCGTGGTGCTCGCGCTCATGCTCCTGAGAACACCGCTGAGGCCTTCGACTTGGCAATAAAGTTGGGGGCGACGGGCATCGAATCAGATGTTTGGCTGACCCGAGATGGTCAGCTCATCTTGACCCACGATGGTCACGTTGGCCTGCGCCGCAAGTCGATTTCGGCATTGGATCGCGAGCAGCTGCCAGACACCTGGATCACGCTGCCGGAGTTGTTCGATAGAGTTCCAGCCGATGTCGACCTGTCAATCGATATCAAAACCGATGCCGCAATGGAACCGCTGCTCGACTGGGCGGGAACACTCGACCCGGTCCATCGCGGTCGGTTGTATCTTTGTCATCACGATTGGCGCCGGCTGGCGACGTGGCGAGATATCGACCCTCACGTTCGACTGATCGATTCGACGTCGGTCAAGGCAATGAACGCCACGAAGAACTACGGCGGACCCGAACGCCGGGCATTCGACCTCTCCGAAGCCGGAATCGACGGGGTGAACTTGCGCCAGAACGAATGGACCGGCGGCATGGTCACCCTATTTCATCGATTTGACCGCCTGTGCTTTGGCTGGGATGCGCAGCACGAGCGCATCTTGAAAGAGCTATTGCGGATGGGAATCGACGGGGTCTACTGCGACACGGTCGATCTCATGATGGACACCGTTGGGCAGTACCTGGCCAACGACGCTCCCCCGGAGCCCACCGTCTAGAGGGTTGAAATTGCTCCGAGAGGCCAGATTCTGAAGAACGCCCTGCCGATGAGGTTCTCCGATGGGACCGGTCCAAAGCCTCGCGAGTCAAGCGAGCGATTTCGATTATCACCCATCATGTAAAAACTGTTGTTGTCAAGCGTGCAGCGAGCCTGAATCGATGCATCGTTGACGCAATTTTCGTGCCAGATGGTCGCGCTTGGTGCGTCGGTCGCAGACGGTGCGTTTAGAAGCTGGTTTTGCACTTCGAGGTAGGGTTCATCGAGAAGCAGGGCATCGTCGGGGGTTTCGCCAGGTCCCCAGATCCACAGCCTTCCGTCGTCGCGCAACTCGATGGTTTCGCCGGGGAGGGCAACGGCGCGCTTAATCAGGTCCTCGGTGTCGCTTTGAGTTCCTTCGATCTTGGAGAAGACGACCAGGTCACCGCGTCGGACATCGTTGAACTGGTAGCTGAGCTTGTTGACGAGCACGCGGTCGCCGATGTTGACCGTGGTCTCCATCGATTCCGATGGGATCCAGAAGGCCTGGACAATGAACTCCTTTGCCAGAACCGCGACGACAAGCGCAAGAAAGCAGACGACGAGCCATTCCAGGATGGTGCGCATGTCGCTCGAGCGATATCCCTCGACCGATGCGTCACTCTCGGCGAGAACTTCGTCTTCGAAGTCGGTGCGATCAAACACGCCCACCTGTTCGGTGTTGAGCGTTGGAACGGAGGGCGATCCTGGCGATGGAGCAAGTGTCGACACCGGTGACGTGTCGGTGCTCATTCCTGCGCCGACCAGACCGCTCTTCGGGACGGTGTTTGGTATCGCGTTTGTCCCGCTCGGATCTACGGTCAGATCCGGATGTGGGAAGTACTCGTTGGCTGATGGACGTTCGGCTTCGAGGCGAGCTTTGGTGGCGTCGACTTGCGCCCCTGCGGTGAGATCTGGCCAATCATCGGCCTGCGGCTTTGCTGGTGATGAGAACGGCCCGGCGTGCGCAGCGGCAACTTCTGGAGTTGACGTCGCCGCAGCGAGCACTCGAGCAGCCTGTTCCTCGGGAACGCTCGCCTGCACGAGAGCATTGGCGACCACTGAGCGCACCCAGTCAGCATCGTCGACGGGCTGATCGCTCTCCGAGGGGTCCGCCTGAGGCGGCGGTGAGGTAGTCACAGGTTCCGAGTGTACAAGTCCTGACCGGCCAACTGAAGCATCTCAGCTCTGAGATACGTAGCGATCCGACGACCTGTCCGCTTCGCGGACTAGAACCCACCGAACTCGCTGAGTGGCCAGATTCGGAAAAACGCTCGTCCCACGATGTTTTCGGCGGGTACCGGGCCGAACGAACGCGAGTCGGTGCTGTTGTTTCGGTTGTCGCCCAACATGAAGAAGCTCTGGCCATCGAGGGTGCATCGCCCGACCTCGCGGGGCTGGTTCACGCAACGCGGATCCCAGATGTCGGTCTGAATCGAGTCGTTCGGACTCGGCAAACGCGAACCGACCAGCGCTGGATCCAGATACGGTTCGTCGAGGAGCACCCCGTCTTCTGGCCCTTCGCCGGGGCCCCAGATGTAAAACCGGCCGTCGTCGCGGAGCTCGATGGTCTCGCCTGGAAGCGCAATGGCACGCTTGATCAGCTCGTCGGTGGCTCCATCGGCGAGAGTCCCGCGCTCAAAGACGACGAGATCGCCTCGGTCGACTTCGCCGAAGGTGTAGCTCAACTTGTTGACGAGAATGCGATCGCCAACATTGACCGTCGTCTCCAT
Source organism: uncultured Acidimicrobiales bacterium (assembly GCA_964610745.1). Classification (GTDB taxonomy): domain Bacteria; phylum Actinomycetota; class Acidimicrobiia; order Acidimicrobiales; family SHLQ01; genus SHLQ01. Next base: position 33,288 of record CAZSYL010000030.1, read on the forward strand.
CGACTGTGACGGAATCTCGAATGCCTGAACGAAATACTCCCGGATAACGAGCGCTGCAACGAGTGCCACGACGACAACCGCGACCCACTCCACCACGTCACGAATGGTCTTTGAGACAGGTTCGTCGACCGTTTCGAC
>CAZSYL010000030.1:33525-43492 GCA_964610745.1 uncultured Acidimicrobiales bacterium
TCGACCGTTTCGACAGACTCGGTCGTGGTCGCCGGGTCATCTTGGGGTGACGTCGATTGAGCGATCGTGCTCGAAACGTCGTCTGTGTTGGCCTCTTCATCGATGTCGCTCATACCGCAGCTCCGTACTTTGCGAGCACGTGCCCGGCTGCGGCCACTAGGTCGACGTCGAGGCCTTCATGATCCGAGAGCTCGACGCCGGGTCCAATACGGAGAAGCAGTTGCTCGAGCCAACGCGGTGATGACACCGGAAGCGTGACGGCGAGCGTACCGGTGTCGATCGACGTGGCTGAATCGATCGGCAGACCATCGAGGATGGACATGCGATCTGCAGGCATGGTGAATGTAGCTCGGGGCGACTCGTCGATCGAGAACAATGATCCGTCATCAGAGCCAGACGCCGGTCGAGTGAATGGTTGGTCGGTCTCGACGAGTGACTCGATGCGGTCGACGCGAAAGCTTCGCTGATCTTCGGCCAGGTGACAAAAGCCGCGCACATACCAGTGGCCATCAACCAACCCGAAGCGATCGGGTTCTATCCGTCGGGTCGTACGAGAATTGCTCGCAAAGGAGTAGTAGGTGATCTCCACACACCGTTGAGCTTCCGATGCCGCGCGCAGCGTTGGCAGGAAATTTCGATCGATGCTGCTGATACGAACCTCGACAGCATCGCTGCTGCCCGTCGCTAGTCGCAGTTTCGTCAACCCTCGGGCCAGGGCGCCAGCTTCGTCCTGGTTGTCGAAGGAAAGGGCCGTCTCCCCTGCCGTCAGCAGTGTCAAGATCTCCCCGCCCGAGAGTTTCATGGGGCGCGAAAACCAGTCTGCGTAGCTAATCCAGACCATGTCGTCATCGATGGTCACTTCGATCAACGTGTCAGGTGAGTAGGGCGGGACGCCAACGAAGAATACGACGTCCTGGAGATCGGACAGCAGTAGATCTCGCGGGTAATCGAAGCGCTCGGAGATTTCGTCGACGGCTGCGCCGTCCTGAGAGACGATCCAAGGAATCGCAGCGATGAGCCGAGCCATTCGGTCGGTTGCGGTGATCATGATGCGACCTTTCGCAACCAGTCGGCCATCATCGAACGCATTTCTGGTGGGCTCAGCACCACAGCATTGTCGTAGAAGCTGAGCACCCAGTCGCGGAACATCGCCGTGTTTCGAACGGAAACAGTAGCGATCACCGAGCCGTCAGACTGTTCGGCAATCTCGTGATCCTCTAACTGAATCCGAGCCCAGGCGATCATCTCGGACTCGATCTGCACCTCGGTTTCGATCGGTTCTTCGTCGCCGAGTTCCCACGTTCGTGTCACTTGTGGCCCCCGCGCTGGACGCGCTTCGAAGCTATCGGGCGACCCCAGTTCGAGGGATCCGGCGATCCGGTCGAGGCGAAAGACGCGGTCAGCCTCGCGGGTGCGGTCAAAGCCAGAGACGTACCAGTGGCCGCGAGCAAAGCTGAGCCGTCCGGGTTCGAGTATTCGATCCACATCGGCATAGGAGAAACGAGCGGTTCGTCGGTCAGCGATGGCTTCTTGCAACAGGCCAGCGACGTCGGTGTCTGCACCCGTCGCTACCTGGACCGCAGGAGTTTCAGTGTCGGGATTGTTGTCGTGGCTACCGCCGAGCTTCCAAAAGGTGGTGCTATCGAGTGCGGCATCACCCATCCTTTCGACTCGCACGAGTGCTGCAGCGAGGTGAAGGGCCGCAAGTTCGTCAGCGTCGAGGCCGGGGTCTCGACCCGCGTACTGATCTTGATCAACGATGTAGCCATCCACGGGTGGCTCGGTGGTCGGGTCAGGTGCGACGCGAATGTCAACGCCCATCTTTCGAAGGTCGTCCTTGTCGCGCTCGAAGGTTCGCCGGAATGAATCGTCGTTGGTTGAATATGCGCCGATGCGCCCTCGTAGATCCTCCGCGGTTAGAGGCACGCTCGTATCGAGCAGGACCGTCAGCAGGTTGAGGAGTCGCTCAAGCTTTTGCACTGGAAATCGCCTTCATTCTCAGAGGCTGGCGATCAGCTTATCGACCCGCTCGTCATGACTTCTGAACGGGTCCTTGCACAGCACGGTGCGTTGCGCCTGATCGTTCAGTTTCAGATGTACCCAGTCCACCGTGAAGTCGCGTCGCTTTTCTTTTGCGTGACGGATGAACTCGCCACGAAGGCGTGCACGAGTCGTTTGTGGTGGTGTCTCGACGGCGGCGGCAATGTCGTGGTCGTCACAGATTCGTTCGACGAGCCCCTTGCGTTGCATGCGATAGAAGAGGCTCCTTTGGCGGTTGATGTCGTGGTACTGGAGGTCGACCAGGCCAACGCGTGCATCGGCCAGCGAGAGGTCATGGCGTTCGCGGTAGGCCTCGACGAGCTTGTATTTGATAACCCAGTCGATCTCTCGATCGAGCTTCAACGGATCGTCGGCGATCGTGGTTAAGCAGTGTTCCCACATCGACAGCGCCTGTTTTTCGAGCGGATCAAGTTCGTGATGCTCAGAGAAGCGAATGGCTCGCTCCAGGTACTCGGACTGAATCTCAAGCGCTGAGGCCTCGCGTCCGTTTGCGAGGCGAACTCGGCGACGACACGTTGGGTCGTGGCTGATCTCGCGAATGGCACGGATTGGGTTCTCGAGCGTCATGTCCCGGAGGACCACGTTGGGCTCTTCAAGCATCCGCAGCATGAGCGATGCCGCGCCGACCTTCAAAAACGAGGTGTACTCGCTCATGTTCGAATCGCCGACGATCACATGCAGTCGCCGATAGCGCTCGGCGTCGGCGTGAGGCTCGTCGCGGGTGTTGATAATTGGACGCGAGCGCGTGGTGGCACTCGAGACGCTTTCCCAGATGTGCTCAGCGCGTTGGCTCACCGAGAACATCGCACCGCGTGCTGTCTGGAGAACCTTGCCAGCACCTGCGTAGATCTGACGGCTCACGAGAAAGGGAATCAAGACCTCGGAATACGATCCAATATCGTCCTTGCGACTGGTCAGATAGTTCTCGTGACACCCATAGGAGTTGCCCGCTGAGTCGGTGTTGTTTTTGAAGAGATAGATGTCGCCGCGAATTCCCTCTTCGTCGAGTCGTTGCTCGGCTCCGGTAAGAAGTTGCTCAAGGATGCGCTCGCCAGCCTTGTCGTGCACGATGACGTCGTAGACGTTGTCACACTCGGGCGTGGCGTATTCGGGGTGAGACCCAACATCGAGATACAGACGCGCTCCGTTCGCGAGGAACACATTGCTGCTCCTACCCCACGAAACCACGCGTCGGAACAGGTACCTCGCGACTTCATCGGGAGAAAGACGACGTTGGCCCTCGAGGGTGCACGTCACGCCGTATTCGTTCTCAAGTCCGAAGATACGGCGTTTCATTAGTTCAACAGTACTCGACAGCCGGCAAAGTTGGGTTCTCCGGTGCGGTTTGCGAACAAATTCTTGTGCGTCGTTTGTTAGACGACGCCGGTCCGTGGCGGCAGGGACAAGCGTAGGAGTACACCGAATCTCTGCTGGTTTTCGGGGTCCTGGCCGAACCAGAAACGTGCACGACTATCGAGCTCCGGATCGTCGAGGTCGGCGAGCTTGGCCAACATGGGAAGGTCGGCGGTGCGGAGGCGAATTGGGACGTCTGGTGAGAGCCGTCGGAGTCGACGGACCGCAGAGCTAAATCCCCTGAAGAGCACATCGTTATCGTCTTCGCCAACGCGAAATCGGATGCCCAGGTTGCCCACCTGAAGGATCCCAGCCTCGCTGTCATAGGTCAGCGGGCGACGCTCGACGTGCTCTCGTGGAGTGTCACTGGCTGCTGAGAGGTCGATCCCGTAAAGGTCCTCGAACAGGGCCTTGAGCTGCGGGTTGCCCGGTATCAGCCCGGTCTCGATGTCATCGAGAAGGGATTCGGGCATAGAGAGCTGAGCGGCGGCACCGGCCTTGGAAATTCCAAGCACCGTACGCGCTTCTGCCACCATGTCGCCAAAGGTCATATGTCGAGACATACGTTGTCATCGGCCAGTAGTCGCACAGCTTTAGCTTCCCCGCGATACCGGTTGTTTTGTCCTCAGGTATCCCAGCGGTTGAAAGTCCGACGTCCGCGGGTGCGGTCGAGCATCGCGATCTCAAGATCAGGATCTTCGAGCGTTCTGCCATCGCCGGAGAGAGCAGCCCTCGCAACACTCAAGGCGTCGTCTGCGGACATGTTTTCTTCGAACGACTCTTCTACACGGGTTCGGATGGACTCGGAGTCGCCTCCGAGGACGACGAAGTCTGTCTCGTCCATCACCGTGCCGTCGTAGAGGATGTGGAACATCTGTTCCTCGCCTGGCGTGTCCGTTATTTCGGCGACCAAAATCTCGACCTCCATCGGCTTCATTTCGTGAGTGAAGCTCTGGCCAAGCATTTGTGCATAGTTGTTTGCGAGGCTTCGTGCCTCAACGTCTTCACGGCTGTAGGTGAAGCCCTTGAGGTCGGCATGGCGAATGCCCGCGATGCGAAGCTGGTCAAACTCGTTGTACTTTCCAACGCCTGCGAACGCGATTCGGTCGTAGATTTCCGAAACCTTGTGCAGGGTCGATGAGCGGTTCTCGGCGCAGATGAAGATGCCGTCGGCATAGGACATCGCAACCAGGCTTCGTCCTCGAGCAATACCCTTCCGGGCATAGTCGGCCCGATCCTTCATCATCTGCTCGGGCGCAACATAGAACGGTGTCGTCATGGCTATACCTCTCGGAAGATCTCTGCGAACTCGTCGGCAACACGTTCGAATGCGCTGCCTACCTCGTCCTCTGGCACCCGCTCGAAGCCAGATTCGCTGATGGTTGCAAAGATCGGATAGATCCCACGAAGTCGATCAGCGCCTCCGGTTGCAGAGTCAGCATCGGCGGCCTGGAAAAGAGATTGAGCGAGGAGCGCAATGGCGGCCTCTGCGTCCATGTCACGTCGATACCCGACCTTGATGACCGTCTCGGCATGCAGGGAGCCAGAGCCGGTCGCTGCGTAGTCGGACTCTTCATAACGTCCGCCGGTGATGTCGTACTCGAAGAGCCGGCCCGTGCTGCGGCCGAGGTCGTACCCAGCAAAGATGGGTACAACAGCGAGCCCGGACATGGCCGCAGGAAGATTTGAACGCAGCATCTGTCCGAGCTGGTTGGCTTTGCCTTCCAGGCTCAACGGAGAGCCTTCGACCTTCTCATAGTGCTCGAGCTGCAACTGAAAGAGCCGTACCATTTCGACCGCAGGGCCAGCAGCACCCGCGATGGCCACGGCGCTATGGCGATCCGCCGCAAAGACCTTCTCGATCGAACGATGGCTGATCAGATTGCCCGCGGTCGCCCGCCGGTCACCGGCCATCACAACCCCATCGGCATAACGGACCGCAACACAGGTTGTGCCGTGCGTGATCTCGGTGGTCGATGCACCCTCGGCGGGAGGAAATGGCTCGGTTCCGCTGGAGCGGACCAGCCGGGCAAAGTCAGGACCAGGGTCTCCCCCGGGTGGGAAATGCGGAAGGTTCACTGTCCACCTTTTTGGATGTAGCTCTTCACGAAGTCCTCGGCATTTGTTTCAAGGACCTCGTCTATCTCGTCGAGAAGGTCGTCCATCTCCGCCTTCAGCTTGTCGCTGGACTCGGAGCTGGCTGGAAGCTCTTCAGTTTGAACTTCATCTCGTTCGGATGACTTTTTCTTCTGTTCGCGTTCTGCCATGTGGTTTCTCCTCACGTCTGGTGCAACGTTATTGCGTTCGTTCGGGGTTCGCAGTGTTCAGCGGTGCTCAACTGCGCAATCGTTCAAGTAGTTCGAGTGGGGTATCGCACTCGTCCAATACGGTACCCACATGGTCGCGGGTACCTCTCGTCGGCTCCATCATCGGGATCCGCCGTAGTGGGTCCATACCGACGTCAAAGACGAGCGAGTCCCAGTTGGCTGCGACGATGTCGTCTGGCCATTTCCGTAGACATTCACCGCGGAAGTAGGCCCGGGTGTCATCTGGAGGCATCGATACAGCGTCTTGCACCTCAGCGTCGTCCACGATGGTCTCAAGTCCGAGCTTTCGAGCCAAGCCTCGGCCCGGCCGCATATCGTGGTATTGGATGTCCATCGCCGCCAATCGGGCGTCTGCCCACTCGAGCTGGTGGCGCTCCCTATAGGCGTCGAAGAGACGGAACTTCGCAACCCAGTCGAGTGTGGACGAGAGGCTCATCGGGTCGGTTTCGAGCGCGTCGAGTGTCGAACCCCAACGTTCCATCACATCGAGCGCCACGTCTCCACCGATGTGCTCGGTCCCATGTGTTTCGATGAAGTCGGTCGCATCGGAGAACAGTGAGCGCTGGACTTCGATGGGCCGTACCCGGCTGCCGTCCTCGAGAGGAATGGTCTTTTTCAGCGAGAGATCAAAGCTAATGGCTTGCATGGAACGAACCGGATCCTTGAACAGGAACTGCCGGCTGATGGCACCCGCCTCAACCATGGCGAGCACGATTGCTGTGGTGCCGACCTTCAGGAAGGTTGCGACCTCGCTCATGTTCGCGTCCCCTGCGATTACGTGCAGGCGCCGGTACTTGCGGGCATCGGCGTGTGGTTCGTCGCGGGTATTGATGATCGGGCGCTTCAGAGTTGTTTCGAGCCCGACCTGCTCCTCGAAGAAGTCGGCTCGCTGGGTGATCTGAAACGGGATCTCATTGCGCGACATGCCCGGAAGCTCGGTTCCGACTTTGCCCGCACCGGTGAAGATCTGCCGGGTTATCAGATGGGTAATGCCGTGCTGGACGATCTGTCCAAACGGCGTGGCGCGATCCATGAGGTAGTTCTCGTGGCATCCATACGAGTTGCCTTTGCCGTCGCTGTTGTTCTTGTAGACAACGATTTCCTCGCCGCCGCGGAGCGCATTGTTTGCCGCCTCCATGGAACGAACGAGAATTTCCTCGCCAGCGCGATCGTGAACGAGCACCGAACGAGCATCGGCACACTCAGGTGAGGAGTATTCCGGGTGGGCATGGTCGACGTAGTATCGGGCGCCGTTGGTGAGAACCGCGTTGACTAGGTGGGTTTCGATCTCGGGGGCGAGGGCGTGTAGCGGTGTCTCTCCGCGCGCATCGCGTGATGGACTCTCGTCTTCGAAATCCCAGGAGACACGAGGCGCTGCCACATTCGGAGCCCGGTCCGACAAATAGGCGTTGATCAGGAGTGAGGACGCGAGTATCGGGTTGGGATCGTCGGTACCGCGCAAAACGATGCCGTACTCGGTTTCGATACCGAGCGTTTTGGGAATGGTCACTACAAATACTGTCCAGTACCGACTCGTTGAACCTCTCGCCCACCGGAGCCGGACTCGGCGGCCGCACCGACGAGCGTACGGATGTATACGATCCGCTCCCCCTTCTTACCCGAGATCTTCGCCCAGTCGTCAGGGTTGGTGGTGTTCGGAAGATCTTCGTGTTCGCGGAATTCGCGCTTGGTAGCCGCAACGAGGTCCTCGGAGCGAAGACCGTGGCTGCCGCCGCCGATCACTCGCTTGATCGCCAGTTGCTTGGCTCGACGAACAATATTCTCGATCATGGCACCCGACGAGAAGTCCTTGAAGTACATGACCTCTTTGTCACCGTTTTGATAGGTAACTTCCAGGAACTCGTTCGACTCATCGGTGCGGTACATCTCTTCTACCGCTGCGTCGACCATGGCGGCGACTGCCTTGTGCCGGTCCCCGCCTCCGGTCGTGTCGATCAGCGTTTGGTCGACCGGAAGCTCTGATGTCAGGTAGCGGCTGAAGATCGCAGCCGCGGCGAGTTCGTCGGGGCGCTCGATGCGGATCTTTACGTCGAGACGACCCGGCCGGAGAATTGCAGGGTCGATGAGATCCTCACGGTTGGACGCACCGATAACGACGACGTTGCGTAGCGTTTCGACGCCGTCGATCTCGGCGAGAAGCTGGGGAACGATCGTCGATTCGATGTCGGAGCTGATCCCCGATCCGCGCGTGCGGAAGAGCGACTCCATCTCGTCGAAGAAGACAATGACAGGCCAGCCCTCTTGAGCCTTCTCACGAGCTCGTTGGAACACGAGCCGGATCTGGCGTTCGGTTTCGCCCACGTACTTGTTCAGCAGCTCGGGGCCCTTGATATTGATGAAGAAGGACTTGGCAGCGTCGTCGCCGGTTACCTCGGCGACGCGTTTGGCTAGCGAGTTCGCAACCGCCTTTGCGATGAGTGTTTTGCCGCAACCCGGAGGTCCGTACAACAGGATTCCCTTCGGCGAAGGCAATTCGAACTCGGTGAAGAGATCGGCGTGCACGAAAGGCAACTCGATGGCGTCGGTAATCTGTTCGATCTGTTCGTCGAGCCCACCAATGTCTGAGTAGGAAACGTCGGGAACTTCTTCGAGGACGAGGTCTTCGACACCGGGGCGAGGCAGCTTTTCCACGATCATGTTCGAGCGATGGTCGAGCAGAACCGCGTCGCCAGCCTTCAAGCTGCCACGGTCGCGGAGCGACTCACAGATCAGGACGACGCGCTCTTCGTCGGCTCGGCCGGTAATCATTGCGCGATCGTCACCAATAAGTTCACGGACACTCGCCATCTCGCCGGTCGTTTCCATCTCGCGAGCCTTGACGATGTTCAGGCTGTCATTGAGGACGACTTCCTGGCCAACTTCGAGCAGCTCGTCGAGCTCCGGATTGACCGCGACGCGCACCTTACGTCCTCCCGCATAGACGTCAGCACTGCCATCGTCGTCGTTGAGCCCAAGAAACGTGCCGTAGCTCGCTGGCGCTTGAGTCAGCTTGTCGATTTCCTCGCGGAGGGTCGCGATGCTGTCGCGGGCTTCGCGAAGCGTGTAGGTGAGCTTCTCATTTCGCGAAACAGACTGAGCCAGTTGGCCTTTGGTTTCGAGCAGTCGTTCTTCGAGCGCACGGACGCGGTGGGGCGATTCATCGAGTCGATTACGGAGCGCTTCGACCTCATCGCTGAGAATGGCGGACTCTCGGCGCACGCGCCGAAGTTCTTGCTCGAGGTCCTGGCGGTCATACTCGTTGCTCACGGGGTAATTGCCTCCTGTCTCAGAACATAGTCGTACACCGCGGCCGAAGCACGGAGCCCGCAGGGCGAGAAACGTTCCAAGATCTTCATTCCCGAGAATACTCTGCCCGTGTCAAATCAGCCATGGTTCGAACAAGCCTGCTCTCGGCGGTCAATTGCTGGACCGATTGGGTCGATACACTTAGGAGAGACGTGAGACTGCTCACCAAAGCCCCTCGAGAGGACGAACGGTAATGAAGGTCTGGATTGATCAGGATTTGTGCACAGGCGACGGGATCTGCGTCGAGATAGCTCCCGATGTGTTCGCGCTTCTTGACGATGGGCTCGCGTATGTGAAGGACGCCGACAACGGTGGGGCGATTCTCTCGGAGCCGGGCGGCGTTCAAGGGCTCGCGGCGGTCCAGGGGGGCAAAGAAGACGGTGTCATCGAGTCGGCTGAAGAATGCCCTGGAGAGTGCATCTTTATCGAGGTCTGAGCAGCGTCATTCACCTTGTTCGAGGAGTCGGGCGCTGGTGAGGAAACCGGTGTGGCCCACCATCCGATGATCTGGTCGAACCGCGTGGCCCTCGACATGCCACCCACGCTGGATGAACTCGGTGGTGTCAGCCATTGCGAACCCGTTGTCCTTTAGAGCATCGCGGAACCGGCTTACCTGGGTGATGCTCGGGGTGTAGGCAACGATGATGCCCCCCGTCCGCAACGCTGTCGCAGCATGAGGAACGACCTGCCAGGGTTCGGGAAGGTCGAGAACCACCCGGTCGAAGTCGCTCTCATCGATCCCGTCGTACGAACTACGCAGTTGCACGTCGTAGCGCTTTGTGGCTTCCTCTCCGAGGAAGTCCGAGACATTGTTCTGGGCACGTTGAGCAAAGTCTTCGCGAAGTTCGTACCCGGTTATTTCTGCGCCGGCACGAAGCATGGTCATTGACAGGGCGCCTGAGCCCACGCCGGTTTCGAAG
>CAZSYL010000031.1:0-43283 GCA_964610745.1 uncultured Acidimicrobiales bacterium
CACCAGAAACAGCCGCCCCAAGGCGAAGCCGCTCGCGAACACCGCCTCCGGCGCAGAGCCTGCGTGGCGATTGAACGCCTCCCGGAGGGGACGACAGGCTGGCGGAGTGGTTCGCTAAAATCAGGGCGAAGCCCTTAGCGAACCCGCAGACAGCAGCCTGCGTGGCGTTTGAACGCCCCCCAGAGGGGACGACAGGCATTGGTTTGTAAGCGCCAAAATCGCGGCAGAGCCGCGAGCAAACACCGCCTCCGGCGCAAAGCCTGCGTGGCGTCTGAACGCCCCCAGAGGGACGACAGGCATTGGTTTGTAAGCGCCAAATCGCGGCGGAGCCGCCAGCAAACACCGCCTCCGGCGCAAAGCCTGCGTGGCGTCTGAACGCCCCCAGAGGGACGACAGGCATTGGTTTGTAAGCGCCAAAATCGCGGCGGAGCCGCTGGCGCTCACAAACCGATGCGGTCCGCGAGCAGTGCCCGATGGTAGGTGGGGTCGCCAAAGAGGAGTTCGCTGCTCTTCGCTCGCTTAAAGTAGAGGTGCGCAGGGTGCTCCCAGGTAAACCCAATGCCACCGTGAATCTGGATATTCTCCGCGGTTGCGTGAAAGTACGCTTCTGAGCAGTAGCTCTTCGCGAGACTCGCCATGGCGGGAAGTTCGTCGTTGTCCTCTGCAGCGCACCACGCCGCGTAGTACGCGGCGGACTTTGCAGATTCCACTTCGAGAAGCATGTCGGCGCACTTGTGCTTAATTGCCTGGAACGAGCCGATCGGCCGTCCGAATTGCACACGATCCTTCGCGTACTCAACGGACATGTCGAGGACCTTCTGTGCTCCCCCGACCTGCTCGGCTGCAAGACCGACCGCGGCGAGGTCGAGCACGCGTTCAAGAACTGTCCAACCCTGGCCGTCTACCCCAATGAGTGTCGCCGGGGTGTCGGCAAAGGTGAGCTGTGCTTGCTTTCGAGTCTGATCCATCGTGGCGAGCGGACTGCGCTCCAACCCGGCTGCGTCTCCATCGACAGCGAACAAGGACACGCCCTCGTCGGTTCTGGCCGCCACGATCAGTAGCCCAGCGGTGTGACCATCTAGTACGTAGTGCTTCGCACCGTTAATGGCCCAGTCGTCACCCGATTTGGTCGCCGTGGCGGTGACACCGGATTCGTCCCACCGTCCGTTCTCCTCGGTGAGTGCAACTGTGGCGATCAGCTCGCCACTGGCAATCCGGGGAAGATACTCGCTCTGGGCGGCCTCGTCACCCGAGACCAGTAGAGCTGAGGTGGCGAGCACCACGGAGGAGAAAAACGGGGCGCACAGCAGTGATCGACCCATTTCTTCGAGCACGATGATCAGCTCGACAAAGCTGAATCCTTGCCCACCGAACTCCTCGGGGATGATGAGACTCTGCAACCCCATCTGCTCTGCCATCTGCGTCCAGACCGCCTCGTCATAACCAGTGTCGGTTTCCATGAGCTCCCGCACTGCCGCTTCGTCGGACTTCTCGTCGAGAAACTGACGCACGAAGGATCGAAGCTGGTCTTGTTCTTCGGTGAAGGCAAACTGCATGACTCGTAACTTACCCGATGGTCACTTGTTCGAGCGATCCGTGCGTATTGGTTTTCGTCGGAGAGCTGCCACCGTCGTGGTCGGCACTCACCGACTAAGGTTCCGACATGGCTGACCACTCACACGATCCTGTACCTGTTGATCACTACCGTGTGGAGCCTGCTTCCTTCGGTGGGCTTGACTCAATCGACCCGAACGCGAATGGCGGCTACGACAAAGCCTCTGCAAAGCCGATCATGAAGGCGCTTAATTCACGGGTCGAGGAGCTCCAGGAAAATCTTTATGCCCACGGCAAGGAGCGGCTGCTGTTCGTCCTGCAAGCCACCGATACCGGGGGCAAAGATGGGACGATCCGTGCGGTATTTGACCGCACAAACCCCCAGGGCGTTGATGTGGCATCGTTCAAAAAGCCCACGTCTGAGGAGCTCGCACACGACTATCTGTGGCGAGTACACAAACACACACCCGCCAAGGGCAACATCACGGTCTTCAACCGAAGCCACTACGAAGATGTCCTCGTTGTTCGCGTGCGCGACCTCGTCGACGAAACCGTCTGGCGACGCCGATACGGTCACATTCGCAGCTTCGAGCAATTACTTGCCGATGAGGGCACCACGATCGTCAAGATCTTTCTGCACATCTCCAAGGACGAACAGCGCGAACGGCTGCAGGCTCGGATCGACAACCCGGCCAAGCATTGGAAGTTTGAGATGGGTGATCTGGCTGAACGTGAGCTGTGGGATGACTATCAGGCAGCTTTCGGTGAAATGTTGACCGAGACATCGACCCCGGACGCTCCTTGGTACGTCGTGCCCGCGAACCGCAAGTGGTACCGCAATATCGTCATCAGTCAGATTCTGGTCGACACGCTCGAGAAGATCGCTGCCGCTGATTTCCCGCCCGACCCCGAGCTGCAGGGCCTCGTCATCGAGTAGTAGCCCTAGCGCGCGAATCGCGCTTCCGGGAGCCCGACGGCACCAACATTTTCGACAGCGAGGAGCGATCCAGCAGGCACTCCCCTGCTACGGGTCGGATCGGTGGGACCGCCAGCAAGACTGGTGACATAGATCGTCGACAGGTCAGGCCCGCCAAAGGCTGGCATCGTTGGCATCGAGACCGGTAGCTCGATTCTTTGATCGACGGCGCCATCGGGGGTGAACCGTGTGAGAGCCCACCCGGTGACCGACGCGGACCACAGACATCCTTCCGCGTCAAGGCATGCACCGTCAGGGAGCCCCTTTAGCGGCCGATGTGCGTTGTAGTCGAAGAACACGGACTTGTTGGATCGTCGACCGCTTTCAAGGTCGTAATCCCACTGCCAGATCGTTCCGGCGAAGGTGTCGGCCCAGTACATCCGATTTCTGTCGGGGTCGAACACGGTACTGTTGGGGATTCCGACCTCGGACTCGAGCATGCTCACTCGCCCTTCACCGTCGATCGAGTAGAGATGCCCTGTGGAAAGCCGTGCATCAGGTTCGGGGTGCATGGTTCCAACGATGTACCGACCAGCGGCATCGCACCGACCATCGTTGAGGCGGTTGCCAAGCAACGGGTCTTCAACGGCAACGAAGGTGTCGAGTTGGCCGCTTTCCCAGTCGAGCCACCAGAGGTCTGATTCCATCGCCACGACGAGCCGACCGCCGGTCTGGCTGAAGGCGAAGGAGCCGGGCCTGCCAGGCAGGTCGTGCGAGCGCGTCTGGCCCGTGCTGGGGTCGAATCGGTGGATAGCCCTTCCCTCGATGTCCACCCAGTACAGGGCGTGCTCGTCAGACTCCCACACTGGGCTCTCGCCAAGTTGAGATACGACGCTACCAACGCGGGAGATCTCGACCATTCCTCGAACCTAGTCGAGGTCTCCTCGGCTCGAAAACGACACAACCCGGGGCTGGAAGGCCCCGGGTTGTTCGTGATTGCTACCCGACAAGACTCGTCGGGCGATATGTACTCAATCTGGCGTTAGCCGATCGTTGCGGTTCCGGTTGGGAAACCAGGACCTGCGCCGAGATCGCCTGCGTAGCCTGGGGTCAGGCCGGCTGGAAGTTCAGCTGCAAGTGGCTTGAAGGCGAACGGAGCTGGGCTGTCGTCGTCCTCTGGCTCGATCGAGATGACGATCGTTGAACCACTGAGGTCAGCTGGGAACTCGAGTCCGTCAGGAGCGTTCGCAACGAAATCCTCACCTGGGAAAGGAGGACCATCAGCGTCGGGACCAGAGAAGCCACTGAAGTCGTCAGCACCTTCTGGAGTCAAGAAACGACCGGTCGAGAGAGCCTGGCCGTCAATGACTGCCCAGCCTTCGTAGACCCAGCCAGCAGGAAGCTCAGGGAGGTCGAGTCCAGCAGCTGGGCCGTCGTCGGTGATCTCGATGAACCAAACACCAGCGGTGTCGTCAGACTCATCGGTGGTCGTTGGAGCAGTGATGACGTACTGGCCTGCAGCAGTCGAGAAGTCGTTACCGAGTGCGGCTGGGTGAGCAATGCTCAGCTCAGCAACACCGTCGACGATTGCGCCACCAAGAGGCTTTGCATCAGCTGGTGCTGGATCGTCGCCTTCAGCTGGCTCGATGGTCAGCACGAAGTCGGTGGCATTGTCGAGGTCGCTCTGTGATGCGGTCGACTCAGCGGTGTAGGTACGCTCGCCGTCGATCTCGTCGATGGTGAAGCGGCCGGTGCTGACAGGTGAACCGTCAACAAGGATCCAACCTTCGTATACGAATCCGTCGCCGAGTGGCTCAAGACCGGAGAACTCAAGACCGATCGGAGCGCCACCGAGTGACTCGTCTGCACCGAAGTCAGCAACAGCTGCTTCTGCATCAGGACCAATCGCTGCGATTCCGGTTGGGAAACCAGGACCTGCGCCAAGCTGACCTGCGTAACCAGCCTCCACACCTGCTGGTACTTCAGATGCGAGTGGCTTGAAGGCGAACGGAGCTGGGCTGTCGTCGTCCTCTGGCTCGATCGAGATGACGATCGTTGAACCACTGAGGTCAGCTGGGAACTCGAGTCCGTCAGGAGCGTTCGCAACGAAATCCTCACCTGGGAAAGGAGGACCATCAGCGTCGGGACCAGAGAAGCCACTGAAGTCGTCAGCACCTTCTGGAGTCAAGAAACGACCGGTCGAGAGAGCCTGGCCGTCAATGACTGCCCAGCCTTCGTAGACCCAGCCAGCAGGAAGCTCAGGGAGGTCGAGTCCAGCAGCTGGGCCGTCGTCGGTGATCTCGATGAACCAAACACCAGCGGTGTCGTCAGACTCATCGGTGGTCGTTGGAGCAGTGATGACGTACTGGCCTGCAGCAGTCGAGAAGTCGTTACCGAGTGCGGCTGGGTGAGCAATGCTCAGCTCAGCAACACCGTCGACGATTGCGCCACCAAGAGGCTTTGCATCAGCTGGTGCTGGATCGTCGCCTTCAGCTGGCTCGATGGTCAGCACGAAGTCGGTGGCATTGTCGAGGTCGCTCTGTGATGCGGTCGACTCAGCGGTGTAGGTACGCTCGCCGTCGATCTCGTCGATGGTGAAGCGGCCGGTGCTGACAGGTGAACCGTCAACAATGATCCAACCTTCGTACACGAATCCGTCGCCGAGTGGCTCAAGACCGGAGAAGTTCAGGGCAACCGGGGCGCCACCGAGTGACTCCTCAGCGTCGTCATCTGCGTCTGTGTCTGCGTCGTCATCTGCGTCTGCGTCGTCATCTCCGACGACCTCTTCCGCAGCATCAGTCGCACCGTCAACAACCTCTTCGGCTGCATCGGTGACAGTGTCGGCGCCGCATGCCGCGGCGACCAGAGCGGTCGTCGCTAACAAAGCGGCCATCCGCTTTCGAGAGTTGAGTTTCTTCATTTTTTGGGGGTTTCCTTTCGGGCACCGCCATCGTGAAGCGGTGTTGTCTCTGTAACAGGGAAGCTGCTCATTCAGCTGAATGGTCGGATCAGAGCGCCAGTTCAGCGCTTGTTCAGAAGTCCTAGGACTGCAGTCACATAATGTGTTGTCGACTGCTAGCGGCACTTCTTTAGGTAATATGACCCACGTCGCAAATTTTGTTTGATTTGACCGAACATGGCTGAAAACACAACGGAACCGGAAACATCCGGGTCTACCGACCTGTCGGCGATGCTCGATTCGCTCCGCGTGAGCGTGCGCCCTGTGCCCTACGTCGTCGTAGCGCTCACAAATCACGACCAAATACCCACCGTGGGTGGCGATATTGGCGCGGTCATCGAGGAAGCGGAGGGGTTCACCGTCGTCTCAACCCTGTCGCGCGCTGCACATGAGGGCTGGCGACACGACTTTGTGGCCTCTTGGTTGACCCTAGAAGTACACAGCTCGCTCGAGGCCGTCGGCCTCACAGCAGCGTTCTCGCGCCAACTGGGACGCGCAGGTATCCCGTGCAATGTCATTGCCGGGTTCTTTCACGATCACATCCTGGTCCCCGTCGACAAAGCAGACGCGGCGGTGGCAGTGATCGAAGCTCTTGGTTCGTAAACGAGCTTTACGCTGGCAATTCGCCAGCGGCGACGCCGAGACGAATAGTGGAGCGTTTCAGCGCGCCAATTGCATCAGCATTCTGTGCGTCAGACGCGAGGATTGCCTCGGCTGCAGCGCCTGCCTTTTCGGCTCGCGGAACGTCGATGTCTTCCTTCCGCTCCGATACGTCCGACAAGATCGTGACCTTGTCACGACTGACCTGCACAAAGCCCTGATGAATGGCGAACACCTGGTCGCCATCACCGCTAACAACCTTTGCGGCGCTTACCTGCAGCACACCAATAAACGGAACGTGGCCAGCGAGGAACTCGATGTCGCCGCCGCCGACCGTGCGCACCAGAACCTTGTCGGCCTCACCTGAAAAGGTGATCCGCTCAGGTGAGACAAGCTCCACCTGCATTAGGCGTCAGCCTCGAGCTCGGCTGCCTTACGGATTGCTTCCTCGGCGCCACCAACCATGTAGAAGGCCTGCTCAGGAAGGTGATCGAGCTCGCCGGTGAGGAGTGCCTCAAACGAGTCGATCGTCTCTTCGAGCGAGGTGAACACGCCAGGTTGGCCAGTGAAGACCTCCGCGACGAACATGGGCTGCGACAGGAACTTCTGCACCTTGCGTGCACGGTCGACGGTGACACGATCCTCTTCGGTGAGCTCGTCGAGACCGAGAATAGCAATGATGTCCTGGAGCTCCTTGTAACGCTGGAGCACCTCCTGGACCTGACGGGCAATACTGTAATGGCGATCGCCGACAACCTCTGGCTGGAGAATTGTCGAAGTCGATGCCAACGGATCCACCGCCGGGTAGATACCGAGAGCGGCAATGTCACGAGAGAGCTCGGTGGTTCCGTCGAAGTGTGTGAACGACGTGAACGGCGCTGGATCGGTGTAATCGTCAGCTGGTACGTACACCGCCTGCAGCGAGGTAATCGACTTACCCTGAGTTGAGGTAATGCGCTCCTGGAGCGTTCCCATCTCGTCAGCAAGTGTTGGCTGGTAACCCACAGCCGAAGGCATACGGCCAAGAAGCGTTGATACCTCTGAGCCGGCCTGAACAAATCGGAAGATGTTGTCGATGAAGAGCAGGACGTCCTGGTTCTGGACATCACGGAAGTACTCGGCCATCGTCACGCCACCGAGTGCGACACGGAGGCGCACGCCTGGTGGCTCATCCATCTGGCCGAACACCAGAGCAGCCTTTGACAGCACGGTGTCCGCGTCGTCTCCAGCGCCCATCTTGGCTTCACCCATTTCGATGAAGAGGTCGGTTCCCTCACGGGTACGCTCGCCCACTCCAGCAAATACCGATACACCACCGTGGTTCGATGCCACGCGAGTGATCATTTCCTGAATCAACACGGTCTTGCCAACGCCTGCACCACCAAAGAGGCCAATCTTGCCACCCTCCTTGTAGGGGGTGAGCAGGTCGATGACCTTGATGCCGGTTTCGAACATCTTGGTGGATGGTTCGAGTTTGTCGAAGTCCGGGGACGGACGGTGGATGTCCCAGTACGTCTCGATGTTCACCTCGGACGCAGGAACGTCGAGGGGTTCACCCATAACATTCCAGACGTGACCGAGCGTCGCATCGCCAACGGGCATCTGCATACCGTGGCCGGTGTTGCGAACTTCAGCGCCTCGGGTGAGACCGTCGGTTGGCTTCATCGAAATAGCGCGGACTCGACTATCGCCAATCTGCTGAGCGACTTCGAGCGGTACCGTAATCGATTCGCCGTCGAGATCCAGTTCCAACTGCAACTGAGCATTGATCTCTGGAAGGCTCCCCGGAGGGAACTCCACGTCGACGACCGGTCCTGCGATACCGACTACTCGGCCTGATTTGAGTTCTGGTTCGGTGACGGTCATACCGTTGTACCTTCCGTGTGTTCGAGAATTGCTTGCATGGTGGATTGATCTTCGCCCCCGAGGGCTTCGGCACCACTGACGATCTCCATGATCTCGGTGGTAATCGATGCCTGCCGGGCTTGGTTCATCTCGCGTGAGAGCTTGATGATGAGCTCTTCGGCGTTATCTGTTGCGGCCTTCATGGCTCGCTGACGATTGGCGTGCTCAGATGCCGAAGCTTCGAGAAGCGCTGAGTAGAGGCGCGACTCCATGTAGCGCGGCAACAGCGACTCCAGCACACTCGCTGGCGATGGTTCGAATTCGAACGCCGCAATTGCACTGCCTGAGCCTGAACCCTTTTCGGCGACCGTCTCCATTGTCGCGAGCGGCAAGTAGCGGCGCACCGTCACACGCTGGGTTCCCATGGTGACGAACTCGGTATAGGCGAGCTCGACCCGGTCGAGAGTGCCGTTGGAGAACAAGTCGACAACCATGTTTGCGACCTCACGAGCATCCTCGTAGGTCGGGGTATCGGTCATGCCGGTGAACTGGGCCTCGATCTTGTAGTTCCGGAACGAGAAGTAATCAATGGCCTTCTTGCCAATCAGAATCAGCGCGTAGTCGGCACCTTCGGTGCGGGCAGCATCGAGCTGACGCTCAGCGGCGCGAATAACCGTTGCGTTGTACGCACCAGCAAGTCCACGGTCCGATGTGATCGCAATGATGCCGACTCGTTCGGTCTTTTCTGCTCGGCGGAGCAACGGATGGCTGGTTTGTGCTCCACCTGCGGTGAGGTTCTCGATAACTCCGGTGATTTGCTCGGCGTAGGGCTTCGCCTCGTTCGCGCGGTGCATGGCCTTGACCACGCGGGTCGCAGCAATGAGCTCCATAGCTCGGGTGATCTTCTTCGTCGACTGCACACTGCCGATTCGACGGCGCAGCTCGCGTTCTTTTGCTCCTGGCATCTACCTGATCCGATCAGGCCTCGTCGGCCGTGATTTCTTCCTCTGGAAGGATGTTGTCCGCGTCCACGATTTCGCTGTGTGCGTCTCCTGGATCGCTCGCATCGGGCGCCGGCGAAGCTACCGCCTCGCTCGCCTTAAAGCCGTCAGCAAACTCCTTGATCATCCGCTCGAGAGCGCCTTCGTCGGCGATCTTGCCCGAAGCAACGATGTCGTCGAGCAGTCCCTGGTGACGTGACTTGAAGTGTTCGAGTAGCTCGGACTCGAAGCGGAGCACGTCAGAGACAGGGATATTGTCGAGATAACCGCGGGTTCCTGCAAACAGGGTAACGACCTGCTCTTGGACCGGCATTGGCGAACTGATGCCCTGTTTGAGCAACTCGGTGAGGCGGTATCCACGGTCGAGCTGAGACTGAGAAACAGCATCGAGATCCGAACCGAACGATGCGAATGCTTCCAGCTCACGAAACTGCTGAAGGTCGGACTTCAAGGTGCCCACCGCAGTCTTCATTGCCTTGATCTGTGCGGCGGAGCCAACTCGGGAGACCGAGATACCCACATCAACCGCAGGACGGGTTCCGGACTTGAACAGATCATCCTGCAGGAAGATCTGACCGTCGGTGATCGAAATCACATTCGTTGGAATGTATGCGGAAACGTCGCCAGCCTTGGTCTCGATGATTGGAAGCGCTGTAAGCGAGCCAGCGCCGAGTTCGTCGGAGAGGTTCGCGGACCGCTCGAGAAGGCGGCTGTGAAGGTAGAAGACATCGCCTGGGTACGCCTCACGGCCCGGCGGGCGACGCAGCAAGAGAGACATCTGTCGGTACGCCTCGGCTTGCTTCGACAAGTCGTCGTACACGATGAGTGCGTGACCGCCGTTGTCCATCCAGTGCTGACCCATGGCCGAACCGGCGTATGGCGCAATGTACTTGAAGGGGGCAGGATCTGAAGCCGGCGCCACGACCACGACGGTGTAATCCATCGCACCGTTCTCTTCGAGTTCGGCCACGATCTGTGCAACCGTCGAGGCCTTCTGACCAACAGCGACGTAGATGCACTTCACACCCAAGCCCTTCTGGTTCAGGATGGTATCGATACCGACCGTGGTCTTACCGGTCTTGCGGTCACCGATGATCAGCTCGCGCTGGCCACGGCCAATCGGGATGAGAGAATCGATTGCCTTGATTCCGGTCTGCATTGGGGTATCGACGGGTTGGCGTCCAATGATGCCTGGTGCCTGGACCTCCATACGACGGGTGCCGGTGCCGGTAAGCGGGCCCTTACCATCGATTGGTTCGCCAAGAGCATCGACCACGCGTCCAAGCACACCGTCACCAACGGGCACCGAGAGGATGTTTCCGGTCGAACGGACCGGCTGACCCTCCTCGATCCCATCGGTCGAGCCGAGCAGCACCGCACCGATCGAGTCCTCGTCGAGGTTGAGTGCGAGGCCAACAGCCCCGTTTTCGAACTCGAGCATCTCGTTCACTGCAGCTTCGGGTAGACCCGAAACACGAGCGATACCATCTCCGACCTCGAGCACTCGGCCTACCTGCGTAGCGGCAAGGCTGGTGTCCATTCCCTCGATGTTCTTCTTGAGGGCGGCGGTGATGTCTTCAGTGTTGATGGTGAGATCAGACATGTTCTCTTCTCTTCTTGTTCTTCGTTCCGGACCCGCTGTTAAGCGAGGCTCTCGCGCAACTGGCTAAGACGGCGGCTTACGCTGCCATCGATGACGGTGTCGTCGATCTGGGTGACGAGGCCACCTACGACGGAAGGGTCGATCGTGACTCGGACGCTTACTGGACGACCGGTCTTTTGCGACAAGGCCGCTTCGAGCTTTTCGACCTGAGCATCGCTCAAGGCAACCGCAGAGCGAACTTCGGCGTATGCCGAACCTCGACTGCCGGCCATCTGGCTTGACATTGCCCTGGCAATCTCGGGGAGGTCAGCAGCACGACCCGCGCCGACCACCATGGAGATCGCAGCGACCGAAGCCCGGCCTGCCTTACCGGCGAGGAGGTCTTCGACGACCTGTTGGCGGTTCGCGGCAGGCACCGACGAATCGGACAGACTGTTCTGCAACTCGGGCGATCCCGCGACGGCGTCTGCAAATGCGTGGAGGTCGCTCTCGATGGATGCTGGATCACCTTCGGCGTTGCCGATCGCAACGAGCGCTTGGGCGTAGCTTTCAGCTCGGTTCATGACTGACCCACCTGTTCGATGTAGCTGTCGATGAGCGAGGCGTGAGTGGCATCGTCAAGGTTCGCTTCGACGACCGATGCCGCCGCTGCTGCAGCTTGCGCAGCGACAGTCGCTTGAATATCGGCCGAAGCCTGGCCGGTGGAGGCTGTTGCTTCGCTATTAGCTTTAGCCCGTGCTTCGACAGCGTCTGCGTCAGCTCTCGCAATAAGATCTGCTTTGACCGTCGTAGCCGTGGCGATTGCCTCGTCGTGAATGCGTGAGGCCTCGGCGTCAGCATCTCCGAGCTTTGATCGCAGCTCACTCAGCTCTGACTCGGCTTCGACCTTGGCACGCTCAGCATCGACGAGCTCTTCGCGAATGCGATCAGACCGTGCGGCCATTGATTCCTTGACGACCGGGAGCAGCTTCCAGATCATCAAGGCCAATACGACGGTGAACGCAGCAGATGACCACCAGAACTCTTTAATGTCCGATGGGAGGAAGCGACCGTTTGGTCCTTCTGCAGCAAGTAGGGAAAGCATCAGGCGTCATCTCCATTCAGTGCGGAGTCGATGGCACCCTGCTGAGCGCCACGATCGAGGTTCTTGCCGAGAAGAGCAGAGGCTGCCTCAACAGCTATGTCACCAACATCACCCTTCATGGACGAGATCGCAGCAACTCGACTGTCGTCAAGTTCGCCGGCGGCTTCGGCCCGGATCTCCGCAGCCTCGTTGGTTGCCTCAGCCATGACGGCGGCCCGGTGTTCGCCAGCCTCGGCGCGAGCAGCGTCGATGATTCCGTCGGCCTCAGCGCGAGCTGCGTTGAGCGATGCGTCGTAGTCGGCTTGCACCTCTCCAACCGCGATTCGAGCACGTTCGGCCGCTTGGCGGTCCTCAGCGAGCTTTGTCTCACGCTCATCACGCTTCTTGAGAAGCGGTGGGAGCAAGACAAACTTCATCAGTGCCCACAACACGAGAAACGAGCCAAGGGCCCATGCGAGGTGGTTGATTTCCGGGATTACCGGATTCGGCGGTGGCTCTTCTTCTTCACCTAGGGCTTCTTCGCCCTCACCGAGTTCTTCGTCCTCTTCGACAAAGGCAATTTCTTCGCCGTTGAAGCTGATCTGGATGTTCACTTCGCCTCCTCTTTCGGTCGTCCAATTTCCCCGGAAGGTAAGATCAGGCGAACTTCAGCAGAATGAAGACCACGAAGCCAATCAAGGCGAGAGCCTCGGTGAATGCCACACCGAGGAACATGGTGGTCTGTACCTGTCCAGCAGACTCTGGCTGACGGGCCATGGCCTGGACGGCTTGACCAACCAGGTAACCAATGCCGATTCCCGGGCCGATGGCGGCGAGGCCGTATGCGAAGCCAGCGCCTTCAGCTGCTGCTGCGTTCTTAAGTTCGTCGCCGGTCTGGGCGAGTACCTGTGCTGCGATGCTCATTGTGGATTGCTCCTTAGTTTCCTTTTTCGGTGGGGCCCTAGCCCCGACGATCTTGATTGTTGGTTAGAGAGAAAGGTGTGAGTCCGGCCTAGTGGGCTGGATGAAGTGCTCCGCCGATGTACACGGCGGCGATGATGGTGAATACGAATGCCTGAATCAACGACACGAAGACCTCGAATGCGGTGAAGGCCACGAGGCCGCCGAAGGTGAAGACTTCAAGGATGTACATCCAGCTCGTTGCGACCGTGATACTCAGGACCGCAAAGGTGACGAGCAAGATGTGGCCAGCGAGCATGTTTGCAAACAAACGAACGGCGTGGCTGAACGGGCGAAGGATGAAGGTCGAGAGCAACTCGATTGCCCCCACGAGCGGACGAAGCGCAAGCGGAACGCTCGATGGCCACGCGATGTCTTTGAAGTACGAGATGCCGTTGTGCTTCACACCGACGGAGATGAACATCGCCCACGCAATGAGTGCAATAACAACCGGTCCACCCATCCGAGCGTTGGCTGGCATCTGGAAGAACGGGATGACCTCGGTGATGTTCCCGAAGAAGACAAACAGGAAGAACGAGATGAGCAGTGGCAGGTAGGGCAGACCATCTGGACCAATCGCAGGCAGCACGATCTGCTTCTCGACAAACTCAATGACCGACTCGGCCACGGTGCGAATGCCCGTTGGAACGAGGCTCTTCTGTTGAGCAGCCAGCATGAACACGACCGCCGGGATGATCACCGAGAGCACATGCGTCAGTGCGATCTTGTCAAAGCCGATTCCATCGATGATTGGCTCCCACTCGATCAGGTTGGACAATGACGGAAATTCGAGACCGCCACCTGCTTCAACTGCGAACAAAAACATCAGGTTGCTCCTGTAGTTTCGTGATGGGATGAGTTATGGATTGGCAACTTTGGTGTGGGCTTGAGCCCAGGATGTGCCAGGGTTCCGGAGATGTAGCGCATCTCCCAGAAGAGAATGCCCAGGTGAGCCACGATCAACGTGAGCCCAAGAGGCAACATCTCGATCCATTCCGCGTCCCTGACGACAAGGACGGCCAGGAAGATCAGACCGAGTCGAAGAAGAAAGCCGAACATGGCAGCAGCGCCCATCGCTGCCAACGAGATTCGTCCGGCCCAGGCGAGCAGTGACGCCGCAAGAAGGAAGTTCACCATGACGATCCCGATGCCATAGGCGACCGATGCTGCACCAGCGCTTTGCCAGAAGATGGCACCAGCAACGATGAGCACGGGGGCGAGCAGAGCTGTCCGACGAACGAGGTCCTTTGCGACCTCCATAACCGGCGCAGGCCCTTCGAGGGGTTGGTTGAGCGGGTTGGCGACTTCGGTCATGACGGCTGATCCTCCGATGCGAGGTCGCTCTCAAGAACGTAACTCGGCGTCTCGACAACTTCGCGAGGCGCAAATCGTGAGCCTTCGCCAGCGCCAAACTCTGCCTCTCGAGCCTGCATACGTTCTTCAGTGGCCAGCGCCATCCGGTCCACGTAGCGATAGTACTGATTAGCTACCGCACCAATCAGGCCAAGCACAGCGCCCAGGATCGTAAACAGGGGTCGAGTTCCGATCGACTCATCGAGCAGCCAACCAAGCCCTCCAAGAAGGACCGGTGTTACTGCGATCTCCCAGCCACCGTTGCCACGCCACATCGCATCCGTAAGCGCGTTATCGCGGCCATTGGCGTCAGCGCTGGTCGGTGTGTCGGTCATGAAAATGTGAATACCTGTCGAGCGAACAAACCCAACGTGTGAAGAGCTTGTGAAGTAATTCTCAAAGTATGTTCGCGGAAGTTAACAAACGCCAACCCGCGACGACAAGGAATCTATAACGATTGTCACACTTCCGTGCACCTAAACGTCCGGTTTTTTGGCGCATCCACCACGTCGGGCGTAACCGCCGTCGTTAGAAGAGCGGCGACATCCAGGTCGAGCTGGCAAAGATGGCACCGGCGAAGAGCACCGCGCCGAGTATCGCACTAAAGATGAGCTGAGCCTTTTGCCCGCCGATCGCTGGCTTGTCGCCCTGGTTCAAACCAAAGAAAAGGGCGCCGAGCAGAAATCCGGTCAGGAGTCCCCCGCCGTGACCACCCAGGCTGACTCCGCCGCGGAAGCTCAGAAGGACATTGATCACGATAAGGAAACCAAGACCGGTGTCGAATAGGCCAATGCCGCGACTACGCAAGAGGAAGACCATGAAGCCAATAAGCCCGAAGACCGCTCCCGACGCGCCGACGACGGGAATAGCCGGGTCGAGCAGGATGGCGCCGAACGAGCCACCGATCAGAGACACGAAGTAGATCGCACCGAACAGCACTTCACCGGTGATGCGTTCGATCTGGCGGCCGAGCTGCCAGAGCAGATACATATTGAAACCAATATGGATGATGCCCGAATGCAGAAAGCCTCCGCTGATGACTCGCCAGTACTCGTTGTTTTCCCAGATCGGCGGTCCCCAGGTGCCGTAGTCGACTGCGGCAAGCCCGGCGTTGCCGGTGGTTGAGCCAAGAAAAGCAATGGCTGCGATAAAGACCAGCACGTTGATACCCACCAGCGCGCGAGTGACGTTGAAGTTTGCACCGGGCAGGTTCCTGGTGGTGTACACCTTCTGAGTTCCTGCGCTTTTGGTGCACTCCGGGCAGTGCACGCCAACCGATGCCTGGTGACGGCAGTCCGCGCAGACATAACGATCGCAGCGCTGGCAACGAATTCCGGTTTCCCGATCCGGGTGCCGGTAACAGACCTCCTCGGGGACGACCGCGTCCTGGGGTTCAAAAGCGCTCATGGTGATACAAGCGCTGAGAATAGCCGGTTCATTCCACGTTTGATGACAGAACGAGTAGCGTTCATGTCCCATGTCTAACATCGCCTCTGCTCCAACCCCGGCCGACCTACCCGAGGACCTCGTGGCTCGCTTGTCCGAACTCGCCCAGGTTCCCCAGCTCCTCGTGGCCTCCGACTACGACGGCACGATCGCGCCGATCGTCAACGACCCCATGCGAGCTGTTCCCGACCGCGAGGTGGCCGTGGCGCTCCGGTCGCTTGCGTTGCTCGACCAGACCGCGGTCGGCATCATCTCGTCGCGGGCACTGCGCGACCTCGCCGCCCTCAGCCGCCTTCCATCTGAGATCCATCTAGTCGGGAGCCACGGCAGCGAGTTCGATGTCGACTTTGCAATGCAGATGGACGAACAGACCCAACAGCGTCGCGATGATCTTGGGGAGACACTGGCTGAGATCTCACGCCGTTACCCCGGGACGTCTCTCGAACAGAAGCCAGCGTCTGTCGCATTCCACACTCGCAACGCCGACCCCGAGCTTGTCGCAGATGCGGTGGCCGAAGTCGAAGCGGTTGCAAACGCCGATGACTCCCTTGTGTACCGCACCGGAAAGATGGTCTCTGAGATTGGCGTCATGGCAGCCGACAAGGGCAAAGCACTAGAGGTTCTTCGAGCGAACGTCAGCGCAACGGCGGTTCTCTTCGTTGGTGATGACGTCACCGACGAGCACGCATTCGCGAAGCTCAGCGGACCCGACATTGGCATCAAGGTCGGCGACGGCGAGACCGCTGCTGCACACCGGATTGCCGATACCTCCGACGTCGCTCTGATGCTCGGGACGCTGTGTGCGCTCCGCAGCGAATGGCTCGCTGGTGCAGGTCTCGTCCCGATCGAGCAGCACAGCCTTCTCTCCGATCAGCGAACTGCAGCGATCGTCACCCCCGACGCACGCATCACCTGGTTCTGTGCGCCGCGACTCGACGATCCTGCGATCTTCGCTGAGCTACTCGGTGGACCTACCGCTGGCTACTTCTCGGTGAGCACTCCCGACGAGGCAGCGCCTAGCGCGCAGCATTACGTCGACAACACCATGTGTCTCGAAACCGTGTGGCCAAACTTCACGCTGATCGATTACCTCGACGTGTCCGATGGGCGTCCGAATCTGCTCGCTGGCCGCAGCGACGTTATCCGCCATTTGAGCGGGACGGGTACCGCGGTGGTCGAATTTGCACCTCGTCTCGACTTTGGACGATTCCCCACTCAAATCGAACAACGACCCGACGGATTAGAAGTCACCGGAGCGCGAGACCTCATCGTGTTGCGAGCGCCAGGCGTTGAGTGGACGATCGAATCAGTTGGCCAGCATCAGACCGCTTCGGCTCACATCGACTTGTCCGCTGGTCCCGTCACCCTGGAACTTCGGGTCGGTACGGCGAGCTTGCGAGCTGAAGCCGAGGAGAGCCGCAAGCGCGACCATACCCGCCGCTTCTGGGCGGACTGGGCCGACAAGCTCGAGATCCCCACCGAGGCGGAGTCCTACGTTCGCCGTTCAGCCCTCGTCCTCAAGTCGTTGGTCTACGGACCGAGCGGCGGCATCGCCGCAGCACCCACGACCAGCCTGCCCGAGTACATCGGCGGCATCCGCAACTGGGACTACCGCTACTGCTGGCTGCGCGATGCAGCGCTGAGCGCTGCCGCGCTCACCCGCTTGGGTAGCCACGAAGAGGCCATGGACTATCTCGACTGGGTCCTCGGCGTGCTCGACGCCGGCGACGGACAACCCGAGCGTCTCAACCCGCTCTATGCACTCGACGGTGGCAAGCTTCCGCCCGAGGCCGACATCACCGAGCTCGCGGGCTACGGCGGCTCTCGCCCGGTGCGCGTCGGCAATGCTGCCGACAATCAGATTCAGCTCGATGTTTTTGGCCCGATCGTCGACCTTGTCCATCTTCTTGGTGAGCGCGGCGCTCCCCTGTCCACCCGGCATTGGCGACTCGTCGAAGCAATGGTCGGGGCAGTCGAGTTGCGCTGGACCGAACCCGACCACGGAATTTGGGAGATCCGCGCTGCACCCCGACACCACGTGTACTCAAAGGTGATGTGCTGGGTCACCGTCGACCGAGCCATCCGGATCGCGACCGATGTGTTTGAACGCGAGCGTCCCGAATGGGTCGAGTTTCGCGACACGATCGCGCAGGACATCTTTGCCAATGGCTGGAACGAAACCGTTCAGTCGTTCACGGCGGCCTACGACGGCAACGATCTCGATGCCTCGGTATTGAGCGTTGGGTTGTGGGGCCTGATCGAGCCCGACGATCCGCGCTTTGCCAGCACTGTTCGAGGTGTCGAAGCCCAACTCCGTGAAGGCCCGACCGTGTACCGCTACAAATCGGACGATGGATTGCCGGGTGCTGAGGGTGGCTTCCACCTCATGACGTCATGGCTCATCGATGCCTACGCCCTACTCGGCGAGACCGAGGAGGCACAGAGCCTGTTTCGCAAGCTTCTCGCCACCGCCGGCGACACCGGCCTGCTGTCCGAAGAGTACGACCCAGTGGCGTGTCGGTCGCTCGGCAACCATCCGCAGGCATACAGCCACATCGGTGTCATCAACAACGCATTGCGGCTGAGCGACTGAGGTTCTAGTCAGGACGAGAAAAGTAGTTTTGGACTTGACGTCTGAGCGGGAGACAGGCAATGTGTCGGTAGTCACATCCGGAGACTACTGAATCAGGTGAGTTCATCCCCACGTTCTCTCACAACCAGGCAGACAGAGGCCTCCGAGGCCGGTTGAGCCATCGGGAACGAGTAGCGATAACACACCAGTATTCGATAGAAGGACCGTCAGAAATGACGGTCCTTCGCCCATTTTGCACTGAACCCCAACTACATCTCGTGCAACCCGAAATGTGTTCGAAGATCGCGGACGGACTATTCGACTGACAGCTGTTCGGCGGGAGGGTTCTGCGCGGTATAGAAGTCGATACCAAGTCGGCGCAGCCGCTCGATGCCTACCGACCAACCGAGGAGCCCGTATCGCTCGACGGCATCTGACAACCATCGGGCGATATTCCAATGATCTTCGGTCACCTGGTCGCGTGTGAGCCGCGGAAGCCCGCGGCCACAGTAAACCTCGCCCGTCGGTAGAAGCAGGATCTGGTATTCGTATGGGACGTCGCTGTAGTCGACTTCTGTGCTGAGGATCCAGCCTTCGACCGACTCGGCGACCAGCCGACCTCGACGCGCCGTTCGCGTTCTTCCGAACTCGGCGTTGGTTGGGACATCGATCAAGTAGTTGTCGATGAAGTGCCGCAACGTCTCGATCATCTTCGCCTGCACTCCGAGCAAGGTAGCGGAGTTGTCGACCGAGTTCGACACGTCGGCGGTCAGATCGATCATGTCGGCAGACGTCCCTGCAGCGCAGTACGAACAATCCGACATCGTTGCCGGTAAATGCACGTCGCATCGCGCCTGGAGGCACTGCCCACATGCACGAGAAGCCTTCGCTCCACATCGACAATCTGCCATCCACCCCGCTCCTTCGACACCGGATACTACCGGCCCGAACGGACGCTGCAAGCGTTACCCACGGGTATCAAAAAAGGAGCTTGAATCTCGAAAAGAGCGGGATAGAACGACGCCGAGGCGCAGCCGAGGGAAGGGCCCGAGCGGCCCCGTGCCGAAGGCACTTACCAATATTCTTCGAAGTGGATGTTGCCCGGTTGGTTTCGTTTGTTGACCGTAAAGCCCCGCTCGACGAGCAGCTCGATGACGCCGGTTGGCTCGGGGAAGACAGAGGTGACATTGCCGTCCGCATCGGTCTCGTCTTCGGCGAGGCCGATCATTGCGGGGTTGCCGCACAGGAACGCATGCGTGTTCGTTGGATCGAAGGAACCTCCGAGCGCTTTCTCGATATCGCCATCTCGGATGAGATCCTGCAGGTATCGCTTGGGGACGTCTGACTCGCGTGTCGGCATTGGCAGGTAGTGGTAGTTCGGGAAGCGCTCCTCGAGGGCCCGATGTGCATCGAGATATCCGAGGTCTTTCCAGTTACGGACGGTCACCGTCGACACGATGGGACCGGTGTGGCCTTTGCGCAGCAACTCCACGACCATTGAGTTGTGGGGTGCTTCGCCCGTGCCCGTTGCAAAGAACACGACCGCCGCATCCGGGTTATCGACCGCATTGAGGGTGTAGCGACCAGCAACCTTAGGTCCGAGGTAGATCCGGTCACCGACCTTCTTGGTCGCAAGTCGTGGTGTGAGCGCTGAAACGTGGTCGTCGTCGGCGGGGACGAGGACGATGTAGAACTCGAGTTCTTCGGTGTCGGGTGGCGCAAAGTATCCCGAGGACTCAAAGACCGAATGGGAGATGGAATACGAGCGCCGAATGAGCTTGTGCCAGCGTTCGTCGAGATCGGGGTCGACATGGTCGTCGACACGATCTTCCCAAAAGCCAAGGCCGAGCGATGCGTACTGCCCGGGAATGTGAGAGGTGTCGCCATGATCGGGGCGCACGCGCAGAACCCAAAGGTCGGAGTGTCGCTTTTCGAATTCGGTGATCGTTGCGTTGTAGTGCTCCTCGCGCAGTTCGGCTACAGCCGAGACGTGGCGGACGCGGCGTTTGACCACCGTCGGCGACTCGGGGAGCGTCAGGTCCGGGAAGCACGCTGCGGCGAGCTGACTCGCGATTTCCCAAGCATGCGCGTGGGGAACTTCGACGTCCGCTTCGGGGTAGCCCAGAAACCAGACCTTGCCGCTGTCGATGGCGGCGGTCGTGACACCGAGTTCGGCCACGCTGGGACGGACTCTGGGGGACGCGAAAACAATGTGGTCGAATTCGAGGTCGGGGGTACGCCGATCGTTGAAGTAGGCAATCGGGAACTCGCCCTTGTCGCCCACACCATCGGGTACCGCTCGGTAGAGCAGGGTTGCGCGGCGCTCACGTTCGAGCTTGCGCAGCATCGTGTCGGCAACCGGTGCCAGCTGGGCCGGGTCCATGCCACCCGCGGCGAGCACAACTCCCGCACCAGCCGATGAAGCTCGCCCCACCAATTCGGCTGCGT
Source organism: uncultured Acidimicrobiales bacterium (assembly GCA_964610745.1). Classification (GTDB taxonomy): domain Bacteria; phylum Actinomycetota; class Acidimicrobiia; order Acidimicrobiales; family SHLQ01; genus SHLQ01. Next base: position 20,321 of record CAZSYL010000031.1, read on the forward strand.
GATTGGTATGGCCAACCACGAGAATGTCGCTGTCGCTGAGGTTGTCAGGGAGCGTATCGATCGTGACCTTGTCGGACAGAGTGACATCGGCCGGCACGTGGTATTCGGGGTTCCGGTGAAGTTCGGCGACGAGACAACCAGCGGTGACGTAGGTCCGTTGCTCGGTGGTGACGACGACGTGTTCACCGTCATGATCGATACTCAGCAGCTTCTCGCCGTAGCCGACTTCGAGCCGGTGTTCGGGAACGAGCTCGGGGAACGAGATGGCATCGCCTTGCTCGATAATTCGCACTCGAGAAAGGCCAGCTTCCTGCGTCGCGATCGCGACGGAGAGCCCGCCGACGGTTCCGCCAACGATAATCAGGTCGTATTCGGCCCGATCGGTATTGTCGTCGGCTGGTTTGCCGTTGCCCTGTTGGTTATTGCCCTCACCGCTGCTCATGGAGTCCTCCCTACCCTCCTCACCATAGCTACTGAGCCGTACGCATTCATCTCCGCAGGAATCTTCAAAGCCCTCGCGTAGTTCGTATGATTACTATGATGAAAGAATCGCCCGTCGCCGCTGTTGCGACCACCTCTGCTCCTGCTGCCGGAGATGTCGATGCAGCCTCGGTAGAGGCCGAGGTCGCAAAGGTTATTGCCGCGGTGCGTCCTGCGGTGCAGGCCGATAAAGGCGATATCGAGCTTGTTTCGGTCGATGTTGTCACCGGAATTGTCGAGGTCGAGCTCATGGGTGCATGCACCAGTTGCCCCGCGTCGTCACAGACGTTGAAGGCCGGTGTCGAGCGAATCATGAAAGACCGCGTGCCTGGCATTACCGAGGTCGTCAATATTGGGCAGGTCTTCTACTCCGATGGCACCGCGGTTACGCTTTGAGCATGCAGCTCTTTGCGCACCAGGGTGGTTGGGACGAGATTCTGCTCGTCGTTGGCCCAATCGCCATTCTCGGTGGCCTGCTGTGGCTCGCGAATAGGCGCGCTGACCGTCTTGCTGAAGACCTCGACTAACTCGCCTCGCATCTGACCGATCGATCGCGGTTTAGTTCGCTGCTGCGCGTTCCTCGATGTTTGCCCCGAGGTGCCGTAGATCTCCGGCAAGGTCGGGATAACCCCGACAGACATGCCCGTCATCGGTGACAATGGTTTGACCGTCGGCGCCGAGAGCCGCCACGATCAGCGCAGCACCAGCACGAATGTCGTGACTCACAACCTTCGCTCCCTGGAGCCGTTTCACACCTTTGATGACCGCGTGGTTGCCATCGGTGCGAACCTCAGCGCCGAGTGCGACCAGCTCGTCGACGTATCGGAATCGGCCAGCAAAGAGATTCTCAGTGACGATGCTCGTCCCGTCGGCAACGCACAACATCGAAGCGAGGAACGGTTTGTAATCGGTTGCGACTCCGGGATACGGCAGGGTCGACAAATCGACTGCGTTCAGCCTTTGGTTGGCCATGGCCCAAATGCCATCCCGGTCAGGTGAGGTGCGAAGACCCATCTCACCGACCTTCTGACACACCATGTCCATGTGGTCATAACGGGCCTCGCGAAGCAGGATCTCTCCCCCGGCCACACCGAGCGCCGCCAGGAAGGTCGCGGCCTGAATTCGATCGGGGATAACTCGATGACTCACGGGTTCGAGTACGTCGACGCCCGTGATCGTGATACGGGAGGTACCTGCGCCGGTGATACCCGCACCCATCTTGGTGAGCATGGACGCAAGGTCAGCAATCTCAGGCTCGCGGGCCGCGTTCTCGATCGTGGTGACCCCGTCCGCGAGCACCGCTGCCATCATGATGTTCTCGGTCGCTCCCACGCTTGGGAAGCCGAGGACAACTTCGCCTCCGGCGAGTTTCGTCGCTGTCCCCACCAGTCCTTCGGGCTGCACATCGAATGTTGCACCGAGTTTTTCGAGCCCGGTGAGGTGCATATCGATGGGCCGGTGTCCAAAGTCATCACCGCCTGGTATCCCGAGCTCGGCTCGACCATAACGAGCGAGCAGCGGGCCGAGAATCGCGGTCGATGCTCGCATTTGCTCGACGAGTTCGAACGGTGCGACGGGATTGATCTGACCAACCTCGATCTCGACAACCCCCGGCCGGCGGCTCGTCTGGGCTCCCATCGACTCGAGCAGTTCACACATGACACCGACGTCATGGATGTCGGGCACGTTGTAGATCGTGTGCGTGCCCTCAGCTAGGACTGTGGCCGCCATGAGCTTGAGTACGGAGTTCTTCGCTCCGCTGATCGTGAGCTCACCCGACAGCGGTGGCCCCGGTTCGATCACAAATTCGGTGGTGGACTGTCCGGACATCGCTGCCAGTATTACCCGAGTGACAACGCAGCGCAGGGCACTCGTCGTTAATGACGCTGAACTGAAACTCCTCCGCGCCCCAATCGATGGGATCGTGCTGGAGCGAATCGGTAGCTCACCCGACCGCTTCGAACTTGAAGAGGGCCCATTCTCGATCTACTCGCGCTCGTTATCGGTGTCGCCGGGCGATACACCAGAGACCTACTCAGTTATCGAGGAGGTCACCTGGAAGTTGTCCCTTCCGGTCTTCTGGATCTTGCTCTGGTTTCCTTTTTGGTGGAGTGTCCGCGGCGGCCAGAAGAACCCCCGACCATGGTGGGCGCCCGCCGGCAGGCTCGACGCTCGGGCAAGTCGAGCGATTGGTCTTCTCGGGGTGATCGCCATCGTCAACGGGTTCCTCGGATCGGTGATCGGCCAGACGCTCACGTTCGCCGCGGACGAGTTCTGCAATGAGTTCGCGGTCAATGCCGACGGCATGCGCACCTGTGTCGACTCGGCCCACGACACCTCGGCGAGGGCGAACGTCTTCACGATCGTGCGCGTCTCGATTGTTTTGTCGCTCGCCCTGACCGTGGCAGCGGATCGGTTCGGCCGAAAGCTGGCACTCACCGTTGCGGTGACGATCTCATGCCTCGCGACCGCGGCCGGTGCACTCGCTCCGAATCTCGCGTTCCTGACAGCGTCCCAGGTGATCTCTCGTGGGTTGGCGACCGGATTGACGATCGTGCTGCTCGTCTTCGCCAGCGAGGAGCTCCCACCGAAAAGCCGAGCGTACGGCGTCTCGATGCTGATCCTGCTCGCCGGCCTCGGGTCGGGGATCGTCGTGTGGATCCTGCCCCTCGCCGACGTTGCCGAGTGGGGGTGGCGACTGGTGTATGCCGCGGCGCTGCTGTTCGTTCCGCTGTCGCTCTGGGTCGGAAGCCGCCTACCCAACACTCGACGGTTCGCACTGCTCGACCGTCAGCGTGCTTCGCAGTCCCTCCTCGAACTTTGGCAGAATCCGAAACTGCGGAGCCGTCTGTTGCTACTCGGGTTCGGAGCACTTCTGGCAACCCTCTTTGCGACACCGGCGAGCCAGTTCGACAATCAGTTTCTCCGGGACGAGCTCGGTTTCGATGCAAGCCGCATCACCGTCTTCACGTTGCTGACCAGCACGCCGATCGGCATTGGCGTGATGGCCGGCGGGATCTTGTCGGACCGAATCGGTCGCCGCCCAATCGGCGCGTTCGGAACGGCGGTCGGCGTTTCGATGAGCGTGCTGTCGTTCTTCTCCAACGACTTCTGGATCTTCCCGGTACGGGCAATCGGGGTGATCCTCGGCTCGGGCTTCGCGGTTGCCGGGCTCGCCGTCTATGGTCCCGAGCTCTTTCCGACTCGACTCCGCGGAACCGCGAATGGAGTCATCACCGCATTCGGTGTCGGCGGCAGCGTCATTGGGCTTCAGTTGGTGGGCCGGCTCGCCGAACGGTTCGATGCGTTCGGTCCAGCGCTGCTCGTCGCAGCGATCGGACCCGCCACCCTCGTCTTGCTCATACTCTTCCGTTACCCCGAGACCGCAAACCTCACGCTCGAAGAGCTCAACGATGAAGCTCCGCTCGAAACCTGAGACTGGTGACGGCTCAAGATGCTCGTCGTACTCGCCGGGTTGTTCGGCTAGTCGACTGGAGGTGCGGGTAGGCCCTGCGTTATTGTCGCGAGTGTGCGATTGATTCCGGATTCAATTTCGCGGCGAAAGCTGCTTTGGGGCGCGGGCGTAGCGAGTGTGACCACTCTTGCTGGGTGTTCCACCGCGGCGGCTCAGCGACCGACGCTGGTTAGCCCTGTCCGGTCAACAGCAGAGAATCCTGGCCGTCTTCTCGCAGCTCCGACGCCGGCTCAAGCGGCTCGCGAAGTGGGTGGGGAGACCGACGAGGACGAGCACGCAAACCGATCGATAATCGCGACCGCCGTCGTTCCTCAGGTTCAGGTCTTTGCCGAACCGAGTAGTGACGCGGAGATCACCCACACGATGGACCATCCCACGATTACGAACGGGGACCTCGTCTTCTTGACCGTTCGCAATGCTGGCGAGTGGCACGAAGTGTTGCTTCCCGTGCGACCCAACGGTTCGACCGGTTGGATTCGAGACAGCGATGTCGCCCTCGCCGCTCACATGTTCCGCATCCAAGTCGATCTGGAGGACTTCCGGATGAGGGTGTTTGAAGATGGCCAGACCATCTTCGATGCTGTCGCGGGCGTGGCGTCCAACAACACCCCAACACCTGGCGGCGTGTACTACCTGACCGAGTTGCTCGCACCGATCATTCCAAACAGTGCATACGGAGCTTTTGCGTATGGACTTTCGGGATTCTCGGAGGTCTTCGAGACGTTCAATGGCGGCCCCGGGCAGCTCGGAATCCACGGTACGAACGACCCTGACACGCTCGGCACCGCAGTCAGCGCTGGTTGCATTCGGCTACACAACGAGGACATCGCCCGTCTGGCGACGTACCTCCCTCTCGGCGTACCGGTAACCGTCACCGCCTAGAGCACTCTCAAACCTTTCGATTTGGGAGAAGACCCCAAATGTGTTGGTCAGTGTGGATCTAGGGCTGCTTGAACGAGGTCGACGACCGTCGCCTCCTGGTTGCCCTTTGGCGAGTGGGCACCCGGGACCCATTGCATTTTGGTGGGGCCAGCGATTGCGCCGATGTGGGCCTCGAACTCGTCTGGCCGGCCGAACGGATCCTTCTCGCCGGAAATGAAGAGTGTGGGTACCGCAATGTCTGGAAAGTGTTCGACGCGCATTTTTTCGGGCTTGCCCGGCGGGTGCAGAGGGTAGGACAACAACAAGAGGCCACCGACTTCAAGCCCTTGGCCCACAGCGACCGAACACGATCGACCGCCGAAGCTCCGGCCACCGATAACCAACTCGCTGGATTCGACGCCAAGAGTGGATGCGAACTCCCCTACTGCTTCGCTGATAGTGCGTACTGCCTTGGGCACGCTCGTCGTGCCGAGCGTTAGCCGCAGGACCGGAAGATCGAGAGCCTCGTCGATGGCAACCAGAGTCGAGTGGTCACGGTCTGCGCTCGCGCCAGGTGTAAGAACGAGACCAGCCGGTGTTGGGAGAACCATGGAGGTAAACCCTACTGGAGCAGTATCTCGCGGGCCTTAGAGAGCTCAGCGATGCGGTCGGCAGCAACATCTTCGCCAGCCCCGTGATCGGGATGAGCACTCCTCAAGAGACGCCGGTAACTGCGCTGGACATCCTTTGGTTCGGGCTGCTCTCCAGCCTCAAGTTCAAGCACTCCCAATGCCCAGATCAACGGGCTCGAGGCAGTGGCGTACGCTCCTGATCGCATTCTCATGCCGACTTCAGCGCCGACCAGGTAATCGATGACCCCGGGCCCGATCGGGCCGACCCACTCAAGGCCGCGCCGCAGCACGGTCATAACATCAGCGCGCCGCTCCAACGGCAGCTCACCGCACGCATACACCGCTGCAAGGGCGCTCTGAGCAGGTAGCCCTTTGGCTGTTTCAAGTTCGAAGTGCAGACCCTTCTCACCACTCACTAGACGATGCTCGCTGCGGCTCAACCCAACAATGTCGGATTGCAGGCGATGACGAAGTCGAGGTTGCCCGATCTTCTTGCCACTTTCGACCTCATCCATCAGGGCGGTCATCTCTTCGCGAAGGTCACCGTCGAGGTCTGCTGCGAACCGCGCAAGAACCGCGCCGAGGAGTAATCCGCCGGGCCCAGGAGCGGGGTCGGTGGGAATGTTGATCTCACCGAGAGCTACGCGTCGGGTTGGGGCAATGGGGCGTGAGTGCCACACTTCGAGTGACGCAAGAATCATTACCGTTAAAGCTAACGACGGTTTAGCGAGGAGCCGCAGCCGAGTCGAATTGTTCTGAAGTTGGGCTCATCGACCTATCGAGCGCTTCGGATGGCGTTGGCGACCTAAATTGTGCCTTCGAGCACCTCGTTGAGAGCGTTTGCTGCGTCGACGACTTCGTCCTCGCCTCGGTCTTCACTGGTCAAGACATCGACCATTTCGGCGGACCGAAGGCGAATCTTGGACCATCGGCCGCTATCGAATCCGAATGGTGTGCGAATGTCGGAAAGCAGATCGGCCTTGTTCACGATGTTGGTCGTCGCTTTTGCATCGCCGGGGTTCTTGCGAAGCTTGTTTGCCAGGCCCCTGACCTCTCCCAGAAGGTCATTAAGTTCCAGACCTTCCATGACTTCGCTGGCGTCGCCTAGCTCGTCCTCGATCGCGAGGCGTTCGCTCAGATTCTCGATGATCGTGTCGACCTGCTGCTCGTCCTCTTCAGCAATGACGAGCTCGCCGTCCTCGTCAAACTCATGAGCAATGCCGTTGAGGCCAAGGGTTTCGACGAGACTCTGCTGATTCTCGGCGCTCCAGTCCTCCATGCTGTAGCCGATCTTCTCGGCGTCTTCAGGAAGGGCAGGACCATCGAGTTCTTCGGCCTGCTCGACCAACGCATCAACCCGGTCCTCATCGACCTCTCGAACAATGAGAACTGCACCCTGCCAGCCGTGTGCAATGTTCTCGGAGGTCACCAGGCCCTCGAGCATCCGTCGTGCCTCAAAGGACCATTCGTATAGCTCATAGGCAACTTGTGGTTCGTCCTGCTCGCCGACCTCTTCGGGCGGAGTGGGCTTGTCTTCGACCAGGCCAACTGCGCACTCGGAACACTCGGTGACCTCTTCGACATACTCGCGCGAGCACTGAAAGCAATACATCGTTGGCATGACAGAGAAAGCTACCCTGACAAAGTCGGTTACGTTGCGGCGGGAGCTGCCGATAGAAAACAAGCGACTAGCCAATAACGACATACTGTCGCAATTCGCCTCGTTCCTGTGAGGTGGCAATCACGGAGACCTCCAATGTCTGAACGCACCAACCCCGACCGAAATCTCGCACTTGAAATGGTGCGGGTTACCGAGGTCGCCGCCATCGCTGCTTCCCGTTTTATGGGACGAGGCGACAAGGAGGCAGCAGACGGTGCGGCAGTCGACGCCATGCGCTCCCAGCTCGCCATGGTCGCTATGGACGGCACGGTCATCATCGGCGAGGGCGAAAAGGACGAAGCGCCGATGCTCTTCAACGGGGAGCGCATCGGTAACGGCGAACCTCCCCAGGTCGACATCGCAGTCGATCCAATCGACGGCACAACGCTGACGGCCCTTGGACGATCCAACGCTCTGGCCGTAATCGCTGCTTCCGAAGGCGGCACCATGTTCGACCCCGGGCCATGCGTCTACATGAACAAAATCGCCGTCGGACCAGCTGCCGCCGGAGCCATCGACATTCGCAAGACAGCGACCGAGAACCTCGATTCGATCGCCGACACGATGAACAAGCGGTTGTCCAACCTCACCGCCGTCATTCTCGACCGCGATCGCCACATCGAATTGATCAAGGAAGTCCGGGCCGCGGGCGCCCGCATTCGACTCATCCCCGATGGCGATGTCGCTGGAGCAATCTCGACCGCGTGGCCAGATGCCGGCGCCGATGTTCTACTCGGCATTGGCGGAACTCCCGAAGGGGTGATCTCCGCCGCTGCGCTCGCCTGTATGGGAGGCGACCAACAGGGCATGCTCTGGCCTCGCAACGAGCAGGAGAAGAGCGAAGCACTCTCGGCTGGATACGACCTCGACAAAGTCTTGTTTCTCGACGACATGGTGAACACCGACAACTGCTTCTTTGCCGCGACCGGAATCACCGATGGCGACCTGATCCAAGGCGTGCACTTTGCCAAGGGTGGCGTCGCCAAGACTCAGTCGCTTGTCATGCGCTCGCGGTCGGGCACCGTGCGCCTCATCGAAGGCCATCATCAGCTCAACAAAGTCGCACGCCTCTAGATTCGTCTAGCGTTGTGGTCATGATCGATCTTTCTGCGACGCTGCATCACGCTGACACCGGGTTTGAGATCCACAAAGTTGTCGTGGGTCCAATCGACAACAATGTGTTTGTGGTGCGCTGCACTCAAACGGGCGAGAGCGTGCTCATCGATGCCGCCAACGAACACGAGCAGTTGCTCGAACTGGCCAAGGCGCTGAATGTTCGCCGCATTATCGAGACCCATGGCCACTGGGATCACATTGCCGCCATCCCGGCGATGCGCAACGCCGGGTATTCGGTTGGCGTCGCGCAAGCGGATGCTTCGATGCTCGATAGCTACGACGAGGTCCTCGAAGATGACAGCATCATCGAGGTCGGGCGTTTGAAGCTGCGGACGATCCTGGCTCCTGGCCACACTGCTGGTTCAATGTCATTCACCCTCGAGGGTGCCCCAATCCTGTTCAGCGGCGACACCCTTTTCCCCGGTGGGGCAGGTGCAACACCCAACAAGAAGAGCTTCAAACAGATCATGACCTCGATCGAAGAGCGCTTCTACAAGGTGCTTTCCGATGATTACCTGGTTCTCCCCGGCCATGGTGACGACACGACGATCGGCACCGAAAAGCCCAAGTTCGACGAATGGGTCGCCCGCGGCTGGTAACAACCCTCGGTTGGGGTCAGACCCCGAATGTCTGGTTTGTGCAGATTTGAGGCGGAGGTGACGAGTTCAACCGGGGGGTTTCCCGGTGACTGAAATAGACTCTGAACATGGGTGCACCGCTTTTCGAGCTTTCCGATGTCCACATTTCGACCGTTGACGGAGTCGAGATCGTCAAAGGCGTCAACCTGACCGTCAACGCAGGCGAGATACACGCATTGATGGGACCGAACGGCTGTGGCAAATCGACGCTTGCATCGGCACTCGCGGGCAGCCCCGAATACGAGATCACCAGTGGCACCATCCTGCTCAAGGGCGACGACATTGCCGAGTGGGATCCGACCGATCGTGCCCGTGCTGGCATCTTCCTCGCCTTCCAGTACCCGCAGGCCATCCCGGGCGTCTCGGTCCGCAACTTTCTCCAGCAGGCAGTCCAGGCTCGCACTGGTGAAGACGTCTCCACGATCGAGATCTACATGTCGCTTTCGGAGTGGATGGACACACTTGGCATGGACACCTCGTTCATGGACCGCTTCCTCAACGAGGGGTTCTCCGGCGGCGAGAAGAAGCGCAACGAGATCCTTCAGATGGCACTACTTCAACCCGAGCTCGCCATTCTCGACGAAACCGATTCGGGCCTCGACATCGATGCCCTGCGCATCGTCGCCGAGGGCGTCCAAGCAGTACGGGCAAAAAAGACCGACCTTGGAGTCCTCACGATCACGCACTACCAGCGCCTCCTCGATTACCTGAAGCCTGATCACGTTCACATCATGTCCAATGGTGCGATCGTCGAGAGCGGCGGCATGGAGCTCGTCGAGACGATCGAAGCTGAGGGGTTTGACTCCTTCGTGAGCGCCGGCTCATGACGCTCGATGTCGCGGCGATCAAAGCGGACTTTCCGATTTTCGATCGCCAGATCAACGGCAAGCCCATCGTCTACCTCGACTCGGGAGCGACCTCGCAAAAGCCCCGCGCCGTGCTCGAGGCCATGGACGACTACTACCGCAACCACTCCGCAAGTGTGAATCGAGGCGCCTATCAGCTGGCGGCCGAAGCCAATGACCTCGTCGACGAAGCACGCGCGGCGGTCGCGCGGTTCATTGGTGCACCAAAGACCCACGAGGTCATCTTCACCAAGAACGCGACCGAGGCGATGAACCTGTTCGCCTACAGCTGGGGTCATGCGAACCTCAACGAGGGCGACGTCGTGGTCATCACCGAAATGGAGCACCACGCCAACATCGTTCCGTGGCAGATGTTGGTCCAGTCGCGGGGCATCGAATTGCGTTGGATCCCCATTACCGAATCCGGCGAGCTCGATCTCTCCGAGCTCGACACCCTGCTCGATGGAGCCAAGCTCGTCTCGGTCACGGCAATGTCGAACGTACTCGGCACCATGAACCCAATCCGCCGTCTCGCCGATGCAGCCCATGACGTGGGTGCGATCATGATGACCGATGCCAGCCAGTACGTACCGCACGTTCCGACAGACGTCACCGAACTCGGTGTCGACGCAATGGTGTTCACCGGACACAAGATGCTCGGGCCGACCGGGATCGGGGTTCTGTGGGGAAAGACCCAACTGCTCGAGGCCATGCCACCGTTTCTCGGTGGCGGTGACATGATCATGCAGGTGACCAAGGAAGGTTTCACCACCAACACCCTCCCCCACAAGTTCGAAGCCGGCACCCCAATGGTCGCGGAGATCGTCGGGCTGGGCGCGGCGGTGAAGTATCTCGAGAACCTGGGCATGGAAAACGTCCGCGAACACGAGGTATCGCTCACCGCCTATGCGCTGCGCACGCTGAAGGAACGTTTCGGCGATGACATCACGATCCACGGTCCCTCAGAACCAGCGTGTCGAGGCGGGCTTCTCTCCGTTGCCTACAAGGACGTTCACCCACACGACCTCAGCCAGGTCCTCGACCAGGCAAACGTATGTGTCCGCGCTGGCCATCACTGCGCGAAGCCCTTGATGCAGGTCATGGGGGTCAACTCGACCGCACGTGCCTCACTGCACGTGTACAACGATGAAGCCGACGTCGATGCGTTCGCCGATGCGCTCGAGTCGGCCGACGACATCTTCGGCGGGATGGGGTTCTAATGGCTGGCTTGGAGGATCTCTACAAGGAGATCATTCTCGATCATTATCGCAACCCACGGAACCGCGGTGAGCTCCCTCCGCCGGCGAGCAAGACCGAAGGATTCAATCCGCTCTGTGGCGATGAGGTCGTGCTCTATGTCGAGATCGAGGACGGCCGCGTCGTCGATATCAAGATGGATGGTCAGGGCTGTTCGATCAGCCAGTCGTCGGCTTCGATGATGTCGCAGGCGGTCAAAGGTAAGAGCCTCGAGGAAGTCCGCGGCCTCACCGACGATTTCAAAGCGATGATGTCGATTCCTGGCAAGGGCGATAGTTCCGACGACAAGACCAGCGCCGAGGACATCGAGGCCGCGAAGGCAGCAGCGAGTTCGGGCGATGCTGGCAACATCGCTGGCGCGGCCGAGAAGCCTGACCTTTCGATGGGTGACCTATCGGCGCTAAAGGGTGTGGTGAAGTTCCCCGTACGAATTAAGTGTGCTGTCCTGTCGTGGAACACACTCCTCGAAGCAATCGAGCAGGCCGAAACGACCGCGCAGGCCGAGACGACGTAGCGCCCAGCTAGGGGCGAATGCGAACCGACAGACAAGTCACACATCCGTCGAGCTTCTCGAACTCGGAGATATCGACAGCGGAAACGGTGTAGCCCTCACTCCGCAGCAGCCCGATCGTCTGAGGCGCTGACCTGGCAACGAGTAGATGCTCAGGGCCAATCTCGACAACATGGGCACCAGCGTCTTCGGGCATTGCCCGGACGTTGCCGACGACACTCTCGTCAACGCATTCGCCTAGACCGATGATCTGACCGGTGGGCAACGCGGTTATCGCCGACTTGAGATGAAGCACGCCAGTGAGTGGCACGGCTGTAACCGTCCACTCATCGCCCAGCGCTTCGGCAAGGCTCTCGACACCTGCTTCGTTAGTGCGATCGGAAAGACCGACGTACACCGTGTGGCCAACCTTGAGGACGTCGCCGCCGTCGAGAGTGCCAGCAGCGAGGTGTTTGACCGACAAGCCAAGCCCGTTGAAAAGCTCGGAAATCCCTTCGGTTTCAGGTCGTCGGCTCACGGCACCAGGACGGCACACCACAGCGGTGTCACCGAAGACGACCACCGGGTCTTCAATGAAAACCGCGTCAGGACAATCATCGGCTGGAGCGCATTCGACGATGTGCCAGCCAGCGCTTGAGAGGGCTGAGACGTAGGCGTGCCACTGCTCCACCGCCAGATCGACATCGACAGGTTCGGCGAGCTCTTCGAGGGTCAGACCGTCGACCAGGCGCGGCCCGGGACGGCGAACGACCGCGACAGGCCGCTGCGACAGCTCGTTAGTCAATGGCTTTCTTCACTCGAGCAAGGTCGGCTTCCACCATCTCGTGGACGAGCGATTCGAAGGAGATCGTCGGCTCCCAACCAAGTTCTGTGCGGGCAGCGGTGGCGTCACCGACGAGCGAATCGACTTCGGCAGGACGGTAGAACATCGGATCGATCGTGACGTACTGTTCCCAGTCAAGGCCGACCGCATCGAAGGCGATCTGGCACAGCTCACGCACGGTGTGGGTGACCCCGCTCGCAACGACGTAGTCCTTTGGCTCATCCTGCTGGAGCATGCGCCACATTGCATCGACATAGTCTCGGGCGTGTCCCCAATCTCGTTCTGCGTCCAGGTTTCCGAGACGGAGCTCGCTCTGGATGCCGGCCTTGATTCGAGCCACCGCATCGGTGACCTTGCGAGTGACAAATTCGGTACCGCGCCGCGGACTCTCATGATTGAAGAGGATTCCCGAGCAGGCGTACATCTCGTAGCTCTCCCGGTAGTTGACGGTGATCCAGTGGCCGTACACCTTGGCCACACCGTACGGACTGCGCGGATGGAACGATGTCGATTCGGTCTGTGGGACCTCAGTGACTTTGCCGAACATTTCGCTCGACGAGGCCTGATAGAACCGCGCTTGTGGATTGACCATTCGGATCGAGTCGAGGATTCGAGTGACGCCGAGGGCCGTGATCTCTCCGGTCAGCACCGGTTGGCCAAACGAGGTTTGCACGAACGACTGTGCCGCGAGGTTGTACACCTCGTCGGGCTGATGCTCGCGCAGAACGTGCACCATCGACGCACCGTCGATCAGGTCACCCTGGGCCAGCTGGATGTCGTCCTGGATGTGATCGATCCGTTCGAAATTTACAGTGCTCGAACGACGGAGCATTCCCACCACGTCGTATCCCTTCTCGAGCAGAAGCTCAGCGAGGTAGGAGCCGTCCTGGCCAGTTATTCCAGTGATGAGAGCCTTTGGCATTCGGGCAGTCTAGATCGGGTGCACTCCGACCAAGCCCATTCGCAGTCACTGCGCTCTAAGAGGGCTCTAAGAGGAAGGTATCCACCACTCTTGGTGGCGGGTCGGCTAGCTTGTGTAACTATGGGCAAACGCCGCCGTCTGGCAGCGTTGGGGGCGACGTTCGCCCTGCTCGTCGCTGCCTGCGCTACCACCGATACCCCCCTCGCAAATGCGCCAGAGCTTTCCTTGGCTCCACGACCGTCGACCTCTGTCGTCGGTGGATCTCCCGACCCCATAGCCTTCCCCGACTCGCTGGCTGACGCGAGCTTCGTACAGCCCGACACGTCGGGCGATACCTGTCGCTCGGAGCACCCCGCGCAAGTAACGTTGCTATCGAGCGCCACTGGCGAACAGGTCTGGTCCTTTCCTATCCCAGAGCCCGGAAGCCTCTCCGAGGCCAACAACACGACGGCCTTCCTCACGTTCCGCTCAGACCGCGGGCAGGCCCCCGGCATCGGTGCTCTCGATCTCAGCGAACAAGCGCCCCTGTGGCAACGATTCTTTGAAACCGAAGCTCACGACCTTGCCCTCACCGAAGACCGCCTCATCGTTGTGACCCGCGACGCCGTCCGGGCGTTGGACCTGGAGACCGGAGCGGACTTGTGGGTGAACGACTCTCAGTTCGACTTCGATAACGTCATCCTGACCGACGATGTCGCTTACGCGCTGGACAGCGTTGGCGTCAAGGCCATCGATTACGCCACCGGCCGGGTGTTGTGGACGCTCAACGATGTGGAGCGCGGAGACACGATGTCATATGCATCGGGAGCCATCGCCGTTGCGGCCCAAACCCGTATGGTTGCCATCGACACCGAAGCGAGAGGCCGCCTGTGGGATATCGACCACGTCGATCGGCTCGGCGCCGGTGAAGTTTGGACCACACCGACCGCCGTCTTTTACGAGCTGTCGCCAAATGCTGCACCAGGTGGCGGAGTGACCGCCCTCGATCGGGCCACCGGGGAAGAACTCTGGAGCGCGAAGAATGTCGGCACCCCCGCCTTCATTGGAACAGGACAACTCATCACCTCGACGGCCAGCGCAGCTCAACCACCGGCTGAACCGTTCGTGCTTATTGGCCTCGACGCAGCCACCGGTGAAGAACTGTGGCGCCTCACCTCGACCGCACAAGTCTTTGACGGTGTCGTTGGCAGCACCGAAGGTCAGGTCATCATTTCTGACCCTCACCCGGTCGCCCCCGGCTTCTTCCGAATCCGCCTAGTCAATTCAGTGACCGGGGAGGTGCAGTGGCACACCCAGTCCGCTCAGCGCTTCGAAGGTGCCGAGTTCGACCTAGGTGCCTTTGTTGCACTGTACGGAACGACCCAGCGCTCGACCGGCGACCGCGGCAACGTATCGCTGGTCCTTGGCAGCGAGCGAGACTGGACCGCGGACCTCAGCGGCGGCGTGGCCCAACCCCCACAACTCACCGCCGAAGGGCTGCTCGTCGCGTCGCCGAGTCAGTTCTCATGCATTGGTCGTCTCGTCGTCGAACCGGGACCAACCATTGGTGCGGGAGTCCTCGGCGCCACGACAGAACGCAGCCTCAACGGCTAGGTAGCCAACAACCCGCGCTGTGGTAGCGTGCCAGCTGTGATCAGGACCGTTGATGGCAACCGAAACGTGACGCGGGACTTCGTAAGCCAAGGTCATCCGGTCTGTATGCAGAAGTACGGATACGCCAACCAGCGGCCGATCCTCTTCCCAAACCACAACATTGCATTGCTGCTCACGGGCCGTGCCGGCTCGACCTTTGCCATGAAGTGGTACATGCACCAAAACAAGATGGAAAGTGAATACCCACGGTGGATACACAACCATCGCAACAAGGTGATTCTCCCTTCTGAATGGCATGGGCAACGGTGCGAGGAACTCGCTAACGGAGCTGAGTTCACGATGGTGCGATTCACGCGAAATCCGTTCAATCGAGCGGTCAGCTCGTACCTTCACAGCATTCGCAACCCGCCGGTATTCACCCCGATCGTGGACTACTACGACATGCCGGCTGACTCCACAAAGACCTACACCTTCGTCGAGTTCCTCAACTATCTGGCACAGGTCGGGCCAACGCGGGTCAATCAACATCTCGGATTGCAGGCGAACTTCCTCGAGTCGATTCACGAGCTCGATGCCTTCTGCAGAATCGAGGACGGCCTTGATGGGCTCAATGCATTCGAAAGAACCCTCGGTCTAGACGAGGTCTCCGGCAGTGAATATGTGGAGCTTCGGGCGTCGGGGCATCACATCGACTATGCCCAGAACCCTGATTCGAGCGTTCCCAACATGCGATTCGGCCTCGGGGAGCGCAAGGTTCCATACCCGAGTCCGGACCGCTTCTACGACGAACAGACCGAGCCAATGGTCCGTCAGATCTTCGCAGAAGACTTCGAACGTTTCGGTTACAGCACTGCCCTACCAGACCTACGGCCAAAGCAGCGCGTCAGCTAACAGCGCAAGACCTGACGACTAACCCTCGTGCAGGTTCATGGAGTCTGCGAAGGTCGCCTCGCCGAACGGGTTGCGGAACGCTTCGGGCGTATCGTCGACCTCGACGAGATCTACGTAGTCGCCATAGCCGGTCTGCTCAAGCTCCTCGGCGAGCTCTGCTCCACCGCTGGTCTGGATAACGCCTGCGGCAAACACATGCACGTGATCGGGCTCAAGCTCTTCGAAGAGCCGCTTGTAGTGAGTGATTGCCAAGACACCGAGCTTGTCTTCACCGTTCGTAGCCTCTTCAACTCGGCGGGTTACCGCGCGCATGGCGTCGACATCGAGCCCGGAGTCGATCTCATCGAGGATTGCGATCTTCGGGTTGAGGACACCGAGTTGCACCGTTTCGTTTCGCTTCTTCTCGCCACCGGAAAGATCGACGTTGAGCGGACGATGGATCAGCGCCGGGTCAAAGCCAATCGCTTCAGCTTCTTCGGCAATACGGGCGCGAACTGCACCATGGTCGCGGCCCGCAGCAGCAGCCGACGACGTGAGCATTGATTCGAGCGACACCCCCGGCACCTCCGTTGGGTACTGCATGGCGAGGAACAGGCCAGCCTTGGCTCGCTCCCATGCCGGGAGTTCGAGCAGCGACACTCCGTCGAGAGTGACCGAGCCACCCGTGACCGTGTAACCGGGCTTGCCGGTAATGACGTGGCTGAGCGTGGACTTGCCTGAGCCGTTTGGGCCCATAACTGCGTGAACTTCTCCACTGCGGATGGTCAGCGAGACGCCCTTGAGAATTTCCTTGCTTCCGACCGTTGCATGCAGGTCGGTAATGATGAGTTCACTCACTGGTCGTCTCCCTCGATCGTTACGAATACTTCGCCGTTGGTCACCGTCACGGCATGGCTGGCCACTGGTTTGACCGCTGGAAGCGTTAGCGCTTCGCCAGTTTCGAGCGAGAACAAGGCTCCGTGCATAGGACACTCGATCGTCTTGTCGTCCTCCTCGAGGAATCCACCAGACAGCGACACCTTTGCGTGAGTACAGGTGTCGTCGATGGCGAACCATTCATCGCCAATACGAGCGTACGCGATGAGCCGACCGTCGATTTCGGTCGAGGTGATCGAATCGCTTTCAAGCGATTCGACATCGCAGAGCTTTACGGTCTTTGTCTCGGTCATGACGCCACTCCCCCGGCTACGAGTTCGCCATCTTGGGCCGAACGGTCCGCAGCGAGTGCGGCGTCGATCTCCTCTTGGAGTTCGACCTTGACCGCGTCGATGGGGAACATGGCTATGACCTCGGCAAAGAAGCCTGAAACCAGTAGCTGTTCAGCCGACGTGGTCGGGACACCGCGAGACTCTAGATAGAAGCGTTGCTCTTCGTCGATCTCGCCAACGGTGGAAGCGTGACTGCACGCCACCTGATTCTGTTCGATCTCGAGGTTCGGAACCGAATAGGCCCACGCCTCATCTGACAGCTTTAGATTTCGGTTGGTCTGGAACGCGTTGGTGCCAGGGGCGTCTTCGGACACGGTGATCAGCCCGGAGTACACAGACTGGGCCTGGCCGGTTACTGCACCCTTGAAAAGCAGGCGAGACGTCGTGTCGGGTGCGTCATGCTCCTGGAAAGTTCGGAAGTCGAGCATCTGTTCGCCGTCGCCGAAGTAGGCGGACAACAGGTCACCGTTGGCGCCTCGACCGACCATCCGGATGTCGGCCCGAGTCCGGGCGTAGGCGCCGCCGAAAGCAGCGACACCAGAGGTGATGTTCGCCTGCTGGTCGACGTTGCTGGCGTGGTGCTCGAACGAGTTGGTGTTCGGCCCGAGCTGCTGGGCAACGAGGTAACCAATGCGGGCGTCGGGGGCGGCGTCGAGTTCGACGACAGGAATGACCATCTGGTCAGCGTCACCGGACCGCCGGCGTTCGAACACGTTGACCGAAGATCCGTTGGCGGCGCGCACGATCGTGTGTGGGCTGGTCAGGCCACCGTCGACGTCTGAGTACGTGTCGATCACGATTGGCGCAGCGACGTGAGCGCCACGCGGAACATCGATCACAATGACGTCGCCGATGTTTGCGTCGTGCAGGTATGCAATGGTGTCGGTTGCTTCGCCTCGGAGCTTGTTGAGGAGAGCTTCACCGTCGAGATGTTCGCTGATGGTCGAGACCGTTGCCTTGCCGAGAGCATCGGTTCGGTCGAGGGCCACCACCCGCCCGTCCCGGATGACCACCGTTGCTGCAGCCCCCTCGATCAGCATCGGATCGACGGCGCTCGACGCTTCGTCGATGGCGCTATAACGGCTGAAGTCGATGGTGTCGATACGGCTGTAGCGCCAGATTTCTTCGGTGCTCGTCGGCGGCTCCGCGGTAGCGAGCTGACCTGCTGCCGACGTGCGATATGAATCGAGCCAGGGCGCGAAATTGGAGGCGTTACTCATGGTTGCCAAGGCTATCGGCGAAGCCGGACACCGAGCTGATCGGGTGACGAATCAGTCAGCTGCCTGACGGTGCTCCCTAACCGTCTTTGTTCCGACGAAGGAAACGACGCAGTCCCTTGCCCTTTTTGCTAGCGGCTTCTCGCTCGGCTTCGACATCGGCCTTGATCGACGGGCCCGCCGCGTTGACGATGTCCTCGGCTGAGTCGAGCAACGCAGCAATGCTGTCATCTTCGCCCAGGCTGACCGGTTCTTCGGGTGTTGCAGGGGTGACCAGCGTGCCGTGACTCCACGCAACATCGGCCATCCGTCGCTCGTACTTGGGGCAATCGACTGGACACCGCCAAGGGGCTTCGGGAGCGAGGTCGAGGTCGCACTTGCGCACGGTGTCGCCAGTTGGGTAGGTACGACTCTCGAAGTACTTGCAATCCTGACGCATTGGCATGATTCCATGATGCCGTGCCAAACGCGCAGGCTCTACCTAGCTGATCAAACTCTCACAGGATATTAACGAGTGTCGTCTGTTTTCTAGGAACCTGATGCCCGAGTGAAAAGAACCTTTGCCGTACGAATCAGAAAGCGAATGTCCTTGAAGAGCGACACATTCATCACGTATTCGACGTCGAGATGCAGCCCATCTCGCAGGTCGCCATTCAAGCGCAGCGGTGAGGTTTGGTAAGGACCGGTCATACCGGGCTTGACCTCGTGACGAATATGGTTCTCGTATCCACGTTCTTGGGCGATCTCAGGCATTTCGGGACGAGGTCCAACGAGACTCATATCGCCACGCAACACGTTGATAATCTGCGGAATCTCATCGAGGCTAAGCTCACGCAGTCGTCGACCGAGACCGGTGTGCCGCGGGTCGTTTGCGTTCTTGTGCCCGGTGCGGCGATCGGTTGCAACGGGCATGTCGTCGACATCACGACGACGGCGGTCTGGGCGCATGGTTCGGAACTTGTAGATCGTAAACAACTCGCCGTTCTGGCCAATGCGTTGCTGTTCGTACAGGACTGGCTTTCCGAGACCGACTCGGACTGCGCTAGCCAAAACCGCAGCGACCGGAAGTGAGGCCACCGCTAAGGCCGAACCCAACGTCACATCAACGGCTCGCTTCAGCCGTCGCTCATAGAACGTGCGGTTTCGCACTAGCCGGAGCTCGTCTCGTGACGATCGGCGAGAGTGTATGTTTGTGACGTTCGATCGTGTCTGAGTACCAGAAGTCTGGCTTTCAGAGCTAGTCGAGTTTTTGAGGCGTTGTTGCACAAATCTCTCGTCGCCGGGGTCCTACCAAGGACAACTGTAACCGCCGACCAAATTGTAGACCTGAGAGAAACGGACTAGCCAATCCAACTTTCTGTGAGATTTGCCAAACTTCGAGCGCGCGAAACCCACGAAGAGTGTGCCATTTCGCCTATTTCGGAACAAGAACTTCCGATTATTGACCGAAGCACCACGTTCGGGGTGTTGCTAGCCGATCGAGCCTTCCATCTGCAGCTCGATGAGGCGGCTCCACTCCACTGCATACTCCATTGGAAGCGTGCGGGTGATGGGCTCGATAAAGCCGTTGACGATCATGCCCATGGCCTGTTCTTCAGAAAGACCTCGACTCATCAGATAGAAGAGCTGTTCGTCAGCAACCTTGGACACGGTGGCTTCGTGGCCAACGATCGCGTCCTTTGAACCAATCTCCATGTATGGATAGGTATCGCTGATCGAGTCTTCGTCGAGAATGAGCGCGTCGCATTGCACATAGCTCTTGCAGCCGTGCGCGTCCCCTTCAACATGGACTAGACCGCGATAGCTGGTCCGGCCACCGTCAGAACTGATCGACTTGCTGACGATCTTGGAAGTGGTTTCTGGAGCAGCGTGCACCATCTTGGCGCCAGCGTCCTGATGCTGACCGTTTCCGGCGTATGCAACCGAGAGAACCTCGCCTGAAGCCTTTGGCCCGACCATAACGACGGCCGGGTACTTCATCGTGAGACGACTGCCGATGTTTCCGTCGATCCATTCCATGTGACCCTCGGCGTAAACCTTGGCCCGCTTGGTGACGAGGTTGAACACGTTGTTCGACCAGTTTTGGATGGTCGTGTAGGTGACGCGTGCAGATTCCTTCACGATGATCTCGACAACTGCTGAGTGCAGCGAATCGGACGTGTAGGTCGGCGCAGAGCATCCCTCGATGTAGTGCACCGAGCTGCCCTCGTCGGCAATGATGAGCGTTCGCTCGAACTGACCCATGTTTTCTGCGTTGATGCGGAAGTAGGCCTGCAGCGGTTGGTCGACCGTTACCCCTGGTGGGACGTAGATGAAGCTGCCGCCCGACCACACAGCTGAGTTGAGTGAGGAGAACTTGTTGTCGTTCGGGGGAATGACCGTGCCGAAGTATTCTTTGACGAGCTCTGGGTGCTCGCGAAGCGCGGTGTCCATGTCGCAGAAGATGACGCCGAGTTGTTCGAGGTCTTCGCGGTTTCGGTGATACACCACTTCAGATTCGTACTGGGCGGTGACACCAGCGAGGTATTTGCGCTCAGCTTCTGGGATCCCGAGCTTTTCGTAGGTGTCCTTGATGGCTTGGGGGACATCGTCCCAGTCATCCTTCACCGATTCGGTTGGCTTGATGTAATAGAAGATGTCGTCGAAGTAGATCTCGGACATGTCGCCGCCCCACTTGGGCATTGGGCGCTTCTCGAAGCGCTTGTAGGACTTGAGACGGAAGTCGCGCATCCACGCAGGCTCGCCCTTCATCCAAGACATCTCGTTGATGATGTCGGTGTCCAGGCCCTTCTTTGGCTTGTACAGATAGTCTTCCGCGTCGGACCATCCAAGCTCGTACTTGCTGAGGTCGACACCGATGTCTGCTGTGCTCATGAGAACCCTTTCAAACCGTTACCACCTGAGGATACCGCTACATGTTCAACAGCGTGATGCCGAACAATAGTCCCTGTTCGGACCTGTTCGTCACGTAAGTCACAATCGTCACCCGTTGATTTCGACACACTGCGTGAGCTAAGTTCACCGATGGCGGCATTTTGGGGCGGGCCTACTACATGGGGTTTGTTCAGATGACTGTTGTGCGACGTGCACTTCTCCCGGCGGCTCTCCTATTCGCAGCAATGTTCGCCGTCGTGGCATCGTTCGCGATTGCCGCCGATGCTCAGACCGGTGCTGCGCAGACACCGCGCACGGACACCTTGCGTGTCACCAACGGTGAGGTGCTCGACAGCATCGTTCTCGGTAACCGTGTCATCGTCGTCGGCACGTTTACCCAGGTCGAGAACGTTGGCGGCAACAGCATCGACCAGCCCTACATCGCTGCCTACAACGCAAACACCGGACAGTTCGACAGCAGCTTTCGTCCCGACGTCAACAATTTCGTCAACGCCATCGCCACCGACGGCAACAACGTCTACATCACCGGTCAGTTCTCGACGGTCGATGGCGAAAACCATCGCCGCATCGCGAAGCTCAACTCCAACGGCAGCGTCAATTCAAACTTCGATACCTCGATGGGATCGACCCCGAACACGCTCGATGTCGCAAACGGCAAGGTGTACATCGGTGGCCCATTCACCACGGTCAACGGGCAAGCACGCGAGGCCTTTGCTGCAGTCGATGCCAACAACGGCGACCTCGACTCGACCACCAACTTCGACTTCGCCGATGTTGCCACGAACGGCGGCGTGACCGTCCGCTGGCTGGAGGTGAGCCCGAACAACGACTTCCTGTTCGTCTCCCACTCAGCCCGACTTATCGATGGCCAAGTTCGGACTGGTATTGCCCGATTCGACGTCTCTGCGAACTCGACCAACCTCAGCAGCTGGCAGACGACCCACTTCGAAGACGAGCTCGACAGGCTTCCCGCAGGAATCCGACCTCGTCGTCTCGCCATCTCTCCCGACGGTAGTTACGTCGTTCAGGTAAGCAGCGGCAACGATATTCCTCCGACCAATGACGTTGCAGTGCGCTTCCCAACCAGCGGTGGAGCCAACGTGCAGGCAGCGTGGGTCTCGCGCCACTTCGACACTGTTCTCGGCGTCGCCATCAACAACGAGGTCGTATTTGTGGGGGGCCACTTCCAGTTCCAAGAAGCCCCCGGATCCGACAACCCCTTCCCCGGCGACCCCGATACCACGTTCGGTTTCGGTGGCAATCAGGGACCGGTGATTCTTGGCAGCCAGGTTGTCCAGCGCGAACAAATCGGTGCGCTCGACCCGTCCACCGGAAAGTCCGTCGATTGGAACCCCGGTTCTGACAGCTTCATCGGCGTCCAGTCCCTCACCTGGGACGACCAGTATGGCTTGCTGGTCGGCCATGACGGCAACCGCCTCGGAGGCGTCAACGGAATCGGCCGCCACGCGATCTTCCCGACCGGAAACACCCCGGCCCCAGATCCCACACCTGACCCAGACCCAACACCAAACCCCGGAAACGGTGACTGCACGGTCTCATTCAACGGCAACACAGCAACCGTCACCTTCAACGGCGACCTCGGCACAAGCCTCCAAATCCGACGCAACGGCTCATGGGCAGCAACCGCCAACGGCAACACCGCGACCATCAACGCAAGCCCAGGCGACACCATCACCGCCCGACTCCGAGGCCCCCAATACCAAGACCCCTTCCAAGACATTGCCTGCACAACCGCAGGCGGCGGCACACCAAACCCAGACCCAACCCCAGATCCCGACCCAACACCAAACCCCGGAAACGGTGACTGCACGGTCTCATTCAACGGCAACACAGCAACCGTCACCTTCAACGGCGACCTCGGCACAAGCCTCCAAATCCGACGCAACGGCTCATGGGCAGCAACCGCCAACGGCAACAC
>CAZSYL010000032.1:0-24209 GCA_964610745.1 uncultured Acidimicrobiales bacterium
CGTCGAAGAAGAAGCACCCGCTGAGGATTCAGCTGAGGTTGCCGCTCCAACCGCACCCAAGGTGGAGGACGACGGTCAGGCTGGCCCAGGAGCAGATCCAACCACCGAGGTCATCGAGGTTCAGGTAGAGGGAACGGTAGAACTCCCAGATGCCAACCCGGACTCGCAGCTTGTTCCACCATCAACGGTCGCTCGACCCGATGCAGATGTTGAAGTCCTTGGAGCAGTTCTCACTCCTCCGGTCAACCCACAGGTCGACAACCTCGTGGTTGGCGCACAGGTGGACACCGGCGGTAGCAACGGTGACGCCCTTGCAAGCACCGGCCCATCCGATGCGTGGAAGATCCTCGTGATGCTCTCGGTCGTCATGATGGCGCTCGGCGGCCTCTGCCTCCGCTGGGGCAAGGTCGTCTAAGGAAAATTATCGGGCCTTACGCCCGATCTAGAATCCATTTGTTGACAGCCCGGCCGATTTCGGCCGGGCTGTCTTCTTGTATGAAGTGACTTCCAGCGACGGTGACCTCGGTTTGGTTTGGCCAGGTACGGCAATAGTCCCGAAGAGCGCCCGTCAGGATGCTTCCCGGGTCTGCGTTGACGAATAGCTTTGGAACCTCCGAGGTTTCGAGCCAGGATCCATACGCTTGCACGATCTCAGCCACGTCGCTCGGTGTCCCAGCGATCGGGATCTCCCGGGGCCAGGTCAGGGTTGGGCGACGAGATTCTCCAGCCTCGAGAAACGGCCGGCGGTACGCTTCCATCTCCCCCGGATCGAGCTCTCGGAGGATGGACGCTGGCAATATCGCCTCAACGAACAGGTTCTTGTCGAGGATGAGCTCCTCGCCTGCTTCGGACCGTAATGCCTGGAAAATACTCCGCGCAGCTTCTGGCCAATCGTCCCATGATGGCACCGGGGCGACAATCGCCTCCATGTAGGCAATACCAGCGACCGCCTCAGGGTGTCGACGGGCCCAGTCGAAGCCAAGCGCTGACCCCCAGTCATGAATGACGAACGTGACGTTTCGCTCAACGCCGATCGCTTCTAGAAACCCGTCGAGGTACTTGCGATGTTCGACGAAGCGGTATGAGCCGGGACCGCTGTCGGTCAATCGATCGCTACGCCCCATGCCGATCAGATCAGGGGCGATGCAACGGCCCGTCCCGGCCACTTCGGGCATGACCTCTCGCCAGAGATATGAGGACGTTGGATTGCCGTGAAGGAAGACGATCGGATCTCCGGTCCCCATCTCGACCCAGGCCATCTGGTGCCCATCGACCTCTACAAACTGATGCTCCACGATGACCCTCACGTATCGGCTTTGTGCTCACGCAAGAACTAACACAGGTCGCAACCAATCCACGACTTCAAAAGTGGCTAGCTTCGGACTATGAGCATTCTCGGCAACACAGTCGTCCGAATCGAAGACCCGCGCTTTCTTACCAGCGGCGGAGAGTACGTCGCTGATCTCGACATTCCGGGTGCAGCACATGTTGTGTTCGTGCGATCGACAGCCGCCGCAGGTGCCATCGCGAATATCGAGACCGATGAGGCAGCTGCTGCAGACGGGGTACTTGCGGTCCTCACAGCGAACGACCTTGAGCTCCGAGCGTTCTCCAACCACAAGTCCGATTCGATGCGCCGCTTCCCCCTTGCTACGTCCCACGTGCGCTTTGCAGGTGAACCCGTAGCCATCGTCGTCGCGGAAACCTACGCCCAAGCGCTCGACGCAGCTGAGCTGGTGTGGGTCGACATCGACACCACCGATGCTGTCACGACAATCCGCGAGGCACTCACAAACGAAGTGCTCGTTCGGCCAGAGCTTGGCACGAACGTCGTCAAAGAAACCGAATGCGATGATCTTGATTTCGCGAACTGCGAGGTGGTCATTGACATGGAGATCGTCAATAACCGCATGAACGCTGCCCCGATAGAGCCTCGAGTCGCAGCCGCCCGTTGGGAAGACGATGGTCGCCTGACCTGCTGGACGAGCACGCAGGGAGCTCACCCGGCGCTCGATCGAATCGCGAAGGTGTTGAATATCGAGCGAAGCGAGATTCATGTTGTCACGACCGATGTGGGAGGGAGCTTTGGTTCGAAGGCTGGGCCGGGCCCGGAGGAGACGACACTTGGAGCGGTGGCGAAGATCGTGGGCCGACCAATCATGTGGAACGAAACACGTACCGAAAACATGCTCGCCATGGGCCATGGTCGCTCACAGCTCAACCGCGTACGTCTCGGCGGAAACGCCGACGGCACTTTCACTCACTACCAGCTCGATATCACCCAGGAGGCAGGCGCATATCTCGAAGCGGCGTCGTTTCTGCCCTACATGACCTCGATCATGGCGAGCGGTGTCTACGACATACCGAACGTCTCCTCAGGCTGGGTCAGTGTTGCGACGAACACCACGCCGGTGGTTGCGTACCGTGGGGCTGGACGTCCCGAAGCAACAGCCGCTCTCGAGCGAGCAATCGACGTGTTCGCTCGTGAGATCAACATCGATCCCGCCGAACTCCGCCGACGTAACTTCATACAACCGTCGGCCTTCCCCTTCGAGACCCCGATGGGTCAGGTCTATGACAGTGGCGACTACGAGGCAGCGCTTCAACTGGCACTCGACAATGCCGGATATGCGGACCTTCGGGCCGAGCAGCAACGACGCATCGATGCAGGCGACAACAACGTGCTCGGTATAGGGGTGTCGTCATACGTCGAGATCACCGCGCCAGGAGCGGCAGACTCTGACGCCGAATTCGGCTCGGTCGAGGTCCAAGAGGATGGCACGGTGATCGCCCGCACCGGTTCAACTCCCTACGGACAGGGTCACGAGACAACATGGGCCATGGTCGTGGCGGATCGAATGGGAGTCCCCA
The DNA here is from genome assembly GCA_964610745.1 of uncultured Acidimicrobiales bacterium. GTDB lineage: Bacteria > Actinomycetota > Acidimicrobiia > Acidimicrobiales > SHLQ01 > SHLQ01. The sequence goes on from CAZSYL010000032.1 coordinate 2,872, forward strand.
TCGAGTCTGTCACCGTTGTATGGGGCGACACCGATGAGGTCCCTTCGTCGAACATCACCGGCGGATCTCGCTCGGTGCAACTCGCTGGTTCCGCAATGGCAGACGCCGCGGACCGGGTCATTGCTGGATGCCTGGACCAAGCCGCCGACATCCTCGAAGCCTCACCGGCAGACATCGTCTTCTCCGCTGAAACCGGAACCTTTCATGTCGCAGGAACGCCGGCGAAACACGTTGGCTGGTCTGACCTGGCGCAGGCCTCTGACGAAGCACTCATCGGCGTCAGCGAGTTCTCGCAAACCGGAGCAACCTTCCCGTTTGGCACCCATATCGCTGTTGTCGAGGTCGATACCGAGACCGGCGCGGTCACGCCGCTTCGTTTCGTGACCACCGACGACGCGGGCACGCTCGTCAATCCGTTGATCGCCGAAGGGCAGGTCCACGGTGGCGTGGCCTCGGGCATATCTCAAGCGCTGTACGAAGAGGTGACCTATGACGAATACGGCAACCTCACGTCTTCCAACCTCGCGGACTACGCACTCGCGGGCCCTCCCGAACTTCCAAGCTTGGAGATCACGCTGACCGAAACACCCACCCCACTAAATCCGCTCGGAGCCAAGGGCATTGGCGAGGCGGGCTCGGTTGGTTCCACCCCCGCTGTTCAGAACGCGGTCATCGACGCACTGGCTCACGTCGGCGTCAGACACATCGACATACCCCTCAGCCCATCGAAGGTGTGGGCCGCCTATGAGAATGCATTGGCGGCGTCACCCACATAGGAAACGCTCACCTCATCTCCACGAGCCCATTCCGAGCGTGCGGGTGCCCTGACGAGTAACTGGCTTCCACCTAAGTCGACGGTGACCATCATGTCGTGGCCGTAGTACTCGGTCAGTGTGATGATGCCTGCGCCGTCTCGTTCAAGCGCCAGGTCTTCGGGGCGCACGAGCACCTGCACAGCACCGGTGACCGACTCTGTCAGCGGAAGCCCACCGACGACGGTCTCCACAGTTTCGCCCTGGCCTGTACCGTCCAACAGGTTCACATCGCCGACAAACGACGCTATCCATGGCGACGACGGCGTTTGGTAGATGCTCTGCGGAGAACCGATCTGTTCGATTCGGCCCGACGCCATGACCGCGACCTCGTCGCCGAGTACGAAGGCTTCCTCTTGATCGTGGGTCACGAAAATCGAGGTGATTCCGAGATCGATCAGGAGGCGGTGAACCTCGGAGCGAACCCCAACCCGTAGCGCAGAGTCGAGGTTGGAGAATGGCTCATCGAGCAGCAGGACCGAAGGTCGTGGGGCGATTGCCCGAGCAAGCGCTACTCGCTGTTGCTGACCGCCCGACAACGTGTCGGGCATTCGATTGGCTAGATCACCCAATCCAACCATCTCCAGCGCCTCGTTGACTCGAGAACCCTTGCGCTCGGCCCGGTCGAGGCCGTACCCCACGTTCTTGCCGACCGTCAGGTGCGGAAAGAGTGCCCAGTCCTGAAAAACCATGCCGACGTTCCGTCGCTCGGGTGGAACCCATGTTGAGGGTCCAGCCATCGTCTCTGTCCCGACCGAAATCTCGCCGGCATCAGGACGGTCAAGGCCGGCGATCAGCCGAAGCAGAGTCGTCTTGCCACAGCCGCTCGGACCGAGGAGTGCCAGACTCGTGCCCGGTTCGACGGACAGGTCGATCTCGTGGAGCACATCGGTGTCACCGAAGGACTTGTGGACGCCACGAACATCTACGCCTCTCGCGGCTATTCCGGCATCGATGCTTTCGTTCGTCATGAGACCTGTGGGGTTGTCAGCGCTACGTCGGCCTCAGCCGGGGCTCAACGCTCCGTTGAAGGTTGTGCAGCTATCGGTGCCTTCATTGAAGCCAACATTGAACCATTCGATGCGCTGAGCAGAAGAACCATGTGTGAAGTTTTCCTGATTGGTGCTTCCCGTGATCGCGTCGTCGCCGACTGCTCCAGCAGCGTTCACGCCCTCGTCGAGGTCACCCTCATCGAGAAATCCACGATCGGAAAAGCTTCGAGCCCAAGCGCCGGCGAAACAGTCGGCTTGGAGTTCGAGCCCGACCTGCAAGGCATTGGACTCGACCTGGCCTACAACGCTCTGTGCCTGACGCAACGCTGCATTGATGCCGAGAAGATTCTGGACGTGATGACCAAGCTCGTGGGCCAGGATGTACGCCTGACTGAAGTCGCCCTCGGCTCCGAGCTGGTTCTGCAACAGGAACATGTACTCAATATCGATGTAGGCCGTGTTGTCCGCCGGGCAATAGAACGGCCCGACAGCGCTCGTCGCGCTACCGCAACCACCGGTGTTCACCCCCTCCTCAAAAACGTTCACCATCGCGTCCTGCCACTCGAGTCCACCCTCGGCAAACTCTTGTGGCCAGAAGTCGTTCTGGAGGTCGTCGAGTACGAAGTTGATCAGGTCGAAGGCCCGTGCTTCTTCTTCGCTCTCAGAGTTTGCATCACCTTCGACACCTATGTTGCCGCCACTGTTGTTGGGGGAGGTCGCAGTGGAGTCCGGGTTTGATGCAAGGCCGTTAAAAAGTAGGAACGCACCGAGAGCCAGCACGAGAAGAAATCCAAGGCCGCAGCCGCCACGTTGCCCTTGGGAGCGACCGAGCGTGCCGCCGCTTAGTCCGCCACTACCCAAACCGCCGCGACTGGCCCGAGAACCTCCCCCGAAGCCGCGCGTCGAACGGCGTGACCCTCCTGAGCTGCGGGTATCTCGAACGTTCTTGCTGCGATAGCCCTTTGGAACCTTAACCATGTGTCATCCTTCGATGCTCCCGGTCCCACCCGACGTGCGCGATACCTTAGCTCGATCGAGGCTGCCGTCGCTGTGTCCGCGATCGGCCCGTCTTCAGCGCTTTGCGGGCCAGCGAAACTCGCCCGTCGGCTGCCGTTCGTCCGGTCGACGTCCTCGAGGGTTTCGCGCCGTTGGGTTCTCAGGAATGTGTACCCGCGAAAGGGGCCGTGATCCTGCGGGGCGGCTTTGAATGATGGCGACAGGTCGGGTGTCGACTTCGGGCCGCTGGCCTTGGCTGGACGGAGTTGACTTCGCCTCCACCGAGGTCGATGGCCTAGCGCGACGCTGTCGTGTCCGGCGCGGCCAAACAACGAAGGTGAGGGCGTAAGCGATCAGACCAACTCCGGCGACCAATGCGGCGATCTGTGCGCTACTTTGCGACTGCCCGCGGGTCGCCAATGCCATGATCGCAATCACGGAAGCGATCACCGCAGTGAAGAGCCCAAAGCGTTTCCACTTTCCCTGCATAACCGCGAACGTAGGCGCGAGATTCGTCGATCGCAACTCGATTCGGACCTTCTTCGCGTGACAGGTTTCGCGTCCATACCAACCAATCCACGTGATATCCCAGCCTAGGTGACCCCATAGAACCCCTCCGGAACCGTAGGATGAGGCCAATGTCTCGCACGAATATTCTGGCGCGTGAATTGCGTGGCACCCTTGTGGTGCTCTTGGTCGGCGCGCTCATAGTTTGGTTGTTCGCCCGCCTCAATGATGATCGCCTGGAAGCCCAGGAAGCGCGAGCCCTCAGCGAGCAGACCACGACCACGCTCGCCACCACAACGACCACCACGACCATTGCGGTAAACGACAACGAGAGGCTGTGCTCGCTGTCGGCTACATTCCGTTCCGACCTCACGGCGCTGCGAGTCAGCCTTGTCGACAACGCTGGCGATTCGCTCGAACCGACAGACGCGCTGCCGATCGATGTTGGTCTTCACGTCGATGGTGACATCCCTGTAGAGGTCCGTGAAGCCCGAACCGTGGCAGGCGAAGAGGCATTCGTGAACGGCGCGCCATTCACGACGACGAGCACGATCGACCCCGACGAGTCGACGACGACCACCGAGGCACCAACGCCCGAACGACGCACTCCCCCAGGCATTATCGATACCACCCGCATCGATCCGCTCGAGTCGGGGCTTCTCGGCGAACCTCAGGAGCTCGCCCTGAACTTCTATGCCACGGCATCGATTCTCCGCCTTGGCACGATCACCGCCGACTTTGCCGCCGCAGCAGATTACTTTAGTGACTTCGTCGAAATCGGCGGCAATTCACGCTGGGATCTCGAAGAGCTCGCCCAGTCCGACTTCAGCGACCAGTGGCTGGCACTGTCAACGGCCCCGGTTGTTGGCGTAGACGCCACGCTCGAATTCATCGAGGAAGAGTGCAGCATCCGAATAGGCAACGGCTTCATCTATCGAGAAGAAGCACCGGAGCTCGAAACGGTTGCACCAATCCGAGTTCCAACTCCGATTGACCCCGATGCCCGACCTGCACCAGCGACGACCCGTCCACCGGCTCCCGCAACCACCGCAGCTCCAGCGCCCGCTCCGCCTGCCGACGGTTAGCCATGTCGCAACAACAACGAGTGGCCGTGGCCGGCGTCGCTGTCTTCCTGCTCGCTGCCTTTGGGATCTGGGTCTTCTGGGGTGCTGATGCCTGGCGGAACCGCCAACAGGACCAGGTTTTATCTGAACTGACCGAGGTTGTCGAAGAAAACGCTGCCGATGTCGATGCCACCGGCGACGAAGCAGCCAATACCGCCGAGCCTGGACCCGACACCACCGACGCTGACGGTACGAGCAACACCAACACGTCTTCGGACAACGATCTCGACGACCGCACAACCGCCGACGACACGACGAACGGGGCCAATGTTCCCGGTGCCGATGACACTGCGGTCGATACCCCTGAAGCCGATGACACTGCAGTGGGCGAAACGACGACGACCGAGAGCGAGCCTGCAGCTACGACTAGTTCGACCGCAGCACCTTCAACGTCGGCAAGTACCAGCGCCCCGACGACAACGGCGACAACCGCCGCTCCAGATAGCGGGCCTGCCGTTGCGAGCTTTGAAGTCATCGAGACCATCCCCCACGACACCGGAGCATTCACACAGGGCCTGGAGATTTCCAATGGCCGACTGTTTGAGAGCACGGGCCTCGTCGGGCGCTCATCAATTCGTGAGCTCGATCTCGCGACAGGGCAGATCCTGCGCAACGTCGCCGTCCCCGAGGTCTTTGGTGAAGGACTCACCATCGTTGGCGACACCGCAATTCAGCTGACCTGGCAGGACGAGATTGCGTTCCGTTACGACTTGGAGACCTTCGATGTGATCGAAAGTTACGAGTACGAAGGCCAGGGCTGGGGGCTGTGTCTGGCCTCAGAAGGCAGCGGCAATCTCGTGATGTCCGATGGTTCGTCAGAGCTTGAGTTCCGTGACCCGGACACTTTCGCCAGTCTCGGAAGCGTGGAGGTTCTGCTCGATGGCTCGCCCATCCTTAACCTCAACGAACTCGAGTGCATCGGCGACACCGTATGGGCAAACATCTGGCTCTCCAGCCTCGTCATTGAGATCGACCCTGCCACCGGCGACGTTCTGACTGTGCTCGATATCGATTCGCTTCGTCCGGAATCCACCATCAACGACTCAGGGGCAGTCTGGAACGGCCTTGCCTATGATCCTTCCAACGGCACACTGTTGGTCACGGGCAAACTCTGGCCCACCATCTTCCGACTCGATATCTCGAGCTAGCCGACCCGTCAGGGTCTGACGATTCGTTGCTGATGGTGCCGCTTGTGCTTTGACCAATAGGCTGAGGGCATGACACAGGAACCGGACGTCACCCAAGACCGTTCCACTCCTCGGCGCCGACGCGTCGAACCCGTTCCCGAACCCCAAGCGCCCGGGCCGTTGCTCGCACTGATGGGCAGTCTGATCATCATTCTGTTAATCGCATCATGGGTGACGGGTGAGTGGGGCTTCATGATCCTCGGTGTCTTCGGACTTGCAGCTGGTCTGGTTCCCTTGCTCTCCCGTCGGCGATGAACGCGTAACCGCATGGATTCTGCCTCGTTGATCCTCTGTTGAACGAATGGTGTTGAATGATCGGTCGATACGCACCCTCTCCATCCGGCGATCTGCACGTCGGCAATCTTCGGACCGCGATGCTCGCTTGGCTGTCGGCCCATCATGGCCAAGGCGAACTGCGCCTGCGCATCGATGACCTCGACCCGCGCGTCTCTACGGTCGAACATGAGATGTCTCAACGACGGGACCTCGACGCGCTCGGCATCACCTTCTCCAAATCAGAACTACGCCAATCAGATCGGTTCGACTCCTACACAGCTGCGATCTCAACCCTCGAGAACCAGGGCCTGCTATATCGGTGCTTCTGTTCCCGACGCGAAGTGAGGGAGGCCGCTGCTGCCCCACACGTTCACCTGCCCGAAGGTGCATACCCAGGGACGTGCCGAAACCTCACAGTGGACGAACAGAATGAGCGCGCGACGTCTCGCCCGGCAGCCCTACGCGTTCGTACCAACAACGTCGAGATTGGCTTTGTTGATCGCAACTATGGGTCGGTGTCCGAGTTCGTCGACGACTTCGTGATTCAGCGAAATGACGGTGTGGCTTCATACAATCTCGCCACGGTGCTCGACGATCACGAACAAGAGGTCACCGAGGTTGTTCGGGGAGCGGACCTTCTCGTCGGGACAGCGCGCCACATTTGGCTTCGAAACGCACTCGGGCTCAAACAGGTCGAACATGCTCATGTGCCGCTCGTGATGAACGCTGCCGGCGACCGACTCGCCAAGCGAGACGGCGCCGTGACACTCACCCAGCTGGCAGAGCAGGGCGTCACCTCGGACGAGGTTCGGGGAAGGCTGGCCGCAACCCTTGGTCTTGCCGCTCGGGATGAAGCACCAACCATGGCTCAGCTGCTCGAACGGTACGACCCCGAGACCATTCCCTTAGAAAACGTGGTCTGGCCGACCTGACCGCCGAAGTCGACGAACGCAGTTACGTGTTTAGAAAAACGCTTCGCTGAGGGTGAAGATGATGAGACCGGCAAGACCTCCGACGAGGGTCCCGTTGATACGAATGAACTGAAGATCTCGACCAACCTGTAGCTCGATGCGGTCCGCGGTGTCCTTTGCATCCCATCCTTCCACGGTGTTTGCTATGAGGCTGCCGATTTCAGCGCGTCCGGCTTCAGCGAGATAGACGACGATCGACTCGATCCAACGATCGACCTTTTCCTGCAAGGCCTTATCCTCGATCAATCGGTTGGCCAGGGCCACGAGTGCGTCCTCGATCCGACGGCGCGTGTCTGAGTCGGCGTCCTTCGTCGCATCACCAAAGCCGCGCTGCAACGACGACCACAGGTCCTGAGTCCACAGCTGAAACTCAGGGTGATCAATCAACTCCTGCTTGAGCTGTTCGCCCTGGGCGATCAGGCGCTCATCGCTGCGAAGCCGCTCGGCAAACTCACGAGACCGGATATCCATGTCTCGCTTGATCTGATGATCAGGGTTCGAGTCCACCTCGCGCAGGAACGTCATCACGGCGCCGTAGATCTTGTCGAAGATCCGGTCATCGATCGGTTCGGGAACCCACCAAGGAGACTCACCCATCAGTCGCCGACGGAAGGTCGTTTCATTGTCGTGCAGAAAGTTGGCTGCACCCTTGAGTACAGCGTTATACAGCTCGTGGTGATGATCACCATCCATACCCGCGTCGATAACCCGACCGAGCACCGGAGCCACGGGGACCTTGCTGAGCCGGTCACGAACAAGCCCATCGACCATCACCTTGACATCGTCATCATCGGCAAGCACGTCAGAAACTGCCGACACCACCACTCCAACCTCGGCCACGATCGACTTCGCATTCTGCGGATCGCTCATCCAACGGCCCAAGCGGTGAGACAACTGCACGCTCGACAACTTCTCTGCGACGACCTCGCCGGTCAGAAAGTTGGATTGCACAAAGTCGCCTAGACCCTCGCCAATATCGTTCTTTCGTTTCGGGATGATCGCGGTGTGGGGAATCGGTAGTCCGAGCGGGTGTTTGAACAGCGCAGTGACCGCAAACCAGTCCGCGAGGGCACCGACCATCGCAGCTTCGGCCGTTGCTCGAACGTAGCCAGCAAATCCGTAATCCTCTTCAAAGCCGCGAGCCACAATGAAGATGATCGCGGCGACTACTAGCATCGCCGTCGCTACCATCTTCATCCGTCGCAGCTGGCGGGCCTGAGCCTCTTCTCCCGCAGTGCCCGTTGTCAGTTCAGCCGTTGGCTGTTCGGTTGGAAGCATGTTGGTCACGTTGGAGACTGTAGAGGGCCGGAGTGGTCCTATCCTTGATGAGTGCTTACGGTCTCCGGTCTCGAAAAAGCTCATGGCGCTCGACGGTTGTTCAGCGATGTGACACTGCAGCTGTCCGATGGGCGACGGATAGCCCTCATTGGCGGCAATGGTGTCGGGAAGACGACGCTTCTCGAGTCGATCATGGGGATCCAGGACGCCGACGCAGGTGTCATCCACCGGCCCAAGGACCTCCGCATTGGCTACTTGGCCCAGGAGTTGCCCGAAGCGAGCGATCGAACCGTGCTTGCCGAGACCCTCGATGGGGCCGAGCACATCCGCGACGTTGCCGAGCGACTGAAACACCTCGAAAGGCAGCTCGAAGAGGACGACGGCTCGAACATGGAGCGGATAATCGAGCAGTACGGTCAGGCGCAGAGCGAATTCGAAACTCTCGGTGGATACGCCTTTGAGTCCGAGGCACATCGGGTGCTCGCTGGTCTTGGTTTCCCTCCGTCGTGGAACGAACGACCAATCAACGAACTCTCCGGTGGTTGGCGGATGCGCGTCGCCCTGGCACGCCTGTTGCTGAGTTCACCAGACGTGTTGATCCTCGACGAACCAACGAACCATCTCGACGTCGATTCGGTCGCGTGGTTGGAGAACCACCTCGCGTCGTGGACCGGAGCACTGCTGTTTGTATCTCACGATCGGGATTTCATCGACGCGGTTGCAAATCGCATTTTCGAGATCTCGGCGGGAAACGCTCAGGAGTACGTGGGGACTTTCCTCGAATACGTGGCCGCCCGCGAAGAACGAATTGCTCAACTCGAAGCTCAAGCCGCTCAGCAACGCCGCGAGGTTGCGTCGACCGAAGCCTTCATCGACCGCTTCCGCTACAAGGCCACCAAGGCCCGCCAGGTTCAGAGCCGAATAAAGGCATTGGAAAAGCTCGACATGATCGAGCTGCCGGATGAGAAAGAAATCGCGGCCAAGTTCGACTTCCCAGAGCCGCAGCGGTCCTCCCGTGTCGTAGCCGAGATCGAGCACGCATCGGTCGGGTACGACGGCACGAACATTCTCGAGGACGTCAACATCGTCGTCGAACGTGGCCGCAAGATCGGCCTCGTTGGACCAAACGGGGCTGGCAAGACCACCCTGATTCGTCTCCTGACCGGCGCTCTCGCACCAACCGAGGGATCGGTCACGATCGGCACGAACGTCGATCTGGCATCGTTTGCCCAGGACCAGGCCGAAGACATGGACCCAACGCGCACGGTCTTTCAGGAGCTCATCTCGGTAACGCCAAAGAACTCGACACGAAACTGGCGCACCGTGCTTGGTTCGTTCGGTTTCTCCGGTCAGGCGGCCGAACGTCGAATATCTGAACTCTCGGGAGGCGAACGCACCCGGCTCGCCCTTGCAAAGACCATGGTCGTGCCCGTCAACCTGTTGGTCCTCGACGAACCAACCAACCACCTCGACCTCCCCAGCTGCGATGTGCTCGAGGATGCGCTCGGCGCATACCCGGGCACCGTCCTGCTCGTGACCCACGACCGGCATCTGATTCGAGGAGTCGCCGACGCGCTAATCGAAGTCCGCGGCGGCAGGGCGGTCTGGCATGAAGGTGTCAACGAGAAGGTCCTTAACCCGCTCGGCTCGGTCGAAGCCGATCTCGGTGCAGAGGGAAACAAGCTGCAAGAAAAGGGCAAGGGCAAACAACAATCACCAAAGGGCAAAGCGTCGGGCGATCCTCGCTCGAAGTCGTCGAAACAGTCATCGGTCAGTGCCGCGGACAAGAAGAGCCGGAAACGAGCCGAGGCTGAGGCCCGTAACTCCTCTCACGCAAAGACAAAGGACCTGCGAAAAGCGCAGCAATCGGCGGAGCGCAAGTGGGAAAAGGCCGAAGCCGAAGTGCTCGAACTGCAGGCGCAACTCGCGAATCCCGAGGTCTATGACGACAACGAGAAAGTCAAGGAGATCGTCGCTGCCCATGAAGCCGCGAAGGACAGGGCCGCTGAGCTGATGTCTGAGTGGGAAGCAGCGAGCCTCGCTCTCGAAGCAGCGAAGTAGGATCGAGCCGTGGCTGAGAACGAACTTGCTGAATGGGCAGCGGCAGTATCGGCGAAGCCGTACGGCAAGCGGATCTATTCGATCAGCCGTGCGCTCACGATGCAGACAATTTTCCGACTGCTCGACATTAGGACTGAGGGGGTTGAACACCTCAAGATCGCGCCGCCAGTAATTATTGCCCCCGTGCACCGGTCGAACCTCGACAGTGTGATCGTCGGAGCACTCGGCGAACGTCGACTTCCGACACTCTCGAAGGAATCCCTCTTTACGTTCAAACCAGTCGCTTGGTGGATAGCGGGCCTCGGTGCCATCCCGCTGGATCGCGATGCGGCCGATCGAGAGGCCACGACAGCAGCGCGCAAGATCCTTGATTCGGGCAAGCCGCTCATGATCTTTCCCGAGGGCACCCGCCAAAGCGGTCAGAAGATCGCCGAGCTGTTCGACGGGACGACGTGGATTGCGGCTAAATCGAAGGCGTCGATCGTTCCGGTCGGTATTGCCGGCACCGAAGAAGCGCTACCAAAGGGCGCCAAGCGGGTGTACCGGACGACGGTAGGAGTTGCGGTAGGTGAACCTCTCGAAATGCCCGAAGGCCGGGTATCGCGCCCCCAGCTATCCGAACTGACCAAGCAACTCTCCGAGCGTCTCCAGGCAGCAAACGACCGAGCCCACGAGTTACGTCAGCTGTAGCCGACCTACCCAACCGCGTCTTTCCCTCCGCCCATCTCTTGGGGTCAGGTCTCATCTTCACTCCATCCCCGACGGGGTCAGGTCTCATCTTCACTCCATCAGCCGGAGATCAACGGAAATTCAACGGAATCGCTTCGCCCGTTGCCCAGGACTCTTGGCCTCGGTTAGTGCTTTGAGCGTCCATGCCACTGATTTTGCGGGCTTGAAGGGCCAGGAAGTGAAAGTGAGACCTGACCCCAAGCCAATTCGGGTGAAAGTGAGACCTGACCCCAAAACTGACTCGAAATGCCCGAAGGCCGGGTATCGCGCCCTCAGCTATCCGAACTGACCAAGCAACTCTCCGAGCGTCTCCAGGCGGCAAACGACCGAGCCCACGAGTTACGTCAGCTGTAGCCGAGCTATCCGAACCGCGTCTTTCGTGCGGGCGCTGATGGCTCCGCTCCACGACCGCGTACGCTCTTCGCATGCGCATTTTGGTGACGAACGACGACGGTATCTCCTCGCTGGGGCTTCACGCACTAGCAAACGCCATGCGGCCGCTCGGCGACATAACCGTCGTCGCACCCGCATCGGAGTACTCCGGAGCAGGCGCATCACTCGGCACGCTCAACTTCCAGGAACCAATCGCGCGACCCCACCAAGACATTGGCGACCTCGAAGGGCTGGACGTGTGGTCGATCACCGGCCCACCGGCTCTGTGTGTGATGTACGCCCAGCTCGGCTCCTTTGGAGAACCGTTCGACCTCGTCGTGTCGGGCATCAACCCCGGACAGAACGTCGGCTGGTCCGTCTATCACTCGGGCACGATCGGTGCAGCCCTCACCGGGCGCAATCGAGGAGCGAGCGGGCTCGCGGTCAGCCTCGGCTTCAACGGCAACGAAGTCGAAGGCCAGACCTGGGGCCAGATCGTCGAGGGTATGAAGTGGCATACCGCAGCTCAGGTTGCCGCAGAGGTTGCCGAGGCAATGATCGAGACCCCAACGGCAATCCCGACGGTCATCAATTGCAATGTCCCGAACCGTGAGTTGGCTGACCTCCAGGGATGGGAACTGGCAGAGGTCGGCAAGGAGCCGCCGCGCACACTCACCACTTCCACGCTTACCGAAGCTGATCCCGACGACGAGGGACGAGTCTTTAAGCTGTCGATGGACTGGGGCAAGGCGAGCGAACTTGTCGAAGGTACCGACGCATGGCTCGTGCGAAACGACCGGGTTTCGATCAGCTGGCTCGGCAACCTATGCCACACCGAACCCGATCAAAGCCAGCACGATGCGGTCGAGCAACACCTGAGACACCTCCTCGGCTAATCGGCGGCTATTCCGCAGCAAAGTTGGCGGCGACCGCCCCTGTCAGATCGAGCAGAGTCTGCGGTGCGATCGGAAAGACGTGTCGCGGTGTCCCAGCTGCGGCCCAGACGGTCTCGAAGTCAAGAAGCGCCGGATCAAAGAAAGATGGGACGACCGTGAGATGTCCGATCGGGGCAACCCCACCGATTGCGAACCCGGTCACTTCGCGCACCTGATCCGCGTTCGCTCGGCCGCATTTCTTACCGCCGGCAACCTCGGTTAGTGCATCGGTGTCGACCTGGTTAGCTCCACTCGTCAGGGCGAGCACCAATTGGTCATCGACCGCGAAGATCAGCGACTTCACGATCTGGCCCACATTGCACCCAACCGCAGCCGCAGCATCGACCGCGGTTCGGGTCCCGTCGGGATACTCAGTCAGCTCGAGTGTGAGCCCTCCGGCAGCTGCTGCAGCGAGAACCCGCTGGACGCTCAACGGATGCGTCTCAGCCACCCGCTACGCGCCGTTCTCGTCGAGCCATATGCCGATCGACCGAGGCGCCATCATGATCTCTTCGCCCTCGTAGGTCACGGCGTTGTAGGCCCAGACCAACTCCGCATCGACCGACAGCACTTTGGCCGACACGGGAATCTCGTCCATCTCATCTGCATGGTTGATTGCGATGACGAGTCGTTCCGCACCGGTGCCACGAGCGAAAATATAGGAACGACCAAAGTCGGGCCCAGGCGCTGGGCCAATCCGTTCGAAGTCAGCTGAACGAAGGCCGGCGTGAGCGTGACGAAGCGCAATAAGTTCTCTGACCCTGTTGGTCAGCTCTGGAAGGGCATCGACGTCGTCCCATGGGAATCCACGGCGAGAATCCGGATCAGGGCCACCTTCGAGGCCAACCTCAGTGCCGTAGTAAAGACATGGCGCACCCGGCATGGTGAGCAAAAGCGCGAGACTCAAGATCACAAGCTCGACATCGCCGTCGGCCATCGACATCAACCGACCGGTGTCGTGGCTGTCGAGCAGATTCAGTAGCGCCGTCCGCTGTTGCGGACCATAGAGCTCGTGAAGGCGGTCGATTCGGTCGGCGAACTCCCCCGCATTGATTCCCGGCGTGACGTGGTAGTCGTTGTTATCGACGATGGCTTCGTGGTTGATGCGATTGCCAATGCCAAACGCGATCACCGCGTTGGTCAATGGGTAGTTCATGACGCCGTCAAAGGGACCATCTGGACCAACCCAATCGCCAGCCTCATGCCAAATTTCTCCGGTGATGTAGGCCTCGGGATTGACTGCGCGCACACGCTTGCGGAACTCATCCCAGAAGCCCGCGGCCTGGATCTCGTTTGGAACATCGAGACGCCACCCATCGGCACCACGCTCGATCCAATGCGTACCCACGTTCCACAGGAACTCACGAACCGCCTCGGTCTCGGTGTTGAACGCTGGAAGAGCATGCAAGCCCCACCACGCATCGTAGGTCGCCGGCGTGTCCTCGTCGTACGGATCGATTGGGAACTCACGCACGCGGAACCAGTCGACGTATCCTGACTTTTCCTGTTGCTCGGCAATATCGCTGAACTGAAAGAACCCGCGGCTGGCGTGGTTAAAAACCCCGTCGAGAATGACCCGAATCTGGCGCGAGTGAGCCGCCTCGATGAGCGCATCGAACGCTTCGTTTCCACCCAACATTGGATCGACCTTGGAGTAGTCATGAGTGTGGTAGCGGTGGTTCGACGCGCTCTGAAATATCGGATTGAACCAGATCGCGTTGATACCAAGATCGGACAGGTAGTCAAGCTTGTCGATCACACCCCAGAGATCGCCGCCCTTGTAGCCATGCACGGTTGGACTCTGGTCCCACGGCTCGATGATCGCCCCGGTGTCGACCTTTCCGGACCGCCGAAATCGATCGGGAAAGATCTGATAGAAGACAGCATCTTTGATCCAGGAGGGCGGGGTCGAGAGTGGAGTCGTCACGGCACGCGAGTTTACGACATGGAGCCGATTACGTCCCCGCCGCGTGGAGCTGAGTTGCCAGGTTGCCCTTGCGAGCAATGTGGACGTCGTCAACTCCACACAACCGGCGCAGGTCCATGAGTGCGGGCCAAGCTCGTTCTGCCACTTCGCCGGCGTCGTGTCCGGCCTCGAGATGAGCAGCCTTTATTCGAAGGACACCATCCTGACGGTCGGTCTTGACATCGACCCGAGCTACCAGTTGCCCATCGACCATGATGGGCAAGACGTAGTACCCCCAACGACGTTTCTTCTCCGGAACGTAGATCTCGATCCTGTACTCAAAGTTCCAGATCCGTTCGGCTCGGTCACGCTTCCAGACGATTGGATCGAATGGGGACAGCACCGTCGCCCCGCTGATCTTTCTCGGAGTTCGAGCATCGGGATCCACGAAGGCGGGTTTGGTCCAACCTTCGACCATCGCGGGCCGGACGCGATCCGATTCGACAACATCGGGCAACAGTCGCCGCACCTCGCGAATTGGTAGACGGAAGTAGTCGGCGACATCCTCAGCGGTACCGACCCCGAGAGAACGCACCGAACCGACGATGAGATCTCGGATCGCATCGTCCTCGCTCGGCGTCACCACCTTGAGTACCTCTTCGGGAACGATGGCATCTAGGGGGCTGAACGCTTTCTCGAAGTTGCCCTGGCGCCGGATGCCGAGCTCACCAATTCGGAACAACCAGTCGAGCGCCAGAACTCCAAGCGACCGATGCCACCAACCCGACCCATCGCGCTCGACCGGTCGAGGGTCGCTGAGCGTTCCACCGGTTACCGTACCTCGCTCGCGCACCTCATCGAGGACCGATTGCACATAGCCCGGCTCGCGCTGGGACACCTCATATAGGCCTTTCCACGTGTCTCCCCGTTCTGCTCGCTTGCGCATCCACCGGAACTGAGGCTCGGCCTCCACCGGCAGCAGCGATGCTTCGTGTGACCATGCTTCAAACCACGCTGTTTGTGTTCGCCTAGTCGGATAGGCGACACGGTCGAACAAGGCTGATTCGTACGGACCCAGCCGACTGAGAAACGGTAGGTATTGCGTTCTCATCACCACGGGTATCGAGTCGAGCTGGATCACGCCCAACCGGCCCATCACCCGCTTCATGTGCCGTGCAGTAACAGCTCCAGAAGGCGGCGCATCGGCGAAGCCCTGAGCTCCGAGGGCGATACGGCGTGCCACGTCCGCAGACAACACCCGCGCCTGCTGCTGTTTCATCGATGCCGAGGAAGCGTTCACAACCGTGAGACTACGTCAACACGGTGACAGCTCGACCCACCAGAGCCGAGCTAGCCTAAAAGGATGCGTTCCCCCCTAAAGTTCCGGTCCGGATCGAAGCTTCTCGCCTTTCTGGTCGCCCTCGCCCTGCTCGCCTCAGCTTGCGGCTCGTCGACAGAGGTTGCAACCGATACCGACGACGGCGATACCGCTGACGAGACCACCGACGACGTCGGAACGGCCGAACCAGGCGAAGCGGTCGAAGCGCCAGATCCCGATGCCATCAACGGTGGCAAGCCGGTTGTTGAAGTACCAACCGGTGCCGCTCCAACCGAGCTGGTCGTCGAAGACTTCATCGTTGGAGATGGCAACGAAGCCGCTGCCGGCGACCTTCTCGTTATGCATTACGTCGGCGTGCTCTTTGACGATGGCAGCCAATTCGACGCGAGCTGGGATCGCGACCAAACCTTCAGCTTCGTTCTTGGCGAGGGCGCAGTGATCCAGGGTTGGGACGAGGGCATTGTTGGGATGGCCGAAGGAAGTAGACGACAGCTGACCATCCCGGCAGCTCAGGCATATGGCGACAACAGCCCGAGCCCTGACATTCCGCCTGGGAGCACACTGGTATTCGTCGTCGACCTTCTGGGCGCGCACTCACCACATGACATCGACACAACCACGGGTCAGGCAACCGAGCTCGAGGTCACCGTCCTCGAAGAAGGCGATGGGCCCGAGCTCGCAGCGGGTGATGCAGTCGAAGTGCTCTACAGCATTGCACCGGTCAGCAGCGGCATCGTCGAGCAGTCGTCGTGGACCGACCGTCAGACAGGGAACTTCGTGATCGGTCTCGAGCCCGCCCAGATTTTCCCGGGTTGGAGCGAAGGCCTGGTGGGAGCCAACGTCGGCGACGAACTCCGCATCGTGGTGCCACCAGACCTCGGCCCGAACCCTTCGGACGAAGACACGCTCATCACGCAGATCACGGTGCTCGGAACACTCGACGTCGGATAGACGGCGGCTAGTTCTCGTCTTCGAGACCCAAACGGATCTTCAACGACGAGAGGAAACGCTCGAAGGCGTTCTCGTCATCACCCTCTGTTGCATCCTGGCCCGTTCTTTCCGCCCGGAATGCAGCGACCTGTTCGGACCGGTCTTCAGTGGATTCGACGACCCCGCCCTCAAGGTCGACAGCCAACACCCGCTCGTAGTGCCACACCGGCAAATATCCAGCATGCACGAACAGGTCCAGAATCGGAGCGGCACCGAGAATCAAATCACCGGACCAGACAATGGGGTAATCGAGCTCGAGGTAGGTCCAGGTCTGGCCGTACTCATCGGTCGTCGCAACCGTGTCGCCGATCGGTGGAGGCGCATCCACCGAACCGACCTGGAGATCTGACAACAGAAGCCGCCCGTCCTCAATGCGATATCGAGCATTCACCCCTCGTGTGTTTGCCGTGTGCAACATCACCGGCGAAACACCATGGCTGCGAACGTCAAAAAGGACGTCGCCAGACGGCTCAACGATGGCGTATTCCTCACCATCGATCACGATCACGTCGGACATCTGACCGCTCATTGCATTCCCTTGGGTCGTGGCTCCGCCTGCATAGGGACTCTAGGCGCCTGCAGCCCCGATGGTGGTGAGGATCGCAGTGCGCTTGCTCGCAAGATCCTCGATCGAGCGTACGATCGGCCCCTCGGGACGTGTGAAGACAAACTGCACGTCGATGACGCTCAGCCCCGTCGCCTTCTCGATGGCGATGGCATACGCAGCGCCTTGAAGCGCGTAATGGGCAAGCTTTGCGTCAACCTCGGCAACGCTGGTTATCAAATCGGTCTTGTAGTCGACGACGACCAATCCTGTTGGAGTCTCAACGAGCAGGTCGACGTATCCTTCGATGGTTGTCGAACCAACGGGCGACGCCACATACAGCTCTTTGTAGTGGTTGGCGGTACTGCACTGCTGCACGATGTCTGCAGACAACGCAGACCGCACTGCCCTCTCGACCGTATCGACGTGATCGGGTATCGACTCCGCCCACGCCTGTGAAGCCGAAAGCGACCTGATCTCCTCATCGCCGGGGGCGGTGAGGTCGAGCAACTGGAGAACACCGTGAACTGCTGTTCCGATCGCCGTGCCAGCACGGCCGCGCCTGGAGATGCGCGGTGGCAGCTCATCGGATTCGAGACCGTCGTCGACATCGAGATCTTCGTCGAAGCCGTTGGGTAGTCCGAAGTTGCTCGGGCCGGCATTGTCTTTCGGTTCTCCAGCAGCGGAGTGCGCGAGCGCGGTTGCAGACACCGTCGAACGAACACTCCCATCGGCCAGGCGTCGTGAATGACGTCGTGCCCAATCAGCGGGAGCATCGAGCGTCGGCGGCTCGGCCGGTTCGTCCTCAGCACCGCAAACCACCGGCTCCTCTGCGATCTCCCACCGTCGCACCAGCTTGCTCCCGGCTTCACCTGCCCAAGCCGCAACCTTCGCACCGTGCGAGTCGACGGGCGAACCGTTTTTGCGCAGCGCGTGGTAGCCGCTGACGACCAGGTGGTCGCGGGCACGGGTCATCGCCACATACAACAAACGATCCCGCTCAGGGCCGTCCATCTCGGCGTCAAGTTCCTTTGCCTGATCGAAGCGTGCTGTCCTCACCGAGGAATTGGCTCTCACTTGAGGAAGCTCGCCATGGCCACCCCAGACAACCTCGCCCGCCGAACTCCTCCGACCGGCAGCGGTTGTCATCCCGGACACGATCGTGATCGGAAACTCCAAGCCCTTCGAGCCGTGGATGGTCATGATCTGGACCGCATCGTCATCGGGTTCGGGCAGCATGGGTTCGTGGGCGCGAGAACCATCGATCCCCTGCAGGCGCGTCCATTCGAGATACGCGCGAAGGTCGCCACCTCCGGTTTCCGCGAAGGCTCTGGCCTGATCGACCACGTACCGAAGGCGTCGCCAGGTATCCCGTGCCCGACGCCCGTGGGCGGGGAGCGCCATTGCGTACCGGTCGTCGATCAACCGCAGCAACAACTCGCTCGGCTCGTCCCACCATTTGCGCGCGGCGAGCGA
This sequence comes from uncultured Acidimicrobiales bacterium, assembly GCA_964610745.1. Lineage (GTDB taxonomy): Bacteria > Actinomycetota > Acidimicrobiia > Acidimicrobiales > SHLQ01 > SHLQ01. Next base: position 21,367 of record CAZSYL010000032.1, read on the forward strand.
ACGGATATGAGAGATGCCTTCGGCCACGACAGTGCCTTCGACAGATTCGGGCATGGACATCTCGATCGAGAATCGGGCACCCTCGCGTCGAAACGCATGCAGGTCGTCGTAGCCACACGCGTACAACGGCGAACGCAAGGCTCCGACCAGAGCAATCTCATCGGATGGATCATCGATGGCCTGCAGAACGCTCAGGAGATCCTTGACCTCCTGGGTCTCGTAGACGAGCGTGCCGGTATCGGCTCGAAACGGGATCTCGATCTGATCGAGAGCTGGGGTGAGCTGCTCCATCGAGGTCCGGGTCGGCAACAGAATCGTGATGTCGGACATATTGGGGTCTCGCCAGCCGCCGTTCCCATCGTCGATCGGCCAATGGTGCGGGTTGGCGCGAATATCCGCGATGACAGCCGCAACATCGCCAGCTTCGGCTTCTCGCAGCTCCGCGGCCTTTGCCTCAACACCGTGACCAAGCAGCAGAGGCCGGTGGTCCACGTCGTCACTGGGACTCCGGTGGGCAATAAGGGGCGAATACCTGGCCTGGACTTCGGAGTCGTCGGGCATGACTTCGGAGAACAGGCTGTTGACTGCGTCGATGATTGGCTCGACGGTCCGGAAGTTGCGCTGTAGCGACACCGACCCGTCACCAAACCGCTTGCGCGCAGCAAGAAAGAGCTTGATATCGGCTCGACGAAAACGGTAGATGGACTGCTTTGGATCGCCGACCATAAACAGACGGCCAGGACCAGGGGTGAGCTCGTCCCAGTCTCCTTCGAAGACGTCTTCGGTGACGGTCGAGGCAAGGAGGAGCGCAAGGCTGATCTGGATCGGGTCAGTGTCCTGAAATTCATCCAACATCAACACCCGATACCGCTCCCCCAAACTCGCGCGAGCCGGCGCCGAGGTGCGTAGCAGGCGATGAGCCAATACGAGAAGATCATGGAACTCGAGCACGCCTTCGTCGCGCCGGGCCTTGGCCGACTCGACCGTGAAACCTGCAATCCGCGCCGCGAGCTGCGTGAGCGTTTGATTGGCCACCTCGCCAAGCAGCACCTCACTCTCCTCTTTGAGCCTCTGGCACGTTTCACGGGCATGTTCAACCGGGATGGCCCACTTCGGCTTAGCTCCTCCGTTCCTTGCAAACTTCGCGTTGCTCAGCGAACGGACGAGCCTGAGGCGTTCGTGTTCTGATGCAGCCTCGCGAAACCTCGCGAACTGCTCACTTGCGGCGCGGATCTGAAGGAAGAGCCTGTCTTCGTGGTCGATGCAGTCCTGCTCGAGTTCTTCGATCTGGCGAATGGCCTCGTGCACGCCAAAAAAGTCGATCGGCGTGGGAGCTGCAGTCTTAGTTGTCTCGATATCGAGCAGACGGTCCCAATTATCATCGAAAATATGAGCGATGTTGCGCAGTTCCTTGCCGCCAAGACTCACTCCGAGAATCGCTGCCCGAACAATGAACTCTTCAAGCTCGGGGTCGACATAGAGCGTGTCGAGAAACCCGGACCAACGCTCTTCGAAAGCGAGCTGGCTACGAACCTCATCAACCACCTCGACCCGTGGTGGAATACCGACCTCGACGGGGAACTCCGACAGGAGCCGCTGTGCAAAACCATGCAACGTCTGGATCGCAGCGACGTCGGCATCGGCGAGCGCATCCTCACACCTCTTTGCCCGGCTGAGATCGCCAACGTCGAGTGCTTCGAGTAGCGCTTCTTCGAACTGGAGACGCACGCGCTCGCGCAACTCAGCAGCAGCTGCCTCGGTGAACGTGATCGCGGCGATCTGATGCAGCGGAATCGCCGGGCCGTCATCGGAGAGAACCAGGTTTAGGATGCGCCCGACAAGAGCGGTGGTCTTGCCCGTACCGGCTCCTGCTTCGACGAAGAGCGTCCGGGCCAGGTCGTTCGCGACAGTGTGCCTCGCTGAGTCGTCGCTAGCGAGACGTTCATCGTCAAACAGCGAAATCTGCGCGCCGCTCATGAGTTTCCGTCCAATAACGATGGGCCGGACCTTCCGACATCGCTGTTCGCAAGCTCCGGTTCTTTCATCGTCACGTAGTCGACCAGACGGCCCGACGAGATCGCAGCCTCAAGCTCCTCGGTTCGATCACCCGGGCACAACCGATCGAATGGGCAGAACCGGCAGTTCTCATGGCTCGCGAAGTGGCTGTTGTACTCCCCCGGATTCGGCGGGAACTTCCCACCTTCGATTCCGTCGATGATCGTCGTGACGGCACCGACGAAACGGTCATCTTGAACTTGGCTCCACCGGTACCCGGCGGTCTTAAAGCCACCTTTGCTCGATGTATACCAGTAGTAGGCATACGCATCGTTGGTCGCCAGCTTCTGTCGAGCTGCGTACGCATAGGCTCCGAGCTGCAATTTGGTCCCGCCCAGCACTGGGTCCTTGTCGAACTGCGTCTGAGGTATCGCCCGCGAAGTCTTGTAGTCAATAACGACCGGGACTCCATCCTCTGGCCGGGTGTCGACTCGATCGATGAGTCCCCGCAGCGACAAGGTCCGTCCGTCGGCGAGCTTCACCGCAGCAGCTTCCATCGACGTCTCTAACCGCTGGCCCATCCCAAAGGGCAACTCGACGTCATGGGGGACCATCCGACGCTCCATGCGCAGAGCTTCGTCCTCACGAAGAAAGCTCTCGAGATCGGCGAGCGTCTCCTCCTTGCGAATCGCCCAGAGAATTGGTTTGCCGGTTCGGTTGAGATCTTCGAACTCAGCGAAGTACTTGTACGCAATGTTGATCAACCGCTGACGGTCAGCGTCGGTCCACTTCTGATCGGGATTTCTGATCGGCACCGCTGGTTTGCCACCCGGCGGTGACTCGCTGCT
>CAZSYL010000032.1:24309-40970 GCA_964610745.1 uncultured Acidimicrobiales bacterium
GATCGGGATTTCTGATCGGCACCGCTGGTTTGCCACCCGGCGGTGACTCGCTGCTTTGCAGTGACTCGCTGCTCTGCAGTGACTCGCTGCTCTGCAGTGACTCGCGGATGAAGTCCTCGAGGATCGCATGCACCAGGCTGCCCCGATCCAGCGCACTAATCTCCACGATCTCCTCGGGACGTTCGATCTCGCCGAGGCCGAGAACCCGGCTCAGAAAGTACTTGCGCGGACACGTCGCCCACTGTTCGAGGAGGCTGGGGCTCACCGCGCGTCCATCCGTCGCGGGCGATGCCACCTCCGCACTGCCAAGATCGCCCGTAAAGCGTGTGAATCCTTCAAGGCGTTCATCGATCATCTGCAGGCCGCGTCGCAATGGCCCCGCCACAGCCTCAACGGGCAACTCCGCCCCAAAGCTCGCGCTCATGTGGCTCTGCTGGAGCTGCAGGTCTGCGACCGAAGTTGCAATCCCTCGACTCATTGCAAGGACGAGACTCTCGTCGAATGACCCACGCCGTTCCTTTGGCAGCACCGCTGCACTCGCCCAGTTGCGCGAGTTGATGCTCTGATCCCCCGACAGCGCACGCAACGCCTCTATCCACCATCGCGAGACCGTCCGTTCACGACCATTTCGGTGATCGCCCATCGGGGAGATGAGTGTCGTAGCAACCGAACCGGCTGCCACCGCATGAAGATAGCGCTGTCGTTCTCCGAGGTTTCTGTCGGCTCGGGTTGGAAGGCCCCCTCCGGTGCTCTCTCGTTCGACATCGGGTATCAGCGTGTCCTCACGGATCGGGCGAGGGCAGACTCCCTCAGCCAGACCAACGATGTACACCTCATCGAGGTCAAGGCCGACAGCGGATGCTAAAGGAGCGACGAGCACCCCCGTCCCGAAGCGCCCTCGCCGACCCGCCGGAACATCGAGCTCGAGCTGCATTGCCCGCACGAAGCTGCCCGACGTCAGCGATGGTTCCACATCATCGAGGACGCCGACACGGCTCAGTATCTTGTCGATTCGCTGCGCAGCATCGATTTCGGACTCGGGCCACCGACCTCTCCGGTTGTCGGGAGGCAACAGGACAGCGAGGGTTGATCGCACCCATTCAGCGCGTTCGGTCCAGGTACGCCCGACCGCTGCTGGAGATGTGAGCTGCCCAAGCCAGGCGACAAAGTCGCGTAGCGCAGCGGTGGTGCGTTGCTCGTTCCGAAGATTTCCGACAAAGGCCTCCGAAGCGGTCGGGTTCTCTTCGATGCGTTGCTCGATGGACTCGATGTGCACGTTGAGCGACGTCGCCCAACCATCCAACCCCGCAACAACACCTGCGGATCGTGAGAGGTTCTCCCAAGGCCCCGACCGAAGCATCTTGCCATCGGGCCCTCGAAGTGGCGCGGCGTTGACCAGCGCCAGAACAGCCTCTCGGGAGAACCGCTTCTCCGACGACGCAGCCGTCGCCGAGTCGACCAAACCCAGGAGGGAGTGGACGAGGCGCCCGACCATGCCATCTCCAAGGGTTCGGTACTCGGGCCCAGCAGATGGGATACCGGCACGTTCGAGTTGTTCACGAACCGTGCGCAGGTAGGGCGCCGCCGTCGGCACAAAGACGGCCATCCGGTCGAACCGAACGCCCCGCTCTGCCGACGCCAAGATCGCGCGCACGACCTCACGAACCTCTTCATCGCTGTCAGCGGTTGGTACGAGTTGTGCCGGCGTAGCAACGGCCGACCGCGTTGAGGTGAACGTGGCAGCCCTGGAGGCGCTGTGACCAAAGGTGGATTCGAGCTGAGCCAACGCGGCCCCGTCGACGTCGGGATCACCGGTCGCCGACCAGACGACAACCGGTTGCACGTCCGCTCTGGGCACGGAAGTGAGATCTCGCAGAAACTCAATCGTCGCGACACCCTGGGTGAACGGACCGACGATGACCAGCGAATCGTGAAGTTCCGTCGGTCCGGTTCCACCCCGTTCGGCGACCTTGACCGCGGTGCGCAGCACCGTGTATTCGTCGTGGTAGCGGGTGGACGTACCCGTCGCCAGATGCTCACCCACGGCAGCTACGAAATTCAAGAGGTCAAGCGACCGCTGAGTCGCGGAAGCAGCGAACGCGCTGCGCTGTAAGGGCGGCATCTCGGTCATCTCGCCGTAGGCACGGATCAGCGCCGACTCGGTCGCGACATGGTTAGCCACATCACCGAAACGCCCGGGCTCGTTGCTCAGCACGTGACGAACCGCAGCAGCGAGTACCGACGTAGTGAGCGGACGAAGCCCCTGGGTCGCCAAGGTCGGTGCAGCCAGCAACGACGCAAACTGAAACGGCGTCGAGAAGTTGACGTTCGCAATGCCAGCACGCCCGGATTCTGCGTTGGCTGTCGCGAGCTCGCTCGAACCAAGCATGCGACGAAGCGAAAGTCCAGCGAGGTTCGACGAGACGATGACGCGCACGGGCCGCAACGGGTCGCCGTCCTTGGCAACCGAAATGGCGTCTTTCACTGCGAGGGTTGTGGATCGCCCACAGGATGCGCTCAAGAACTCCATCGCTACAGATCGTACGTCGCGACTATGACATCGCGACTATGACATCGCGACCATGACTTCGCATCGTCTCGCAGACTTCCCGCGAATCCCGTCCAACACGGAGTTCCCCACGGGCGCGCGTGGCAAAGACCGCCAAGCTCGGCACACTCGGAGGGTGCCGAAGAACGTCCTTGGGGGAGAGCTTGAACTATGCAGCTCAGAACCACTCACTGGCTTCGCGCGCTCTGGGTGCTGCGAGGTTCACTCCTCTGATACGGGCTTTCACATCGTGTGCGCCGTAGTGACTAACTCGTTCCTGGCCTTCTCCAAAGAAGAAGGAAACGATTTGACCACTCCCCGGCCCGAGTATGGGTTTCCCGGTCTGAAAGCCGGAGATCGATGGTGTTTGTGCGCTAGTCGCTGGGTCGATGCATTCGAAGCCGGCGTTGCCCCGAAAGTCGTTCTCGAAGCAACCTCAGCCAACGCGCTCGAATGGATCGATATCGGTGACCTTCGAGCCAACGCTGTCTGAGTTCGTCCCGTTAGCGGTTTGGGCGCTCAGCTAGATCAGGCGTCGGTGACGAGTTCGAGGTTCGTCTCATCGCCGGCCGTTGGTGGCGCCATGAAGACCTTTTGGCCAGCTTCCATGATCTCAGCAACATCCACGACGAGGGTGATCGCTGAGATCAGTTCCTCGGTGTTCCACTGAAGATTGGTGAACATCACGTTGATGCACCCGTCGCTGATATTTCCCAGCTCGAAGGCGGACCGGAGCCAGAGGAGCGCGTTTCGGCGTGCGGGAGAAAGATACTCCGCCATTTCCTCTGTCGAATGGGTAAGCACAGCCAAGCGGGTCTCAAATGCTTCGTCACCAGTGACGAACCGTTCACCGGAATCTGCTCGTTCCTTGCCTGGCTCTCGAACCTCGAACGGACTGATTCCGCTGCGATAGTTCACTTCGATTTCAATGTCGTTCATGCGCTCTTCGACCGAGACCCAGTGACCCAGAATCGTGCCTCGCAGTGCGGGGTTATCGAGTCCGGACCGTGCCATGACTTCAAGGTCGAGCGCTCGTGCGACTTCAGCCCAGTCGCTCTTGGACGCGGTCATTCGTTTCCCCGAACGATCCTTGCGCTCCTGAATCGCCTCGGCGACGGATTGCACGGATATGGCGGTGAGGGACAGAACGAAAATTATGGACAATGCCATAGCCATACCCGGGTATCGACCCGCGAACTGGTCCGGTAAAGGGAAATCTTGTCGAGTCGGATATTTCCGCTCCCCGTCATCCTCTTCACAGGGTCAGACCGACGCGCTCGATGCCATGCCCTTGCGTTCTTGAACTCCCCACGAATGGTCGCCCCGTGCGAAGGCCCACAACCCCCACGCACGCCAGATCAGTGTGAGGTTGTGCACAACGATCGCCTCAAAGAGCGCAAAGGCGAGTAGACGCAGGCGGCTGAGGAGACCGCGATGTCCGCCGAACATGCCATCGCTAAGCGTCAAAATGCCGAGAGTTCGGAGCAGGCCGAGACAGTAGATCACGACGACGAGTTGCAATGCCTCAAAGCCAATGACCCCAGTCGCTAGAGCAATAACGGTCAAGATCAAGCCGACCAGTTCAACGGTGGGGCCGATGGCCTCGACGAAGAGGAAGTAGGGCATCGCGAGCCCGCCCGCTGTTCCATAACGTTTGTTGAACAGCATGGAGCGGTGACGAAGTAGGACGTCGAGTAGGCCGCGGAACCAGCGGTTGCGTTGACGGGCCAACGTTCTGATCGAGGCGGGTGCCTCGGTCCAGGCGACCGGGTTGGGGGCAAATACAACGCGGGCAAACCGGTTGTCTTCGTAGGCACTGCGCCGAAGACGAACCACGAGCTCCATGTCTTCGCCGATCGAGTTCCGGTTGTAGCCACCGATCTCAAGAGTTGCCTCTCGGTCGAATAGACCAAAGGCCCCGCTGATCACAATCGCGCCACCCAATGGATTCCAACCGAGTCGCCCGACGAGGAAAGCGCGAATGTACTCGACGGTCTGCGAACCAAGCATCCAACTCTTTGGCGCGAGGTCCATATCTGTCGTCTCATCGTCGGGCACCCGTTTGTCGACCAACCGGATAGTTCCGCCAACAGCGACAGTGTCGGGGTGGGTCAGGAAGGGTGATACAAGCTCTTGCAACGCGTTCGAGCCCACGATGGTGTCGGCATCGATGGCACACACCAGTTCACCCGATGCGATGTTGAGGCCCACGTTGAGCGAGTCAGCCTTGCCACCGTTCTCCTTGTCGACGACGAAGAGATTCGGGTTCCTTCTCGAGCGCTTTATCGAGCGAACGTGACCGGTCTCGAGGCGCTTCTGATAGATCGGTAGAACGTCGACCAGGTCGAATGCATCGTTGAGTCTCTCCATCGTTGAGTCGGTCGAGCCATCGTTGATGACGATCACTTCGATGTCGGGGTATCGCAGCGCCAAGGTGCGAGCCACCGAGTCGGTGATCCAAACCTCTTCGTTGTAGGACGGCATCAAAACAGTGATGCGCGGCGCGAGACGCGATGACAGCACGCGCCGCCAAAGCTGGTGGGTGTTCCGAGCCCGGTTTCGATACACCTCATAGACCGCCGATACGTACACCAGACTCTCCAAGAGCAGGGATCCGGCGACGGCGAGGACGATCAGGTACGGGGCGTAGGCAAGGAGTGGTGTCATCGTTGAGCCCACGCCGATAGTGAGTCGACCTCTTCACCGAGAGGTCGTCTATTCAGCTCTTCCATTCGCCCGGACATCTCTAGGAAGTAGCGCGACATATCCGCCGCGTACGGATCCTGGCAGTCGAGGCCCGCGCGTAGATACAGATCGCCGAGTGCGCCTGACTTTGACAACGCCTCGCCAGCGGCACGACGAACCTTCCAGGACGGGTCGGTCAAGCCCTTCGCAACCTGGGGAAGCAACCAGTCGGCGTCGATTCGTGTACTCGATTCCATTGCCGTCGCGCGTACGAGAGGGTCTTGGTCTTCGAGCAGAGATCGAAAGAACGTGAGGTCTTCAGGGCTGGTGCCAACCGGGGTACCACGAGCCACAAGCCGACGAATCCTCGGGTCAGGAGAGCTCGCGAAACGGCTGATTTCGACCACGAGTCGTGGGTCGTCGAGGTGCGCGGCCACTTCGAGGCCGGAGTGCGCGACGTCCCCGTCGGCGCTCAGGAGCCATTCGCGCAGGTGATCGGTCACTCGACCATCACCGCGAAGAAGGGCCTGTTGGGCCGTAAACCGAACGGACTGGGATGGATGATTCAGTCGTTCGAGGAGCAGCTTCGCGTACTGAGCAATCGCATCGGTTCCGAACGATTCGATCACCGCGGCCTGAACCGCTGGACTCGGATCCCTCAGCAAATGTCGGACGATGTCTGCGTCTTGTTCGGGAAGAACATGTGCGAGTCGTGCAGCTTGAACCCGACGAAACCAGAATCGACTGCTGCTCAATCGTTCGACACGGCGACGAGCATTCGTCGCCCCGATAAGGCTCACGACTCGCCGCGACAACTGATCGTCGAAGTGCAACGGCACGGTCAGCGCCAGATTCCACAAGACCTTAGGCGGGACGTTGCGCAGACTTCCGAGCGCCTCACCTGCACTGTCGTGATCAAGAAACGCTGACTCTGCCAAGGCGGTCATCGCCTGTTCGCTCTGCACTTGTCGACGAGCCCGGCGCCAATCGGTCACGCTTCCCATAACGAGGTAGAGAAGTACGGCCACTCCCGTGACGATCAGGGCAATCACCATCATGGGGCAAGCACCCGAGCAATCCGATTCCGAAAAACGACAGTGGAGAACGGCTTGGTGATCACATCGACAGCACCCAGGTCAAACGCCTCACGCAGCTGGGCATCGTTGATGAGCGAACAAGTGAGGATGACAGCGGAGCGCTGCATCGTTCCTGCGCGAGCGAGCAGTCGAAGGATCATCATGCCATCGGTTCCCATCGAATCGAGCTCGAGGAGGATGAGTCGAGGTGGGGCGATCGCGTTCGGGCCGATCAGCAAGTTCAAGGCAGCGGAGCCGGTGTCTACGCCGTCGGTGAGGTAGCCCTCCTTGGCAACGAGCTGACCGAGCAGCTGTGCAAGCGTCGCGTCCGATTCGACCACGAACACGTCCAGGCGATCCTGGATTCCTTCGAACCAATCCGAGCGCACGACGGTCGGGCCTCCGGCAACCGCTGCTCGACCAGCCGCGTTGCTGGCTACTTCCACGAGGGACTTCACACCGAGACCGTTCTCAGGGAACGTGGCGATCCCGACCATTCCAGAACCTGGTGTGAGATCGAGTTTGCTGAGCGCTCGGTGCATTCGCTCGATCGCGTCATCCATCTCCGCACCGCGGAGAAGCACAGCGACGGTGTTGAGACCGGTGGCGACGACGGTGTCGTCTCGGCGAAATTCCTCGGCGAGTAGTCCGTGGACGTGAGAGATCTGGGCGGAGGTCAGCTCACCCGACAGCGAGATGGTGGCCAGGGCTGCTTTGCCACGGCCTCGCTCCACCTCACCCAAGGCGCGTTCGAGCAGGACCCAAGCTCGAGGGCCTGAGAGGAGCGGAGCGTTATCGGTTGATATCACACCGCTTTCGTGGTCGTGGGCGTTGCTCAATGCGTGAAGCTGCAACGCCCAACTTCCTCGATCGCCGATCTCTGGGATTGTGAGGTTTGCCCCGGCGCGACTGCATCGCTCTTGTTCCGCCGCGTCCCGGTAGGTGACCGCAATCAACGCCGATCGGGTGGTTGGAGATCGGCGGAGCAGGTGCACGAGTTCGGCTCGACGCTCCGCTTCCGGGCCGAGCACGACAACCCTCGAACCTGCTTCGATCAGGTCGATGACGGTGCTGGCGTCCTGGGCGATGAGGCCACGAAACCCGACCTGCTTCAGTTCGCCATACAGCTCATTCGCACCGTAGAGAACTGCGTGGCTCCACGCATCCTGTGGTGGTCGTAGGGCGATCATGATCTGGTTTGCGGTGTCTAGTGGATCGGCGTCGTACCGGAGGAAGAGATCTGCCGACGGTGCCACGCGCAGGAGGGCATCGGCCTTGACGTCTGCGGAGAGCACAAGGGCTCGGATGACGCTGGACGACCGCTGGTGGATGATGTTGAGCATCTGCTGGGCGTCGTCGGGGTGCTCGGACATCAACACGACGAGATCGACATCGTCGGGCGTGCTGAAGAACGTCGGCGAGTAGCTGATATCGATGCCACTTTGTTGGAGGTGCCACGCAACCGCATCGATCTGTGCGTTTGCGCCGCTGACGATGTGGACTCGAACGTCCGATGGTTCGACACTCCCCCACTCGTCCTCCGCGAGGCGAACGATCGTGCGTAGACGATCTACCACCGCAGCGATCGTGGCGGCATTCTGGATCGATGGGGCGCCGTCGAAGTGATCGACGAGATCGCGCGCCAGGCGCCCGGCCACAACCTGGTCGAGAGCGAAGAGCCAATCTGAAAGCAGCGACGCTTCCGCTCGGCAGTAGGCGCTGTCAGACGCGGTGAGCGAGCCGCTCAGGAGAGCGGCGATGCCGCGCTCGATAACGGCGAGGCGTTGTTCAATTCGTTCGCTGATCCGGCGCCAAACGACGTTGGATCGGACCGGCCGGACCTCGCCTCCCGGCTGGTTTTCCAGCACTGATTTCACATTCATAAATACGGTGATCCAAGAGGCCCGGTGTGTAGGCCGAATGGCCTGATTTGACTCTCCGCTCGAACACGTAGGGCTCGCTCCATTTCTTCGCAGCCGCATCGGCGTACGGGAGAGATTCAACCTCGGCAGATACGCGCCGAAAAGAGTGTCGTGACTTCATTTTTTCGTTCGGTAGTAGTTGGGGGCGTTCTCGCCATCGTCGCCGCGAGCTGTAGCTCGGGACCCAGCGACGCGCTCGCGTTTTCCGATCCTGATTCAGCGCCGTCGGTGGAAGCAAGCGAAACGACGTCCCAAGAGCCCGGACTTGATGCCGAGTCAGCATCCTCGGAATTCGTTGTCGATTCCGGAGATGTGATTGCGTTTCAAGCAAGCTGGTTGTGCGAGTTGCAACGGCGCAACTTTGCTGACCTCGATGCCCTGGACGCCGCTCTGGACGAAGCCCTCTCGGCAAATGGTGTGGGTCGGGCTGACTATGACGATTTCTTGGCCAGTTTGCCTGAATCACAGGAGTTGAGGGACGAAGTGCTCAGTCTCTTCGAGCAGCGATGTAGGGCCTAACGACCTAGTAAAGATTTTTTCACTTCGCGCCGACCAATGCGGCTATGAAGAAACCCGTAATGTCATCTGTTCTGACCGGTGTGCTCTTTGCATCGGTTCTCGTTGCGCCCGCTGGAGCTCAGGAAGCGAGCGGCCTCTGCAATGGCCTCATACCCACGATCGTGGGTACTGATGGCAACGACGTGATCCAGGGAACCTTCCGAGATGACGTCATTCTCGCCGGTGCGGGAAACGACCAAATCCGCGGTGCCTCAGGTGCTGACGTGATCTGCGGAGGTGCGGGTGATGACACAATCTACGGAGATTCCCAGGTCGACATCATCTTCGGCGAGGCGGGCAATGACGTGATCTACGGTGGCTCCGCTGCCGACGAGATCCACGGCGGCGAGGGTGACGATCAAATCTACGGAGACAGCCAGAACGACCTGCTCTACGGCAACGGTGGCAACGACGTGATCCACGGAGGCTCTGATGCCGACGAGATCCATGGAGGCGACGGCGATGACGAGATCTACGGCAACTCCCAGAACGACACGTTGTTCGGCAATGCCGGAGACGACGACATCAACGGCGGTCCTGACGAGGATGTCCTCGACGGTGGCGACGGCTTTGATGTGCTGAACGGTTCGTTCCAGAACGATTCGTGCATCGGCGGCGAAGAGGTGCTGAACTGCGAAGAAATCGTGGCAGGAGCGCCCGCTGGACCTGTTGGCCCAATGCTCCTTTCCGAAACGGACGTGGCATGGCTGCAGGGATCTTCCGAGTGGGTCAACCTGATGTGGACAACCGACGTCGAGCTCGACAACGTTGAGGTTCGTGTTACGCCTGAGACGGACGGCCTCGAGATCGAGTACCCAAGCGACTCGGACCGATCGCGATTGAGCGTCGACACCGACCTCTCGGTGAGCGAGATCGACTTCACGGCGGTTCGCCTGACAACTGGCGCTGGCGAGTCTCTCGCTGCGACCATTGAAATTTCTTGGGATGATGAAGCGGGCGAACGTGATTCACGTGAGTTTGCGCTCACGCTCACCAACCGGGCGTACGAAGGAGAAGACTTCGCCATTCTCACCGAGGCCGCTGTCATTGGCTCAGATCCGGCGACCCCCGCCGAGAACTGGATCGATCTCGACTACCGAGGCATCTCACCAACGAACTCATCGATGCGAATCACCGTCGACACCGAACTGACCGTGCACTACCCACAGGAGACGTACACCAGCCTGCACCACGACGAGCTGTTGCACGGTGGAGAGACCGATGTGGCCCGAGTCTGGTTCGACCCTTCGTTGGTCACGCCCGGCACCAGCAACCTCATCGTGACGATCGATTACGTCGACACCAACGGCGTGAGCAAAACAACGTCACACGACGTCGAACTGACCGTTCAATAGCGTCTCCGGGGGTTACGCCCGATTGCGTCGAACGGACGCAGTCGGGCGTGCCTTTCTGTCCGTTACGCCGAGCGTTCTGCAGTCTCGATGTCAGCCGATCGCGGTTGCGGGCGCAGACCCATTATTCGGCACGTGGCGGCGGTTAGCGCCGACCGATTCATCGTGTAGAAGTGGAACTGGTCGATACCGTACTCATGGAGACGGCGGCACTGTTCAGCTGCGATGGTGGCGGCAACTTGACCCTGAACCTCCGGGTCATCGTCGAGATCTCCGAGCAGTCCAGGCATCCATTCCGGGATCATCGTCCCGCAACGCTCGGCAAATCTTGAGAGTCCGGCGAAATTCGTCACGGGCATGATCCCCGGCACGATCGGAACATCGATTCCTGCTGCACGAGCTCGCTCGAAGAACCGCACGAATTCATCGTGGTCAAAGAAGAACTGGGTAATGACCCGATCCGCGCCAGCGTCAACCTTGCGCTTCAGTGCGTCGATGTCGCTGCGCCAGTCACGAGCCATGGGATGCACTTCTGGGTAACCAGCGACGGATATATCAAATCGGCCACCATCTGGTCGGCTACGAATGCCCGCGACAAGGTCTGCCGCTGTCTGGTAGCCATCGCCGATGGGGCCGGTTCCATCTTTGCCAACCGGTGCATCTCCGCGCAGCGCGACGATGCGGGTGATGTTCCCGCTCGCGTAGGCATCCACAACGTCATTCACCTCTCGCTTGCTCTTGGAGACACAGGTCAGGTGACCGGCCACGTCGAGGGTGGTGTTCTGGGTCAGGCTGGCGAGGGTTGCCAACGTTCGGCTCTGGGTTGAGCCTCCCGCACCGTAAGTAACGCTCACGAATTCGGGGTCGAACTCGCCAAGCTGAGCGACGCTTTCGCCGAGTCTCCGTGCTCCCTCGTCGCCGGTCGGGGGAAAGAACTCGAAAGAGACTCGGACGTTTTGGCGTATTGGCTGTGCGGGCCACGGGCGGCGAGCCAGCCGTTGTGCTGCGGCCAATCCAAGTACGTCTGGGTTGTGAAGTTCTCGTTCTCTACTCAAGGCAATTCCCGCTCTTTCTGTCAGGTCTCTTTGTCGGGGGTCTGGGGGGTTACGCCGAAGCTCGGCGGGGAGACACAGGTTGCTTTCTACGCTCCCGATTTCGGGTGGATATGTGATCTTCGGGGGCAACGGCTTCCCAAGCGGTCGTGGTCAGCGTCTCGGTTCCGGCTGCCTTCTTTGGTTTGAAGTCGGTGATCTCACGCACGCTCAATCCAGCCGCCTCGCACCAGTGGACGACTTCGTCGTGGTCATATCCCAGCCGCAGGTGTCCGTGTTCGTCGCGCAACTCTTCGATCGAGTGCGACGCAAAGTCCACGATGAGCAGACTCCCGCCAGGACACAACGTGCGCGCGGCTTCGCCGACCGCTCGGGCTGGCTCGTCGAGGAAATGAAGCACGTGATGAAGGATCGCCGCGTCGATACTTCCCTGTTCGACGTCGAGCGAGTAAACCGAACCGCGCCAAACAGCACAGTTCCGGGCGCCTATGGAATCGAGCCGAGACCGAGCCAGTTCCAGCATCGGCGGAGAAATATCGATTCCGATTCCTTGGCCGATCCGACTCGAACAAATTTCGAGCATGCGACCAGTACCAGTTCCCACATCGAGCAAGGTGTCCGCCAGTGATGGAAGCCACTTGAGCACCGCAGCCTCGATCTTCTCGTCAGCGACATGCAGCGTCCGAACCCGATCCCAGTCGGCCGCGAGAGCGTTGAAGAAGTTCTCGGCACGTTCGGCACGTTCGGCTCGCACGAGGTCGAGCCGCTCTCGATCATTGGTGTGGGCCGGCGAGTCGTAGTCGATCAGCGGATCGATCGCTTCGAGCAAGCTGCGTCCGGCCCCCGATAGCGAGCGACGGAAGAAGGCTCGCGACCCTTCTGATCGACGTTCGAGCAGACCTGCGTCGACCAGCAGCTTCAAGTGCCGACTGATTCGTGGCTGACTCTGATCGAGCACTCTGCACAACTCAGAGACGGTGAGCTCGTTTTGATGCAAGGTCGCAAGGATTCGCAGGCGGGTCGGTTCGCCAGCTGCGCGCAATCCTTCGAGGAGCTGATCCGTCGATACCTTCATGGATATAAACATATATTGATATCTTGTTACACTCCAACCGAGAGCTGAGAAATCTCTGCGTTGGTCAGATTTACCGGGCAGCGACCGATGGAATCACCATGAACCTCGGCAAGGAATGGACGGCGATTGCCCGCCGTGAGCTTCCGCAATGGCAGGCTTGTGCGAAAATGCTCAACCTTGCCTTTTACGCAGGGACGAGCCGAGAGGCGCCGGTAATCGCCGGCGACATCGATGGATTCGAACTGCGAGTCACCTGCACCGATGACCGCAAGGGAGCAGCGAAGCCGGTCACGCTCTACGAGGTCCACTACCCCGCCTTCGCAAGCCCGATTCGAATCACTCGCGAGACCAAAACTACACGGGTTGGGATCCTGCGCCGGGTGATCGACGTCAAGGACCTTCAGATAGGCGACGAGGTCGGGGATCGAAAGTTCGACAAGCTTGCCCTGATCGACGCCGAAGATGTCGAGACCGCGGCAGCATTTCTCACCACACGTAGACGGCAGGCCATCACCGAGCTGCTCGGAACGTCTGGACTGCGCGACGTTGTCGTAAGCGAAGCCACGATGTCCTTCCAAACCCGAAAGGTTGAGGGGTCGGCTGGACGTCTGACCGGCAACATTCTCGGAATGGTCGAGTTTGCCCGCGTCATGGCCGATGCAAGCACGGCGCATGAGCGTCCCGCGTCCGGCTACGGCCTTTTACCCAACGAGAAGCTCGAGTCAGACTCGTGGTTCGCGTCGCCTGAGAGCCAGGACTCCACCCCGTAGCGCTCGACTACGACACTTCAGGGAGCTTCAGTACTATCCCGGGATGAAGACGAACACCCAGGTCGTGGTGATAGGCGGCGGCGTCGTCGGCGCGTCGATCCTCTACCACCTAACCAAGAACGGCTGGACCGATGTGGTGTTACTCGAGCGAACCGAGTTGACCGCGGGCTCGACGTGGCATTCAGCCGGTGGAATGCACACGCTCAACGGCGACCCCAACGTTGCAAAGCTCCAGCAGTACACCATCGAGCTGTATAAGGAGATCGAGAAAGTCTCGGGGCAAGACTGTGGTATTCACATCACCGGGGGCGTCATGCTCGCCGATACACCCGAGCGAGCCGACTGGTTGAAATCGACCCATGCCAAGGGTCGATACCTCGGCATGGATACCGAGCTCATCTCGGTCGCTGAAGCCAAGGAGATGCACCCGATCTTCGACGAACAGTATTTCGTCGGTGCCATGTGGGATGCCCATGAGGGCCACGTCGACCCGACCGGCGTGACCCATGCGTACGCGAAAGCCGCACGGATGAACGGCGCCGAGGTCTATCGCGACACCTGGGCTCATGGGATGTCACGAGCACCGAACGGCGGCTGGAACATTCAGACGATCAGAACGTCGACCGGCGAAGACCTCGAAGAGATCCACTGCGAACACGTCGTGAACGCTGGCGGCCTGTGGGGGCGTGAAGTCGGCCGCATGGCCGGTATTGAATTGCCGATCCTCGCAATGGCACATCAATACATCCTGACCGAAGACCTCCCCCAGGTGGCCGAGATCAACGCGAGCACAGGCAAGGAGCTGCTGCACGCGGTCGACTTCGGCGGCGAGATCTACATGCGCCAAGAAGCGGGAGGGTTGCTCCTTGGCACCTACGAGCCGAACGGCATCCCCTGGTCTCCGACCGAAACCCCATGGGACTTTGGCATGCAGCTGCTCGCCCCTGACCTCGAGCACCTGGCCCCACAACTACAGCAGGGATTTGATCACTTCCCGATCTTCGCGGACGCAGGCATTCGCTCGGTCGTCAACGGACCGTTCGTGTTTAGCCCGGACGGAAACCCCTGCCTCGGTCCTGTTCGTGGCCTCCCCGGATACTGGTCGGCAACGGCGATCATGGCCGGACTCAGTCAGGGTGGTGGGGTTGGTCTGGCCCTCGCCAACTGGATTACTGAGGGCGACCCTGGCCACGACATATGGGGTATGGATATTGCCCGCTTCGGCGACTTCAACACGATGGCGTTCACCGATACCAAGGTGCGCGAAAACTACGGACGACGCTTCCGAATCACCTTCCCGAACGAGTTCCTTCCCGCGGGCCGTGGTCTGCAGACCAGCCCCATCCACGACCGCCTGGTCGAAGCCAACGCGGTGTTTGGCAACAGCTACGGTCTCGAGTCAGCGCAGTGGTTCCAAGCTCAGGGCAAAGAGCCGGTCGAAGAGGTGACCTGGTACCGAAGCAACGCCTGGGATCAGGTCCGGTCCGAAACGCTCGCCGTTCGTGGTGGTGTCGGCCTGATAGACACGACCGGCTTCGCCAAGTTCAGCTTTAGCGGACCGGGAGCACGGGCATGGCTTGACCACACACTCGCCGGACGAATCCCCAAACCTGGCCGCATGTCGCTCACACCAATGACGAATCACAATGGCAAGTTGATCGGTGACCTGACCGTCGCGTGTTTGCCAGCGACACCCGGCGCAGCCGAAGGCCCCCTCTCCACACCTACCTCGGGAGCAACGGGCAACACCAACGCTGACGGAGAACGATTCATGATGTTCGGCTCGGGTATCGCCACTCGCTATTACCAACGATACTTCGAGTCACTTCTCCCGACCGACGGATCGGTCACCTACCGCACGCTTGGCTATGAGCTGTGCGGCCTGTCGATCGCCGGACCCCAGAGTCGCGAACTGCTGTCTCGGCTCACGATCGACGACGTGTCCAACGAAGCCTTCGGATTCATGGGATTCCGGGAGCTTGAACTCGGCTGGGCGAAGGTGATGTGCGGCCGGGTGTCATTCTCTGGTGACCTTGGCTATGAGTTCTGGATGCCAGCGAGCTACCAGCGGTACGTATTCGATCAACTGCTCGATGCCGGCAGCGACCTCGGGGTCGATAATCGGGGCGTCAGGCTCTTTGGCTCGAAAGCGCTCGATTCGCTCAGACTCGAGAAGAGCTTCGGTTCATGGGCGCGCGAGTACCGACCGATCTACGACCCGTTCGAAGCAAACCTCGGACGCTTCGTACAGATGGACAAACAGTTCATTGGACGTGATGCTCTGCTCGACATTGTTGAAAACGGCCCTGAACGACAACTCTGCACCTGGACGATCGACGTTCCACCCGGGGTCGGCATAGGCAACGCTGATGTGATTGGCGATGAACCGATCTGGCTCGATGGCGACGTTGTTGGTTGGGTAACTTCTGGCGGCTTTGCCCATCACAGCGACGTCTCCGTGGCAATGGGATACGTTCCGAGCAAACACGCCGAGACAAGCTCGGGTTGGCAGATCGAGATTCTGGGAGTGATGCGCGAGGCGAGGTTGCAAAGCGAACCAATCTGGGATGCTGGCGCAGAGGCGATGCGGTCTTAACGAGAAGGTTCGGGCGATGTGAGGATTCTCACGCCAACTTAGTGAGGTATTGCTCTACCGGGAGGTGGCCGCCAACTTCACCATGAAATGCATGGACACTTGCATTCACCTCTCCAAGGTCGTCAAAACCTTCCGCTCAGGCAATGGAAGCGGACTCATCCGTGCGGTCGACGGAAAAGAGCTGCGCGCGCTTCGCGATGAGAACGACAAGCTCAAACGATTGGTCGCTGAGAAAGAGCTACATATTCTTGGGTTAAACGAAATCGCGAAGGGCAACTTCTAGACCCGGCGAGCCGCCGGCGCGCTGTGGTCATGGGGTGCGACGAGGATCTCTGCAGCATCCTGAGTTCAGGTTCTCCTGGAGCCAGCGCCGCGACGACTGATTCTGGCTCGGATCGCCCATCTCGACCGGGCATGTTTCTTGGACCGTCTCAAAAACGTTGCGGGTCCTGAATTTTGAGACGTTGATTGTGGACACGGGTTTCGGACACTGATTCGACGCCTATGGAGGGTTGAATGGAGACCGTGTCGAAAACCACCGTTTATGGACATGCTCCCCTCAGGAGTGCCGTTTCCGGGCGCGGTTCGACGTGCCTCCCGAGATGACTCAGCTCTGCGTGGTGGCAGTGTGTAGATGGGCCGAAGCCCTCTACCGGCGCCCTCGCGCTTGTTCGGCGAGCAGAGCATCAAGGGCGGAGAGGTCGCCGAGCACCCACACGCTGGTGATGACGCCGGAGCCGATCTCGAACAGAGCCGCTCCTTGCCACTCGATCATCTCACCGGTTGGGGCGAAGCCGCGAAATTCTCCGACATGTCGGCCGCCGAAACGCATCCGGGCGAAGACTCGCTCGTCGTCGCTCACCGATGTGATTTCATCACATCGGTAGTCGGCGAGCGGTCCGGTTACCTCCTCGACGTATCGCCAGTACTCGTCGTGGCCGTGGCACTCTGCTCCCAGGGAGCCGCGAAAGGTCAACTCAGGGTGGAGGATCTGCTCCATGCGCGATCGATCGCGTCGGTTCCAAAG
>CAZSYL010000033.1:0-35537 GCA_964610745.1 uncultured Acidimicrobiales bacterium
GGGGTTGCCGCGGCCCTCGCGATCCGCACCTTCGAGCGGAGCTAGAAGCCCGCAGAAGTCACGGACCTGTTCGCCTAGCTCGACGGTAGCGTGACGGTATGTGGGAAGACCGGTACAAGGATCACAACGACTATCTGTTTGGACGGGAGCCCGCACACATTCTCAAGGAGAACCCGTGGATTCGCAGCGGCGCGACAAACGCTCTGTGCGTCGGTGATGGAGAGGGACGAAACGCGGTCTTCCTCGCCGAGTTTGGCTTTGAGGTGTCCTCGTTCGACCTGTCCCCCACTGCGGCACAACGTTCACGGGCACTCGCGGTCGAGGCCGACGTCAGCGTCGATGCCTACGTGTCCGACTGGAACGACTGGGACTTTTCTCGCGAGTTCGATCTCGTGGTCGCGATCTTTGTGCAGTTCACCGGTCCGGATGCTCGACCCCAACAGTTCGCTGATCTTCGTAAGGCAACAAAGCCTGGCGGCCGACTGGTCCTCCACGGCTTCACCCCCGAACAGATCGGTCGAGGAACGGGGGGACCTCCGGTGGCGGAGAACATGTACACCGAGAAAATGCTCGCTGACGCGTTCGGCGATTGGAAGATCCTCCGACTCGCCAGCTACGAACGAGACCAAACATCAGGCACGGGCCACGTTGGCAAAGCAGCCCTCATCGATCTCGTCGTCGAGCGGCCCGCATAGAACCTCGGGTCAGGTCACCTCAGGCTCTGGAACCGGTCGGATCAGTCGCTCGGCTGCGACCAACACCATCAAACCCAGCATGACGCCGAGCGCGTTCGCGCTGACGTCTTCGGCTTGCATAGTGCGTGACGTGGTCGCGACCTGCTGAAGGATCTCCACGGCGAACGATGCCGCGAACACCCCAACGGCGATATCGCTGATACTGCGACGGGCCCGCAGGAGCAGCCCGGCCACGACCGTGATCATTCCCCATCCCACCAGGTGTGCAACTTCGTCGGCCTTCCATGGGATATCGCTTCGATCGATGATGTTCGTGTCCAGCGTCGATTCGACGCCACGAACCACCACGCGCGCGCCGTCGGCAGCATCGCCCACAACACCGTGGCCACGAGCCGACAGACTCAGCCAGAGGACGGCGAGAATGCCAAGGGCGACGCCGAGCACCACAAATGCGCCAAGGACCGAACGAAGCGTTGAACGCTCCTTCTCGGGCGTTCGCTCAGATTCCGGCTTCTTCGACCGCTGAAGAGTAGGTACGACCATGACCAAACAGTACCCGTCCACGACCACGATGTGTGGCGGTCAGTGGTCACGGTCTCATGCTTTGCACAAACCGCTTAGGTTGCGCGCGCTAAGTGGCGACATATCTCTCCTGCGCGCGAATTTCGCCCGGGTTATGAACGAGATCGGTCCGAGCGATGAACAACTTCGATACGGGGATGCCTTTCGGAATGCCCTATCCCCACTCGACGTTTACCCATATACAAGCGCAAGAACCGGGAACCAAACCCCGACATCAAGACCACAAGCGCTTCACGAAAGGGACCCAGAAACAATGGAAACCGCAAACACCAACGAACGACATAACGACCTCGACGATCTGACCAACGAGCGGATCGACAACCTTGCAGCACTCATCACCGTGACTGCAGAGCAGATGGAAGATCGGCTCCGGGCCGAGCGCCTCCTCACCGAATCAGCAAACCGTGCTGAAGAGTTGACCTCGCTCGTCTTTGGCGGATCGACCCCATCGATCGAGAACTACCTCGCAGCCCGAGAGGCCGACCTCCAGGCCGCTTAAGAACCGGGGGTTGCATCCGCCGAGGCTCCGGCCTTGCTGCGAACCAACCCCCAATGTCTGGTGTCGATCAACGTTGCTCGACCCCGGCTCTGACGCCCCGCTCAGTCCCCTCCCTGCTGTCGGGGCGTCACTATCGCAAAAAGAAATTCCAAAGGAATTGACGCCCCCCACAGCCCCCTCCCTGCCGGGTAGGCGTCACAATCAAAACACGGGCCACTGGCCCCAACAACAACCAGAACTGGCGTCTCGCACCCCCCTCCCCATGTGGCGGGGCGCCATGGTCACAGAAGCTGAATCCGGTGGATGGTCTCCCACCGGGTTCGGCTTCTTGCTTTTTCCTGCTCCACCAAGATCCAAGCCGGCTCGTGACACCGGTTGCTGGTGCACGCCTACTACGGTCAGACCAGTAGGGTGGAGGCTGCGAACGCACGTTCGAACCCGTTGGTCTGCGAGTCAAGGACGCGCAGGCCGTCCACCCGCCACGATCCATTTCGAATTTGGGAGCAGTACCCGTGGACCAACCTGGTCTCTTCAGTAACGACTTCGCCGCCGAGGTCATCGATACCCCCGTCGCCGACGAGATGAGCGAGAGCTTCCTCGCCTACTCGTTGTCGGTCATCACCGCCCGCGCCATCCCCGACATTCGAGATGGTCTCAAGCCTGTACAGCGACGCATTCTCTATTCGATGCTGCAGCAGGGAATCCGACCCGATGCGAATTTCCGCAAGTGCGCCGGCGTCGTCGGCGACACGATGGGCAAGTACCACCCGCACGGCGATTCGGCCATCTACGAGACGCTCGTACGCATGGGCCAGGACTTCACCCGCGGCATCACATTCATCACTCCCCAGGGCAACTTCGGCACCCTCGACGACCCGCCAGCGGCCTACCGCTACACCGAATGCAAACTCTCCCCGGCAGCGATGGACATGGTCTCGGAGATCGACGAGGAGACGGTCGACTTCAACCAAACATTCGACGGTGAGCGTGACGAACCGTCCGTCCTGCCCGCGCTCATCCCAAACTTGCTGGTCAACGGGACGACCGGCATTGCCGTCGGTATGGCGACAAACATGCCAACGCACAACCTGCGTGAGGTGTACGACGCCATCGAGCTCGTGATGAAGAAGCGTCGACCTAAGCCAACGGTCGACGAGTTGATGGCCGTTATCCCAGGCCCGGACTTCCCGTCGGGAGGCATCCTCATCGACGACGGCCTGCGCGACGCCTACGAGAGCGGTCGCGGGACGGTTCGCATCCGAGCCAAGGCCGAGACGATCAAGCTCACCCGCAGCCGTCAGGCGATCGTCATCACCGAACTCCCCTACATGGTCGGCCCGGAGAAGGTCATTACCAAGATCAACAGCCTTGCTGCGGTCGGCAAGCTGCCCGGGGTCGACGAGCGCGAGGGTGCAAAGAACCTCTCGGACAAGAACTCAGGGCTGCGCATCCAGATCGATCTGCGCCCCGGAGCAAGCGCCAAGGCCGTGCTTGCAAACCTGTATCGGATGACGCCGCTCGAGGAGACCTTTGGCATCAACAACGTCGTGCTCGTCGATGGAGTGCCCACCACCGTTGGGTTGTGGGACCTGTGCAACCACTACATCAACCACCGTCTCGAAGTGGTTGTCCGCCGCACCGAATACCGTCTGAAAAAGTGGGAAGCCCGCCTTCACATCGTCGCCGGCATCCTGATCGCCCTCGACAACATCGACCGAGTCATCGAGATCATCCGGTCGAGCCAGGACGGCCCCGAGGCAGAACGCCAGTTGATGGCCGAGCTCGATCTCAGCCAGATCCAGGCCAAGCACATCCTCGACATGCCGTTGCGTCGACTCACCGCACTCGAGGTTCAAAAGCTGGAGGACGAAGCCAGCGACCTCGAGTCGAAGATCCTCGACGCGCAGAAGCTGTTGGCATCGGAACAGCGTCAGCGCACCGTCGTGCTGAACGAACTAAAGGCAGCGGTCGATGAGTATGGCGTTGACCGGCGTACCCAGATCACCTCCGAGGACGAGTTCGCAACAATCGACCTCACCGCACTTGAAGGAGGGGGCGACGACGAAATCGCCGACACACCGTGCATCGTCTCGCTGTCGACGAGCGGCATGGTCGGCCGAGCACCCACCGAGGGCGCAAAGCGGGCAACACCGGGACGACATGACGTGCTCGTCACCAGTCGAGTTTCGACCACCCGTTCGCCCATCTTCGCGGTCACGAACGAGGGCCTGGCACGACTTGCCCTCGGCCTGGAGATCGGCGAGGTCGGCGGACGTTCACGCGGCACCGACACGCGCAAGCTCTTCGGCACCAATAAGGGCGAAGAGGTGCTCACCATCGTTGCCCCAAAGACCGAAGGCGCAGAGAACCTTGTGCTCATCACCGAAAACGGCGTTGCCAAACAGCTCACCCCTGATGAGGTGGCCGGAACGCGACCGGGTCAAAAGCTGATCGGCCTCAAACCCCAGGACACCCTCGTCGCGGCGTTCACCGCTCCCGCCGGCGCTGACATTGCGATCATCGCAAGCGACGGCCAGGTGCTGCGCACCAGCGTCGACGGGATCAGCTCCCAGGGACGAAATGCTGGTGGTGTTGCAGGTATGAAGCTCCGCGATGGGGCCAAGGTCATCGGTGCCGGCGTCATCTTGTCCGACGAACCAATCCTCACCGTCACCGACAAGGGCACCGCAAAGCTGACGCCGTCTTCGGAGTTCGATGCGAAGGGTCGTGGTGGCGCCGGCGTCCGCATCACCCGATTCACCAACGAAAAGGCGCTGGTCTACGCCCACGTTGGTTCACTCGATGGACTGTTGGCGGTGGTTGGATCCGAAGCCGATCCGTCAAAGCCCGCACCCGACCCAATCCCGCTCGACCTCGAGGCCACGAACCGCGACCTCGTCAGCTCAGCGACCGACCTTCCAATCCTCGCGGTTGGTCAGTCCCGCTTCTAGGCGAAACCCCTCTCACTCACCCAACCGGCCGTAAGATCCAGAAGAACCCATGGCAAGCACCACAATGAACCCTCCGAAATCCGACTACGACGCCTCTTCGATCGAGACCCTCGAAGGTCTCGAAGCCGTCCGAAAACGCCCCGGTATGTACATCGGCGGCACCGGCTCGGCGGGGCTCATGCACCTCGTTTGGGAGCTGATCGACAACGCGGTCGACGAAGCCGCTGCTGGCTTTGCGAACAAGGTGTTCGTCACCTTCCACCGCGATGGTTCCGTCGAGGTGGCCGACAACGGCCGTGGCATTCCGGTCGACAAACATCCAAAGCGAAAGGTGTCGGCGTTAGAGGTTGTCCTGACCGAGTTGCACGCGGGAGGAAAGTTCGGCGGAGGCGCATACGCATCATCGGGCGGGCTACACGGTGTTGGTGCATCGGTGGTGAACGCTCTGTCGTTGAAGCTCAAGGCCGAGGTCGACCGACAGGGCAGCACTTGGGCCCTCGACTTCAACGAACGAGTTCCCGGGCACTTCACTGGCTCATCGTTCAAGAAGAGCCACGAGCTGAAAAAGATCGCGAAGACGAAGAAGACGGGCAGCCGAATTCGCTTTTGGCCCGACACCGAAATCTTCGACCCCGAGGCCGCGATCGAATGGGATGAGGTCGTGCGGCGCGTCAAGCTTGCCTGCTTCCTTGTGCCCGGCCTTAAGATCACGCTGGAAGACAAGCGCACGGGTTCGAAAAGGGCTCCGGTCGAGTTCATCAGCCGGGGTGGGCTGAAAGATCTCGTCAACGATCTCGTCGGCGAGAAACAAACCGTCACCGACGTCATCACGCTGTCGGGCATCGACACGTTCGAAGAGAAGGTGCCGGTCAACGGCAAGATGCAGATAGTCGAACGTGAGTGCACCGTCGACATTGCCATGCGGTGGGTCGATGGCTTCGACACGAACATCGTCACGTTCGTCAACACCATCCCAACCTCGGAAGGTGGAACGCATCTCTCAGGTTTTGAGAAATCGCTCAACCGCGCCGTCAACGATGTGCTGCTAAAGGACATGCGCAAGCTCGCAAAGCTGGCCAAAAAGAACAAGCACAAAGCGCAAAAGGACGACGTGCAAGAAGGCCTGCTCGCCGTCGTCAAGGTGACCTTCCCCGAACCGCAGTTCCGAGGGCAGACCAAACAAGAGCTCGGTACACCGGGCGTCGAGAAGATCGTGTACGACGTCGTCAAACAAGGCATGGTCGACTGGTTCAACGGCGTGGGTTCAAAGAAGACCCACGTCAATGCCATTCGCGACAAGATCGCAACGGCGATCATCAACCGGGTCAGCACCAAGCAAGCACTCGACAACAAGCGCAAGGTCGCTAGTCTCGGCAGTACGGGAATGCCCGGGAAGCTGGCCGATTGTCGCCGTCACGGCGAAGGTTCTGAACTACTCATCGTCGAGGGCGATTCTGCTGCGGGCCCGGCCAAACAGGGCCGCGACGCCGAATACATGGCTGTCCTTCCGTTGCGCGGCAAGGTCGTTAACGCAGGCAAGGCCACGCTGAAGCAGGTCCTCGACAACAGCGAGGCTCAGGCGCTGTTCACTGCGATAGGCGGGGGTTCGGGCAAGGACTTCGACCTCTCCCAAACCCGCTACGGACGTATCATCATCCTGTGTGATGCCGATGTCGACGGTAGCCACATCCGCTGCCTTGTTTTGACCCTGCTCTATAAGTACATGCGACCGCTCATCGAAGCTGGCCACGTCTTTGCTGCCCAACCGCCCCTATTTAGCGCCAAGGTTGCTGGCGAAACGTATCGAGCGTTCAGTGAAGAACATCGTGACCAGATCACTGCGGAACTCACCAAGGGCAATCGCAGGGCCGACAGCATCAAATGGCAGCGTTTCAAGGGTCTCGGTGAGATGAACGTCGACGAACTCGAGCATGCCGCGCTCAACCCGCAGACGCGCATTCTTCGTCGGCTCACGATCGACGACGCCGAGAGGGAACGCAGGCGCGCCGAGAAGATGTTTGACGTGCTGATGGGATCGGACGTGTCGGTACGGCGCGACTACATCATCAAGAACTCCGACGACTTCGACGCTGCAGCCCTAGACGTCTAGTTCACGCTTCACAAAGCGTCCCTGATCAAAATAAGTTAGGTCGAGCGCGTTTTCTGCCGAGGTTTCCTGAAGACAAAGTAAGGGGACCTAAAGAGCCATGAATCAGGACGAACCAAAGACGGGATTGGATGCCTTCAACGAGGTCCCATCCTGGTACACCGAACCCACGCCAACGCCATCGCAACAAATGAACGCGATGCCACCTCCTCCACCCGGGGCTCCAAAGAGCCCACTCGCGTCGGCACAGCCATCAAGGGGTGGCAACACGGGAGGGCAGCGAGCCATGTCCTCAGCCCCAGCGTCGAACAACGGCGGTGGCGGTAGCGGTGCTGGCGGTTTGGTCGTCGGTCTGTTGATGAAGTTTGGCCTATTCGGTCTTCTCGCGGGTGGCGGCTGGTTCCTCACTCTGGGCACGACTGCAGCACAATCGCTTGAGACCGGTGACTGCTTTGTGATGCCGACCGAGCTTGAAATCGAACGGGTCGACAGCACGAGTTGCAGCGATACCCACGACGCTCAGGTCATCGGCCATGTCACCGTCAACGGACCGGCTGCATACCCAGGCTTCAACGACCCGTACTGGATCACGGTCCTCGACCAATGCGAAGACCTCGCGTTGTCCACCATGACCAACATCGACCTTCTGCCGTTCGATGCCCAGATCGAAATCTTCACGCCGCTCGAACCGGAATGGAACCAGGGCGAACGCGAGTCGGTCTGCAACGTCTGGTCGCCGACCGGACTCAACGGGTCGCACCTCGTCGGCTCGTAGGCACGGCGCATCATTCGTCCGGTTCGGCGGAATTTCTGGGCGAAACCAGATGTAGGCATATCCACACCTTCGCTCGTGAGCAGCGGGCTCGCGAGACGAACGTACGGGGAGATGACGCATGGAAGACGAGAACCACAGGTCAGCGGCGGAGCTCTTTGATGAAGCTCCATCCTGGTACGAGGCTCCGACACTGACCGAAGAGCAACTGAACCCGGACATCGTCCCACCACAGCGTCAGCGCAACGGTGAGACGGCAGGCATCGCGGCCGGCATCTCGAGTCGGAAGCGGGGTATGGATGCGGGACGCCAGATGACCTTGATCTGGGTCGCGATCTTCTTCGTTCTCGGCGGAGGAACCCTGCTCTTCCTGGTGATCGGGGTTGTCGGAAACGGCCTCGCGGCGGGCGGACAGGACTTCAGCGTTGGCGATTGCGTGTCGCTCGAGCCGAGCGGAAACTCGCTGGGCCTTTCGGCCGGAACAGCTGGTTGCGGACGTGGCGAGCTCTTGGAGGTTATTGGAACGTTCGAGGCGGTCGGTGTCGATCAGATGCCAGCAGATGGAGATCCGTTCTGGGATGGCGCAACACAGCGGTGCGCCGACATGAACAACCGTGACGGATTTGTCGCTGCTCTCCCAACAGCGCGAAGCAACGGTGATTGGAGCCAGGGCGATGTCACGATCGTTTGTGCACTGGCCCTGGCCGACGCCTTCGAAGAATTCGAAGCAGGCCTGGAAGAGGCGTTTGCCGACCTTGAATAGGCGCTCGCTCCGGCCCGCGGACACCCGATAGCAGTCCGCTCTGTCACACTCACCTGATAGAACTACAGGTATGACATTTGATGGGGCGGACACCGACGAGGTCTTGTTCGAGGTTGTCGGCGAGCAACCGCACGACGCTGCCGATACGCGTCTCGAAGGCCAACTCTCGATCGCACCCGATCGAGCCGATGGCCCTCCCCCTTACCTGTCGCCGTCGAGCTCCAGCACGTTCAACTCGTGCCAGAAGCGCTGGCAATTTCGTTACATTCACCGGCTGGCCGATCCGCCCGGCGAGGCAGCAATTGCGGGTACGTTTGCCCATCATGTCCTCGAGCTGCTGATGGAAGAACCGGGCCCTGCTCGCACCGTCGAGCGTGCCAAGGCCATAGCGCGCGAAGTTTGGCCGCAAACCGCCGAGCTCGACGACTTCATCGCCCTCGGCTTTGACGAGGCCGAACAGCGCCGCTTCCGGTGGCTTGCATGGACAGCAATCGAGGGCCTGTGGAAGCTCGAAGACCCGACGCAGATCAACGTCGTGGCCAACGAACAGAAGGTCGACACTCATCTCGGCGACGTTCCGTTTCGCGGAATCGTCGACCGCCTCGAACGTGGTGACTCCAACACTGGCTCAAGCACCGACGGGCCTCTCGTGGTGAGCGACTACAAGAGTGGTCGTGCCCCGTCGCCAAGGTTCGCCGATGGCCGCCTCGAACAGGTCCTTCTTTATGCCGCGGCGATCGAGGCGTCGACCGGCGAGCGTCCAACCAAGGCCCGGTTGCTCTACCTCGGGCAACAGATCATCGAGACCGACGTGACCGAAGAGGCGTTGTCATCAGCTGTCGGCGCCCTCGGCGAAACCTGGGTCACGCTCAATAGCGCGGTCGAGCACGACAGCTTTGAGGCCAAGCCTGGTCCGCTGTGCGGATGGTGCCCGTACGCAAGCGAATGCCCTGAAGGGTTGGCTGAACTCGAGGCTCGCCACATATCTGGGCGGATTCGGTCGTCTGCGCCGTCTCTGCGCTTTCTTGCCAGCGCCGTCTGACCCTTTCGCCAAGGGTCGAAAAGGCCCAAATTCCTAGTCGGGTGGCCCCTGCTACCCACCGCGGCATTGGGGATCTGTATCATCACAATATGTCGATTCGTGAAACGGCCGGTGGGGCCTCTCGTGCACTGGAGCCCCATGTTCCACCCGTGCTGAGCCAGGTCTCGACACCCCAGGTCGATCACCTATTCTCGACGCTCGTCGAGGCCGCGTTTGATCTGATTGAAGAGGTCGGAGAGATCTCGCTGGCGGTGTACCTGCACGTACCGCACAAAGACCAACCAATCCTGTTCTCCCGTCACCCGCGCCTCGAAACCATGTCACCCACCGACGTGTTCCGGTTGATGCATACGACGACCATGCTTTCGAATGGCCGCAAGCCAGTGTCCGCGTTTCGCCACGGCGATCTCAACGGACATTACGTACGCACCAGTGGTGCCCTGTCCGACGGACTCTTTATCTTCGGCCCGATCCAACAGCCTCAGACCGCAAAGCGAATGACTGCGGTTTCGCGAGCCTTTGCTCGCGTGCTTCACCAGTTCCATCTCGACGAAGTTGAGGGTTCGTTCAACCCACCGTTGATCGCCATCGATCCAGCCGGACCGGATCAAGCAACCGGCGCCACCCACTCTGCGACCGTCACCGTACAGACAACGGTCGGCGACCGTCAGGCCACCATGGCTGGACACACCCCAGAAGAAGCGGTGGGACGATCGGTCCTCGCAGCGATTGCGCCCATGCATACCTTCGACGAAGTCCGAACCATTGCCGTCGGCACCAAGTCAGCCGTCCTCGTCGTCACCCACGACGCACAGCGCGTCCTGCGACTCGGCCTCGCAATCTCCGAAGGCGACATCCTCCAAACCGTCGCCGTCGCCGCCCAGCGCGCAGTATCGGAAGCAAACTCCTAGCTTCCGGTTCCGTTGAAGAGCCCGTGGAGTATGAGGTTGGCCTGTTGGTCGATGAGTGCGCCCTCTGGCAGCCAGGCTTTAGGAACCGTGTCCTGTAAGGCTCCGGATCGCTATCTGCCGAGCGAGGCAACAAACGCATGTGGGAGCAGCCACCGTCCGGCGGGCGTGACCTGGCCATCGCTGTCGATCACGCCCGTGGCCTCCCAGGAGAACAGCATCTGTTCGAACGCCCAGGCAAGACGTGGCGAATCGGCCTTTGGAATGGTCGAAGTGATCTCCGGCGCTCGGTTGATGAAGGTCACGAGCGAGTTGCCGTCGATCGGTGGCGCACCAGCCTTCGAGCGGGTCATGCCGAGGATGACACCCGTCCAGTCAACCGGTTCGAGCTCAATCAGTGCTTCGAACTGTGCATCGGTGTGCGCGGAAAGGTCGACCGGGTTCAAGTACGCGCCCACGGCACGACTGAAAGCGTCAAGGCCGGCGGGGGCACCGTCCAACCCCGCGACGGCGAGGATGGTGAGCGCGTCCGGGTCGCGGCCTTCGATTCGTTGGGCGAAGTCGGCGCGGGCGTGCTCGACGTCTTCGGGTGGTGCCGAATTCAGAACCTCTCGTAGCGCCGACCTCACGACGTCGACGCACCAGGCATCATCTTCGGCGTCGCGCTCGGGCATCTGACGCGGACTCGAACCACCACCTGCAACCGAGGCGTCGATCCCAACACGCCGAAGCAGGAACGGCACGTTGGCTTCTGACGCGGGCGAGAGATCGTCAAGCGGCAGGCTCAGTGCTTCTGCCACCAGCCTCAACGCCTTCTCTTGCTCCATCTTGTGGATGGCCAGGCTGGTTTCTTCGTCGTCCAGCACGCCATCTGCCAGCCCAGCAGGACCAACCGTGATACCGGTCAGTGCACCACCGACGAGCGAGACCGACATGTCGTGATCATGGACCTCGTCGAGCATGTACTCAAAGATCAACCCGACTTCGTTCGGGTTGTCTGCATCCGCGAGTTGCAGCACTCGCTCCAGACGCTCCTGGCCGAGGTCGGCGAGCCACGGCTCGTCATCTGACGGGACCGGCCCGCCATTGAACCAGCCGATGAGGGCGGCAGCGAGCGGAGCAGAGGTCGAGATCGCAGGTGCCAGTTCACCAGGCGCGCCGTCGAGCGCCTGCCATTCGGCGACGGCGCCCGATATCCAGGCCTCTGCCTGAGCCGCGGTTTCGAATGCTCCAAGAACGGCTGCGGCGGCAGTCAACTCGTCGATGTAGCGAGCCTGAAATTCGTCCAACGATGACATAGGTGTTGCGAGGCTACCGTGGTGGGATGCCGGAGTTGCCAGAAGTCGAGACGATTCGACGCCAGCTCGACCCACAACTGAGGGACGCGGAGATCATCGCCGCTGACGCGCACGGCAGCCACAAGTTCTCGCCGGCCCTCGACGCCATCGGTTCGACGATCACCGGCATTGGCCGTCGCGGAAAGTACCTGCTCTTCGAACTCGATACCGGCGAGGGATATCCAAACCAGGAGCTCGTTGCACACCTCGGGATGACCGGCTCGTTCCACATCGAGCCGAGGATTGATGACTCGACCTCGACCATCGACGATTTCGGTCCTCATTGCAGAGCGGTGTGGACGCTCGACGATGGACGGCGATTGCGTTTCAACGACACTCGTCGGTTCGGTCGCCTGCGCGTAGTGGATAACGGCGACTACGGCGACATTCCGACTCTTGCTCAAATGGGGCCGGAACCATTCGACCCAGCCTTCACTGGTCAGAGCCTGTACGACTCGGTCAAGAAGAGCAACCGAGCGATCAAGACGCAACTGCTCAGCCAGCGACCGGTCGCTGGCGTGGGCAACATCTACGCCGACGAAGCGCTGTTTCTGGCCGGTGTGAATCCGAAGGCGAAGCGTGTTGGCCTCGACCGATGCGTCGCGCTCGCCGACACCGTCCGCCAGGTTCTCAAAGCTGGCATCGATAACGGTGGGACCACCTTGCGCGACTACGTAGACGCTGCTGGCGACACCGGGACCAATCAGCTCTCACTCGTCGCCTACGGACGCGCTGGAGAGCCATGCGTGGCGTGCGGTTCGGAAATGCGGTCGACGGTGATCGACGCTCGGACGACCACCTATTGTCCACAGTGCCAAAGGCGCTGACAACCGTCACCTGAGTCGGTCTCAAATCGCCTGTTCATCGACCGATTGGAACAGTTGGAGCGTCGAATTGGCGACGTTTTCGCAAGCTACGATGGATTTTCATGACCGACACACAGTCACAGGCGGTTGGGCCGGGGTACTTTCCTCCGATCTCCGCGCACGACTGGGGCGAGATGCACTACGGGGAGCCAACGGCGATCAACCCGAATGCCGCCCGCATGGTCTACGACGTGTGCTGGCTCATCCTCAAAGACGGCGACGCTGCCATCGATATCACGATCGTGACCTTCCGGATTGCACTCAGCCGCTTCAACGATCACAAGATGCCGCCGCCCGAGGCATACACCTCATGGCTGTCAGCAATCGCAAGTAACGAAGCACACCGTTACCTCGAGGAAAATCGCACCGTTCGACACAGCTCTGCGCTGCTCGAAGGTGACTCGGATCGCGCAGCGCACTTTCTGGCCGACACACTCTCCGAGCTGCGCGCCGATCACAAACTGCTGCTCATCCTTCGGTATCGCTACAACACTCCCCCCGAATACATGTCGAAGGCGCTCGATATGCGCCCTCGCCGACTCGCAAAACTCCTCACCAAAGCCCGAGAAGAGTTCAGCGCGCACGGTCCTCACGCACCGTCGATGCTCTCTGGAGCCAATCCTCCGCTGACCCGACAGCTCCCGACGCTCGTCGAACCGTACGGCAAGAAAGAGATGAAACGAAGCGTCCTTGGATACGAATGGTTGAAGTCTGACTACCCATTGATCCCTGAGCGTGATGAAATCAGGTCGAAATGGATTACGTTCGCCCTCACGATTCTGATCATCATCGTCGTTGCGGCCATCCTCACCAATTCGTTCGGTGCGGAACGGCCAACCCTGATCGAGCCCGGCGCGCCTGATGGGGTTGTCGAGAACATCGATGAGTAGAAGACGGCCACTTCTCGCGTCACTCGCACTCCTCGCCGCCTTCGCTCTCACCTCTGCACTCACCACCGTTTCGCCGCCACCGGCGGGCGCGCAAACCGACGCAGCGACGGACGAAGCGCAACTGCTCAGCCAAGAGGCCGAGCTGACCGCCCGAATCGACGAGATCGGGGCCACCTTGAATGCTCTCGACGCCGAAGAGACACAAACCAGTGCTGAGATCATCGAGGCGCGGGGCGCTGTCGAAGCGGCGGCCGATGAGCTCGAGCTCTTGGCGCTGCAGCGCCGTGAGCCTGCGCTCGTGCGGGCGAGTGTCGCCATTGAACGGTTCGTCAATGGCGATCCGGCCCGGCAAGCGTTCGCCCAGGAGCTCCAGGCTCTCGGTGGATCGAACGCGTCGCAGGACCCTCTGCAACAACAGGAGGTATTCGGATCGATCGTCGACGGCGCCGAACTGGAGCTCGAGCGTCTGGATGCCGCGATCGCCGAAGCAACCGAGCAGATTCCCGAGCTGCAGGACAACCGCACGACTCTCGAAGCTCGCATGGTCGAGATCAGCTCGGGGCGAGCTGAGTTGGTCGCCGAGCTCGCCGCAGCGGAGGAGCAACTCGTCGAGGTCGCTGAAGGCCTCCAGTGGTATCGCGACTCGGGCAGCCGATCAGTGCTCACCGGCCGCCCTGCTGACGCGGCCATCGACCGCCCAGCGCTAGTCGTCAAGATCGACAACGTCGGCCGGGCTCGTCCGCAGTCTGGCATCAACGACGCAGATGTGGTCTACGTCGAGTTGGTCGAGGGTGGCGCAACACGTTTCGCGGCGGTCTTCCATTCCGAGAACGTCGGCACCGTTGGTCCAATCCGGTCGATGCGTACGACCGATATCAACCTGCTACGTCCACTGAACAACCCGCTGTTTGCGAACTCAGGCGGCAACAATTTCACGACACAGGCCGTGAACTCATCGTCGCTCATCAATGTGGGAGCGATCAGTAGCGCCGGCGGAGCGTACTTCCGCAACACCAGCCGCAGCGCGCCGCACAATCTGTACAGCAGCGATAGCGCGCTCCGCGGATCGACGTCGGCCGGTGGCGTACCACCATCGCTGTTCACGATTCGACGTCCGGGCACGCCAAACCCCAACGGCGGCGAGGCCGCGAACGGCGTCAACGTGAACTACCAGAGCACGTCGGTGTCGTATTCGTGGAACGGGTCCGGCTGGGATCGAAGCCAGGACGGCGCGGCCACAGTCAACGATGCCGGAACGCGGACGTCGCCAGAGACCGTCATTGTTCGCTTCACGCCCTATGGCACGAGTCGAGCCGATGTGAACTCGCCAGAGGCCATCACCGTGGGGTCTGGAGAGGCGTGGATCCTCACCGAAGGTCAGCTGATCCGCGGCAGCTGGTCAAAGCCGGAGCCAGACTCGGTCACGGCCTATTCCGATGCGGCAGGCAATCCGATTGAGCTCCTCCCTGGTCGGGTCTGGATCGAGATTCCCCGACCAGGCGATGCCTCCCTCCGCTAATGGGCATTCCCGCGTGGCGAGTACATCTCGGCGGTAGCGGTATCCCTTCGGTAAAGGAGTGAAGCTGGCGCGTGCGGGCTTTACCCTTGGTGTATGCCGAGGCTCCCGTACACCTGTGATGACGAAGTGATCTGCTCTGGGCTCAGTGCGGTTCGCACCGAGCTCGAAGTGCCTACAAGCTTTTCTGACGAGGTGATCGCCGAGGCCGAAGCGAGCGCCAAAGCCGGGCCCCAGATCCCCGAGGGTTCGGCAGGAACCAACGTTGCGGATCGGACCGATCTCGAGCTCGTCACGATCGATCCTCCCGACTCGATGGATCTCGATCAGGCGCTTCACATCTCGTCGACGGACAAGGGTTGGCGTGTCTATTACGCCATTGCCGACGTGGCGGCCTGGGTCGCACCCGGAGGAGCTATCGACGAAGAGAGCAAGGCCCGCGGCTTCACGCTGTACAGCCCCGATGGTCGCGCTCCCCTTCACCCAAAGGCCATCAGCGAAGACGCTGCAAGCCTGCTCCCCGATGTCGACCGGCAGTCGCTGTTGTGGACGATCGATCTCGACGAGTCCGGACGCATCATCGAGAAGCATCTCGAGCGTGCCGTCGTGCGCTCGCGGGCCAAGCTCTCCTACCGCGCCGCAAATGACCTGATCGCCGAGGGCGACCAGATGTTGGTAGCGCTGCGTACGGTCGGTCAGCTCCGAGAACAGCTCGAGGTCGAGCGAGGCGCGGTATCGCTGCGCCTCGCTTCCCAGGAGGTCAAACGGGTTGGCGGCGGATTCGAGCTCGAATACCACGAGTCACTCCCCATCGAAGGTTGGAACGCCCAGATCAGTCTTCTCACCGGAATCGCTGCAGCGTCGATCATGATCGACGCCAAGGTCGGTATCTTGCGAACCCTCCCTCGGCCACAGAAGCGCACCATCGACGAGCTTCGTTCGACCGCGAAGGCCCTTGGAATCGAATGGCCAGGCTCGGTTAGCTACCCCGAGATGGTGCGAAGCCTGGACCCGAACAACCCCATCGATGCAGCGATGATCGCCCAGTCAGCTCGAGGTCTACGCGGTGCGGGCTACGACGCGTTCGATGGCGAACTGCCCAAGCTCACCGAGCATTCCGCCATCTCGGCTGAGTACGCGCACGTCACTGCTCCACTTCGGCGTCTGGGCGATCGTTATGCGAACGAGGCGATACTCGCCGCGTTGGCTGGCGTCCGGCCGCCCGAATGGGTTCTCGAAACGCTCCCAGAGCTGCCCCGGTTACTCGGCCAAGCGCGAAACCGCGAAGGATCGCTCGACCGAGCGGTGCTCGACATGGTCGAAGCAGCGCTGTTGACCGGCCGGGTAGGCGACACGTTCCACGGGCTCGTGACATCGGTCGACGACGACAAGGGTCGCGTCAGAGTGCAGCTGCGAAATCCTGCTGTTGTGGCCTATGCCGACGGCGACGCTGGACTGGGCGATGAGGTGCTCGTGCGACTCAACGAAGCCGATGTCGACGACCGACGGGTCACATTCGAACTGGTCTAGACGCTCGCGGCCTTCGGTGCGTACAACTCGGCGGCGGTGTCGCCGTTGCTTGCCACGGTCAGGAGCTCATAGCCGTCGTCGGTGGCGACGAGCGTGTGTTCGAACTGCGCGCTACGTCGTCCGTCCATCGTGAGTGCGGTCCACTCGTCTTCCCAAAGGTAGAGCGCCGGATTTCCGAGCGTCAGCATTGGTTCGACGGTGAAGGTCATGCCGGTGGTGATCTCGGTCTTGGCGCGAGGGTCGTAGTAATGCGGGATCTGCAGATCGGAGTGGAACTCGGTTCCGACGCCGTGACCAATGAATTCACGGACGACGCCGAGGTTGTGCTTGCGAGCGTGCCGTTCGATCGCGCGCCCAATGTCGTGGACCTTCGACCCGTTTCGCACGGTCTTGATGCCCTCCATCATCGAGACGTAGGTCTCGGCGACGAGATGGCGTGAGTGTTCGTCGACGTCGCCGACGAGGAAGGTGCAGCTGTTGTCGCCGTGTACGCCGTCGAAGTACACCGTGACGTCGATGTTGATGATGTCGCCATCCGCGAGCGGCCGGTTGTCGGGGATTCCGTGACAGATCACTTCGTTCACCGAGGTACACACAGACTTGCGGAAGCCCCGATAGTTCAGGGGCGACGGATAGGCACCGCGGCGAATCGTCTCGTTGTGGACAATCTCGTCGATCTTGTCGGTGGTGATTCCTGGCTCGACGAACTTGCCGGCATGGATCAACACTTCTGCGGCCATGGCACCCGCACGACGCATGGCATCGAGCTCGTCGGGCGTGCGAACGAGCGAGGAAACCGATGGCCCAGGGTCACCAGACTCAGCGTAGGGAGGCTTGGGGACCGTCGTTGGCACCGAGCGACTCAATCCAATGATGCCTGGGCGCATTGGCGGCTCGGATACAGGCGCAACAACCACCTGCTTCTTTCGACGACGCTTTGCCATGGGTCCTCCTAAGACCTTGCTACCCGAGCTCTCGCGAGTCCGGACTCTCAAGTCTAGGAGGGCGGGTCGTCAGGTGCGCCGTCCGGGCCCCTCAGTCGCCCTAGACTCATCGGAATGTCCCGTCGCATCTTGGCAGTCCTGTTGGGCTGTCTGGTTCTCCTCACCGCGTGCGCAGAAGACGAGCGCCGTGAACTCCGGTTGACCAGAACATCCACCGTTGACGCTGGTGTGCGAATCCTTGCAGATAACTGTCCTGGCCCAGCAAACGTGGCCCTGCTGATTCGTGACGAGGTGCTCTGGGAGGTCCAGGCGCCAGAGACCCCGGCCGAGAGCGACATCGATGCACCACCGGTCGATCCAACCGCAGAACCTGGTCTCGTCGAGTTCCTCGTCGGACAGGCCCCCGAGGGTTGGGACACGATCACCCCGCTGACAGCGACAGTCGAGCCGGGCACCCGCTACACGGTCCGCACACAGCCCGATGGTCAAACGATCGACTTCAGCACACCTGACCTTCAGTCAGGTCTTCTCTGGGACGGCACCGGCGTCATCCAGTTCAATCCCGACCTCATCAACGAGGAGTGCGGCACCCCGGCCGATGTCGGAGCCTTCGCCACCAACATTGCGGTGCTACTGGCCCTGGGAACCACAACCGCAGCGATCGTACTCGTCGTCCTGATCCTGATCCTGTTCGTAATCACCAGCCGCTTCAGCCGGGTTCGCAGTATTCAGAAAAAAGCCGCGAAGCAGTCACAACAACAAACGCCCAACTAACCAACCCGCCATCGGGGTCTGACCCCTTTCGCGCCAAAGGGGTCAGACCCCCAACCGCTTGTTTGTTGATTTTTCAGGTTTCTCTCGCCCTGGCCGTACAAATCGTCACATTTGTACTCTGACCCCTTTTTCGAAAAAGGGGTCAGACCCCAATCGGCGGTTAGGGGTACGACCCCTTCAGCGGTCGTTAGCGGCGGAGGCGTTGTTTGAGGTGGGTGATGCGGCGCGTTTGGTTGTTGGCGGTGGGGTTGTTGGCTCGCATCGGCGACCACAGCAGCGAAATTGGGAGCACGCTGAACTCGGCCACATGCGACGCTAGGACGGCGCTCTTGTGGCGCGTGAGAACGCCTTCGAGCATCGCTGGATCAGCTCGAATGAACATGCTGTGAATTGCTCCAGAACCGGACGCCCCGAGCATGGTTCCTTCAGCTGGGCTGAGGAAGTCGACTTCGGAGTGCATCACCTCGTAGCGACAGCTGAGCTCGTGGTGTACGTCCGCGTACCCGGCATGGGTGAAGTCGAGCAGTATGACTGCACTCGCCGAATCAAAGACCGCCCACTTGTGCAACAGGGCCCTGAGGTCGCCGTGTGACCAACCCGAGTCTCGCAAGGCACTAATCGAACGATCGATCGTCGATCCGTTCATCTCGACTGCCCGCTCGACCGGTTGCCCCAAGAACAATCCCAGGGCCGCGTCGACCGCACCACAGGCGAGCAAACCCCCGGGAGCGAATCGAACGAGCAGATCGGCTCGACCAGCCAGATAGTCATCGGCACGTAGACCAACCGAAGCTTCGCCATCGGAATTGGTGAGTAACTCGGATCGCTCGATCCAATCGACCTGGTGTGCCTTCTCAAAGAAGTCCGAAGCACTTTCCGATCGCGGCAGAGGTGTGAGCTGCAGCTTTCGGTCACCGGCATTGCGAGAATCCGTTAGATCGATGTCGACCGGACTCATCCCCGCCATCTGTTCGAGCGCAAGAAAATGGACCAGTACATCCATCCGCCCAGGCTGCAGCAGCACATTGCTGAACGGTGTGCGCGGAGCGGACTGAAGCCGCGAAGAACTATTCGGTTTCACCCCGCCGCACTCCCTTCAAAGGCCAGCACAAGCCTACTTAGGAGGATGTAATCTTTCGGTGACAGTCGGCACAATCTGGCGAACGGAGCACTCGAAGAATTCAGCCGAGTTCGACCGGTGACTCCGCCTCGACCCAGGGCACTTCAGCGTCGGGGTCAAACCACTCCGGCAGCTCAGGATTGACCGTGAATCCAACCGTCGCGCCACCGCCCTCTCGGTTTCGGGCAAAGGTGTCGCCGCCGTGGGCCGCCGCAATCTCCGACACGATCGCCAAACCCAGCCCGGATCCGGTCATTGTTCGCGTGCTGTCGGAGCGATAAAAGCGGTCGAATATCCGATCGATCTCGTCTTCGGGAATTCCGGGGCCACGGTCGAGCACTTCTACCGAATCCGCCTCGACAATGACAGCAATCGGCTGATCGGCGGGGCTGAATTTCACCGCGTTGCCGAGAAGGTTTCCGATTGCGCGCTCCAGTCCAGCAGGATCGCCATACACGCAGGCAAGGGTCGGGCCCTCGATCACGATTTCTCGGCCGGTTCGTCCAACGGTGCGGTCTACAGCGACCCGACACAGTTCCATCAGATCGACTTCGACAAAGGCTTCAGGGGCAAGCACCGCCGAACTCGTTGCAACGCCCACCAACTCGGTTACGAGCTCGGTGAGCTCGTGCACCTCTCGGCTCATCTCCTCCATGATCGAGGCGCGTTCATGGGGTTCGATGACATCGCCCCTACGACGCATCACATCGATGTTGGTACGGAGGCTCGTCAGCGGTGTTCTCAGTTCATGATTCGCGTCGCGGACTAACCGTTCCTGCTGCTCTCTGGAGGCGCGCAGAGCTGACAACATCGAGTTGAAACTTCGCGCAAGACCGCCGAGCTCATCGGATCCTTCGACCCGAAGATCCGCATCGAACCGTCTGGTCTCGGCAACCTGTTCGGTGGCGGCGGCTAGGCGAGATACGGGCCGAAGCACTCGGTCGGCGACAATCCAGCCAAGGCCGGCAGCGACGATCGCGCCCACGATGCTGATCCGCAGCAACCACCCTCGAAGACCGTCGAGGGTTTGCTCGACGTCTTCGAGCGGCCGACCGACCATAAGAACCCCGAAGCGGCTCGACGACACCTGCACCCTGTACCGGCCGCCGTCTTCACCTTCACGGTCGAAGAGCTCGGAAACACCACCGGTACTCAAGGTCGCGAGTTCACGGTCGACATCGAGCACGGGTAGCGCCGGTGGCGATATCCGCCCAACACTCCCGTCGGCGAGTACGAGCTGAATGCTCGCATCTGCGCGTTCGAGTGACGCAAAGGTTCCACCTCGGAACCCGAGCGCGGTTCCGGTCGTGATGGCATCGAGGTTCAGCGCCGCCGCAGGGTCTGCAATCGAGGCAAGTCCTGTCTCGGTCTCTTGGGAGCGGGTGCGCAGGAACTCATCGACTTGGTCGTTCAGCTCGCTCTCTGCACTGATGTAGGCAAGGAAGCTCGCGCCGAACAACATAACGGCGACGACGCCGCCGATGACCAGGGTCAGGCGCCAGCGAAGGCTCACGTCAGGCCCGAGCGGTATAACCGACGCCTCGGACCGTGTGAATCAGGCGAGGAAGTCCATCGATTTCTGTCTTGCGCCGAAGGTAGCCAATGTAGACATCGAGCGACTTCGAGTTCGTCTCGAAGTCGTATCCCCAGATGCGTTCGTAGATGACCTCGCGGGTCAACACGATCCCCTCGTTAAACATCAAGAGGGCGAGCAGTTCGAATTCGGTCTTGGTCAGGTCGATTTGCACATCGCCGCGGCGAACTTCCCGCCGAGCCAAATCGAGCACCATGTCTTCGACCTGGATTGCCTCGACCTCAGCTTCGACGACGGTGCCACGACGAACGAGCGCGCGCAATCGGGCGAGTAGTTCTTCAAGGTCGAACGGCTTGACGAGATAGTCATCTGCGCCAGCGTCGAGACCCGCGACTCGATCGGCGACATCATGGCGAGCGGTGAGCATCAGAACCGGAGTCCGAATGCCCTTCTCCCGAATGCGGCGGCACGCGGTGAGACCGTCGACCGCGGGCATCATGACGTCGAGCACGACGACGTCCGGTTCGATGTTCGTCAACGCCTCGAGCGCCTGTGCACCATCAGCGACAGAGCGAACGTCATATCCCTCGAACTTCAGCGCACGCTCGAGCGCTTCTCGAACGCTTTGGTCGTCTTCCGCGAGAAGCAGCATTGGCTGCCCAGGTGTTACTGCCATCCCTACAACGTAGAAGGACCCGGCATCGCTGTGTGCGACGCCAGGCCCTTCTTACGGAGAAATTATTGCGATGCGACCAGGAAGAGATGACCTAACTCAGGTCGTCGGGGCATCTAAATCACTGGTCCACTGCTCTATCGAGCAACAAACTCGATTCGGCGGCTAGCGGCCTGATCCTCAACACCATCGACGAGAATTGGCTGTGTTTCGCCAAAGCCGGTTGCGCTGAAGCGGTCGGCGTCAAGACCAGATTCGACCAGAAACGCAAGCACCGAATCGGCTCGTGCCTGGCTGAGTTCAAGGTTGGTCTCGTCGGAGCCATCGGTGTCGGTGTGACCTTCGATGGACGCACCAGCCGTCGGGTTGGCTTCGAAGAAATCAACAGCGGTCTGCAGTGTTGCCTGACCAGCTGCGGTGATCGTCGCGGATCCGACCTCGAACTCGATGTTGTCGAGCGCGAGCACCTCGTTGAGCGTTGGCGGCTGAAGCACGCTCTCAACGATGTGGACAACGCCATTGTCAGCCTCGAAATCGGTACTAACAACCGCGGTGGTTCCGTTCAGCACGACGACACCATCAACGACATCGACCTGCAGGGGCAGGCCTGTGCGAGTGGTGACGGTCTGTCCGTCGAGCGCACTGAGATCGTCAGCGGTGAGTGCTTCTTCGATGAAGTGGTAACCAACCAGGGCTGCAGCGCCATCTGGATCGGCGGACAATCCAGCGATTGCTTCGGGGCCGAGTTCCTGCAGCGCGGCGTCCGATGGAGCAAACAAGGTGCGCTGAATTTCGTTGCCATCCTCGTCTTCGAGAGTCTCGAGGTCGTCCTGGAGACCGAGGGCGCCGCCGATGAGGGCAAACTGCACTGCCTCCTGCGAACCGTTAAGCGCATCCCACATCGTGAATGCCGTCTCGACCGGTGCCGGGGCTTCGGTGGTGGGTGGCGGGGCTTCGGTCGTGGTGGTCTCAGGCGCGGCCTCTTCGACTTCCTCGACCTCCTCCTCGACTTCTTCCTCTTCGACCTCTGCGGCCGCTGGACCGGTCACGGTGGTGTCGGGGAGATCGTCCCCGTTGAGCGCGACCACGGTCACGATCAGCAGGACTCCTGCAAGAACACCAAGGACCAGTATGAAGAATCCATTGTCTTCTTCTTCCTCATCGAACATGTAGACGTTTCCCTCTGTACTGAGCCGCGTCTGAACAGACACGCGCCGGTGCAGAGTTTACTCGGGGGAAATCGTCAGCTGCACAAGCAAGCGCATGTGATATTGGACAAACGGGCCATATTCAAGCCCATCGTGTGGGTCGTGAAACCGTTCTACGCCGAATCAGGCGCGATCTTCAGCCGTTGTTAGGCGTATGAGACTTGGCAGAATCCGTGGTTGCAGTAACCGCCTGGATTCTTCTCGAGGTATTGCTGGTGGTAATCCTCGGCGTAGAAGAAGTCGCCGGCATCGGCAATCTCGGTGGAGATTTCGCCGTAGCCCTTGTCGCTCAACTTGGCCTGATAGGCAGCCTTCGATGCTTCAGCGGCGGCACGCTGCTCGGGCGAGTAGGTGTAGATCGCGCTGCGGTACTGGGTTCCGACATCGTTGCCCTGTTGGTTGAGAGTCGTTGGATCGTGGTTCTCCCAGAAGACCCGGAAGATCTCATCGAGCTCGACCTTGGCTGGATCGAACACGACCAGTACGGCCTCGGTGTGGCCCGTCTTGCCCGTGCACGTCTCTTCGTATGTGGGATTCGGCGTAAACCCGCCGGAGTAGCCAACGGCCGTCGTGTAGACACCGTCGAGCTGCCAAAAGAATCGCTCCGCGCCCCAGAAACACCCCATCGCGACCTGAATCTGCTCCATTCCTTCGGGGAACGGACCAACCATCGGTGTGCCAAGCACCAGGTGCTGAGCAGCAACTGGCATAGCTTCGTATCGGCCAGGAAGGGCGTCTTCAGGGGAAATCATCTCAGGAGTGCGTCGGAAGAACATGACTCCACCATAGAGAATAAAACGAACGCGATGTCGAAAACTGTCCGACGTTCATGAGTAGTTTCCGCGCCGTGTGACTTCGCACAGAACGGGAATAGAAACAGCGCCGAGCGCGCGTTGTTTACCTATTCCGACGCGGCCTACCCGTTTCCTACGAGCCGCTCGCAGCCTCTTCTCGAAGAACTCGCTTGAGAACCTTGCCGTTGGGGTTCTTCGGCAGCGGTGAGTCGTGGACGAACACGTGGGCGGGCACCTTGAACGCCGCCAGCGATTCAGCAGCGAAGGATTGCAACTCGGCAACGTCGAGGATCTCACCCTCGAGCGGGTACACCGCCACAGCAACCTCTTCGCCGAGGCGTTCGTGGGGCACGCCGAACACAGCACACTCGTGTACTGCGGGATGCTTGGCAATCGCAGCCTCGACCTCTGCTGAACCAACGTTCTCGCCTCCGCGAATGACGACGTCCTTTGCCCGGTCGACAATGAACACGAAGCCATCCTCATCCATCACGGCAATATCGCCGGTATGGAACCACCCGTCGGCGTCGATCACAGCCGACGTTTCTTCTGGCTTGTTGTGATACTCGAGGAACACGTGCGGCCCTCGAATGCACAACTCGCCTCGTTCGCCCGTAGGCACTTCTTGGCCCGCGTGGTCGATGACCTTGACGGTCCCAACCCGTGGAGGGAACCCGCACGAACCGGGCTTCTCTTTGTAGAACATGCCACCGTTCGCCGTAGCGATTCCACTGACCTCGCTCAGGCCGTAACCCTGAGTGGCGGACGCATTTTCGATTTGATCATCGACCTTTGCAACCATGTGCGGAGGGTTGGGCGCACCGCCGCTTCCCATCGATTTCAGGCTCGTCGTGTCCCGATCCGCGAAGCTCGGCGACGCGAGCATGTCCATCGTCATCGTGGGCACGCCAGTGAAGTTTGTGACCTTCTCGCGTTCGATGAGCTCCAATGCCAGCTCCGCGTCCCATTTGTACATCAGCACGAGCTTGCCGCCGGT
Source organism: uncultured Acidimicrobiales bacterium (assembly GCA_964610745.1). Lineage (GTDB taxonomy): Bacteria > Actinomycetota > Acidimicrobiia > Acidimicrobiales > SHLQ01 > SHLQ01. Next base: position 24,503 of record CAZSYL010000033.1, read on the forward strand.
GCCTGCGATTGGGAGCATGACGCAGTGCGACCCAGTGACGTGAAAGAGCGGCACTGCGACCAGCATGACCGACTGCGGTGAATTCTGCGCCGCACCCGCTGCAGCCAAGACATCGCCACCTGAAGCTGAGACCTCGGCAAGCGGTAGGGAGACGCCGAACACGACCATGTTCAGATAGTTGGTGACGACATTTCGCTGGGTGTGCACCACGCCTTTGGGGAAGGCTGTCGTCCCCGACGTGTACACCATCGCAGCACGGTCGTCTGGACCGATTTCGATCTCGGGCACCGTTGCCGGGCCAGTTACATCGGCCCAGGATGTGGTTCTGTTGGACGGCTCACCATCGCCTCGGACCACGATCATCTTCAGGTCGATGCCAGCGTCTGCGATCTCATCGCGTTTCTCGACAAGATGATCGTGCCGCTTCTGATCGACGATCATGACCGATGAACCGCTGTCGGTCACGCCGTAGGCGAGTTCGTTCGCGTTCCAGAACGAGTTCATCTCGACCGCGGTTGCTCCAGCCATCTGGATCGCCCACCAACCCAGCACCCATTCGGGGTAGTTCCGCAGCGCCAGTCCAACGCTGTCGCCCGGTTTGACGCCGAAGTCGGCGATCAGCCCGTTGGCCACTTCGAGGACACGCGTACGTGCCTCGCCATAGGTGATGCGTTCATCCTCGTAGACAATGAACTCTTCAGCATCGTCAGCCTTGACCGCCATCCATAACTGACGAACCTCGGGCGGTGCGTTTTTGTACCCCGTGTAGGTCTGACCGAGAGCTTCGATCTCGGTGGTTTCAAATGGCGAGCCGGGTGCGCTCAACAAGTCGAGCACCCCGTTGATGTGTGTGACCGATGACATAGTTCGGCCAGTGTGTCACGAACAGCGGTCGGACACCACCCGGTCCGCCTGATCGATCGGCCCGAGCGAGTCGACAAAGTCAGAGATGTCGGCCGAACCGACCGCGTATCCTTGTGGTTGATTCCGCGTGGTCGATTGAACGAGCCCGATCACATCCTGGTCGTTGACCAACAGCGGACTGCCCGAGTCGCCTCGGCGAATGTCAGCGAGCATCCGCAAACCCCGAAAGCTGGACTCGCTGTCCTTGAAAACGCCGTCCCAGTTGACGATGACGGGGGCATCGACGATGAAATCGATCTCGTTGACGATGTTGGCGTCGTCATTTGTGCGAATCCCGATCGCGACGCCTTCGACGATCGGTACCTCGGTCACGAGGTTCAGCGGGTCAAAGCTGGCGTCGTCAACCCGCAACAACGCGAGGTCGAGATCCGGATCGAAGCCAATGAGCACGGCACCGAACTCATCCCCACTCAGATTCTGAACAGCGAGGGTCTCGGGATCACGACCTGCCACGAGGTGGGCGTTCGTGATGATCAAGTTCTCCTCGACGGCGAAACCGGTCCCGATCGCCGGCAGGCCGCAGCCAAGACCGATAATCCGGACCACCGACTCCTCTACCGCTTCGGCCCGGGGTCGTTGGATCGGCCCGCTCGGCTCCTCGCTCAGACTTAACACGGCGTCGTCCTCGACATCGTTGTGCTCCGGATCGTTGTTCCCCGGCTCATCACTGGCGTTGGACCGAACACTGCCACTGCACGCTGCAAGAAAAACGAGCGCGCAGAACAACAGCCACACGTGTCGGCTGTGCTTCACGGTGGGTGGACGCACCTACTCTGCGGGGGCGTGCTTGCGCAGTTCGCGTCGAGCAAGCTGGCGACGATGAACTTCGTCGGGCCCATCGGCAAAGCGAAGTGTGCGGGCCTGGGCGTACATGCCAGCCAGCGGGAAATCCTGGGACAGTCCCCCACCACCATGGGTCTGGATCGCTCGATCGACCACGCGCAGCGCCATGTTCGGAACAGCTACCTTGATCGCGGAGATCTCGGTAGCGGCACCTTTGTTCCCCACCGTGTCCATGAGCCATGCGGTCTTCATGACGAGCAGGCGGGCCTGTTCAATTTCGATTCTGCTGTCAGCAATCCACTCACGAACAACTCCCTTCTCGGCAAGCGTCGACCCGAAGGTGGTCCGCTCATGGGCACGCCTACACATCATCTCGAGTGCACGTTCTGCCATGCCGATCAGCCGCATGGTGTGGTGGATGCGTCCAGGACCGAGGCGAGCCTGGGCGATTGCGAAACCGCCACCCTCATCGCCGATCACGCTGGAGACGGGCACGCGAACATCGGTCAGGCTGACCTCGGCGTGTCCGTGTGGCGCATCGTCATAGCCAAAGACGGTCAGCGGGCGGATGACCTCGACACCGGGGGCGTCCATCGGCACGGCAATCTGGCTCTGTTGGAGGTGACGTGCCGCGTTCGGGTCGGTCTTGCCCATCAGAATCATGACCTTGCAGTTCGGATGCATGGCCCCCGATGTCCACCACTTTCGCCCGTTGATCACGTAGTCGTCGCCGTCGCGCACGATGGAGGTCTGGATATTGGTGGCATCAGATGAGGCAACGTCGGGCTCGGTCATGCCGAAACAACTGCGGATCTCGCCCGCTAGCAATGGAACGAGCCAACGATCCTTCTGCTCATCGGTACCGAAGTCGTGAAACACTTCCATGTTTCCGGTGTCGGGAGCTGAGCAGTTGAGCGCTTCGGGTGCAATGTGGAGCGACCGGCCAGTGATCTCTGCCAATGGGGCGTACTCGAGGTTGGTCAACCCCGCGCCTTCGTCAGCGCGTGGCAAGAAGAGGTTCCAGAGCCCTTCGGCCCGAGCCTTGACCTTGAGGTCCTCGATGATCTGAGGCTGAGCCCAGCGATCGGCTGCGAGCTGTTCCTCGAGCACCGATTCGTTGGGATACACGTGCGCATCCATAAACGCATTCAGCTGCTCGACGAGCTCATCGACCTTCTTCGATTGCGAAAACTCCACTCGATACCTCCAGAGACGAACCACGACCGCTCGTGGTACGCCAGACCATACAACGCGCCGAGTTGACCCGAAGTATCGACGAAGAAGAGCTAGGGTCGAAGCATGCGAAACAGCTGGACTCGAGCATGGTTGGCGGCCTTTGGCGCAATCGTTCTTGCAGTCGTGGTGACGCGTTCCCGAGAAGGGTGGCTACTCAACATCGAGCAACCGGTCATGGACTGGCTACTCGATGGCACCGACACATCGGCATGGGATCGCGCCGCGATTCTGAGCGCCTGGAACATCATCATTCCCGGCACCATCGTTCTGGTGCTGGTCGCGTTCTGGCTCGAACGGCGCATCGCGTTCGCCATCATCACGACCACTATCTTCTCCTACGCGATTGCCGGCCTCATCGGTGCTCTGGTCGCGAGGGTGAGCCCAAACGGCGAACTGACCGAGACGTTCCCAAGCTTTGAGGTCGTACGAGCTGGGGTGTTCTATGGCCTCGTCGTGCTGACCGCCTGGTGGGTTGGAGCGCCAAAGCTCGTCTGGCACATCATTCTCGAGATAGCGACCGTCTTGACCCTATTGGTGGCCATACGCGGCATCGTCAACGGCGAAATTTGGCCCAGCGATGCAATCGGTGCGGCCCTCGTGACCGCCCTGACGCTCATCACCGCGGCAATAGCGTTCGAAGCAAACCCGACGAAGATTCCGTCAAGAAAGCTCCGCCGGGCTCGAACTGCCGTGAAAGCAGCGTCCTAATCAGGCAAACTAGAGCCATGTCGAAGCTCTTCCGCACCGCACTGTTCGCATTGGGCGCACTGATTGCTGCCGCTTGTGGTTCTAGCGTCGATGCCGCCGCCGATACCGCGAACACGACCGCCGATGAAGCGACTGCTGCCGTCAGCGATGAAGCGGTGAGCGCCGTGGACGAGTTTGTGAACGCCGGACAGGAAGACGAGGCAGACGTGGACGACGATCCAGCCGAAGAGGCACCTGCGACAACCGCTGCGCCCGAACCAGCACCAGAACCGGTCACCGCGTCGACGGTGCACGACACAACGTCGGATGACTTCCCCGACATTCTCGCAGCTCAGGCCACCCCCGACGGCGACGGCACGTGGCGCTTCGATGTCACTGTTTCATCCACCTACGACACGCCGCAGCGTTACGCCGATGCCTGGCGAGTGGTGGGACCGGACGGCACGCAGTTTGGCATTCGGGTGTTGACCCACGATCACGCCAGCGAACAGCCATTCACCCGCTCCCAGAGCGGCATCGAGATTCCTGCCGACATCACCACGGTCACCATCGAAGGACGTGACCTGTCCAACGGATGGGGCGGCGGCACCCTCGAGGTCGCCCTCGGCTAACGAGTCGAACCTCACCCTGGCCTCGCCCTGAGCTCGACTTCGATCTCGGCACCGTACAGACCGCCATCGCCTTTCGAATTCGGATCGTCGTAGCGAACGATGTCGACGCGTTCGGCAATTGCACCGTGACCAATCCCTTCGGTTCGTTCAGCGAGAGCGAAACGGGCTGCGCTTCGAGCGAGCTCGGTCGCCTGTTCGATTGCGGCGGCCGCATCTGAGCAGACCCCTCCGTCCTCCGCGGCGACGATTCGATACGAGCCAGGACCCTCGGAGTGAATTTCACTGTGGCCTCGAGTGACGACGTGTCCCGCCGCTGCGCCAACAGCGTTGGCGACAGCGAAGCCGTCCGGCAAAAGCAACTCGGCACCAATCCGCTTTGCGACCTCGGGATAGAAGACGCCGGCCGGCCCTCCTACCGCGATGATTGGCACTTCCTGGTTCAGCGTGATCGATACCGCGCCGAGCGCTCCGTTTCCGCTGGTGACAGCCGAGGTCAGCGGGTTGGCGAGGGAGTCGACAATGTGGTCCTCGAAAGCCACATCCAGGATGCAACCAGAGCTTCGCCGAACCGTCTCCGACCAGACCCTCTCGCAAAATTCGTCGGCGCTCATCCCCACGTACCACCCGAGCAGCTCGGCACCGACCCTCGCTGTTTCGTGGTGCCAGTTCTCCTGCATCCCGAGGACGTGTGCGGCATCCGAGGGCGTGAAACCAACGATCTGCAGCAGCCCGCGGGCGGCGAGATCGGCCACGGCGCGCTTCTCGAGCGCTCCGCGCGCAACGTCGATCATCGGCAAGGGAGCAAATGTCGCCGACGACAACACCCGCTCCTCGGCTGACGAGTTCGCGACACCACCCATAGCTGGTCCCGAGTCCTGGACGCGCTGGACAAAGACGCCTGCGAGGTCCCGCGATGGCGGCTCGGCGAGTTGTTTTCGAAGCGTTGCCAGCACTTGTGCGTCACTACGGCCAGCAAGCGAGAGCGGTACGCGACGTTCGTGGCTGAGGAAAATCTCGTGGTTGTCGGTTCGGACCGCACTATCACCACCCAGGCCGGTCGTGCGTACGTCGATCGCCTCCACCATCGTGCGCCACCCTCCAACCCGCGCTCCATCAGCGACGAGGCGAGGACGCCCATCTCTCACCATCCCAACATCGGTTGTGGTCCCGCCAATATCGCTGAGCACAAAGTCGGTCAGACCGGTGAGCATCGCAGCGCCGACGATCGATGCTGCGGGACCACTCAGGATTGTTTCGATGGGTCGACGGGCTACCGACTCAGCAACAGCGAGCGATCCATCACCCTTTGCAACCATCACCGGAGCGGCAATTCCGAAGGTCTGGACCGAACGGTCGACCGCCGCCAGCAAGTCACTAATGCGAGAAAGCAGCCGAGCGTTAAGCGCCGTGGTGAGCGCTCTTCGAGGGGCATCGAGCGAATCGCTGAGCGATGACGAGACCGTGACAGGAAGTTCCGTCGCGGCTTCGATCAGTTCGCGGGCCTGATGTTCGTGGGCAGGGTTGCGAACAGCGAAGGTCGAGGCGACAGCGACCGCACGAACGTTTGCAGCGTGCGTCCTCAGAGCGATCTTGATCGCGTCCGTGTCGAGCGGTTCTTGCTCGGCTCCGTGGTGCCTGTGTCCTCCGGCGATCCGAACCACCACAGCGTCGGTGAAAGCCGACCCGATGCCGGTGCGCTCGGCCATTCGATCGTCGAAGCCGATGAGCAGGACGAGGATGGGGCTGCCATGCCCTTCGACGACGGCGTTCGTGGCGAGTGTCGTCGACACCGACACGAGCGAAATGTTGGTCGCGTCGACTGTGTCTACAACGCTGCTGAGCGCTTCCGAGACGCCAACCGCGAGGTCATGACGTGTCGTCAGTGCCTTCGCCGACGCGACGATCTCGCCGGTGACCGCCGAAATCGCCACGGCATCGGTGTAGGTACCACCGGTGTCGACACCCAGAAGAAGGGCATTGGGAGGAGGAACTTCGTCGAGTGCGGCCACAGCGCTACAGCGTGGCAGACTTTGCGACCATGGTCGAAGCTTTACGAAATCCTCGTCTTCACGGGTTCGGCACCACCATCTTCGCAAAGATGAGCGCTCTGGCCCTCGAGACCGAATCCATCAACCTCGGTCAGGGATTTCCCGATACCGACGGACCGCGTGAAGTTGCCGAGGCAGCGTCTCACGCAATCATGAACGGACCAAACCAGTATCCCCCACTCCCTGGACTGCCCGGCATACGTCGAGCAATCGCGGAGCACCAGCAACGCTTCTACGGGCTGACGTGGGACCCTGACACCGAGGTGCTCGTCACCGCAGGTGCCACCGAAGCCATCGCCGCAACGATCCTCGCATTGTGTGACACGGGCGATGAAGTCATCACCTTTGAGCCGACCTATGACAGCTACTCGGCGACCATCAAGATGGCCGGAGCGATCGAGAAGCCAATCCTGCTGAACGCGGCCGATCTCAGTTTCGAACCGTCTGAACTGGCAGCGGCCATCTCGCCCAACACTCGAGCAATCCTGCTGAACACACCGCACAATCCGACCGGCAAGGTCTTCACTCGAGACGAGATGGAGGGCGTCGCTGCACTCGCGATCGAACACGACCTGATCGTCATCACCGACGAGGTGTACGAGCACATGGTGTTCGACGGCGAGCACATCCCTATGGCCGGTCTCGACGGCATGCGCGAACGAACCGTCAGTATCAGCTCGGCTGGAAAGACCTTCGCTTTCACCGGTTGGAAGGTCGGTTGGGTGACAGCGATACCTGCGCTCCGGAATGCAGTGATGACGGCAAAGCAGTTCCTTACGTTCGTGAGTGCCGGACCTCTGCAGCCGGCCATCGAAGTCGGTCTGCGACTCGACGACGACTACTTCGCCGACCTGCGCGATGAACTGCTTCAGAAACGAGACCGGCTTCGCGTTGGACTGGAAGCTGCGGGCTTCGAGGTGATGCCTTGTCAGGGTACGTACTTTCTCAGCGCCGATATTCGTGCCGTTGCAGAGCGAAACGACCTCCCCGATACGAGCATCGAGTTCTGCATGGCGCTGCCCAAAGCGGCTGGCGTCGTAGCGGTACCGAGCGAGGTCTTCTATGAGACCGCGGGCGCTGGACGCCACCTTATCCGCTTCGCCTTTTGCAAAAAGGATGAACTCCTCGACGAAGCCATCACCCGCTTGAGCGTTCTGGCATAGCTGTCGTTACGAACGGCGGCGACGTCGACTCTGGCGCTCGCTACGAGCTCGCCCGCGTTCGGCTGCATCGTCATCGTCTCCGACCGGTGCAGGACCGGGTGCTGGAATGTCTGGGGCGTCGATGGCACCGTCGATCACGCCTCGCATATAGATGAGGTGGTCGGTAGACGTGCCGCAGCAGCCGCCGATGATCTCGATTCCCGACGACATCATGCGCTTGACGTGAGCCCCCATGACCTGGGCTGAACCGCTGTAAACGAGAGTCTCGCCCTTGAATTCAGGGATACCAGCGTTGGCCTTAACGATGACGGGAGTGTCACCGGCACCTGCTTTGATGTCCAGGACGGCGGCCTCGGTGTCAGCGACGTTATTGCCGCAGTTCGCACCAATAGCTGCCACATTTAGCGCCGTCAGCCGTTCGGCTGCCTCGGTTCCAGTGACGCCCATCATGGTGCGTCCCGCGGTGTCGTAGCTGAGCGTGACCGCGATCGGCAGGTCGGTCACGCGACGAGCGCCGTCAATTGCGGCTTCGATCTCGTCGAGGCTGGACATCGTCTCGATCCACAGAATGTCTGCTCCGCCGGCAGCCAACCCTTCGGCCTGGTCAGCAAAGGCGACGGCGGCGGTCTCGGGAGTCATCTCGCCCATTGGTTCGAGCAGTTCACCCGATGGCCCCATCGAACCCGCCACGATGACTCGGCGGTCGGACGCGTCAACTGCATGACGGGCAACCATCGCTGCAGCCTTGTTGATCTCGAACACTCGGCCGTCGAGTCTGTGCAGCTTCAACCGGAACGCTGAACCACCAAAGGAGTTGGTCAAGATGATGTCGGAGCCGGCGTTGATGTAGTTGGTGTGGATGTCGACGACCTTGTCCACCTCCTCAAGGTTCCAGAGCTCGGGCGGATCGCCCGCGGTCAGGCCACGGGCGAACAGCTCGGTCCCCATTGCGCCGTCGACCATGAGGGTCTGGCGTTCAGCTATCAGTTCTTCGACGATGTTCATGAGATCTCCAGCAGTAGCACACTGAATTGGAATGATCAGCCCTCAACGGCTCCAGGAAGGCTGTTCTCCTGGAAGAACTCCCAGGCAATTGCGGTGGCGCTGATGTCGGTGTTGGTGACACCGAGCGACGGAAGACTCGCCGATACCGGCGATCCAGGCCAAGTATGGCCAGCGCCTGCAATGGCGTAGAACCCAAGCTCGACATCGTCGTCGCAGCCCGCGTATGAGGTGAGGGTGATCTCTGCAGTGACCGAGGAGTCCTCAGAACCAGTGCAACCAAAGTCGTCGGCGAACTGGGAGAACTCTTCTGGCATGACCTGTTCGAAGAACGGATCGGCTCCTAGCGATGACGTCCCACCGCCATTGAACGGAACGGTCGTGTCATCGATCCCGTGGAAGGCCAGATACGGAACCGCGCGGGTCGGGTCGCACGAATCGTCGTGAGTCACACCAGCGACCGACACAGCAGCTGCGATGCGCTCGCTCAGATCACAGACGAGCTCCGAGGTGAACAGTGCTCCGTTCGACATACCTAGTGAATAGATCCGGCCCGGATCGACGCACACGTTCTGCGAGATGAAGTCGATCATGTCGAGCACCATCTGTACGTCGTCGCGTCCCGGTTCGTCGAACTGCGGGAGTTCCCACGAGTTGCGGTCGTCGCCAGCTGCCGGAAGCCCGGTTGCTTCAACAGCGATGAAACCGTTGTTCGACTGCGCCTCCGTCTCAGCGAGCGAGGCAACACCAGAGAAAATCGCCTGTTGAGCGCCGTTGCTCCCCAGGCCGTGGAAGTCGAGCACCATGGGCGTTTGTGTCGTCCCGTCATAGTCGGTCGGAACGATGTACTGGAACTGATACTCGAGCCCGCCTGACGTGATCGAACCGGTCTGCAGACCCGGAGTCACCGACGGCACCGCCGAGCAGTCCGCCGTGAGGGTCTCCGGAGGCCCGATCAGGCCGCGAGCTGACGCTGGCTCAGGCTCGACTGGCGCGGGATCTGGCGCTGCCTCAGGCTCGGGCTCGGTGGTCTCAGGTTCAGGTTCGGCCGCCTCGCCGAGCGCGTCCTCGTCATCTTCGTTGGCTTCGGTATCGTCTGGTTCGACGTCATCTGCCTGCGAACTCGAATCATCTTCGACAACAGGTTCATCTGCCGCCGAAGCGTCCTCCGAAGCCGAACCGTCACCTGAGCTTCCGCAGGCGGCGGCGATGAGGGCAAGCATGATGAGCAGTGTCCGGAGTTTCATAGCGGCCAATCCTACGACACGACCCATCCTTTCGCCGTTCAATCCTGGACGCTGCGCTACTCGAACCGCACAATCTCGATCTCGCCGACGTCGAGATCAAGGTCGAGAATCAGTTGTGGGTCATCCACCGTGCTTTGTGCGCTCGGCTCGATACCACTATCGCTGTCGCCGAACACTTCGGCTGACCCTAGACCATCCACCAGCGCGTCGACTTCGACACGAACGTCGTCGTCAACTCGAACCTCGATACGGCCAAAGTCAAGGGAAACAGAGACCTCGACAGGTTCTTCCACATCTGAGAAGTCGACGTTGGTGAGATCGAGGATGTACTCGCCCGCGTCGTCACTGAAGTTGCGAGGAATGTCCTCGACGACAAGTGGCGTCACAGCCGTTGTTTCGTTGATGTTGAAGTCGCCCCCAGCAAACACGACCGCAGCAATGATCGCGCCAATGATGAGGACCGGGATCAGCAGCACCAGTCCAACAACGCCGAAGGTAACGACTCGCCGGCTTCGAGAACGGGGCGGGACTGGTTGCTGGGCTACCGGAGGCATCTGGGGGGTGGTCCACGGCTGGTTGGTTGCCCCAGTCGGTGAATCCGAGAAGGTTGAGCGTTCTGCACCTATGGGGCCCGCGGGAGCCCCAGCGAGCGAAACCTCATCTCGAGGGTTCTGCACGAGCAGCCATACGCCGCCGACGATCAAACCAAGCGGCACGATCACTGCAGCGGCTTCGCCAGTACCTGCAGCGAGCACGACGAACACAGCCAGGCCCAGCAACGCGAAGCCAAGATCTCGCGCTTGGAGTGAACGTACCCGAGTCCGTGTCATCGGCGGCCAATAATTGGCGCGGGGCACGATGAGCCACGCCAGCAGGTACAGCAAGATGATGCCGCCACCGGTTGCGAGTGTGAAGGCAATAAAGGCCAGGCGTGTGAGTGAGACGTCCCATCCGTACCGATGGGCAATCCCCGACAGCACACCGGCAAACGATGCGTTCGGATCGCGCACCAGCCGATCCTCAAGATATGGACTCGGGCCTGGTGGGGTGTAGGGCGGTGCTGGAGGGGTGTAGGGCGGTGCTGGTGGCGTGTAGGGCTCAGAACGGTCGTTCGCGGAGCCTGGAACGCTGTCCTGCTTCGAATCGCCGAGATCCAGTGTCTCGTCGCCGAATGCGGCCGCGCCCTCACCGAACGGATCGGTATCGTCGCCGATGAGATCGGAGCCCTCGCCGATGGGGTCGATGTCGTCGCCAATGACATCGGTGTCGTCAAAGCTCACGGCTTCATCAGCCGCGAAGGCTGTCTCATCAGC
>CAZSYL010000033.1:35637-38183 GCA_964610745.1 uncultured Acidimicrobiales bacterium
TCATCAGCCGCGAAGGCTGTCTCATCAGCATTGGCGATGTGATCGTCCTGGTTGTTGTCGTCTTCGGTGTTTTCGTCGTTGATGTTTTCCATACTGACATCGTTAGTGAGCAGACGGCGAAAGACTATTGGTTGGTTCCCGGATAGTCCCCTGAACTTTGTGCACCATCTCAGGGGTTCGTCAGGGTTGGACCCTGATGCGGATTTTTCAATCACCTGCCAAGATAAGGAGATGGCAACGACGACCCGACCCGCGTGGCAAATCCCGCGGATCGATCAATCAGACCGGTGGATCGGCGGCGTTGCCTCAGCGATCGCCCGCGAAATTGGTGTGCAACCAATCGTCATTCGGGCTTCGTTCCTTGCGCTGGCACTGATCGCTGGCTGGGGACTGCTTTTGTACGTGCTCACCTGGGCTGCGTTTAGCTTCTTCACCTCGTCGCGACTCAGCCCGTACAACCCGACACTCAAAGGCGCGACCTCAGCGCATCGCCACGTCGCAATCGGGATGGTCGTTCTTGGATTGATGCTGCTGTTTGGCCGCTGGGCACCCGAGGTCGTACGCAGCCTGACACTACCGGTTGGTCTCGTTCTCGCCGGAGGCCTGATCGCGTGGACCAGAACCGACGAGATCCGCGGCACGACCGCGCTCGTGAGAATTTTCGCCGGACTGTCCGTTGCCGCCGGAGGAGCAATCGCGATCACCACTGTCTCGAACCTCTCGTTCTTCCAGTTCGCCACCGCGCTCGTCATCGGATTGGCCGTCGTCGCCGGCATCACCATCATCGCCGTGCCCTCCGTCGTCCGGATGGGTCGAGCCCTCGACGACGAACGCCTAGAACGAATCAGAGCCGACGAACGCGCTCGCATCTCTGCTCACCTCCACGACTCGGTCCTGCAAACGCTGACGCTGATCCAACGCAATGCCGACGACCCGATCCAAGCCGCAGCCCTCGCACGCCAACAGGAACGAGAACTGCGTAGCTGGCTGTACGGCCCCAAGGTCGAAGGACCCGACAGCATCCATATCGGCCAAGCGATCGAGGCGGCGGCCAGTGAGATTGAACGGCGCCACAACGTCAAAATCGAGGTCGTCTCGGTCGGCGAAACGAATGAAGCGCTCAGCGTCGATCTCTCGGCACTGATCGCAGCGACCGGTGAGGCCATGACGAACGCCGCAGTCCATTCCGGAGCACAGGCAATCGACGTATTCATCGAGCGAAAGCCGGGATCGATCGAGGTCTTTGTCCGAGATACCGGACGAGGCTTCGAGATGAGTTCGGTCGGCCCCGACCGGCGCGGAATTTCAGAATCGATCGTCGGGAGGATGGCGCGCGCCGGTGGCTATGGCCTGGTGAACTCGAGTCCAGGCCACGGAACCGAGACAGAGCTCTGCCTTCCGCTAGCGTCACAGCACGCGACCAACGTCGCCGAGCAGTCAGTTGATGGGAGCTCATCATGACTCGAATCGTTCTGATCGACGACCACGCCCTCATCCGGGCCGGCGTACGAGCTGAGCTAGAGAACGACTTTGACATCGTTGGCGAGGCGGGCGACGTTGCTGATGCCGTCGACCTGATCGCCCGCTCTCAGCCCGACGTGGTCGTGTGTGACGTGCACCTTCCGAGCGGAACGGCAGCGGACGTCATCTCGGGATCCGTTGCACGTGGGGTCACCACCGTGTTTCTTGCCCTGTCAGTATCTGACGCGGCCGAAGACGTGATCTCGGTGATTCGTGCCGGCGCCCGCGGGTACATCACCAAAGCAACTGAAGGAGCACAGTTGATCGATGCCGTTCAACGAGTGGCCGGCGGCGATGCCGTCTTCTCCCCTCGTCTCGCCGGCTTTGTGTTGGACGCGTTCTCTGCAGATCTAGGTGCACCGGCCGAAGACCCAGAACTCGATCAGCTCACCGCGCGAGAACAGGAGGTTATGCGACTCCTCGCACGTGGCTACCTGTACAAGGAGATCGCACGCCGACTCCACATCTCGATCAAGACGGTCGAGTCCCACGCCAGCGCTGTCCTTCGAAAGCTCCAGCTGAGCAATCGAAACGAATTGACCCGCTGGGCCGCCGACCGCCGAATTCTCTGAAGGCCGAAAAATATGTAAGCGCTACAGGAGGCGGGATTCCTGCAGCGCTTACGGATACTAGGACGGCCGACCGACGCAATAAGTCGCGAGATTTCTAAGAAATCTCAGATTACTGACTATTCCAGGCGTCTTGGCAGGCCTGTGCTGTCGTTCGGGTGGTCTTCCACCCGAGTACGTCGTTGGCTTTGCTCGGGTCGGCTACGCACTCGGCAATATCGCCAGGGCGGCGGTCGGTAATCTCATAGGCGACCGATACTCCCGTCGCCTCTTCTACCGCATGGATGATTTCCAGCACGCTAGAACCGATGCCTTGGCCGAGGTTGTACACCTCGAAGCCGTTCTGGGAGTCGAGATGCTCGACAGCCGCCACGTGACCTTCGACGAGGTCCATGATGTGGATGTAGTCACGAACACCGGTGCCGTCGGGGGTATCCCAGTCATCACCAAAGACCA
>CAZSYL010000034.1:0-38118 GCA_964610745.1 uncultured Acidimicrobiales bacterium
CAGAAACAGCACCACCAGCAGCATCCTTGGCACCAGAAACAGCACCACCAGCAGCCTCGGCGGCACCGCTAGCAGCATCTTTGGCCTTACCCATCACGCCTTTGGCAAAGGCTGCAGCCCCACCAGCAGCAGCAGCGCCGCCTGCGAGTAGGCCTTTCTCAGCCGCATCTTCCTCGTCCTCGTGACCGTCGACGGAATCGTTCTCATTCATGCAAGTTCGCCCATGTGTTGGATGTGTTCAAACGTCCTGACGCACCAGAGAGCTGTTTGGTCGCGCAACTTCCGATTCTCACGTCTGATCAGCGCTCACATCCCGGTCGTTGAGAAAGCGGCCAGTACTACAGTGACCACGACAAGCATGAAACCACTGAAACCATTCGCGGGCTTTTCCCGAGCCGGACTCAACTTTGTTGCCGACCTGTCTGAACGGGACAAGACCTGGTTCTCTCAGAACCGGTCGGTCTACGACAGTGAGGTCGTCCCCCAGGCCAAGGCCTTCGCCCTCGAACTTGGTGAATTGTTGGCCGCCCGAGTGTCGGGCGGTATCGAGTACCGGCCAAAGACCAACGGATCGATCTGTCCAATCAACAACGACATGCGCTTCAGGCCCGACGTTGCCCCGTATAGGGACTACCAAATGTTCAAATTCTGGGAGGGTCCCACTAAGAAGTCTTCACCCATGTTCCTCGTTCGGGTGAACGTGTTCGACGGGATTGGTTTTGCGGCCAGGATGGCGTTCAACGACGTCGACCGGTGGCGCGATGCAGTCGACAGGTTCGGCGACGCCTTTGCAGAGAACCTTGACGCGCTCATCCCAGCGGCGAACGCAGAGCTCGTCGGTGCACAACTCAAGCGCGTTCCAAAGCCATATGCCGAAGGCCACCCTCGAGGCGACCTCCTGCGTCGCAAGATCTTCCAGGTGCGCTGGACGAAGCAGACTCCGAGCTCGATCACCACCCCTGGATTCGCAGACTGGTGCGCACACGAGCTCGAACGCGCTGCTCCGATCCACCAATGGCTGGTCGAGCACGTTGGCCTGTGAGTGACTTCGGAGGTTAGCTGCGGTTGTGCAATGTCTGGCCGTCCGGTCGAAGCGCCTTGCTCGAGCGAACAGACTCGTACGGGTCGTAGGGATCCTGTGGAACTCGCTGTAGTTGGGCTGACCTACCCAAACCTAGGCGAATCGCGTGCGTCAGAAACAGCCTGGTGGCGATCAGATCCTCATAGGCCCAACCGGTGGAGTCAAAGATGGTCTGCTGGTTCGAGAGCGAATCCCAATCGCGAGACAACACCTCGACGATGTCTGGACCGAGTTCGCTCGCCTGCAAACACTGGGCCTCGCCTTGGACGAGACACTGATCTACGAAATCGGGGATAACCACCGCTTGTCGAACGTAGTCCGCTGGCAGTTCTGTCTTGCCTGGAAAGTCCGCACCGACTGCATTGATGTGCAGATGGTCAGCGGCTTTCGTCAGATCGACGACGGGACCGTCGCCCAGGCCAACCGACGTCGCTGTCACGAGGACATCAAACGCGTCGACCAGTCGATTGAACGACCGAGATGGATGAATCTCAGGCTTTGCAATACCTGCCGGGAGCCGGGACCCAAGCGTCTCAGCAATGGTGAGATCGATGTCGGTAACGACGAGTTGAGAGATCTGGCGTACACGACTGATCGCGTGGATCTGGGTCACGGCCTGACTTCCACAACCGACCACACCAAGCACGATCGGCGTGTCCGGAGTGACCGCATCTGTCACTGCGGCCGAGACTGCACCGGTGCGCAGTGCGGTGAGTAGTGTGGCCTCGGTCAGCGCTACCAGCGCGCCACTGTCGGTGTCATAGATCGCAGTTGTGGCAAGCACGCTCGACACCCGACGCTTTCGTGGGTTGCCGGGGTGATACCCAACCGTCTTCACAGACACGATGTCACCCTGGAGCATCGTTGGCATCCATTCGATCATCCCTGGCTCGGGGTGGTCGTAGCTGAATCCGGCTCGACGATGGGTTTCGACGTTTGCAGGGTCGAGCCCGCCGATCGACGACCGGACGTCTGCGATCAACTCGTCCATGAACGAGTCGAGACCGACATCATCGAGCACCAGCACAAGATCGTTTACATCGAGCAGGAGCGTCGAAAGATCTTCGATCCAGCGCGATTCATTGGTCACCTCCGAACCGTAGAACAGCAGAGAAGTGGCTCGCCTTGGCCAAAAGACCCGTTGTATCCCTGTCGTTTGACTCGTCGAGAATCCGCTGCGGGGCCGAACTTCTCAATTTCGCAGGGCGCACGACTCATCTAGATCAAGAAACACCGATCGCGGTCGAAACCTATTGGGTGCCTCTCGGGGCGAAGGGCCTCACTACTTCTCGGTGCTTGCGTCAGGCGGGTGGGAAGTGGCTGGGGCTGGACGGTGCCGGCCGGCGTGATAAGTCCCTGGGCAGACCATGGTCTTCCCGATCACGTCGGCCGACCGCCGTTAACCTCTCCTCGTGGCAACGCTGATCGAGGACCCGAACGACCCTCGGGTCGCAATCTTTCTCGGCCTCCGAGACCAAGAGGCGCGCAAGCTGCGAGAACAGCCCGGCGGCGACGCTCACGGTTCTTTCATTGCCGAAGGAGACCTCGTTATCGAACGTGGAGTGGCTCACGGTCAATCACTTCGATCCGTCCTGATCTCGGCCAGGCGAACCAAAGAACTGCCCGCTTGCTTCGGCGCGGCAGAAGTCTTCCGGGCCAATGATGCTGTCCTAACTGAGATCACCGGCCGGCCGGCGCTGCGAGACCCAATCGCGCAGTTCGATCGACCATCCCCCGTCGACCCCGCCGACCTTCTCGACGAGCACGCCTCATTCGCGGTGCTGCAGAACGTGAATAACCCCAACAACCTGGGGGTCATCATGCGCAATGCAGCGGCCCTCGGAGTTGATGCGGTGTTGCTCGACCCGACGTGCTCAGACCCGCTCTATCGTCGGGCGATACGGGCCTCGATGGGTCAGGTGTTTGCCCTACCTCACGCACGGATCGACGTGCTCGAAGAAAGCCTTGAGTTGCTTCACGACCGTGAGGTCACCACCGTTGCGCTCACGCCGTCCGGTGAGACCGAACTCGCCAGTATCACTCGGAGCGCCGATCAGAAGATGGCGATCGTTCTCGGGGCCGAAGGACCGGGACTCACCCGCGAGGCAATGAACGCCGCAAACATCCGCGCCAGAATCGAAATGCAGAACGACGTCGACTCACTCAACGTCGCGAATGCAGCCGCAATAGCCTTCTACACTCTTCGAGTCTGACCCAGCGTTCTCGCTGTTGCCGCTGCGTTACGGCAAGAGACCAATGTTCTCCATGGCGCGGGCGAGCACCTTGGATGCAATCGCTTCAGCCTTGTCTGCACCGATCTTCAAAAGGCGCTCAGTCTCAGCCGGGTCCGCCTGAAGCTCGCTAAATCGTGCCTGGATTGGCCGGAGCACTTCGATCACCGCTTCCGCAGTGTCGCCCTTGAGCGGTCCGTACTGGGTGTACTTCGAAGCCAGACTCTCAGGATCTTCGCCGGTTGCAGCTCCAAGAATCGATAGAAGGTTCGATACTCCAGGCTTGTTCTCGATGTCGAAGCGAACTTCACCATCGCTGTCGGTGACCGCACGCTTGAACTTCTTCTCGATCTTCTTCTCTTCTTCAAGCACCCATACGGTTCCGGGGCTTTCACCCTCGGACTTCGACATCTTGCGCTCGGGGTGCTGAAGGTCCATCACGCGGGCGCCTGCCGGTGGGATCCGATGTTCTGGCACCACGAAGGTTTCGCCGAAGCGCGAGTTGAACCGCTCGGCAATATCCCGGGTGATCTCGATGTGCTGACGCTGATCGTCACCCACAGGGACGACATCAGTGTCGTACAACAAGATGTCGGCCGCTTGCAGCGCCGGATAGGTGAACAGGCCAGCGGACACAAACTTGGTGGAGTCACGATTGGACTTGTCCTTGAACGCGGTCATGCGGCTGAGTTCGCCGTAACTGACCGTGCACTCCATCAACCAGGCCAACTGCGCGTGCTGCGGTACCTGACTTTGCACGAAGAGGATGGAACGTTCCGGATCGATACCTACGGCCATCAAGAGCTGGGCGAGCTCGATCGTGTTCGTGCGTAACACCTCGGGGGCTTGAGGCAGCGTCAGCGCATGAAGATCCACAACGCAGTAGATCGCGTCGTAGTCGTCTTGCATCTTCTCCCAGTTGATGAGCGCGCCGAGCAAATTGCCTAGGTGTAGATCGCCCGATGGTTGGATGCCGCTGAACACTCGTTTCATGGGCACCGAGGCTATCCGCTGATGCTGCGTTGTCGGCCCGCACGCGAGCAATGCCTACCGCTGTGTAGAGCAGAGCTCGCCTCGCGCCGAATCGGCCGCCGACCTGCTGAAGTGCAGGTCTCGCCACGAGTCGGCATCCTCGGCGGAACACAGGTGAGCGACCATCCGGTCGAAGCGATCATTTGGCAGAGGGCGCAGCGCTTCGATGTTCTCAACGATCACGCCGGTCGCGTCTTCCGATAACCAGATCAGCGGCATGACCGAGATGTACTGGTCTTCGCCGGTCGGAGGGTTCGCAAAGTTGTGTTCGGCAATAGCCACATCGGGATTTACGATCGCCATCGAAGCCACGAAAAGCATCCATGTCGACACGATCGCAAAGGTGAACCACCGCTGCCTCGATGCAACGCTGGTCATCCGCAGCGCGGTGAGCCCAAGGACGATGAGCAACCAGATCCCAAACGAGTTGGACCAGAAGCGGAGTGGGCTGGTGAAACTCTGCTCGACGTATTGGCCAATACGGATCATGGCCAGCCCATCGATGGCGGCCGCTAACCCCACCGCCGTGAACGCGAGCGCACGAACCCGGCCGGATCGTATAGCTTCGCCGCCATACCGTTTGACGGCGAGCACGAGAAGAACGGTGAGTGCTGCAACGAACAGCAACTGAAAGAAGCCGGCGCGTACGTCGCTACGGAAGAGCTCGTCGGGAAGTTGTTCGCCGAGACGCATCGAGCGGAGCACCACGAACGCAAGGAACAGCGCGTTGACCGAACCGAGCACGACCGACGCCTCTATCGCCCCGAGACGGGTTTTGACTTCGCCATCGAACCCCTCCCGCGGATCAGCTCCGGCCTGGAGTATCGGCACCGCGACGACCGCAGCCAACAAGAACAGCCACATACGACCGAACGAGGTAGCAGCGGCGTCGAACGAGACGAGTTCGGCGAAGACCTCGTCGGCTGAGGCGAGCAGCGCTGCGAAGACGACGACGACCGGCGCAGCCAACACCATCCCGCGCGCGAACGGCACGACGCGACGATCCACCAACATCGGCGCTGGCGACCAGGTCTCAACCGGGGCGTCACGGCGGGAGATGCGGCTTGCGGCAAAATTTAGGACGGATTGCCCGCTGGCGTGTGCCGACAACGAGATCGCAGCGACGAGCGCCGCGGTCGCCACGACACATATCCCCAACCAGGCGTTGTCTCGGATAATCAACACCGCACTCGCTAGCGACCACAGCAGACACCACCTGCCGGCAACCGTCCGCCAGCCAACGACGCGCGCTACAGCAACCATCGAAGACCCGACGACGATGCCGAGGCCTAGGCCTGATCGCGTCGTGATGGCGATCGCAACAATGAGAGCAAGGCCAAGAGCGGTCTGTCTGGCTCGCGTAAGCGCTACGCGTCGAGACGCAGCTTCTGGAGAGTGGGGCGGTTCGAGTTGGTTCGACCCGTCTGGTGTGAGGACGTCGGCCATTGATTCAGTCGAAGTCCAGCGAGAAGTCTCGGTCAGGCCTTGGCTCAGAGCACAAGTTGTCCAGGATCTGGTCGGCTCGGACGGCACTGCGGTTGTACTCGAGTGCACCGTAGGTGGTCGAGCGATCCGGCCGGGTGCACAGTTCTGTCTGCAACTGCGCGGCCTCGGTTTCGTTCAGGACGTCGAGGTTCGTGACGATTGCAGGGATGGCGTCATCGGGCAACCGGCTGAGGTATGAGATGTCGATGTCGCCAACGGTTCGTTCCATGTTGATCTCTGCGACGAGCGAACTCGGGTTGATGAGGTTGAGGGCGAACAACAGTCCAGTGGCCACCAGCAGTGCAACCCCGGGATACCAACCACGATCGTTTCGCCAACCGACTAGCGAGACCATGTAGAGCACTATCAGCACGATGACGCCCACGACGATCGCCATCGCCCAGATGCGATCACGACTCAGCCCGAAGCTGCCGATGTAGTACGCGAAGCGCGACAGGCTGACGCCCGCAATCGCGATTGTGAGGAGCAGCGTTAGCAACGCAAGCGGGGTGAAGATGTCTCGGCCAGGCCTTTCACCGGACTCGGCGGCATCATCGGCCCCATGGGCCCAACGCACGACGCCGACGAGGGCCGATGCGAGTACGGTGACCCACATCAACTGGAAGAAGCCGCTGCGGGCGTGATCGGCCTGGCTCAGACCTTCGGTCTCAAGGATGGCTGCCGCTCCTCCGAAGGCAACCACGACCTGCGTCACGGTAAATGCAGCGAACAACAACACCACCGGACTAAGCACCATCGCGACCTCGGTCCGCCCAATCCATCCGGCCCTGGCCTGCACCCGAGCTGGCGGAGTCTCGTGGGCGGCCCTACTGAATAGTCCGATAAAGATCGTCGCGAATATGGCGGTCAGGATTAGGTGTCCGAAGATCGCGGGCAGGTTATCGAGCAGCAGAAATCGAGCGAACACCTCGTCTGCAGATGCGAGTAGTCCGCCGAAGACGAGGATCACTGGCACAGCAATCGCCGCACCTCGCAGAATGCTCCCAGACGTGTTCTGTGCATTGATACGTTTGGCGAGCCGACCGACCATCGCATATCCGAAGATCCACTCGGTCATCTGTGAGAGCAGGTGGGCTACAAGCCCGCGGACTTCCGAATCGAATACAGAGCCTCGCGCCGAGAAGCCTGCGGCAATGGCCAGCAACGCAAGGATCGCCATGATGTTTGCGAACACGAGCCCCTCGTCAGTTCGCAGGGCCAGCCATGGGAGCAAAGATGCAGCAGCCCCGAGAAGCACGCGTGTACCTCCCGAATTCGAGGTTCTTCGCAAAATAAGGGTGCCCACGATGGCCATTGGGATGACCGCGAGGACCGTGGCGAAGGCCAACTGCCTACCGAGCAGATTCGTGAGGAAGCCAGCGCCGAGAAGCCATGCGACCTCCGACACCAAAAGACTGGGCTTGTCTGCACGAAGTCCCAACGGGCTCGCCGCACCGTGAGCTTTGCTGGAATCTTGCGACTCCGGGGGCGTTGCGTCAGTGCGTGCTTGACCCGGACTTGGCGGTGGTGGCGGCGGTGTCCCTGACTGATCGATTGGCATCAAATTACTACTCCCTGTTAACGCGAAGCGTGCTTCACATCACAAAGCGTAGGAAACGGGCGCGTAACGCTGCCTAAAGAAGCGGTAGCTATTTGATGACGGTCGACATGGTCCCTTTATGCCCGACCGCGATACTGGGCTGCGCCGCCGTGAACGTTCTTGTTGAGCCGTTTCGCAAGGTGCAGACCTTCGAGGATCAGCTCGATCGCCGACGCAACGACCGCAGGATGCGAACGGTCGATCTCATCGTCGTCGAGGAGTGCGTCCATCGCTGGCTGCAGCGCGGGAACCTCGTCGAGTAGCGCAACGTAGGCATCGGGTGCGACGTCACCGCCAACATCGGCCGTCACCCCGCTTTCGAACGCATCGACGATGGGACCGTGCAACGTTGGGTCTACAGCATCGATGAATGTGGTGTGTACCGATGACCGGACGAGAGCCTCGATCACTCGACTCTCACCGCCGTCCTCGAACGACTCAACTTCAATCTTTCCTGACGTCGTGGCTGCGAGCGCGGCGAGGTCTCCGATGCGGGGTACCGCGACGTCGTATCCGGCCGCCAGACTGCGTCGCACCGCGTTGGCTACTACGGCCTCATAGTTGGAAACACTGAGGCGAACCGACACCCCCGACCGCTGATTGATCTGACTCGACTGCCGTGCTTGTTGAGAGAACTCCGAGATGATCTCGAGGATAAACTCGGGTACCCGAACGTCGACGATGTCTTCGGGGACGAGTACCGCTTCCTGAGCAACGATGGTCATCTCGGTTTCGACATCGAGGGGGTAGTGCGTCCGGATCTGCGATCCAAAGCGATCCTTGAGCGGTGTGATGATTCGACCGCGGTTCGTGTAGTCCTCCGGGTTCGCCGATGCGAAGAGCACGACATCGAGTGGCAGGCGCACCTTGAACCCGCGAATCTGCACGTCGCGTTCCTCGAGCACGTTGAGCAGGCCCACTTGGATTCGTTCCGACAGATCCGGAAGCTCGTTGATCGCAAATATCCCCCGGTTGGTGCGCGGAATTAGCCCGTAGTGGAGGGTTAGCTCATCGTTGAGGTAGCGACCTTCGGCCACCTTGATCGGGTCGACCTCGCCGATCAGGTCTGCAATAGATGTGTCCGGGGTGGCGAGCTTCTCGCCGTATCGTTCGTCTCGATGCACCCAATCGATCGGTGTTTCATCGCCCTGCTCTGCAAGTAGTGACTTCGCATATGCCGAAACCGGGTTTAGGGGATCATCATTGATCTCCGATCCCGCCACGATCGGCATCCACTCGTCGAGCAGATCAGTGATGTTGCGGATCATCCGGGTCTTGGCCTGTCCCCGCTCACCGAGGAAGATCACGTCGTGGCCAGCAACGAGCGCATTCTCCAGCTGTGGAAGCACCGTGTCCTCATAGCCGAGCACGTGGGCGACCAGCGGCTCGCCCT
The DNA here is from genome assembly GCA_964610745.1 of uncultured Acidimicrobiales bacterium. Taxonomy (GTDB): domain Bacteria; phylum Actinomycetota; class Acidimicrobiia; order Acidimicrobiales; family SHLQ01; genus SHLQ01. Next base: position 8,823 of record CAZSYL010000034.1, read on the forward strand.
CCCTGATCCGCCCGATGGCATTTCTGCGAAGCTCTTCGGCGACGGGCACCGACCTCCATCCGCTGGCGACGAGTGCTCCGAGAGTGTTAGGTCGATCCATCACTCGTGTGTATCACAGTGGAGGCGCTGCTCAACACCGCGACACAATATCGCGCACGACCACCCCAAGACCTGCTAAACCACGGGGAGCGAACATAAGGTTCGTTAAGGCGATAGCAAGGACGGGTATACAAAAATGACTGATTTCAACGCACCATCTCCTGGTGGTTTCGGACCTGCCGGGATGGCTGGGCAACCTGCGGAGTTCGTGCCGCGATTAGTGGCTCGATTGATCGACTTTGGCCTCATAGTCGCCATGATCATTCCGGCTTTTATCGTGGTGCTAATTCTCGGTGCGATCAGCGACATCCTGGGAGCATTGGCAGCATTCGTGCTCTACATTGGCGTCTTCGTCGTTGCCATCTACATCATCGTTGGAGGCATTGCGCTCACCGGCCAAAGCCCCGGTCAGCGAATGCAGGGCATCCAGATCATGACCGACTCCGGACAGTTGCTTGGTTGGGGTCCCTCATTTATCCGGTGGTTTGTTGGAGGACTCTCAAACAGCATCCTCTGCGGACTTCCAATCGGTTCGTTGTGGATGCTCTGGGACGGCGAGAAGAAGACGCTTTACGACAAGATGCTCAACAACTCTGCAGTGGTAGTGCCCAAGGGTTCGATCACACCGATCTTTCCTGGCGGCAACCCGTTCTAACGGCCAGAGACTCATTGCTTCGGGCCGCGGCCTGAGGTGGTGCTCATGGCTGTCTTGAGCGTCGGGCTAGGTGGAGCTCGACGTTCATCACAGGCGCGGACTGGACGAGCGTTCAGTTTCGCTCAATACTTCGAGGATGAATCGGATTACTCTGAGCCCTCGCATACGGACGACCCCGTTTCATGAATCGACGGTCGCGGCCGGCGCAACCGACATCTCGATCTACAACAAGATGGTTTTGCCGCTGTCCTTTGGCGACCTCAAAGCCGAGTACGACCGACTGCTCAATGGCGTTGCCATCTGGGATGTCGCGGTCGAACGACAGGTGCAGATCAGCGGACCCGATGCCGACGTAGCAACGCAGTACTTCACCGCGCGTGACATCAGCAGCATGGTCGAGGGCCAAGGAAAGTACGTCGCCATGTGCGACCACGATGGCCGAATCTTGAACGACCCGGTGCTCATGAAACTCAGCGGAAACCGCTACTGGTTCTCGATCGCCGACAACGACATGCTGCTGTGGTGCAAGGGAATTGCCGCTGAACGGGGTTGGGACGTCAAAGTGTCCGAGCCTGACGTCTCGCCCCTGGCGGTGCAGGGCCCTCTGGCCGAAAACCTGATCGCCGACCTTTTTGGCGATCACGTTCGCAACATCAAGCTCTTTCGATTCATTGAAACCGACCTCGACGGCATTCCGCTCGTTCTCGCTCGATCCGGCTGGAGCAAGCAGGGCGGCTTTGAGATGTTCCTCCAAGATGGAGCTCGAGGCGACGACCTTTGGGAGAGAGTCACTACCGCGGGCGAAAGGTACGACATCGGCCCCGGAGCACCAAACCACGTCGAACGTGTCGAAAGCGGGCTCTTGTCCTGGGGCGGCGACAACACTCCAGAGTCGAATCCATTCGAGGTTGGTATGGCCAACTATGTCGACACGGATACAAAAGTCGACTACATCGGCAAGGCAGCTCTCCAGCAGGTCGTTGCCGAAGGTGGCCCCAAGCGGCTCTTCGTCGGCCTCAACGTCGATGCGTCGCTCACCGAGGCCTGGCCCCTGCCAGAACGTAGCCCCGTCACCGCGGATGGCGAGCAGGTTGGAACCCTCAGCGCCATCGTGCATAGCCATCGTCTCGGACGCACGATCGGGCTCGCTCAGATCAACCGTGCGATCGTCGAATCCGGAACGATCGTCGAAGTCAGCACGCCCGACGGCCCGGCGACCGCAGCGATCCAGAGACTGCCGTTCATCTAACTCGACGGGCCGCCTATTGCAGACCTGGGTCCGTCTCGACGGTGCCAGCAACGAACCTCAGCAGGTCGTAGAGCGCTCCAAGGGCTAGCGCATCGCCATCGACATCGACGGGAACGGGCAGGTCGTAAACCGCTACTTCGCGATCGGACAATTCTCGATTGAAGATGACATCTTGGCGGTCGAGCAACTTCTTCATTCCAACGTTCTCGTGGAGCGTCTCGAATCGGATGAATTCGACACCGACGTCGCGAGCTGTTCCGATGAGCAGCTCGAGCAACAACCGACCAAACCCCCGTCCTTGGAACTCGTCGGCGACGACAAGCGCTGCTTCAGCAACGCCGGGCTCACCTTCCACAGCAATCAACCGCGCTATCGCTACACCGACGTCAGCGGCTGATTCACCCAAACCATCTGGGTCCGGTTGGAAGACCACCCACGCTCGATGTGAATCATGATCGATATCGGTGAGCTGTTTCACAAGATCCGGACCGAGTCGATCGCGCACGGAAAAGAACCGCAAGTAACGAGATCGCACCGACATGTTGGCAAACGATGCCTCGAGCGTCTCGCCGTCGCTGACCCGTATCGGTCGGATCGTGAACGCCATTCCCGCGCTCGTCTGACCATCCACCCCGGCCGGGTCGAGTGGGAGGCTCCACGAGATCTTCATGAGCTCGACTCTACGACGGTTCGTCCGTCGACCGGGGCACGCGCGTTTGATGTGACCACGAGGTAAACGCCAATCACCACAAGGACACCTCCGATCGCCTCGATTCCACCCAGGACCTCACCTCGAATCACCCAACCAAAGAAGACCCCGAAGACGGGAATGAGATAGGCCGTGGACGCAGCGACCGTCGGGGTTGCATGCTTCACGATCGTCGTCATCAACGAGAAGGTCACGGCGTTCGCCGGAATGGCCGCGTAGAGAAGCGGCAGAAACAGATCGAGGGTGAATTCGGTTTCAGCCGTCCCCTCGACAATCAGCGCAAAGGGCGTGAGCACGGCCGCTGACATCAGCAGCTGAACGCCGACGATCATGATTGGTGAGGTACTCGAGAAGTCTCTCCACTTCAGGTACACGGTGCCGAACGCCCAGAAGATCGCACTGAGTACGAGCGAGATGACTCCGATCGCGGCACTCTGCCCGCCGAGCGACGGGGCCGCCAACACCGCAGCACCCACAAACCCAAGCAAAAGACCGGCCCGACCCATCGGACTGCTCTTTTGCTTGAGTAGGACAAAGGCAAGCACGGCGGTGAACAACGGCATGGTCGAGGCAACGAGCGACCCGAGACCAGCCGAAACACGATTCACACCAAAGACGAGCAAGGCGCTTGAAACCGTTGTAATCGAAAGGCTCACGACGAGAATATTGCGAATCAGTTTCGGGTCTCTCGGCAGGCGTTCCCCACGAAGCAGCGCGACTGAAACGAGGAACGAGCCGCCGATGATCGTCCGCCCAGCCGCGACCAAAAACGGTGTTGAGTGATCGAGCGCGAACTTGAGAATTGAGAAATTCGCGCCGATAAGCGCGGCGGTCAGTAGGACCATTCCAAGTAGCAGTCTCTGACTCATGCCCAAGTATGGCCCACATCGCGCGTGGGCCTATCGAACAGAGATCATCCCCCCGCTTTCTTTTCAGGCCTGGAAGCGCGAACATGTCCCGTTGTTTGTATTTCTATGCTGGGAGACCTGTCCACAGTGAGTGCTGAAGTATTAATTCGTGAGTTGCTGGAAGCCGCGGAGATTGAGGTTGGTGGCCCCGAATTATGGGACATCACGATTCACGATGACCGGGTTTGGGATCGCATCGTGAGGGACCGGGAACTCGGATTCGGTGAGGCTTATCAGGACGGTTGGTGGGACTGTCCAAGAACCGATCTCTTCCTTGAGCGCGTGTTGCAACTCAACCCCAACGAGCACATCTCTCCAAGCAAGACCCAGATTGCGCAGACGCTTCTTAGCCAGGTAACCAACCGCCAGAACCTCAAGAAGGCCAAGGAGAACGCATCGGCGCATTACGACGTTGGCAACGACCTGTACGAGCGCATGCTCGATCCAAAGATGATCTATTCGTGCGGCTACTGGAGCGAGGCCTACGACCTCGAAAGCGCTCAGACGGCCAAGCTTGACCTCATCGCCCGCAAACTCCGCCTCGAGCCAGGTATGCGCCTGCTCGACATCGGGTGCGGCTGGGGTGGCCTCGCAAAGTTCGCCGCAGAGAAGTACGGCGTCGACGTTGTTGGCATCTCGCCCGCGATCGAGCAGGTCAAACTTGCTCGCGAACGTACCGCTGGTCTCTCTGTCGACATCAAGCAGCTCGACTACCGCTCGGTGACCGGAACCTTTGACCGCATCACGTCGGTCGGGATGCTCGAACATGTCGGGCCAAAGAACTACAAGAGCTTCTTCGAGGCCTGTGATTCGCTCCTTGCGGACGATGGCCAGATGCTGCATCACACGATCGGGTCGAACGAGACGAAGAATCGCACCGACCCGTGGTTCGATAAGTACATCTTCCCTGGTGGAGTGACCCCGTCGCTAGGTCAACTCAGCGAAGCCTCGCAGGTCAAGTTCTCGACCGAGGACGTCCACAACTTTGGACCGGACTATGACAAGACGCTGATGGCCTGGTGGGAGAACATCTCGGCACACTGGGACGAGATTCCCAGCTACGACGAGCGCTTCCGCCGCACGTGGAACCACTACCTGTTGACCTCGGCGGCATCGTTTCGAGTGCGCAACCTCCAGCTCTGGCAGATCGTCTACACGCGGCACCGCCACGTCGTCCCGACGTACGTCGCGGTTCGATAGGTCTGGATCATGACCGCTGAGCTCGTCGTCACCATTCCCGCCTGGGAAGACGGACAAGCCATTCCGGAACGCTTTGCGTTCTGCAAGTTCGCGAGCCCAACAGACCTGAGCGCAAACATCAGCCCCGAGATCAAATGGGGCGACGCGCCGGAGGGCACCAAGTCATTTGCCGTGATCCTGACCGACCTTGACGGTCCCACATCGGGCGAGGATGTAAATCAGGAAGGCCGGGAAGTTCCCGCTGACCTTCCCCGTGGGCCATTTGTTCACTGGCTCCTCGTAGACCTCCCTGTGTCGACCACGTCCATCGCTGAGGGCGCGGCTTCGAACGGCATCACCAAAGGCGGCAAGCCGGTCGGGGCGATGCTCGGTGGCGTGACCGGAGCCAACGACTACACCGGATGGTTCAGCAGCGACCCGGAAATGGCTGGCGTGTACGGCAGCTATGACGGACCATGCCCGCCCTGGAACGACGCGCTCGTGCACCACTATCACTTCGAAGTCTTTGCTCTCGATGTCGACACGCTCGGCATCGACGCCCACGACCTGACCGCTCCGGCAGTTCATGACGCAATGGATGGACACATCCTCGCCTCAGGTTCCTACGTTGGCACCTTCACGCTCAACGACCGTCTCGTCTAACAGACTCAAAATCGCAGACATCGAACGGGTTCGCGTGCTCACCTCGAGCGTCGGTGCGCGATTCCAAATGCGGTCACCCAACAGAACGCGGTAAGGTCGGCCAGTGACTGGTGAACTTGTCGGCGAGCCACCGATCCGCAACTGGAGAGCAGCAAAGGCGACCGAGCGACTCCAGCGAGTCTTCAGCGATCCTGACTTCGACGACAGCGACTGGCACCTCATCAATGTGCCATCACACTGGCAAACCAATCCAGCCTTCTCCGACTTCGACGGCACGCTTCTCTACCGGGCTGATCTCTCCGTCCCAGCGCTCCAACCCGGCCAGCGTCGATGGTTACGCTTCAACGGCCTTTGTTACGAAGGCGACGTCTTTCTCGACGGCGCATACGTTGGACAGACCGAGGGGTACTTCACCCATCATCGCTTCGAGATCACCGATCTCGCGAGCCAGGGCGGTTCTTCGGTTCTCGCCGTCGAGGTCAGCGCTCCTCACTCGCCAGATAGAGATCCCAAACACGACATCACGGGCTGGTTTTCAGAGGGACCCGGTTTGCCCCGCGATTGGAACCCGGCAGGAATCTGGCGCCCGGTCGGAGTTGTCGACACCGGACCGGTCGCCATTCGCCATTTTCGAGCCCAGTGCCTGGAAGCCGACACGAGCCATGCAACCGTCTCCCTACGAGCAGTTCTGCTGGCGTCGGCCCCCGGCGAGGTCACACTAAGCACCAGCGTGGCCGGCGTCGAAGAAGAAACCACTCACAGCCTCGCCGCGGGCGAGAACAGGGTTGAGTGGCAGATCGAGGTTCCGGATCCAGAGCTCTGGTGGCCAGTCGGCGCTGGCGAGCAACCGTTGTTCGATCTGGCCGTCACGGCGCGCACACCAGACGGCTCGGTCACGGACCGAAAAACGCGAAGAATCGGCTTCCGGTCGGTCTCCATGCGCGACTTCATCCTGCGGGTCAACAACAAACGCTCCTTTGCTCGCGGAATCAATCTCGGACCACTCGCCACGGACATGTCAGGGCTGACGGTCGATCGGATCCATCGCGAAGCCGACGCAATTGCCGAAGCTGGGTTCAACCTCGTTCGAGTCCGGGCCCACGTGACGCGTCATGAGTTCATCGACCGCTGTGACGAACTCGGCTTGATGGTCTGGCAGGACCTCCCTCTTGTGGGCTCGTACGCCCGGAGCATCATCGGTGCAGCCGAGCAGCAGGTCCGAGACATGATCGACCTATTCGCCCATCACCCATCGATCGTTGTTTGGGGCGGTCATCTCCGTCCGCACACGAGCGAACCCAGACGGACCGCAGCTCCTGATCTACGCCAACAGCAGATCCCGAGCTGGAACCGGACGATTCTCGATCGAGCGATTCGCCGAGCCTTCGAACACGACGACCCGGCCCGGCCAGTGGTCATCCACTCGGACGTGGCCCCCCACGTTCCGAACCTGTCGGGAAGCGATCTCGGTCTCTACTTCGGGTGGCTTGGTGGCCAAGCGAGTGACATCGTCGAATATGCAGCCACCATCCCCCGGCTCGTGCGGTGGGTGTCAGATATGGGGGCCCAGGCGCTGCCGGTCAACGACATGTCCGATATTGACCGCCTGCTCAGCGTTCACGGGGCTGACGGCGACTCGGTGCGAGCAATTCATCCGCCGACAGACTACGAAGATCTCCCGTCCTATGCTCTCGCGACGCGCGAACACCAGGCGGAGGTACTGAAGACGATGATCGAATCTCTTCGGGTCCTGAAGTACGAACCAACCGGTGGCTTTTGTGCAGGTCTGTGGAAGGGCGCCGGGGCGGGACTAGGACGAGGTCTAAAGGACGCGGATGGAACACCACGCCCAGCTCTGGCAACCGTCCGAACAGCGCTTCAGCCTCTGCTCCCTGTGTTGTATCCCGCCACGGCGACGCTTTCGGCGCGAGCGACTTCGACGCTCGCCCTTCACCTCTGCAACGACACTTCGGCCGATACGGAAGTTCGGATCGTCGCCGTGATCGAAGATCAACGAGGTCGCCAGGAACGGCAGTGGACGGGAATCGCGCCCGCCGATGGCGTGCAGTTCATCGACGATCTCAACGTGCGTGGCGGTCGTCTTGGCTCGGAGATGCGAGTCGCCCTCACGGTGTTTGAGGTAGCAACGGGGGTCGCCGTCTCGCACAACAACTATCTCTTCACCGCTGACTGACCCAATTTGATAAATTCTCGCCCCTGTTTGAAAGCGTCGAGAATGTCACAGCTTCAAAACAAGGGATGAACCAACTGTGTTTACGCGTCGTGAGTGAGGCAGACTGTGGTCGAAGAGACCAACTATCGAACGGTCGATTCTCGGGATTTCTGCGCTCTCCCTGAGATCGCGTGGTGAACGAGAGTTTCGAACAGGAGCGACATGGCACAGACATTGCCAGGTGCGGCAGCGAACTTTCGTGATCCGCAACCAATCCGGACGAGGAAGAAGCCTCTCCCCTTTCCGCTGAACATCTGGCAGTCGGCTGTCGGACGTAAGTGGATCATGGCACTGACCGGCGTGGGCCTACTCGGCTTCGTGCTGGCACACATGATTGGCAACTTCCACGTATTTGAAGGGCCGGCGGCTCTTCACGAATATGCCGAGGCCCTGCGTGATCTCGGCGGCGACATCATCCCGCGCCTCTGGTTGTTGTGGGTTCTGCGCCTCGGCCTCATTGCCATGTTCGGCCTGCACATCGCTGCGGCGTACACGACCAAAGAGATCAGCAGGAAGGCCAGCGACGACGCGGGCTTCGTCAGCGGTTCGAAGAGCTACCCGGGTGGCAGCGACTACGTCGCGGCGAACTACGCAAGCCGCACGATGCGCTGGACAGGTCCGATCATCATGCTCTACCTGGTCTTCCACCTCGCAGATCTCACCTGGGGTTTCCTTCCCCACACCGACTACATCAAGGGCGATCCCTACCACAACCTGTCGACGAGCTTGTCAAACATTCCGGTCGCGATCATTTACATCGTTGCCAACGTCGCCCTTGCGTTGCACATCTTTCACGGTGCGTGGTCTCTGTTCCAGAGCCTCGGGCTAAACAACCCTCGCTTCGACAAGGCCCGTAAAAGCTTCGCTGCCGGCCTCGCGGGTGTCATCTTGTTAGGGAACCTCTCGTTTCCGATCCTGACCCAAGCCGGAGTAATCGACGATGACAGCAACCCGTGTGCTCAATTCGACAATGAAGAGGAAAACACGGCGTGCTTTGAGCGGGTTCTCGAAGAGGAAGGCGAGTAGCCAATGACTGCGACGATGGATCCCGGAGGCAAGGTAACCAGCCCTCACCTCGACTCGAAGGTCCCCGAAGGCGACATCAGCGATCTCTGGGAAAACCACAAGTTCTCCATGAACCTGGTGAACCCCAACAACAAGCGCAAGTTCACGGTCATCGTGGTCGGCACAGGCCTCGCTGGGGCGTCTGCGGCAGCGACGCTCGCCGAACTTGGATACAAGGTCAAAGCCTTCACATTCCACGACAGCCCACGTCGCGCCCACTCGATTGCGGCCCAGGGTGGCATCAACGCGGCCAAGAACTATCAGAACGACGGCGACTCGGTCTTCCGACTCTTCTACGACACGGTCAAGGGCGGCGATTACCGCAGCCGTGAAGCCAACGTGCATCGCCTCGCAGAGGTTTCGGTCAACATCATCGACCAAGCCACCGCACAAGGTGTCCCGTTCGCACGTGACTACGGTGGCCTCCTCGACAACCGCTCCTTCGGTGGCGCGCAGGTGTCTCGCACCTTCTATGCCCGAGGACAAACCGGACAACAGCTCTTGCTCGGTGCGTACTCTGCCCTCAACCGCCAGATCGAATCTGGTGGCGTTGAGATGCACAACCGCAAGGAAATGCTCGACCTCGTCACCAAAGATGGCGAGACCGCAGGCATCGTCACCCGCGACCTGCTCACCGGTGAGGTCGAGTCGCATTCGGCGCACGCGGTCGTGCTCGCTACCGGTGGCTACGGCAACGTCTATTATCTGTCGACCAACGCCATGATGTGCAACGTGACCGCCGCCTGGCGGGCACACCGCAGGGGAGCGTTCTTCGCCAACCCGTGCTACACCCAGATCCACCCGACCTGTATTCCAGCATCGGCCGATCACCAGTCGAAGCTCACGCTCATGAGTGAGTCGCTTCGTAACGACGGCCGCATTTGGGTGCCGACCGCATTCGATGACGAGCGCGCCGCCGCAGATATTCCTGAGGCCGAGCGTGACTACTACCTCGAACGCAAGTACCCCGCGTTCGGAAACCTGGTGCCCCGCGATGTCGCGTCTCGCAACGCAAAGACCGTCGTCGACGAAGGTCGCGGCGTCGGCCCATTGAAGAACGGTGTGTTTCTCGACTTCGCTGATGCGATCGCCCGCGACGGCATCGAAACCATCAAGGCCAAGTACGGCAACCTCTTCGATATCTACGACAACATCACCGGCGAGAACCCCTATGAGCGCCCAATGCGCATCTACCCAGCCACTCACTACACGATGGGTGGCCTGTGGGTCGATTACCACTTGATGACCACGATTCCCGGCACGTACGCGATTGGCGAAGCAAACTTCTCTGATCACGGCGCAAACCGTCTCGGCGCATCTGCACTTATGCAGGGTCTCGCCGATGGTTACTTTGTTCTGCCGTACACCATTGGCGATCACCTCGCCGAACGACTCGGCGATGATCCAGTACCGACGAGCGATCCGGTGTTTCAGGCCGCCGAAGCCGAGGTTGCCGACAACACAAATCGTTGGCTATCGATCAACGGAACCAAGTCCCCAGAGCACTATCACCGTGAACTCGGCAAGATCGTCTGGGAACGAATCGGTATGGCTCGCGATGAGAACGGCCTGCAAAAAGCGCAGGACGAGATCGCGACGCTCGAAGAAGAGTTCAAGAAGAACGTTCGGGTGATGGGCGACAACACATCGATGAATACCGAACTCGAAAAGGTGGGCCGCGTGGCCGACTTCTTCGAACTCGCCAAGCTGAAGGCCCGCGATGCGCTCGTGCGCAACGAGTCTTGTGGTGGGCACTTCCGAGTGGAGAGCCAGACCGAAGAGGGCGAAGCCCTCCGCGACGACGAGAACTTCAAACACGTCGCTGCCTGGGAATGGCACGACGAAGGTACCGAGCAGACAAAGCACGAAGAGCAGCTTGAGTTCGAATACGTCAAGCTCAGCCAGCGCAGCTACAAGTAACGATCAGGAATCAAAACAGTGAGCGAAACGATCAACGTCACCCTCGAAGTCTGGCGCCAGGACGGCCCAACCGCGAAGGGACATTTCGAGACCTACGAAGCCAAAGACATCAGCGTCGACAGCTCGTTTCTTGAGATGCTCGATGAGGTCAACGAACAGTTGATCAAAGAAGAGAAGATACCGGTCACCTTCGAAAGCGATTGCCGTGAGGGCATCTGCGGTACCTGTTCGCTGATGATCAACGGACAAGCCCATGGTCCCAACAAAGGCCAGGCAACATGCCAGCTTCACATGCGAACGTTCAAGAACGGCGACCACATCACGATCGAACCGTTCCGGGCGACAAGCTTCCCCGTCATCAAGGACCTCGCGATCAGCCGAACAGCCTTTGAGAAGATCCAACACGCTGGCGGATACGTCACGGTTGCAACGGGTTCGGCTCCTGACGCCAACCTGACCCCGGTCCCGAAAGAAGCGGCGGACCTGGCCATGGACGCTGCAGCCTGCATTGGTTGTGGAGCCTGTGTGGCGGCGTGTCCAAACTCTGCAGCACAGCTGTTCACCTCAGCCAAGGTCAACCATCTCAACCTGCTTCCACAAGGCCAGAGCGAGCGGTGGAAACGCGTCGAGGACATGGTCGACACGATGGAAGACTTTTTCGGTACATGCACCAACCACGGCGAATGCCACGAGGCATGCCCGAAGGAAATCGGTCTCGAGTTCATTGCATTCATGAACCGCGACTACGTCAAGGCCAAGGTCAAGAACCGAAAGCTCGCCGGCCAGAACTAAGGCCAGCGATCGTCGTGCGCTAGTCGGTTGGCGACAACATCGTCGAACTAAATTAGGACCGCAACTGAGGTTCGGACCTACATCACAATCCCTCCTTGAGGTGTCGACAAGGTCCCCTGGCACTAGGGTCGTCAACCACAACCTTGGAGGGATTCTCGTGAAGCTCAAACTGTTTGGAATTGTCATTCTTCTGGCCTTGGTGGCAGCTGCGTGCGGAAGTGATGCTGACACGGCGTCGAGCAGCGGCGGTGGAGATGCGGACTGCGACACCTTGCCCGTCGTCACCGAAGGCCAACTAACGGTCGCGACCGGCGAAACCGTGTTCCCACCCTGGATGGGTGCTGGTGCGGACGACTTCGATGATCCATCGACCGGAACGGGCTACGAGGGTGCGCTCGTCTTTGCTCTCGCCCAAGAACTCGGATTTACCGCCGACCAGGTGACCTTTGTACGAACTGGCTTCGACGAGGCCATCGCGCCGGGCGAGAAGGACTGGGACTTCAACATCCAGCAGTACTCGATCACCGAAGCCCGCGACGAAGTCGTTGACTTCTCCGACGGGTACTACCAAGTCGAACAGGCAATCATCGGAGCCGCCGATTCCCCAGCAGCGTCGGCGACATCGGTGTCAGACCTCGCTGACCTTCGTGTGGGAGCGGCAATTGGCACCACCAGCCTCGACTTTGCTGAATCGGTCATTGCCCCATCTGAGGATGTTCAGGTCTACGACGACAACGCCGCAGCAAAGGCAGCGTTTGATGCTGGCCAGGTCGATGCGATCGTCTTCGATGTCCCGACCGCCTTCTTTATCACCGCCGTCGAGATCACCGATGCCTCGATCATTGGAGTCCTGCCTCTCGAGGGTGAGGTTGACGAACTCGGCATGTTGTTCGAAGAAGGCAATCCACTGGTGCCCTGTGTCAACGACGCACTCGCCAGTTTGAGTGATGACGGCACCCTCGCTGCTCTCGAAGAGGAGTGGCTGAACCAGGGCGGCGACATCCCAACGTTGTCTAACTAGTTCACGGATCACGTCGTGAATCACGACACCGATACGAAACCGAGCGCCGGGGTCGAACCCCGGCGCTCGGCCGTTTCTACGTTCTTCCAGCAGGAGGGCGCGCGAGCCGGCGTCATCGCGGCTGTCTCCACCATTGCCTTCTTCGGTATTGCAATCGTGGCGATTGGGAGTAGTCCGAACTGGCCGCGAGTGCGCGACCAGTTCTTCTCGTGGGACGACTTTGTCGACGCTTTTCCTGCGGTCATCGACGGTTTCTGGCTGAATGTTCAGCTGTTCTTTTGGTCGATGTTGCTTATCCCAATCGTGGCTCTGATCATCGCGATCATGCGGAGCCTTCGTGGTCCGGCCTTCGCCCCAGTTCGCCTCCTGTCGGTCATCTACACAGACGTCTTTCGCGGAATACCGCTGATCCTGCTGATCTTGCTTCTCGGCTTCGGCGTTCCTGCGCTGCAAATCCAGGGCCTACCGAGGAGCTCAACCGTTTGGGGTCTGATCGCTCTTACGCTCTCGTACTCGGCTTACACCGCCGAGATCTACCGGTCTGGGATCGATGCTGTTCCGGAGAGTCAGCGTTCCTCGGCACGATCGCTGGGACTTACGCAGTTTCAGGCCCTACGTCATGCCATCCTTCCCCAGGCAGTCCGCAACGTCGTTCCCGCGCTGATGAACACTGTTGTCAGCCTCCAGAAGGACGTTGCGCTCATCTCGGTCCTTGGCGTTCGTGATGCCACTCGTGAAGCGCAGATCATCACGAGCCGAACCTTCAACTACACGCCGTTCCTCGCTGCGACGGTGCTATTCCTACTCGTGAGCATTCCACTCACCCGGTACGTCGATTGGTACACGTCGCGCGACCGCAGTCAACGACAGTCAGGTGTGTCATGACCAGGACTCCGAAACTCGAGCTCAAAGATGTCCACAAGTCGTACGGCGACAAGGTGGTCCTCAATGGCCTGTCCCTCTCGGTCGACGAGCACCAGGTTGTGTGTCTTATCGGCCCGAGTGGCTGCGGCAAGTCGACACTGCTCCGATGTACCGACCTACTCGACCCGATTGAGTCCGGCGAAATCCGACTCGATGGAGAGAACATCGCGGGTCCTGCGACCGACGCAAACGCGGTTCGACGCCGCATCGGTATCGTCTTCCAGTCCTTTAACCTGTTTCCGCACATGAGCGTGCTCGACAACGTCACCCTTGGCGCCCGGCGAGCGCAAGGTCGAGACCGGTTAGAGGCAGAGTCCCAGGCTCGAGAGCTGCTTCACCGATTCGGGCTCGGCGACAAGGCGAACGAGTACCCGAACAAGATCTCTGGCGGCCAAAACCAGCGAGCAGCGATCGTTCGTGCCCTCATGACCGAACCCGAAATCCTTCTCCTCGACGAGGTCACTTCGGCGCTCGACCCAGAGTTGGTCGGCGAGGTCCTCGGCGTCATCCGAGAACTTGCGTCAAAAGGACTAACCATGGTGCTCGCCACCCACGAGATGGGCTTCGCCCGCGACGTCGCAAGCTCGGTGAGCTTTCTCCACGAGGGGCGGGTGCTCGAGTCGGCCCCGCCGAACGAACTCTTCGCCGCGCCACAGCACGAACGCACCCAGCAGTTCCTCCAGCGCGTCACCGAGGCAGGACGTCTTTGACCGAACCTGCCATCTTCCCGTTCCCTCGTGCTCCAGCGGGGACCCATGTGGTCGCCGAACCAGCCGAGCTCCATGACTTATTCTCCCAGAACACAGCGGCACATGTGTACGCTCTGTGCGACCTCGAGCCTCTCTATTGGGACCACAGCCGGTGGTACCGGAGAGGCGATGCCACGGTTGGGCTCGTAGGTGCTGAGCCTGGTGAACTCCTGGTCGTTTCGGCGGTGTCGACTGCAGACATCACAGGTTCGAACGCTCTGCTAGCCGAACTTGCTCCGAGCCTCCCCGATGGCCAGTTGGTGATTGGGTCCTCAGGTATGTCCGAAGCCTTGGAGGGGCGGTGTCAACTACGTTGGAAAACCAACGAGATCCGGTACTCGCTGCGCCAACATCCGGTCAGCCGGAACGAGCGAGTTGAAAACCTCGATGGATCACACACCTCGGACCTCGAACGCCTCTACGCAATAGAACCTGGGGCTGCGTTCTTCCGAGTCTCGATGGTGTCCCACAACGCGTTCGTTGGTGTCTGGGACGAAGTCCACGAGACCCTCATCGCCGCGGCCGGGGTCCATGTGCTTTCTGAACATCAAAGAATCGCCGCGATTGGCTCTGTGTATGTCCGTCCAGATTGCCGAGGTCGCGGCCTAGGAACCCAGGTCACAGTTGGTGTTCTCGACCGTTTGCAGAACCGAGTAGACACCGTTGGTCTAAATGTGAGTCGCGACAACACTCCGGCTCGCAAAATCTACGAGCGGCTCGGCTTCGATCGAGTGCTCGACTTCGAAGAAGCGGAGCTGAGCTTCGAGTTGCCGAAGCGACAGCGCTAGGTTCTGGAGCATGCACATCCTTGAAAACGGAACCAAGCTTCCATCCATCATGGGCGTGAACCACGAAGGCGAGGCGGGCGATATGGTCGCCTCAGTCGCTGGTTCATGGGCCGCTGTTCTCCTCTACCGAGGCGACTGGTGACCATACTGCCGTCAACAGTTGGTTGACTTCGCAACGTTCGCCCTTCCACTCATGAACGCCGAGATCAAAGTGGTCGCTGGCTCGGTCGACTCTGCTGAGTCAGTAGCCCAGCTCCGCTCGAATCTCTACGTTGGTTTCCCGATGTGGGGTGAGCTCGACGCTCCCACCGTCTCGGCCGACACCGGTGCTCCCTATCAGGATGGAGACAACGTCTTCCTCCATGGCAGCGCGTGGCTGATCAACCCCGACGGCGAGATCGCCCAGTCGTTGATCTCCACTGGTCCAATCGGTCGTTTCACCGCGAGTGACATCCTGAGAAAAGTCCTCTTCGAAAAGAAGATGGCTGCCAACTAGATTCTTCGTTCGAGAAGACTAGTTAAACCGCTCTTTTGGGGTTCCCTGCGTCTAGGTTCAAGGGCGGCGACAGCATCGTCGCCACCGGCCGGGGAGCCCCATGAGCGATATCACTGACACCCAGGGCAGTTGGTTGTCCGACGATGACATTGCCACTGCGCGCGGCAAGATGCCGATCGTCTACATCAACGCGATCCCTGTTCTCACCGACGACCTCGGAATTGTCACCCATATCGGCCTGCTCCTGCGCCTCGGGGCCGACGGCGAGGTGAACCGCGAGATTGTCGCGGGCAGGGTGCTCTATGGCGAGCGGGTTCGAGACGCTCTACTGCGACACTGCGAGAAGGATCTCGGCCCGCTTGCTTTGCCACGCATCCCGGCGTCGCCTCAGCCCTTCACCGTTGTCGAGTACTTCCCGAATCCAGACATCACGGGTTTCTACGATCCTCGCCAACACGCGGTCAGTCTTGCCTACATCGTCGAGGTCACCGGCGACTGCGAACCTCGAAGCGACGCACTCGATCTCGTGTGGTTGCGCCCGGACGAAGTTGTCAGCCCAACCGTTGCGGCAGAACTCAGCCCCGGGCACGAGCGCCTCATACGCACCGCCCTCGGTCACGTCGGACGTTTGCCCTAGCAGCAGCGCCGGCACTCTCCTCCCTCCACCGCGCGGGGTCAGGTCTCACTTTCACTGCTCAACACCACGGGGTCAGGTCTCACTTTCACTTACGACCTTCGGTAGAGCTCCGGAACCCACTGATTCGGGTGGGATAGCGGTGCCGAAGAGGCTTCTCGCATTGATGGTCATCGCAGGCGACCGAGATTTACCGTGATTTTTCAGGCGTCGGGTGAAAGTGAGACCTGACCCCACTAACTGACCGGGTGAAAGTGAGACCTGACCCCATTGGTGTAATGGCCGCACGAGTTTGAGAAGTGCGTTTACCAGGGGAGGAGTTCGGCTCGTAGGCCGTTGTCGAGCAGGTTCTGGAGAACTCTGTTCGCGTGTTCCTCGTCGAGAGTGTCGATTCTGAGCTCGAGAATGGTGCTTCGTGCACCCGTCGAGCCGAGGCCGTCGTGATCGACCTGGACAACATTCGCAGCGCTGTCGGCGATGAGTTTGCTCACCAGCGACAGCCGACCTGGCGTGTCGTCAAGCTCGACGCGGATTCGGTTGAGGCGACCCTGCACAGCGAGGCCCCGAACAGCGACCTGAGCAAGCGTGCGCGGATCGATGTTGCCTCCGCACAGCACGATGCCAACCTTCTTGTCGGCAAAGACATCTGGATACTCCATCAAAGCGGCCAGACCCGCGGCACCGGCCCCTTCGACCACGGTCTTTTCTATTTCGAGCAACATCGCAATCGACTGTTCGATGGCTGCCTCTGACGTGACGAGCACCTCGACGTCATGCTCTGCGAGAATCGCCGATGTAATCTCGCCAGGTTCCGAAACCGCAATGCCATCAGCGATCGTCGAACCTCCTAGAGCCGTTGATGGTCGGGATTCGAGGCGGTCAGCCATCGACGGGTATCGCTCCGACTGCACTCCCACAACGTCCACCGCCGACTCGTGCGCAGCAGCTGCGATGGCAATTCCCGAGGCCAACCCTCCCCCGCCGACAGCCGCAACGATCACATCGAGATCAGGTTGATCTTCGAGCATTTCCAGCCCGATCGTTCCTTGCCCGGCAATCACAGCATGGTCGTCGAAGGGATGGATGAACTCGAGGCCGCGTTCTTCGGCGAGCTGTCTTGCCCGGAGGGCGGATTCCATAACGTCATCCCCAGCGAGTTCGACCGTGGCGCCGAGATCCCGAGTGCGAGCGACCTTCACGAAGGGGGTGTTCTGCGGCATGACGATGGTCGTTTCAAGACCGAGCAACGAGCCGTGGTGCGCCACGCCTTGTGCGTGATTTCCAGCCGACATCGCAATGACGCCACGACCGTCAGCGACGTCGAGTAGCCGGTTCCGGGCTCCCCGCCCCTTGAACGACCCGGTGTATTGCAGGTTCTCGAACTTCAGCCAAACTTCGGCTCCAACAATCGATGACAACGTGTAGGACCGTGAAAGTGGTGTGCGTTCGATCGACCCGGCGAGTCGAGTTTGGGCGCTTCGAATGTCATCGATGGTGACGGTGGACATGTGGTCAGGCTAACGAGTCTGGTCAGACCCGCTCATATTCGCTGACCTGTCGGTCGACCCGGATCTTGATTCGGAGAACGTCGATCAAGGCCGAGAAGTACGCACCAGGCTTCACCCGAGAATCTTCACGGTGCTCCCACGTAATGGGAACTTCGAGGATGTGATATCCCAGGGCTCGAGCAAATGCGAGCGCTTCGACATCGAACGCCCAGCCATTGCTGATGCAGCGGCGGAAGATCGCATCGCTGGCCTCGCCAGTGAAAATCTTGAAGCCACGCTGGGTGTCTTGGATTCCCGGCAGTACCACCCGCTGGATGATTCGGTTTCCGAAGCGACCGAGGCTGGAACGGATTCCGGGTTGTTCGATGCTCACCAAAGACCCCGCTACGGCGAGCGAACCAATGATGACCGCGGTCTCGATCGGTTCGTCTGCCGCAGCCGCCATCAAGCGGTCGAACTCACGGACGTTGGTCGAGTTGTCTGCGTCGAGGAATAGGCGGTGCCGTCCCGTGCCGGTCAGCATGCCCTTGCGAACAGCGTGCCCCTTACCCAGGTTCCGCTCCGAAGGCAGCACCACGAGACGACGAAACAGGTCCCGATGCGACTCGACGACAGCAACCGTGTCGTCAGAAGAGCCGTCATCGACCACGATCACCTCGTCGTCAAGATCCCGTTCGTTAAGGAACTCGGCAATCGAGTGAAGTGTCTCACTGATCCTTTCAGCCTCGTTGAACGCCGGGATGATGATCGAAAGGTCTCGCATTATGCAGCCATATTCTGGTTTGGGGAGTCGATAGGTAAGGCGGTCACCGGTTCTTGCGAACCCGGTCGCTTGATGGTCGCGACGACCATCGCGAAGAACGACGCGACCACGACAAGAGCGAGCGGTGTTGCGCCAATTGGTTCGGCGGTGCGATGGATCAGGGTCGCCAACCACACCAATGCAAAGAACTTCACTGGAACGGCGTCGCGATCAGTAGCCGCAAGAACGGCCGCTCCAGCAATAAGCAGAGTCGAAGCATCGTAGAACTGGGTGTGCGGGCTGATGAGCACGCTGCCGATTGCGAGCGACCCCATGCGATCAGCGAGCGTGAAACGATCGGGTTGAACCCACAGGAACATAAGGGTCAGCACAACTACGACAGCGATCGCGACTCCAATACCGACTGCAAAGTCCGACTCGTTCGGCCAGATCGCCTGCATAAACCCAATGGCCGAAATGGAGTTGTCGGCGTTGACGACGGCATCCTCTTCGACGAACGGGATGACCGCGTCGAGCCATTGACCAACCCAGTCGGCGCCGAGAAACAACGCCGTGACCGTCCATGTGAGGGCACTCGTGACAACCGCTGTCGCGACGGCCCTCCAGTGGCGCGACAACAGCATCAGACCCATCGCAGCCAGCGCGTACTGAGGGCGGTACATCATCAGACCAGCGATTAGACCCGCAAGCCATTCGCGGTCGTCGTGCAATGCCCGCCAAATGATGGCGAACCCCAGAACAGTGAGTGGAGCATTCTGTCCGCCGCCCACCGCCACGAGCAACGGATAGAACGTCAGCCCCGCGGCCATTAGTGGCAGTTTGTTTCGCTGAATCAGCGGCACCACCGGAGCGAGGACCACAACCGTTGCTATGAGGGTCGCAGCCATGAAAAGTGTGTGGATCAGCCACGACACCTGAAATGGAAGTGCCCCGAGAGGTGCGTAGACAACAGCGACGTGCGGGGGATAGGCAAAGGCAAGAAAACCATCGAGGCCAAGCCCGACCTGGGCCGCTGTCTGAACCGCCGGGTCGTACAACGAATCAATATCGCCATTCCAGACGATCGAACCGGCACCATAAAAGGCGGCATAGTCACCACCGAGACGAGGGCCCTCCACCTCAACCGCCGCGCTCGGGGTCGGCCCAGGCTGTTCGCCGATTCCAGCACCTACATACGCAGCGAAAACAAAGGCCAACGCAAGTGAGAACATGATGGCTACGGCAAATCGGTTCGCCCGCGCCAAACCGCTCGTAGTTGTCGTCTTCGCGGCCTGTCGCCGTCGCTCAAGCTCGGTCGCCTGCTCCACACACTAAAGATCGGCAGATTTGGGCCTAGTACACCGGGCCTCCCGACCTATTTCTCAAGCAGGGATCGAGCGCGTCGAACGATCGGAGCGTCGACCATCGTGCCCTCATAGGACACCACTCCCGAACCCTCTCTGAGTGCCTGATCAGCCGCTGCCACGACCCCTTCCGCCCAAGCCAATTCAGCCGCTGATGGCGAGAAAGAAGCATTCGCAAGCGCAACCTGAGCTGGGTGGATGCAGAGCTTGCCCGAATATCCCAGTGAACGAGCTTTCGCAGCCTCGCGCTCAAAGCGTTCGTCGTCCCGATAATCGACGACGACCTGGTCAAGGACCGGAACTTCAGCGAGACGCGCAGCCAACGCCACCCGAGACCGGGCGTAGAGAACCTCGTCGTTCGACGCCGTACGGACGCCGCCCATGTCAGTAACGAAGTCTTCGGCACCAAAATAGGCAAGCTCGACGCCTGCTCCAGCTATCTCGACCGCGGCCTCGACCCCAGCAGCCGACTCGATACCAGCACACAGGTTGGCGATTCCGTTCGCGTCCATCGTTCCTCGGACGTGGGCAACACCGGCCGCATCTTCGAGCTTCGGGACCACGATGCCCATC
Organism: uncultured Acidimicrobiales bacterium; assembly: GCA_964610745.1. Taxonomy (GTDB): domain Bacteria; phylum Actinomycetota; class Acidimicrobiia; order Acidimicrobiales; family SHLQ01; genus SHLQ01. The sequence goes on from CAZSYL010000034.1 coordinate 29,094, forward strand.
ACTCCAGCGGCCGCGGCCGCGACGACGTCAGCTTCGAAATGTGGTGTGTCGATTGCGTTGACGCGTACGAACAACTCCATCGACCCAAGGTCATCACTTGCGCCCGGCTTCGCATCGGCGATGATGTCTCGAGCTGCCTGCTTGCCAGTCTCCGGCACGGCATCCTCGAGGTCGAGCACGCCAGCGTCAGCACCAGCAGCAATGAACTTTGGCACAAAGTCCAGCCTGTTGGCCGGGCCGAACAACATACTTCGTGTGCGCATACGCGAAACCGTACCGGAACAAACCCGCGAATGGGTGAGCGAGCTCACCAGCATCGGGCAAGCTGAAGACGTGGAATTCGCCCCCATGCCACGTCGGGAGACCGGCACCCTCACCCTCGCAGCCCAACGCGTATCTGACTCCGTTGCCCGAGTCGAGGCTATGCGTGAGCCACACGCTGTCTTCTGGGATGAATGGAACCGGGAGGCCATCAACGCCGAGGGACCACTCTGGGTTGCGTTGGGCGACTCGAGCACGCAGGGCATTGGCGCTCCGAATCCGCTGAACAGCTGGGTTCCCCGCATCCTCGAGCTGCTTCACGAGCGAACCGGCGACCCATGGCGAGTGATCAACCTGAGCATCACCGGTGGCCAGTTCACCGACATCATCGAACACGAGCTCCCGAGGCTCGGTGAGCTCGAGAAGGCGGGACACAAACCCGAACTCGCCACGATGATCGCCGGTGCAAACAACATCATGGCCCCTGCGAGCTGGAAAGGTGCCAACGGTGAGCTAGAACAGATCCTGCACGCCCTTCCCCGACGCTCGGTGGTGGCCCGAGTCGGTGTGTCGTCACCGTTTAACTCGATCATGGCCCGCCGTTTCACAAGCACGATCGAACGGGTAGGAGCTGAACGCGACTTCGAGCTCTTCTGGCCCTGGAATTGGCCGTCACTCGATGGGATGGCCGAGGACAAGTTTCATCCAAACCCAAAGGGCTACGGCTACATGACGGACATCATCTGGAAGCGCGTCTGCGCCGCGCTCGACGTCTGACAGTTCAGGTTTCGGCGGTGACGATCAGTTCGGCGATTCTCGTGCGGTCGTCGACAACGATTTGAACGTGCTCGATCACCCGGCTTCTGGCGTGATCGTCGACCTGTTCTTCGATGGCCTTGCGCGCACGTCTGCCCCTGCGGCCGGCACCGACGCCGAGAGGAATGCGCACGAGTAAGCCCACGAGCAGGCCGAGCACGACACCGACGATCAACAAGGCCGAGGGCAGGGGCATCCATTCTGCTCCAGGGGTTGGGGGAAGGAGCGGGTCGGTGTCGAACATCAAGAAGCCCCCGAGAATCGCGACGGTGATCAACCACACCAGTCCGACGATCGCCGCTCCCGCGAGTAGGCGTTGCAACCAGGCGACAATCGACCACCAAGCGGGTTTCGATCCCGCATTGACGGTCTCACGACCAACGCTCTGACGGAGGTCATCGAGGAGTTCGTCGCGTTGTCCAAACGCCGCGTTACGAATCGCCCGCGGCCAAGGTGGCTCGGAATCTGCAGCCACGGCCTCGGCGTAATCGCGCAATGCAAGATCGGCTCGGGGAGCGCCCGCTCCGGTACGACCTGGTCCGGGTAAGTCCGCGAGAGGTTTCTTGCGAAGGCGGCGAGCCCACCGAGTGAACGGCCAGCCCATCTCGAGTGAACCCTGGCGTTTGTGGTGTCGGCTCGCGACATCGGCGGCTTCCTTTGCCCCGGACGCATCCGATAGTCCCGAGATCAGGTCCGCTGCCAACTTGCCGTGCGGGTCGGCCAACGTCCCGCCTGAGACAAGCCCCTTGGCAACCTCCTTTAGATCAGCTTCAACGCGGACGAGGGCGGCGTTTCGCGCGTCGATCGCTTCCACCAGTACCTTGGTGAACTCATCAAAGCCAGCGCCGGTGACGGCGCTAACCGCAAGGGGCTGGGCGCCGGCAATTCCGTCGTCGGCGAGCAATCGCCCAAAGTCGGCCGCTACCGCGGCCCCACCATCGTCGAGACGGTCGGCTTGATTCAGCACGAACCGAAGGATCTGTGCGTGACCAGCCAGCGGCTGAATGTATCCAAGATGAAGCGCAGCATCGGCGTACTTCTGCGGATCGGTCACCCACACGAGAACGTCGACCAGTTCGACGAGACGATCGACCTCGATCCGATGCTCAAACGCCGTCGAGTCGTGATCGGGCAGGTCGAGCAGAACAAGTCCTGCCAAAGGATGATCGGGTTCGGTCTCGACCTGATAGCGGTGCGGGACTTCGAGCCAGTCGAGCAGCGGTCCAGCATCGCTTTCGCCCCACACAACAGCATGAGTAGCCGATGTCGTCGGTCGCCGTACAGAGCTCTTTGTAAGTTCGGTACCGGCAAAGCGATTCACGATCGACGACTTCCCCGAGCCCGTCGCTCCCGCGATAGCGACCACGGTGTGGGTTGTTCCGTGGCGCAGGCGTTCGGCTGCCTTGTCTCTCTGTGCGTGAAAGACCGCGACCTCTTCGTCGGTGTAGTACCTGGCCGAGAGCGAGGCGGCTTGCGAGAATTCATCGAGGCGCGCCGCGAGCGCGGAATCGGGTCCTTCTCGAAGTTCGGTCATGTCCTACTCGCTCGCAGTCGCAACGTTATGAATGCTCGCTCGCAGATCGTCGCCCGGCATCGACGCTCCACCGACCAGCGACTCGAATCGTTTGATGTCATGGTCGAGCAAGCCTTCGATGCGTGTGATCAGATTCTCGCGAGCATCGCGGGCAAGGTCACGGATGGCCTGCTCGCCGAAGACGGCCGTGAGTACGGCTTGGGAAACAGCGGCCGTGCCTCCGGCAACAGCCGCCTCTCCCCCGGTCAGACCACCCGTCTGGCTAAACACGGCGATCATCAACGCAACACCTACGCCGTTGATACCGGTTGACACGGTGCGGGCAATCACGACCTTGTCGCCGGACTGCTCTCGGACCAAGTCGAGCACGTACTGCTCCCACGCCCGAAGTTCGTGTTCGATCTTCTCGGTGAGGTCGGTGCCGGCTCGTTCGATACTTCTCGGTGCATCGGTGAGAACGTGCTGACCCGCGGGGCTCTGCTCCCAGTGGTCGACGATGTCGAGCGCTGCCCGATCGACCGCGTCACGGGTCACGACCAGAAGGTTGGATTCGAGCTGGCCGGTCGCCTGCTCGTCGTATGAAGGGGCCTTGGAGAAGATGCCTCGGAGTGTGTCTCGCACCTTGCTGACCCCGGACTCAAGCTTGCTCATGAGCGCACCCGTTCCAACAAACTCGCGCCACTGATCGAGCACTTCACCTCGCAATAGCGTCCCGCGGTCGAGCTCCATGTCGATGTCGACAAGCGCCCGGGCATAGCGTCGTCGGGCGAAGTCTTCGAGACTTCCAATCTGCTCGGACTGCTCGTCGAGGGCCGCAGCGACACGCTCGACTCGATCGGGAAGCGACGCAAGAGCGCCGTCGAGTGTCGACCTCACCAGACTTTGACGTTCTACCGCGTCAGCTGCGAGCGACTGAAGCCAGTCCCGAACCGGGTCGAGTTCTTCGCCGATCCGATCGTCTTCCAGCTCTCGTTCGGCGACCGCAAAGACGGTCGTAGCACCCAACCCGCGCTCGGAGAGCATTGCCTGGAAGTGATGCCTGACCTCTTCCTCGGACCCGGGCGGGATCCGGTTGATCACCACCGCGAGCGCCGCCGAGCGTTCCTGGGCCAGGCCCAGATATTCCCACGGGACCGCATCGGCATATCGCGCCGCGGTCGTCACGAAGATCCACAGGTCGGCCGCACCGAGCAATTGGGCGGCAAGATCGTGGTTCGCGACCTCGACCGAGTCAATGTCGGGAGCATCGAGAATCGCAAGGCCTGGAGAGAGGGCCTCCGAAGGCACGAGCCGCAAACCGATCTCACCGACCGCCGTAGCGCCCGTGGAGCGCGGCAGGCCAGCAAGAACACCGTCGGCATCAGCAAACCACGGCAAGTCTTCGGGGTGGCAGACAAGTACCGGTGCCCGCGTGGTCGGGCGGAGCACCCCGGCGAGTGTTACGGCATCACCGACGAGGCTGTTCGTAATCGTCGACTTCCCAGCCCCGGTCGAACCTCCAAGAACGGCGAGGAGCGGCGCGTCGACACGCCGTAAGCGCGGCAGCAGGTAGTCGTCGATCTGGTCGATGAGCTCGACGCGTTCGCGTCGAGCATCGCCAACTCCGGGCAGATCGAGCGTCAGGACGCTCCCCTCGAGCAACACTCGAAGCGCCTCGATTGCCTCCGCCGTGTTGAGGGTCTCAGCCATTCTGTTCAGGCGATCGCGTTGTTAGCGATCGCGCAGCTCCCGCCGAAGGATCTTGCCCGACGCGGACTTTGGAATCTCGTCGATGAACTCGAGTAACCGAACCTGCTTGTAGCTCGCCACTTGGCCAGCGACGAATTCCTGGATCTCCTCTGCGCTCACGTCTTGACCTGGTTTCAACGTGACGAAAGCCTTCGGGATCTCGCCAGCCTCGTCATCGGGGATGCCAATGACGGCCGAATCCGCAATCGCTGGGTGTGTGAGGAGCAGACCTTCGAGCTCGGCTGGTGGCACCTGGAAGCCCTTGTACTTGATGAGCTCCTTGATGCGATCAACGATGTAGACGTGTCCGTCGCTGTCGAAATGAGCAACATCGCCGGTGTGCAAAAATCCGTCGGCATCGATCGTCGCCGCGGTGGCCTCGTCGTTGTTGAGATATCCCTTCATGACCTGCGGCCCACGGACCCACAATTCACCGTCCTCGTCGATTCCGAGGTCGTTACCTTCGAGATCGACGATCCGACATTCGGTGTTCGACAGAGTAAGACCGGACGAACCGGGCTTGCTCTGGCCAGGGATCGTGGCGTGCGAGACGGGCGAAAGTTCGGTCATCCCGTATCCCTGCACGACTTCGCAGCCGAGCCGTTGCGCAGCTTCCTCTCCAAGCTCTCCCGAAAGTGGTGCAGCACCGGAGAAGATGACCTTGATGGAACTGGTGTCGTACTCGTCGACCATGGGGTGTTTTGCTAGGGCCAGGACGATCGGCGGAACCGCAAAGAACCACGAAACCTTGTGCTCAGCAACGATGGTGAGGGCTTGTTCGAGATCGAACCTTGGCATGGTCACAATCGTCACGCCGTTGGCGAGCAGACCGTTCATCAGCACCTGCATGCCGTAGATGTGGAAGAAGGGCAGGATGGCGAGCGCGACATCGTCGGCGTCGTAGCTCATCACGTGTTTACACTGCTCGATGTTCGCCGTCAGGTTGTCGTGGCTCAGGATCACACCCTTGCTTCGACCGGTCGTTCCTGAAGAGTACGGAAGCACCACGGGAACCGTGTCGGTATCGACTACGACCTGCTCGGTCAACGGCGGACTACCGAGGAAATCGAACATCGAGGAGACACCCTCGACCGGGTCGATCGACACAAGCTCGGTGACTGCAGTCCCTTCCGCTGCCTCACGGGCGACGTCGAGGAACATGCTGATCGTGACCAATATCGTCGCTCCGGAGTCCACGAGCTGATGCCTGACCTCGCCAGCGGTGTAGGTCGGGTTGATCGTCGTGACCGTTCCACCCGCATACGCAGCGCCATGAAAGAAGCTCGCATACTCGGGGATGTTTGGGGCCATGATTCCTAGGACACTTCCCGGCCCAAACCCCCGCTCGGCAAGCGCACCGGCGATCAGCTGAATACCCTGCTTTAGTTCGGCGAATGTCTGGGTTCGACCGCTCGGACCGTCGATAATCGCGGGCTTATCGCTGAGTTCATCGGCCAATCTCAGCGTGTAGTCAGTGATCGAAACTCCTGAAGGAATCTTGACGTCCGGAAGAGTTGATACGTGCACATGAGCCCCTTTTGATCAGCTACTCGGAGTGTACGGTAGCGACGAGTACCGCGGTCAGCCAGCGAGCAGATATCGCGTCGATAGAAGCATCTATCGTCCGAGAATTCGTTCCTCAAATAGCGAGACGAGCTGCTGGACGAAACCCGCGGGTAGCTCATGACCCATGCCTTCGATCAGCACGAGCTCGGCGTTGGGCATTCGGTCGGCGAGCCCTTGTCCGTGGGCGACCGGATAGACCGGATCGCTCGTTCCATGAATCACGAGCGTCGGGATCAGAATGTCTCCGAGCTGGTCCACAACATCGGGGGCATCTACCACCGCCGTTCCATGTCCGTTCGGCCCACGCCAGCCAGTCGCAACCTCTGCTCTAGCGCTCTCGAGCGCTAGTTCACGGTCCAACGGGAAGACCGGACCGTTGAACCACTCGAGTTGCAAGACAATCCACTCGGCGAGCTCATCAGCTTCTGTTGGAGGGTCGGCGAAGAGGCGTTCGGACATCTTGTCGATGAGCCATTGTTCTGGCATTCCGAACTCTTCTCGTCGTCCTGGTGTCGAGCCGATCAACGTGAGCGACCGCACACGGTCGGGCCTTGTGAGTGCCAACTGCTGTGCAATTTGGCCACCCATGCCCCGTCCAACAAGATGAGCCTCCTGCGCGTCATACGCGTCTATCACGACGAGAGCGTCGGTCACGAGGTCGATGATGTCGTACGGATCGTCAACCCACGAGCTTCCACCAACATCTCGGGTATCGAACCAGATCGCGCCTCCGGTCTTCGCCGCGAACGAACTCAAAAGCTCGGCTGACCAACGGCGACTCGGTTCTTCGGCCTCGGAGAGGAACACGACCAGCGGCTCGGCCGTGGTAGCAATCGGGAGCAGCGCCTCGGTGTGCAAGACGACATCGCCATGAACAACCTCTTGACTGCTGTGACGAAGGCCCGGAACTTCAGGGATCGAATGAATCACGATCATATCATGGCGGGCCGATACTCTTTTGAGTGATGGTTACACGCGTTCTTGGTCAATATGTCCGTGGATTCCTTATGGGAGCCTCCGATGTCGTCCCCGGTGTATCGGGAGGAACAGTCGCGCTCATCCTTGGCATCTACAACGATCTGATCAAGGCGGTTAGCACCGGATCAAAGGCCCTCGGGAAGCTCTGTCGGGGCGACATCTCCGGTTTCGCCGACGGACTGAAGATGGTCAACTGGCTCTTCCTTATCCCCTTGGTCGCCGGCGTTTTCACCGCTGTCCTGCTGCTTTCTGGACTCATCGAGACCGCTCTGCATGACTTTCCCGAGACGATGGCCGGTTTGTTCTTTGGCCTCGTTGTCGGGTCGATCGTCGTCGCGCGAGGTCTTCTGAAAGAACCTGTGTCCTCCCACATCTCGATCATGGTGGTCGTAGCAATTGCCGTCTTCGTTCTGCTCGGGTTCCAATCGGGACCAGTCGCTGACCCCAACGCTCTGGTACTCATCGCCTCGGGCGCTCTTGCCGTCTGCGCTCTTATCCTTCCGGGCATCTCGGGTTCGTTCATCCTCTTGATGATTGGGATGTACGCCGCCGTGCTCAATGCTGTTGACGAGCGCATCCTCGGCGATATTGCGCTCGTCGGAGTCGGTGCAATCATCGGCCTGGCACTCTTCTCGTCGCTACTTCATCACCTTCTCGAGACGTACCATGACACGGTTATGGCCGTCCTGATCGGTCTCATGTTCGGCTCGCTCCGCGTGTTGTGGCCATGGCCCAACGGAGTTGGGATCATCGAACCCGAAGAGATCATTCCTGGAACGGGCCTCGAGCTGCCCAATGGGGCTCCATGGGTAGGCGCCGTCATCGCGGGAGCCGTCGCCGCCATCGTCGTAATTGCCGTCAGCGCATACGCAAAGCCGAAGAGTGAATCCCCCGCACCAGAGACGGTCAACGTCTAACTAGTCGGTCAGATCGAGGTAGAAATCGATGCTCGCCGGAAACTTCACCTCGTGAACGTCAACGGCAAGGAGTGTCATCGTCTCGGCCGCAACCTTTGTCTTGGTCGGCCACTCACCGGGGATCGTCGCTGTCGCGATGTGCTCATACTGTTCGACACGTTCGTCAAAGCCCACGTTCGCAGCGATGACCTTGTCGCTCCCTGAGCTTTCCAATCGGAGGCCACCATCATCGAGCACCATGACCTGCAAAAACGTGGGTTCATCAACGGTGACCACGCCGTAGGCGTTGCGAGCTTCGACGAGGATCTCGATCATCTTCTCGAGAATCTCCAACAGATGCCACTCGCTCGTAACGTCGATGCTGTGGACCTGCTCCATGCAACTTCATTCAAGCAGGCTGCTCGACCAAAGGCTTGTCTTTGCGCGCTTAGCGGACGATCTCCAACCAGCCGCCACCCCGTTCGTCGACGAGCAAGGCCCGAGCATGGCGCTTGCCTCCACCGCCTGCCGGCGCCCAACCTTTTACCGTCAAACCGGGGTAGACCTCACCCACCGGCAGGCCGCCGACGATGGCATTGATGTCGATTCCTTCGACGCTGGTGTCGAGCCGCCCACCGTCGGAATGAACAAGCTCTCCATCCCGACTTGCCCATGCATGCCACGCCGATGACTCGTCGGGGACACCCCACCAGTGGTCGCGGACACCGATGCCCTCGATCTCCCAACGGCTTTCATCGAGCAGGAGTTCGCCGTGCATCCTCCCGACAAGTCGATATCCGGTTGTGCCCGCGACCGGCGAGGGCCCGGGTTCGCCCTCGGTGTCCCAGTCGAACTCGAATCCAACCGCGACCCGATCCCCATACGCTCCGGTCCAAACGTCGGTGGGATGTTCGATCGACACCCCGAACGCCTCGAGATCGGTCGTGAGGTGCTCGAATGGGCGCAAGACGGTCGTCTCGGTCCAGATCCCCGGTCCGCGCAGTTCCATCGACTTGCCGCTGGGCAGGGGCAGGTCGTCGGCGAGAACCGTGACGAGTGAACGGCCACCGAGACCAATCAACGAACCCCAGTACCAACAGGTTGAATCGTATGGTCGAATGGTGAGGCGCACGTACCCGCCAGCACCTTCTTCTGGGATCACAAACCAGTTGTCCCAAACTTCGATCCAGTCCGGATGGCCGGAGCTCTCGTGAAGGTTCTCCGAACCGACAGGACTCGATTCGTG
>CAZSYL010000035.1:0-27852 GCA_964610745.1 uncultured Acidimicrobiales bacterium
CGCCGCATGCGGCGACCACGAACATGAACGAAGCGCTGATCAGCAACGCTCGAAATGGTCGATGTAACACGGTCACCCGCTTCCGATCGGCAAAACCCCGACCGTGATGAGCTGTCTGTGCTGGTCAGCTAGTGACGCGTTTGAGAATGCCGTCGTGGTCGAGTTCGAAGGATGCGTGATCTTCGGCCATATGGAGCACACCGCTGTAACGAGCTTCAGCCTCCGCTTTCACATCGTCGACCGATTGACCCGCGCAGCCTGGCGGCCCGTAGCGCGGACTGAAGTGGGTGAGCACCAGATTGCCGACACCGGCCTGCTCTGCGGCCTTACCCACCCGGGCCGCGGTGCTATGTCCGCGATCATCCGAGAGCTTGGCGAGCACGTCCTCGGTGAACGTTGCCTCGTGCACGAGCACTTGCACCGGCCCGGTTTCTCGAAGCATGCGTTCCGGGTCGCGATTGTCTCCGGCGATGATGACGGTACGCCCCGAACGGTCCGGGCCAACAACGTCGCCCGGCGAAACAACGCCACTAGAACCGTCCACCGCCTCCCCCCGCTGCAGACGCCCAAAGTCGGGACCAGGATGGACGCCAAGTTCGCGAGCGCGCTGAGCATCGAACGCTCCGGGCCGGTCCGCCTCCCGTATCGACCAGCCAAAGCTTGTGACACGGTGATCGAGCGCCACGGCGTCGATCGTCTCGTCATCGGTCTCGACAACGCGGACACCTCGATCTGGCACCTCGTGAAATTCGAGTGGGAAGGTCAGGTGGGTGTCGGACGCGGCGAGCACCGTCATCACCATCGCTTCGAGTCCTCGAGGTCCGTAGATGTCGAGTGGCCGGGTCCCTCCGCTCATCGATCGGCTACCGAGTAGTCCAAAGAGGCCGAAACAGTGATCGCCATGCAGGTGGCTGATGAAGATCCGCTTCAGTTTCGGCAGCGACAGCGACGTGCTCATCAGCTGATGTTGGGTTGCCTCGCCACAATCGAAAAGGTCCCACGAAGAACCCCTCCGGACGGCCAAACCCGTCACGTTTCGTTGTGAAGTAGGGGCACCTGAACTCGTGCCCAGAAACGTAAAGTGCATATGGAGACGGTAGCGGGCGGGTGAACGGGCGCGGAAGGACGGACCATTTCAGATCGTCCATCTTCCATGGCGATAGACTCGGCGTTGGTCTGCCCCAACAGAAAACTCAGAGGAATTCACGTGGCTGTCTTTGCAAATACTCCGATCGAACTCGTCAACTCGGTCTACAGCACCCTCGACGAGCGTCTGGCCAAAGGACGCGAGCGCCTCGGCCGCTCACTGACGCTTACCGAGAAGATCCTGATCAACCACCTCGACGACGTCGACAACGGCGGGATGGAACGCGGTGTCTCCTACACCGACCTGCGCCCAGATCGTGTTGCCATGCAGGACGCAACCGCCCAGATGGCTTGGCTGCAGTTCATGACCGCCGGCCTCACCGAAACCGCAGTGCCGACGACAACCCACAGTGATCACCTCATCCAGGCTCGGGTTGAAGGAAAGACCGACCTCGCTGTCGCGAGAGACACCAACGCCGAGGTGTACCAGTTCCTCGAAGACGTGAGCGCCAAGTACGGCGGTGGCTTCTGGGCTCCCGGTTCTGGCATCATCCATCAGGTCGTACTAGAGAACTACGCCTTCCCTGGCGGAATGATGCTCGGCACCGACAGCCACACACCAAACGCTGGCGGTCTCGCCATGATCGCCGTTGGAGTCGGTGGTGCTGACGCCGTCGACGTGATGACCGGATTCCCGTGGAATGTCCGGTGGCCAAAGGCCATTGGAGTTCACTTGACCGGCGAGCTCAGTGGCTGGTCGGCACCAAAGGATGTCATCCTCAAGGTCGCCGAGATCCTGACCGTCAAGGGCGGAACGGGGGCGATAGTCGAATACTTCGGCCCGGGCGCCGAAAGCCTGTCAGCAACCGGCAAAGCCACGATCTGCAACATGGGTGCTGAGATCGGAGCGACGACCTCGCTGTTCGCCTACGACGACGCGACCAGCCGTTACCTCAAAGCGACCGGCCGCGAAGAAATCGACGACGCTGCGCGAAACGTTGCACACCACCTCCGTGCCGACGACGACGTGTACGCGAACCCTGGCGACTACTTCGACCAGGTCATTGAAATCGACCTCAACACACTTCAGCCCCTGATCAACGGCCCACACACTCCCGACCTTGCACGTCCACTCAGCAAGCTCGGAGCCGAAGCCGAACTCAACGGCTGGCCCAAGGAGATCTCTGCAGCTCTTGTTGGCTCGTGCACGAACTCGTCCTACGAAGACATCAGTCGAGCTGCATCGATCGCCCGAGACGCAGCCGCTAAGGGGCTCAAGGCCAAGGTGCCGTTCATGGTCACACCTGGCTCGGAGGCAACCATGGAGACCATCCAGCGCGACGGTTTCCTGGCGGACCTCGAGGAGATCGGCGCAGTCGTTCTCGCCAACGCATGTGGCCCATGCATTGGCCAGTGGAAGCGTGATGACCGCGAAGGCCACGTCGGCGAACCGAACAGCATCGTCACCTCCTACAACCGCAACTTCCCAAAGCGCAACGACGGCGACCCAGCAACCCTGGCATTTGTCACCTCGCCTGAGACAACGGTTGCGATGGCCCTGGCCGGAACCCTTGACTTCGACCCGAAGACCGACACCCTCACCAACGAAGCTGGCGAAGAGGTCATGTTGTCGGTGGGTGAAGGAACCGAACTACCGAGCGGAGGCTTTGAAAGTGGTATCTCGATGTTCCTCGCGCCACCGGAGGACCCAACCGGTGTCATTGTTTCGGTCTCACCCGATTCGGATCGCATCCAGTTGCTCACGCCATTCCCTGAGTGGGACGGCAACGACTACATCGAGCTGCCGATCCTCGGTAAGGGTGTCGGCAAGGTTACCACCGATCACATTTCGATGGCTGGCCCGTGGCTCAAGTACCGGGGCCATCTCGAGAACATCTCGGGCAACCTGTACCTCGGTGTCGTCAACGCCTACACCAATGAGCCGGAGTTTGCGGTCGACCCATCAGATGGCGAGACCAAGAGCTACCCCGATATCGCGAAGAGCCTCCACGAGAAGAACATCAATTGGGTCTTCATCGGCGAAGAAAACGTCGGCGAGGGCTCGAGCCGGGAGCACGCAGCGATGGAGCCACGATTCCGCGGCTGCCACGCCGTGTTCGCGAAGTCCTTTGCTCGCATCCACGAAACCAATCTGAAGAAGCAAGGCGTTCTCGCTCTGACATTCGCCGACCCATCCTTCTGGGACACGATCGGGGAAGGAGACACGATCTCGATCACCGGCCTCAGCGAACTCGCACCGGGCAAGCCGGTCGATTGTGTGCTTCACAAGGCAGGAACCGGAGAGCAGGTTCCGTTCCAGGCCAACCAAACCCTCTCCGAAGACCAGATCGAGTGGTTCCACGCCGGCTCAGCACTCAACCTGATTCGCCAGCGAACCGCCGAATAAGACCGACTGGTCATGGACCTCCGCCAACTCAACGCCATCATGGCAGTGTCCGAACACCGCAGCTTTTCTGCTGCGGCTCGGGCGCTGCACACCGTGCAGTCCAATGTGTCGACTCACGTCGCCCGCCTGGAGCGAGAGCTTGACGCGGTCCTCGTCGATCGACGAACAGGCGAGCTGACTGCAGAAGGTGAAGTCGTTGTGCTGCGTGCGCTTCGTATCAAGGCCGAACTTCAGGCGATCCCCGCTGATGTGTCAGCCCTTCGAGACGACATCCGAGGAACCGTACGGTTCGGCATCATCGGTACGACCGGTCGATGGCTTGTTCCTGCGCTGCTCTCCGCTCTACAGGAGAGCTTCCCGGGGGTTCACCTCGTCGTTGTCGACGCGACCACGACAGGACTACTTCCCCAGCTCCAGAGCGGCCAGCTCACCATGGCGGTCTTGAACCTGCCGCTGAGTGAACCGGAGCTAACGTCGGAGCCTTTGTTCGATGAAGAACGCATTCTGATCGTGCCCAACGATCATGAGCTCGCAAGCCTCGATCGTGTCACGCTGGCCGACCTGGCACGCCATGAGATCGTGTTGCCGCCACCGGGAACCCAGTTCCGAAACGAGGTCGACGCCGCGGCGGAAGAGCTCGGAATTGAACTGGCCCCAGCCGCTGAGCTCGATGGCATGCGCCTCCTCGCGTCCCTCGCGTTTCAGGGCTACGCTCCAGCGCTCGTGCCTGCGACAGCTGCACCATATGGCGACGGAGACGGCTGGAAGATCGTCGCAGTGGACGATATGACAACGCGTAGTGTTGGGTTGGCCTATCGCCGATGGACGACCCTGCCCGCCCCCGCCCGCGCTGTCCAGCAGGTCATTGCTCAGGTTGTCGCCACCGAAGGCGCCCTACAACCCGGCCTGAACGTCACTGTGGCCGACAATGACGGGGGCAGCTAGGCACTCCGCGTTGGCAAGGTCATAGACTCGCCGACGTGGCTGTAACCAACCCCTCGTCCGAGACAACGACATTGGAAAGCACGCGTTCGATCGAGCGCGGCCCCGATGGTCGTCGTCGTGCCGTCGTCCGGATTCAGGATGGCGAAGAGTCGGCCATCACGACCCGCGATGCCGAGCTCATCACACTCGCTGCCGCGAGCGCCCGCGAACAGGGAATACCACTCGTTTGCGAGTTCCGAGCCAACGGTCCAGCAGCCCACGAAGAGTTGGCGGTCACGTTCGCTGTCGGCGCAGCAGCGCGAGAACTGACAAAGAGCTCGGGCCGGGTCCCACTCGTTGGAGTACTCGATGGTGATGCGGTGGCCGGACCAGCGTTGTTGCTTGGATTGATGGATCACGTCATCGTGGTCGATCAAAGCCACGCGTTTGTCAGCGGCCCTCAGATGGTGAGTGAGTTCACCGGGGTCGAGTTCAATCGAACCGAGCTCGGCGGAGCGTCCGTGCTCGCAGCGAGTGCCGGGCTCGCGGCGTTGCCAGCCCCAGACATCGATGCCGCGTACGAGCTCGTCGACGAATTGCTGGGAGTTCTGCCGGCAAACAACGAGGAACCACCTCCCCTCGCCAACACGCTCGACCCCGTGGACCGACCAGTCCCAGATGCCGCAGACATCCTGCCCGAAACAGCGACGGGCGCCTATGACGTACGAGACGTCATAGGCGAGGTCGTAGACGACGGATGGTTCCTCGAACTCCGCGCAGGCTTTGCCACAAACCTGATAACCGGTTTTGCCACCATTGGGGACATGTCGGTCGGAATCGTGGCGAACCAGCCAATGTCCATCGCGGGCACTCTCGATATCCCGTCCTCGCAGAAGGGCGCCCGCTTCGTAGCGTTCTGTGATGCCTTCAACATCCCGCTCGTGACGTTCGTTGACACCTCTGGTTTTTACCCCGGCAAGGATCTCGAATGGCGCGGGATGATTCGGTACGGCGCTCAGCTGGCCTTCGCCTACGCCCGAGCTACCGTTCCTCGAATCAACGTCACGCTCCGCAAGAGTTACGGCGGCGCGTACATCGTCATGGACTCAAAGAACATGGGCAACGACCTTGCCTACGCTTGGCCAACCGCCGAGATAGCCGTCATGGGTGCCAAAGGTGCGATCGAGATTCTCCATCGCGAGGCTGACGAGGCCGAGCGCGCCGAACTTGAGCGATCGTATGAGGAACGGTTGCTCAACCCGTTCGTCGCTGCGCAGCGAGGGACCGTCGACGCCGTGATCTCTCCCGAGGACACCCGAAGACACCTTGCGGCGGGTCTTCGTCTACTGTCGTCAAAGCGTGAGGTTTTACCTCGACGCAAGCACGACAACACCCCGTTGTAGCGTCCGCACAGGACGCGACGAGACCTGCCGTTCCACGTAAGGGCTCGAGCTGGGTCTGTCGGACTACAGACATCGATCAGGGTTCACCGCATGTTCCGCAACGAACGACCGGCTGGACCGTATATTTAAAGAGAGCGCTTCCAGCCCCAGCGGTGCAGCGCATGCCACCTTTCCACCACACCCACTTTTGGAGCACTCCGTGAGCGAGACCATCACCATCACCGACAACCGCACTGGCGAGTCGGTCGAAGTTCCGATCGTGAATGGAGGTGTGGATGCCAACGAGTGGAAGAAGCTGTTACCTGGGGTTTGGTTTCTCGATCCGGCATTCGGAACCACCGCGAGCACGACGTCGGCGATCACCTACCTCGATGGTGGCGCAGGCCAGCTCGAATACCGCGGCTATCCAATCGACCAACTCGCCGAGAAGTCATCACATCTCGAGGTGTCTTATCTCCTGTTGAACGGCGAGCTCCCCACCGCGAGCGAACTCGACAATTGGACCAACGAAGTTACGCATCACACGTATCTGCACGAGAACTTTCGCCGACACATCCACGATGCCTTTCACTACGACGCACACCCGATGGGCCTGCTGACCTCGAGCGTCGCGGGACTCTCGACCTTCTACCCCGATTCGAAGGACATCGAGGACCCACAGCAGCGGATGAAACAGATCACTCGTCTCGTCGCAAAGATGCCCACGCTCGCTGCTGCTGCATACCGCTTCAGCCTCGGACTGCCGTTCGTCTTTCCTCGAAACGACCTCGACTACGCCTCCAACTTCCTGTCGATGATGTTCTCGATCGCCGAGGACGACTACGAGCCTGATCCGGTGCTTAAACGGGCGATGGAGATTCTCTTCATCCTCCACGCTGACCACGAACAGAACTGTTCGACAACAACCGCTCGCGTCGTCGGCTCCTCACACGCGGACCCATATGTTTCGATCGCTTCGGCCTGTGCAGCGCTGTACGGCCCGAGGCACGGTGGAGCAAATGAAGCCGTGCTCCGAATGCTCGCTGAGATTGGTTCATACGAGAACGTCCCTGCCTACATGGAACGGGTAAAGGGCGGCGAAGAACGCCTCATGGGCTTTGGTCACCGCGTGTACAAGAACTACGACCCTCGGGCCAAGATCATCAAGGAAGCCGCGCACGACGTCTTTGAGGTCACGGGCAAGAACC
Organism: uncultured Acidimicrobiales bacterium; assembly: GCA_964610745.1. GTDB lineage: Bacteria > Actinomycetota > Acidimicrobiia > Acidimicrobiales > SHLQ01 > SHLQ01. Next base: position 7,008 of record CAZSYL010000035.1, read on the forward strand.
CACTGCTCGACATTGCGCTCAAGCTCGAAGAAGTTGCGCTTGCCGATCCGTACTTCATCGACCGCAAGCTGTACCCGAACGTCGACTTCTACTCAGGCCTCATCTACCAGTCGATGGGCTTCCCAACCGAAATGTTCACCGTCTTGTTCGCCATCCCAAGGACTGTTGGATGGTTGGCTCACTGGCAGGAAATGCTTGAACAGAACAGCCGCATTGCGCGTCCACGCCAGGTGTACACCGGTGCCGCCACCCGCGATTACGTACCGATGGGCGACCGCTAAAGCAAGCGGGCTGCTACAGACCAGCGTATTTTCGCCGGCTTACTGAGTCGAGCGCGTCCTGGGGTTCTAGGCCGATCTGACCAGCGGTGCCTGTTCGGCCTAGTGTTGAGCCATATGTCTTCCTCTCGCGTCATGACGCGTTGGCGTTGCCGTGCGGGTGTCGTTCTGGCACTCGTTCTGACTCTCCCGGTTCTGGCCATCAGCCCAGCGAATGCCCAGGTTTCGCTCGAAAGCCCCGTCGAGCACGCTGAGAACGTGGTCGACGACAAGGCCGACTTCGCTCCGGGCGAAACACAGATCGGTGACAGCGCCCTCGCAGAGATCGCTGAGCTCGCTGCCAACACCGACACGATCCGCGACACGACTCGAGTTCCCATCGAGGTCCACGGGCCGAACCTCGAAGCGGTCCGAGAGGCCATTGTCGAAGTCGGAGGCGAAAGCACCGGCGAAGTCCCCGGTTTCTTCGTAGAGGCTCGAGTTCCGATTACCGGCTTCGAAACGCTCAATGCGCACCCTGCTGTCTCCCGCATCAACCAAGTAACGAAGGTTGCGCCAGAGCCCACAAGCTCATCGCTGGCGAACAACCCCGCGCTCACGAACATCATCGAAGGCGACTTCGACCTGGACATCTGGCATGAACAGAATCATGTCGGTGAAGGCCAACGAATCGGCATCCTGGACATCTTCGGTACTGCCGAGCTACAACGAGCCATCGCGGACAACCGAATCCCTGCCCCAACCGGGACGTTCTGCAGACGCAACGGTCGATCCTGTCAGCTGACGGTATTCAATGGCGGGGGGCACGGCGTGGCTGTTGCCGAAATCGCCCACCAAGCCGCCCCCGAAGCCGAGTTGTTCCTCGCATCGGTCGCAACGATCGCCGACCTTGCTGCGGCGGTCGAGTGGTTCGCCAGTCAGGGCGTCACGGTAATTAATCGCTCCGAGACATCCGAGTTTGATGGTCCTGGAGATGGCACGGGGCCCACAGCGTCGATCGTGGATCGAGCCATCGAACTCGACATGGTCTGGGTTGCTGCGGCCGGCAACGCTGGCGGCGGGACAACGCGAGGCGGACAGAATTGGCTGGGAGAGTTCAACGACCCGGATGGGAACGGCTTCCACAACTTCGAAAACGGCGCCGAACGAATGGCATTTACCTGCGGATTTCTTCTCGGTATGCGCTGGGATGATTGGGGCGGCGCCGTCATCCCCACCGACTACGACATCTGGATCTACGACACTCCTGTCGCTCCAGTTCCCGAAGCCCGCGGAGACGATGCCCAGGCCACGCTCGATCACGTACCACTCGAACACATCACGCCCCGTTGTTCAGACGCGAATGACATCGACTATCTCAGCATCAGAAGGTTCGCCGATCTCGAACCGGACGGCTCCGACGTCATCCAGATCCTCGGCAATCTCACCGTGATGGCCGAGTGGGACAACCCCAGGGCCGCCACTGGTCCGGGCAACGATTCGGCCAACCCGGGAGCGGTGATTGTTGGTGCTACCGAGCGTCCTGGCAGCACCGACCATGCCGACTTCTCATCGCAGGGCCCAACATTCGATGGACGAAACGGCGTGGACATACTGGCGCCGTCATGTCTTCCCGTTCCGGAGTTCTTCGCCTTCTGTTTCTCCGGGACCAGCGCAACTGCTCCTGTCATCACCGGCGTGGTCGCTGTACTGCGCGGCGCGGGACTGGTCGATTCGGCTGCCGACATCGATGCGGTTCTGGCGCAGATAGCCGCTGACGGCGGAATACCCGGGCCAGACCCTCAGTATGGCCACGGCGTGCTCTCTCTACCGTCACCAGCATCGTTTGGGCTCGAACCCCCTCCCCCGCTGTGTCGGGGCCTGGAGGCCACGATCGTTGGAACCGACGGTCCTGATGTTCTCAACGGAACGAGCGGGATCGACGTCATTGTGGCCCGTGGCGGCAATGACACGATCAATTCGTTTGGCGGAGCTGACGTGATCTGTGCTGGCCGCGGCGCCGACACGATCTTCTCCGGAGGCGGAGCGGACATTGTCTTCTCCGGCTTTGGCAACGATTCAATATTCGGCGGCGGCGGCAACGACACGATCAACGGTGGTGGCGGTGCCGACAAGATCCGAGGCAACACCGGAAACGACACGCTCGCTGGCGCAGCGGGTAGAGATAACCTCGGCGGAGGCCCAGGGAACGACGTCCTCAGCGGAGGCCGCGGCCCTGACCTGCTAGCCGGTGGGATCGGAAGCGACCGTGTCTTTGGTGGTAACGGAGACGACATCTGTCGCGATGCCCTCGAGCACTCCGTTAGCTGTCGCCGCTAGGGACTAATCGAGCGTGATGTCCGGGCGACCCTGGCCGCTCGTCCAGTGTTCGCGGCAGCGCAATTCGTAGGTGACGTCGCTGGCGTGATCAGGGTTGTCCACCACCATCAATTCGCCTTCATAGACCTGTACACCGTTGACGAGGCGAGCGTTGTGTGTCGCACGGTTGCCACACCAGCATCGAGCCTCACATTGAATGGCTTCGGTGACATCGGCGAGCTCGAGTAGACGGGCGGTACCTGGAAACAGCAGACCTCGAAAGTCGGTCAACAACCCAAAGGCGAACACGTCCATACGAAGCGAATCGACTACTTCTGCGAGCTGTTCAATTTGCTCGGGGGTGTAGAACTGGGCCTCGTCACACACGAGGTAATCGAACGGCTCGCCCCCGTTGTGGGCGACGTCGCGCATGTCCACGGTTGGGTCGATCACCACAGCCTCGGCTGAGACGCCCAGGCGCGAACTGACCCGCGCGCCGCGACGGTCGAGCATTGAGCACAGCGCGCCGTTCAGCCCGCCATGGGTGAGATTGTGGTGAATCTGCAGGGCAAGGGTCGACTTCCCCGACCCCATCGTGCCGAACGAGAAGCGCAATATCCCCATTACCGCAAGGCTACTCCGGGTTCCCGGAAGCGTCTGTTGAACCGGAATATGCGACGTTGTGTATGTCATGAGCAGCCGGAGGTCGAGCCGCAATCACGACAGGCGTGGCAGCTGCCCGCTCGGACCATTTGTGTGCCACACTGTCCACAAAATGGTGCATCGGAGGTTTGTTCGGTGCTGTCCATAGCAACGTCGCGTGAGTCTTCAGACCGATGGCTGTCGCTCAGGTGCCCCGATGGTGGGTCGCTCGGAACATCGATTCCGCGAATGGAAGGAACAACCGCTTCGGCAACACCGGGAAGTGTTGGCTGGCTTCGCTCTCCCGTTGTGAGAATGTTGCGCTTCTGACGCTCCTCGATAGTCATGTACTCAACGGCGAGTCGACGGAAGAGATAATCCATCAGGCTGGACGAGATGCGCAGATCTTCGTCGTCGGTCATGCCCGCTGGTTCGAAGCGCATCCCGACGAAGGCGTCGACAAAGGCAGCCAATGGCACGCCGTACTGCAAGCCATGGCTCACCGAAATGGCGAAGGCGTCCATGATGCCCGCAAGAGTCGATCCCTGCTTTGACACACGAATGAAGAGCTCACCGGGTCGACCATCGTCGTATTCACCGACCGTGACGAAACCTTTGCAGTCAGCGACCCGGAACTCAAAGGTCCGCGAAGCCCGCGAACGAGGTAGCCGCTCGCGCTCTGGCGAGCGGGCGACCGTGCCGACGAGTTGCCGCGGTGCGTCTCCGGTTTCGTCCTTTGACACCGACTTCGCCGTCAGAGGTTGGGCCACCTTGCAATTGTCGCGGTACAGCGCCACGGCCTTGAGCCCAAGGCGCCAGCTCTCGAGGAAGATCTCTTCGAACTGTTCCACCGTGGTGTCTTCGGGGGTGTTGACCGTCTTCGAAATAGCGCCGGACAGGAATGGCTGCACAGCGGCCATCATGGCAATGTGACCGCGGGGCGAGATCACGTTGTCACCCATGGAGCAGGCAAACACTGCAACATGATCGTCGTCGAGCCCAGGCGCTCCGATAACCGAGCCAGTTTCGGCGACATGATCAACGATTGCAGCGACCTGATCCGCGTCGTATCCAAGCTGGGTGAGAGCTCTTCCGACTCCCTGATTGACGATCTGCATCGTTCCGCCGCCAACGAGCTTCTTCATCTTTACGAGGCCAAGATCGGGCTCGATTCCCGTGGTGTCACAGTCCATCAGAAAGCTGATCGTTCCTGTGGGCGCAAGCACGGTGGCCTGAGCGTTGCGCACACCGTGTTCGGTTGCGCGAATGCACGTGTCGTCCCAGGCTGCGTGTGCTGCAGCGAGCAGCTCAGTGGGGACGAGCGAGCCATCGATGTCGTTGACGGCGCTGCGGTGCATACCGAGCACCCGTTCAACGCTCGATGCGTCGTCCTCATAACCCTCAAAGGCGCCAACGCGGGCCGCGAGGCGTGTGGACATGTTGTAGGCAGAACCACCCATCAGGGCGGTGACAGCGCCAGCGAGGGCTCGGCCACGGTCAGAGTCATATGGTGCTCCGACCGCCATGAGCAAAGCACCGAGATTGGCATAACCCAGGCCGAGCTGACGGAATCGGCGGGTGTTCTTTCCAATCTGTTCGGTTGGGTAGTCGGCGCGACCAACAATGATCTCCTGGGCGGTGAACACGAGCTCGGTCGAGGCCACGAAGTCATCGATGTCGAAGAACTCACCTGTTTCCTCTGGCCGGTGGAACGCGAGCAGGTTGAGGCTTGCGAGGTTGCAGGCGCTGTCATCAACATGCATGTACTCGCTACATGGGTTGCTGCCGTTGATCCGCCCAAATGATGGAGTGGTGTGCCAGCGGTTGATCGTCGTGTCGTATTGCACGCCCGGGTCGGCGCACTCCCACGCAGCTTGTGCGATCTCTCCCATGAGCTCACGTGCAGGTACGGTCCTGATGACCTTGCCGGTCGAGACACCAACCAACTGCCAGTCGTCACCGTTGACCACAGCGTCCATGAACTCGTCCGAGAGGCGCACCGAGTTGTTTGCGTTCTGATACTGAATTGAAAACGAATCTGCTCCGTCGAGATCCATGTCGAATCCAGCTTCTCGCAGCGCGCGGGCCTTCTTCTCTTCCCGGGCCTTACACCAGACGAACTCTTCGACATCTGGATGGTCGACATCGAGCATCACCATCTTTGCGGCCCGCCGGGTCTTTCCACCGCTCTTGATCGTGCCAGCGGACGCATCGGCGCCGCGCATGAAGCTCACCGGCCCCGAAGGTGTGCCGCCTCCCTGCAGAGTTTCATACGAGGAACGAATGCGCGAAAGGTTAACGCCAGCTCCCGAACCACCCTTGAAGATCATCCCCTCCTCGGCATACCAGTTGAGGATCGACTCCATCGTGTCGTCGACCGACAAGATAAAACACGCAGAGGCCTGCTGGGGAACGCCCTCGACCCCGAGGTTGAACCAGACCGGACTGTTAAACGCCATGCGCTGGGAAACAATGAGGTACTTGAGTTCATCGGCAAAGACCTGCGCTTCGAGGTCGTCGCCGAAGTAGCCGCCGTCGAGGCCCCAGGCAGTTATTGTCTCGACAACCCGGTCCGTGACCTGTCGCAACGACGTTTCACGCTCGGGCGTACCGAGCGTCCCGCGGAAGTACTTCTGGGCAAGAATGTTCGATGCGTTGATCGACCAGGACGCGGGAACTTCCACACCGTGTTGCTCAAAGGCCACCTCACCCGTGCGCCAGTCGTGGATCTTCGCGTCTCGTTGTTCCCATTCGAACATGTCGTACACGGGGGTTTCGGCCGTCGTGAAGACGCGGCGGATTCCAAGAGCTGCCCCTAGTGGTGATGACGTAACAGACATGGGTTTCCTAACCGAGCTCACAACTACTGACGAGGGGTCGAGCCGTCCGGCTTGCGCCGTCACGTTCGACCAGTACAGAAGCGGTTGTGTCAGAGCTCTTTTTCAACGCGCCACTTTCAGAATACGTCCACCGGTGCTCACCACACGGGTCAACGGAGTTACAGACATTGGCGGCTGGCGCTAAAGCCTTGGGGTCAGTTCCGGCAGAGACAGGAACTCCATCGTGCCTAAGCCCGCGCCAGCCGCAGAACTGAGGATAGAGAGAGTGCCCTGTGCAACAAAAGGGGACGAGCTGTTGATATTCAGTGGATTTGTCCACAGTTATCCACAATCTCAGTCTATCGTCGGACGCCATGGGCTCCCCCCGACGGTGATATCGTTGCGGCGCATGGAGCAGATCTTCCCCAGCCCTGTGGACAACGTCGACCCGATTGCGGTCTACGGCGCCGACCAACGCATCCCTCTTGCGAAACGCCCGTGGGTGATGAGCAACATGATCGCCAGCATCGATGGCAGCGTGTCGGTCGATGGACTGTCCGGTGGTCTTGGCGGTCCCGGTGATAAGGCAGTTTTCACTGCGATTCGCGCCGTCCCCGACATTATCGTCGTGGCCTCGGGGACAGTGGTTGCCGAGGATTACCGGCGGCCCCAAACCTCGCCGGAGGTTCAGGCGAGCCGCATAGAGCGTGGCCAGGACGCGTTCCCGAGAATTGCGATCGTCAGCGGAAGCCTGTCGATCGACCCTGGTCATCGTGTCTTTGACCCCGAAGCGCGTCCGCTCGTGATTACCCACGCACAAGCGCCGCCCGACAGGGTGAGCGCACTTGGCGAAGTGGCCGATGTACTCGTCGCTGGCGAGACCGAGGTCGACCTCAACGGGGCGCTCGAGACACTCCGTTCCAACGGAGCATCGGTTGTACTCCTCGAAGGCGGCCCGACGCTCAACGGGGCCTTTGTCGAAGCGGATCTGATCGACGAATGGTGCCAATCGAGCGCACCGCTTCTCGTTGGCGGCAGTGCGGGACGGGTCGTGAAGTCCAGGAACACGTCCGAAGCACGGACCTTTGCACTGGCACGGACACTTCACGATGAAGGGTTTCTCTTTCATCGCTACGTCCGCGACCGCCAAACCAACGTCGAGTAGGTCGCAAGTTCATCGACCTAGCCCCGGATCATCGCGTGATCGATGACGATCTGTTGGCCAATCTCCAACATGGAACCGCCTGTCGCTTCCTGAAGCTCATCGACCAGCGGTCGCACGTCCTCGCCGGGCAAGGCAATGCTTGCGGCGATGCCCCAGAGAGTGTCGCCGGGCTGGACGATGTAAATCTCAATGCTGTCGGCAATCTCCGACGATGACGAGACCGGAGCGACCGGTCCGCTCGCTGCCACATCAGTGCCGAATCCCAGAACAGCGGCAACGATGATCAGAACCACGACCAACGCCGGCCCCTTCCGAAGCGCCGGTTGAGCGCCACGCCGTTCGGTTGACATCTGCGGTGACTCGGTGACCGTATCGCGCCTGGGTTGGTAACGGTGAACGACCTCACGTGTGCATGTCGCCGGGCCATTGAATTGACGTGAGTCTCGTGCGAACTGGTTCGGTTGGATCTGGAATGTCATGGTCATCAGTATTCTCCTGGGGTGTGACAGTGGCCGAGAACCGTTGATTCTTCAGCGGTTCTGCCCTCTCGGCGTCCGAGTGGGCGCACCTGTGGCGACTCCCCCGATCCCACCCTTCTCCTGGATTTCAACGACCGCCAGAGCTGGCGAGCCGAGAATCGGGGAGAATCCTTGACCGGGTACGAATGTTCGGCGAACATGTGTTTGGCGAACTTCCGTTCCCCAGTTATAGTGCGAACAGTTGTACGATGCAACCTCGATCCGAAAGTTTGTTCGATCGCCCGTCGCACAACGCAAATCCACGACCCGCATCCACAACCAAGCCCCAACGCGGCAACGAAAGAGACACGACATGAGCGGCACTAACCTCACCGAACGCCAGCAGGGAATCCTCGATTTCATCGACACCCAGAACCGTGAGCGCGGCTATCCCCCATCGGTTCGCGAGATCGGCGAAGCCGTTGGCCTCACGTCGCCATCGACCGTACACAGCCACCTCAATACACTCCAGAAGCTCGGATACCTGCGCCGAGATCCCGCCAAGCCGCGTGCGATCGAAGTTCGCTACGACCCGAACTCGGGAGCGGTTATCGAACGCGCGGCGGTAACCCACGTGCCTCTGGTTGGAGATGTTGCTGCAGGAACCGACGTACTCGCCCATGAGAACGTCGAAGAACTCATGCCGCTGCCAACGGAGTTCACCGGCGATGGTGAGCTCTACATGCTGCGTGTTCGTGGCACCTCGATGATCAACGCCGGCATACACGACGGCGACTTCGTCGTTGTTTCGCGCCGCGAGACCGCCAACAACGGCGAGATCGTGATCGCAGGTATCCCGGGTGAAGAAGCCACGGTCAAGACCTACACCGCCAAGGGCAACACGGTCACGCTACTTCCAGCCAACGATGAGTTGGAGCCCATGGTCTACGACGCCAGCGACGTTCAGGTCTTCGGCAAGGTCGTGACCGTCCTGCGCCGCTACTAGCAGCTACACGCCAGTTTTCAGGAGCTCCTCGAGCGCGGCGTAGGTGCCGATCAGCTTGGTGGCTTCGAGATGTTCGTTCTTTGTGTGAGCAAGGGTTGCTTCGCCGGGGCCGAAGTTGACTGCAGGAATGCCCTTCTCTGCAAAGAACGCCACATCGGTCCAGCCCAGTTTGGCGCGCACAATCAGGTTGTTGCGTCCAATGAGCGACGCCATCAGCGGATGGCGCAGATCCGGCTTTGCCGCTGGTGACAAGTCGACGACCTCAAAGGTGTCGCCATCGTCCATGAATGGCTCGATAACCGAACGCATGTGGGCTTCGGCTTCTTCGCTGCTGCGATCGGGAGCGAAGCGGTGGTTGATGGTGACCGCTGCGCTGTCGGGGACGACGTTGCCAGCAACGCCTCCATCGACGAATACAGCCTGCATTGCCTCGCGGTAGGTGCAACCGTCGATCACGGGTTCGCGGTGCTCGTAGGCCTCCAGAGCTGAGAGCAGGCCCCCGAGGCGGTGAATAGCGTTCTTGCCCATCCATGGGCGGGCCGTGTGGGCTCGCTTTCCCGCGAACGTGACCACGGCCCGCATCGTTCCCTGACAACCCGCTTCGACCACAGCACCGGTCGGCTCTCCGAGAATGGCGACATCGGCCTCGAGTTGCTCGGGGACTTCGGCGAAGAGCTCTCGGAGTCCGTTGTGTTCGAGCGCCACCTCTTCACGCGCATAAAAGACGTAGGTGACGTCGACTGCGGGTTCGGTCACGTTATGTGCAAGAGCGATCATGACGGCGAGCCCACCCTTCATGTCGGAGGCTCCAAGCCCATAGAGAAGGTCGCCCTCGAAGCGAGCCGTGGCATTGTCGTTCGCCGGAACGGTGTCGAGGTGGCCACCGATCGCCACCCGGTGCTTCCGGCCGAGGTTGGTGCGAGCAACGACATTGTCGCCAACCCGGGTGACCTCTAGCCCGTCGATTCCGCTGAGCTCGCCGTGCAGCCAATGTGCTAGGCCAGCTTCTTTGAAGCTCTCCGACGGTACATCGATGAGGTCGGCGGTCAGCTGCATGAGCGGGTGGATCGTCGTCATCGCTACAGCCTATTGGGCAGCGTGGATTAGTCGACCAGCCAAAACGACCGACCACGGTACACCAGGGTCAGTCGGCGGTTAGCGGGACGACGACCTGATGATGTCCATCGACCAACGCAAGGCTGCCCCGCTGTCCAATAACAGGTGTCTCGAGGTGCGAAGTCAGTAATTTGACCTTCGCCGCACCGTCGAGCTGTGCCGTCACCACCCAGTGCGTGCCGGCATACTCGGCATCTACAACAACGACTGTGCCCTCGTCGTCGGTGACCAGAACAAGGTCATCGGGGCGGGTGAGCGATACAACATCGGCGGTTGCTGCACCCTGGAGGTCGATCGCTCCAAGAACGGTTCGAGTGCCATTGGAAGTGGACTCGACGGGAAGGAAGTTCGCGTCGCCCATGAAGGAAGCCACAAATCGATCGACGGGTTGATGGAAAACCTCGCTCGCCGAACCGCTCTGCACGATCTTTCCCGAGCGCATCACGGCTATTCGATCGCCGAGAGCCAACGCCTCCTGCTGATCGTGTGTCACAAAGACCGCCGGGGTCGATGTCTGACGCAACACCCACGCGACCTGCTGACGAAGTTGAAGCCGGAGGTTCTGATCGAGGCTGGCGAACGGTTCATCAAAGAGCATGATGTCGGGATCGGGCGCCATGGCTCGAGCCAACGAGACTCGCTGGCGCTCGCCCCCGGACAGCTCGTGGGGAAAGCGAGACTCGTAGCCGCCAAGGTCCACCAACTCGAGCATCTCGGCAACACGACGTCGCGCCGACGATCGCGAATCGCCTCTCAGCCCAAAGCTCACATTGTCGCTCACCGTGAGGTGAGGAAACAGTGCATGTTCCTGAAAGACCAGTCCTGTCGACCGGTCTTCGGGAGCGAGGCGGCGCTTGCCATCGTCGACCAGTTCGCCCGCAAGCCGGATGGTTCCTTCGTCGGGCGCAATGAGGCCTGCGATCGACCGAAGAAGGGTGGACTTGCCGCAACCACTCGGCCCAACGAGGGCCAGAAGTTCGCCGTCGGCGAGATCCAGGTCGACCGAATCGACGGCAAGCACGTCGTCGTACCGTTTCTGGAGTCCGCGAACTTCGAGAGGTAGCGAAGTGCCAGCCAGAGAATCGTGACCTACTGCAGAGCTCACCTCGCACCTCCTCGATCGAGTTGGCGAGCAAGAAGCCCCACGGGGATAAGCGCCACGAGGATTATCGCGATCGCTGGCAATGCTGCTTGTTCGAAACGGGACTCGGTGGCCAGATTGAACGTCCAGACCGACAACGTGTCGAACCCGATTGGACGCAGCAGCAGCACGATTGGAAGCTCCTTCAAGACATCGACGGCAACGAGGACCGCACCTGTCAACACACTTGTGCGTGCGAGCGGAAGATGAACTCGGCCCATCACGACACGCGGCGAAGCCCCGAGGCTTCGTGCTGCGTACGTGACCTCTTCGGGCACCTGTTCAATGCCGGCTTCGACTGCGTTAACCCCTGGCGCAAGAAAACGAACGGCCTGAGCGTAGACCAGCCCGATCAACGAACCGGTCGCCACAACTCCGGGAAGTCCAAGTCCGATCGACTCCAGACGATTGTCGATTCCGACCAGGAGGAAGACCACTCCAATCGCCACGACCGGGCCGGGCACGGCGTAGCCAATGGCGGTAAGGCGGGTTGCCCACGACGTTGTGCGGCGCGACGAGAATCGCGTGGCATTTGCCAGCACGACGGCAGCGAACATGCTCACCGCAGCGACGACCACCGCTAGCAGCACGGAGTTTCCAAGGAAGCCGAAGAAACGACCGATCAGTGGGGTTCCGCGAGATCCCGCAGCTTCGCCAATGGCCCAGACCGCTAACTGAGCCGTCGGCGCCACGAAGCTTGCGAACAGCACCATGGTGCAAACAGATGTGGCCGCGCCCGCCTTCCATCCGCTGAGTCGACGCGGCTGCAACCCGGCAGCCGCGCCGCCGGACTCGCCGAACTTTGCCCGGCCACGCATGATGCGCTCAAGACCAATGACCAGGAGGGCAATGACGAGGACCAGCGTCGCAAATTCGGACGCTGCATCGAGGTCGAATGTGCCACGCCAGATTCGAAACACTCCGACCGAGACGGTATCGATCCCGAAGTACTGAACGGTCCCAAAGTCGGTGAGCGTCTCCATGGCAACGATCGCTGTCCCCGCGGCCAGAGCGGGCCGAAGGAGCGGGACCATCACTCGGCGAGCGGCCTCCAAGGGCCCAGCGCCGAGGCTACGTGCCACCCCATATGCGCTTCCGGCCTGATCGGCCAGCGCTGTCCGCGCCAAGAGAAACACATAGGGGTAGAGCACCAGCGTGAATACGACGATGGCACCGCCGATCGACCGCACCGGGGGAAACCAGGCATCTGCACCAAAGATATCTCGCCACCACCCTTGCACCGGACCGGTGAAACCAATCACCGAAAGTGTGACGAAACCAAGCACGTAGGACGGCATTGCCAAGGGGGCGATCAGAATCCAGCCGAAGAACCTCGATCCCGGAAAACGATATGCACTGACCAGCCAGGCGAGCGATGTCCCCAAGATGACCGAACCAAAGCTGACCCCGACGAGCAGGGTGACGGTGTCGAGCAGCTGCCCTGGAAGACGTGTCTCCCACTGCTGCCTCCAGACATCGACGCTCGGACTGAGAATACTGAGCGCCAGCAAACCAATCGGAAGAGCGACAAGAGCTGCAAAGAAGAGCGATACCGCAGGCCAACCAGCACCGCTGCGCCGCCGACGGGGCGCAGGCGCTATCGCGCCATGTGCAGGGTCATCATCGACGGGGGCGTCGATTGTCAGCTCACTCGTCGCCAGCTTCGTCATTACGGTAAGCGTAACGGATGATTCCGCTTCCACGTAAAGCCTGCCTAACGTTTTCATTGTTCCGGACTTGACGACCCCGCACACGCCCCTGTCGAGTAACCCGCCCACCTCGTCGCTTCCGGGGGTAGTTCAGTCCTCTACCACGTGCGCTCTGAAGGACTCGCGTGATCGCTGCCAACGCTCGCGGTCGATCGTTCCATCGAGACTGATCGCCTCGGAGACTGCGGTTCCCATCGCCACTGCGTGGTGAAGGTTGTCGGGAACGAACAACCCCTGTCGTCCAACCGTAATCATCTGGTCGAATCCACTCGCCCACTGCTCGAGCTCATCGAGATGCGAGCGATAGCCGTGCCGATAGATCGGGTACACCGAGCGAAGACGACGTACGTGTACCTCCGAAGCTTGGACCGCAGGCAATCCCTGCGCCTCGAGCTGACGAGCGACGAGTTCCCCGAGCGCCTGGTCTTCGCTCAGCCAAATATCATCACCGACCGAACACGCCACTTCTGCGCAGATCACGGTTTGGTTCTCCGGATCGGGGCCGGTCCGATAGTTCTTTGGTTCTGAAAGTCGCGCGATCACCGTATCGAGCCCGGGAAAGTAGTGGGCATCGAACGATGTGTATTGCTGCTGAGGCAATACCAAGTAGATGAACGCCATCCCTCGGTGCTCGAGCGAGGACGCGGCGGACTGCACCGATCCAGGTGGTGCTGGTTCAGCAATGCTCACCAGTTCCTGGGCCGGGATTGTTGACACAACAACGTCTGCTCGCAACTCCTCGTGGATATCGGTTCCCTGCGAGCTCGTCACCACGCCTGCGCTCACCTGGCCGTCAAAGGACAATCGCGTCAGCGACGTATTGACCTTGATGGATGCATTCGCATCCAACGCAGCTGCGGCCAGGTACTCGGGAATCTGCCCGTACCCATTGCGGGGATAATAAAACGCTCGACCCGACTCATCGCGAGCGGCGAGCAGACGTTTCGCAATATCGACCGGCCCATTGGCCGATACCCGACGTTGCGCCATTGAACCATCGAGTTCGCTGGCATCGAGTCCCCAGAGCTTCTCCGCATACGGGCCGTAGATTGCGTCGAAGACCCTTGGGCCAAGGCCTGCTCGAACCAGCGAGCCAAAGTCGTTGCCCTTCGGCTTTCGAAGGCTTGAGGTGATCGAGTCGACAGCCGCGCCGAGAGCGAACCTACGAGGCAGACGGGTGAGGAGATCACCGAATCGCAGCGGGAAACCTACCCATTGACCATCGACTCGGATCCTGCCATTGCGCTCGCGGGTCTGGAGATCGTCTCCCATGAGCGCACCGAGCGTGCTCAGTAGCTCTGGGTCAGCCCGACCGTGGAGCCGGTGGGAACCAAAGTCGACTCGCTGCCCGGCAATTTCGAAACTGGCCGACATGCCACCGACGGCGGGGGCACGCTCGATAATCGTGACCCGATGTCCTTGTTCAGCGAGTTTCCACCCCGCGGTGAGGCCGGTGGGACCAGCTCCTGCGATCAGGACGTGAGCAGCATTTTCTCTCGTCATAGGCGCAGAACCTAGCCCCACCGTGCCAGAACAGCAGTAATGGTTCGTGGAGCTCTTAGCTCAGAGTTCCAATATCAGCAGCGGTAATTCCAAGGGTGTCCCACGCTGGTTGGAGCGCTGTTTCAATCACGGCAAAGCCGCCTGCGGTTGGTTCACCCTCCAAGTTGTAGACGCCATCGATGGCATCAAAGTCGGCTCCGGCATCGGAGAGAACGGGCGCCATTACACGGCTGAACGCCCAACCTTCGGCCTGGTGGATGCGAGCCGCTTCACCATCACCTTCTGCAAGGTCATCTTCGACGATCTGTGCATAACGAAGCGTTGCCTGGCTGTATGTGATGGCCAACGCACGGATGGCTTCTTGTGCTGCGGCCTCTGCACCCTCTACGTCCTCTGCGAGCAGCGCATCGCGACCGTCGATCATCGATTGAAGGATGATCTCGTTCGCCTGTGCGGTCTCGCCATCGACGCCTTCGGTGCCGAAGTTGCCCGCCCGAGAGTTTGCGGTCGCGAATGGTGAACATCCTGGCTCGGCTCCGTGGTAAAAGGCCCAAGCCTCGTCCCAGTTGTGCGGTGCTCCGCCGGCTGGTTCAAGGTCGCCCTCGGCTGCCTTTGACAGCGCGGTATTGAACTCGTGGATTGTCCAGGCGACCATGACCTGGTTCTGAATACCCTTTTGAACGCCTTGTCGGCGAACGAGATCCGCTTCTCCCTCGAAGGCTCCGGTACCGGCAAGTGCTGAAGTCACAAAGTCATCGAGCGGCGTGGTGGTTCCAAAGAACTCCTGAAGCTCCGGGTTCCGGTCATCTCGCGATGCAAAGCCGCCAATCGTTCGCACTGAGCCATCACTGTTGACCGAGTTTTCACCATCGCGGTAGATCGCCGCGATTGCGTCGAAGTCAATTTCTGCGTCGCTAGGAAGTCCATCGTTGATCGAGCAGATGTCGACGGAGATGAGTCGGTGGCTGTTGACGTCGGAGGCGTACTCGTAGCCGCCATCACCGGGGGTTGTCTCACTTGGATCTCCGCCCTCATCGCCAGGAGCAGACGCACTTGCAGAACCGCTGCCGGAGCCACTACCACTGCCACTGGCCGAACCAGACTCCGAACCTTCCCCAAGGTTCGTCACCGTTGCTCCATCATCGGTACCGCAACCTGCAGCCACAAGGCCAAGCACGCACGCCGCGGCCAGCAAGCGCATCCGGTTGCTCTTGCTTGAAATTCCTGTCATTTATTCCTCCACGTAACTTATACTTGATTAAGCTTGGTAAGCATACCTACCATGTCGTTGCCAGCGTGCCAACCTACACGCTACAAGTCTTCCTCTTCCCCGAAAGGCACGAACCGAACATGCGAGTACTCCTCACCGGAGCTGCGGGATTTCTTGCCAACGCGACAGTTCAACTTCTTTGCCGGGAGGGCCACACCGTCGACGGCATCGACTCGCTCACCGACTACTACGAACCAGCCATCAAGCTGGCCAACCTCACCCAGCTGGAGCCGCTGCCCGGCTTCACCTTCACCAAGCGGGACCTGCTCACCGACGACGTCGATGATCTCTTCGAGAACGCAGACGCGGTCATCCATCTCGCAGGCCAACCCGGTGTCAGACACTCCTGGATCGATTTCTCGTCCTACGTCAAAGCAAACATCGAGGCAACACAAACCGTGTTGAACCTCTCGCATCGTCATGGTGTCGACCGAGTCGTGTACGCGTCCTCTTCATCGGTCTATGGGAACCCGGACACCTTCCCGTCTCACGAAGCCGATATCCCGTCGCCGGCGAGCCCATACGCGATATCGAAGCTCGCGGGTGAGCAGCTCTGCACCCTGTTTGCCCAAGAACACGCCGTGAGTACCGTCAGTCTCCGATACTTCACGGTCTATGGCCCTCGACAGCGGCCGGACATGCTCACTCACCGCCTCATCGACGCGGCATCCGGGGGGCCGACGGTGTCGGTCTTTGGTGATGGCGAGAAGATCCGGGACTTTACCTATGTCGGCGACATTGCTCGCGCAAACCTGGCCGCTGCCACCGCCGACGTATCACCCGGATCCATCTACAACATCGCCGGAGGCTCAGCCGTCTCGGTCAACCAGATGATCGATGCGGTCGAGTATGCGACGGGCCGCCGCGTCGATCGAGCCAAAGCCCCAGCTTCGATCGGGGATGTCGATCGAACAGGCGGCGATACCACGCGAGCACAACGGGAACTTGCTTGGGAACCACAAGTCGATCTGGCCGATGGGCTCGCCGTCCAGGTACAAACCATGATGACGGACAGAGCGCTCTCGATCCCAGCCGATTGCTCCGCCGAAGCCGTGCTACGAGAGGCGATTGCTTAGCTCAGCGATTGCGTCGTCCGATTGCACCACGGCGACACGAATGAAGTCGCTTCCGTCTTCACCGTAGAACTCGCCCGGAGAGACGATGAGGCCGACCTCGTTCGCCAGACGGGTGGCCAGTTCCCATGCGCCTTCAGCGGCCGGCGCCCAGAGGTAGAAACCACCGCCTGGCATCGGCGCGGTGATACCGAACTTGGCCAGGAAGTCGATCATGTCGCGAAGTCGTTTCTTGTACACGGCACGTTGTGTATCCACGTGGTCCTGATCACGTAGCGCAACGGCTGTTGCCCACTGGGACGGGCCGGGCACGAGAAGCCCAAGGTGTTTGCGAATCTCACGGAACCAATGGACGAGCTCGGAGTCACCGGCATAAAAGCCGGCTCGCACGCCAGCGAAGTTCGAACGCTTCGACATGCTGTGGATCGCCAGCACGCCCTCGAGGCCGTGGTTCACGATCGTATCGGCTGGTCCATCCCAGGTGAACTCGATGTAGCACTCGTCAGAGATCACCGGAATGCGGTGGGCTCGACCCCACTCAGCGATTGCGCCGAGATCTTGGATTGCACCTGTCGGGTTTCCAGGACTGTTTACCCATAACAAGGAGGCTCGGGCAATGTCGTCCTCGCTGATGCTGTCGAGGTCCATCTTCCATTCATCATCAAGTGCGACGGGCACGGCTCGACCATGACCCAGCTCAGCACCCATGGCGTAACTGGGATAGCTGATCGACGGGTAGAGCACCGTGTCCTTGCTCGGGTCGCGGTGACGCAGCCAATGTGGGGCGCCAACGACAAACTCCTTCAGCCCGACCGTCGCGCCGATGTTGTCGATATCGACTTCGGCCCCGAACTGCGAGGACATCCAATCACGTGCTGATTCGCGGAAGTCGACACTTCCAATGGAAGGCGGATAACCGCGCTCGAGTCCTGAGGTTGCGAGTGCCTCGATCGCGGCTTGCGGTGGAGCGTCGAACGGCGCTCCGATCGACATGTCGACCGCCGCACCGAACTTCGAAACCGCAATGGCTCGTAGGTCGTTCAAACGGTCATACGGATACGGCGGCAACCCAAATGGCTTCATGCGCAGAGCCTATGCCTCTGCGATAGCGACTGCGGATCTCGGCCAAAAGTGCCGAACGCAACGCTGGATCTCACTCCCAGGGTTCTGGAACTGCCTCGGGGCTTTTGTCCGCACCCGACAGCCACTCCGCAAGGCGACCCTTTGAATCGGGGTCGAGCCGAGCTCGCACCACGATGCCGGCTTCGTCGGCCATCTCGCTGAGAACCTGACCCTCACGGTGGATCTTGGCGAGCACGTCCCCGCGCTCATAGGGAACGGTGAGCTCGACCAGCTCGGTCATTGCGCGTAGCCGCTCGCCCAGCACGTCAAGGATGTCATCGATGCCATCGCCGGACTTTGCCGATACTGCTACCCCACCGGGGAATCGGGACAGCAATCCAGACACGTCAGGGTTGAGGTCCGTCTTGTTAAACACCATGACCTCGGGAACGTCCTGGGCCCCAATGGCGTGGAGGGTGCGACGCACAGCGTCAATGTTTCCCTGCACATCGGGGGCAGAGGCGTCGACGACGTGAAGCAACAGATCTGCGTCGATCACAACATCGAGTGTGCTCTTGAACGCCTCGACGAGTTGGGTGGGCAGCTTGCGCACAAACCCGACGGTGTCGGTCAGAAACAGCATCTCGCCGCCGGGCAGCGAGAGTTTGCGGGTTGTGGCGTCCAGCGTTGCGAACAGTCGATCCTCGGCGAGCACTCCAGCATTGGTCAGCCGGTTGAGCACGCTCGACTTGCCGGCGTTGGTGTATCCGACGAGCGCGACCCGACGGTTCGATGTACGTTTGCGCGCCTTGGACTGCACTTCCCGGTTTTTCGCAAGCTTTCGCAGTTCATCTTCAAGCTTGTGTACTCGACGCACCAGACGTCGACGGTCGACCTCGAGCTGCGTCTCGCCAGGACCTCGGGTGCCAATGCCACCTCCCTGTTGGGAAAAGGTACGGCTCGCGCTGCGCAGCCGCGGGAGGCGGTACTTCAGCTGAGCGAGCTCGACCTGGGCCTTACCCTCGGTGCTGCTCGCATTCTGAGCAAAGATATCGAGAATGACCGCGGTCCGATCGAGCGCTGACCGACCGAGGATCTTCTCGAGATTGCCCTGTTGAGCTGGCGAGAGCTCATCGTCAAAGACGACGGTGTCACTGTCGACCGCCAGCGACATGTCCTTGATCTCCTGGGCTTTGCCCTTCCCCACAAAGGTCGCCGGGTCTGGTGCGTTGCGACGTTGGTGTACCCGCCCAACTTCGTCGGCGCCAGCGGTATCGACGAGGAGCGCCAACTCGTCGAGCGATGCATCGGTTTCGTCGGCACTGCCGTCGGGCATTGTCACACCAACGAGAACGATCCGTTCCCGGAACGTACGGTCGATAAGACCTGAGGACTCACCTCCGTACTCACCAAATGCTCCACGGTGATCGGATTTATGTTCGCCCCTGGAGTCACCATTGCGGGATTGGTCACCCACGCGGAACCTCCACCGAACCAACAAAGGTGGTGGGTCCCGACAGGATCGCGGTCTGACGCTCCGGGGTCATGACATCGACCACTGCAGCACCACCGGGCATGTGCACGGTCACCTGTTCGCCAACGAGGCCCCAGTCGTGGAATCGCTGGGCCGCGACGGTGGCACCGGACCCGCAGGCTTGGGTGATTCCAGCACCTCGTTCCCATACGAACAGTTCAAGCTCGTCGGGACCAGACACGTCCACCATGTGTGCGTTCACACCATGAGGAAAGTGGGTCTCGATTCGAGGTCCGGTCGAGGCAAGGTCGACCTGAGCAGGCTCTTCGGTGTGAATGATGACATGTGGGTTCCCAACCGCACCGAGGCCCCACTGTTGCACGTCACCAAGTTCGGAGATTCCGTCAAGAAAATCATCGGCGTCGGGCAAGTCCCCGGCCTCGACCACACCCATATCGACCGAAGCTTGCGACACCCGCGGGTCAGAGGTCGGTGTCAGCGTGCATTGACGAATACCAGCCGGAGTATCGAGGTCGACCTCGAGAGAGGTCAGACCACGACGCATAGCAATTGCCTGAACGAAACATCGAGCGCCATTCCCAGATATTTCTGCGCTCGAACCGTCACTGTTGAACAACGACATCACGACAGTCGAACCCTGGTCGATCCCAAAGATCAGACCGTCCGCGCCGATTCCGGTAGATCGATCGCATAGTTCGCGAGCCAGGTCTGCTGCGTTGCTGGGGACCTCATCGACAAAGGTGACGAGAAAGTCGTTTCCGAGGCCATGGTGTTTGGTCAGATGCACAGTCCCAGTATGGCCTCCGCTGCGCCATGTTTACTGGCCGCGGTGTGTTTCCTCGCTCCGCTCATGTCATGTTTGCCCCATCATTTCGAGGGCTTGGTCGACCAGCGCGGTTGCTGGACGATCCCCGTCGATGTCGAACCAGCTGATTCGCGGATCACGGCGGAACCACTTGAGCTGTCGACGACTGAACCTGTGCGTCCGAAATTTCGCCTGCTCGAGCGCCAGGTCGAGCGAGACGCCATCTTCGATGTGACTGAGGAGTTCTCGATATCCGAGTGCTTGACGCGCAGTTCGCCCAAGTGGGCGTTCGCGTGCAGCGAGTCCTTCGACCTCGGCGAGGAAACCCTGCTCCATTTGAATGCCGTAGCGACTATCGATGCGCTCGTTGAGCAGGTCTCGGTCCATTCGCAGTCCCAGCAATTGGAACGGCACATCCGGATACGTCGTCATCCCGGGGCCAAAGGACGAGAACGGCCTGCCGGATCCAATCGTGACTTCGAGCGCGCGCAATAGGCGACGTTCGTTCAATGGGTCGATTCGCGAGGCGGCGATTGGGTCGAGGGTCTCCAACCGGGCAAACAATTCGCGAGCTTGGAGGCCTTCGGCTTCGAGGGCAGCAGCGGCTTCGGGATAGACACCGGGAAGTTCGAGCGAATCAATGACCGACCGCAGATACAAACCGGTGCCGCCAACGAGAAGCGGAATGGCACCTCGACTTGCAATATCTGTTCTGACCGCCCGCCAGGCCATCTGAAATGTGGAAACTGCGAAGTCGTCGGCCGGATCGGCAATATCGATGAGGTGATGGCGAACAGCTGCTTGTTCGGCCGCCGTGGGCTTGGCCGTGCCGATGTCCATCCCTTGGTAGACCTGCATGGAGTCGATAGAGACGAGCTCGACGTGTTCGACGCGTTCGGCGATGGCCATGGCAAGACTGGATTTACCTGAGGCGGTCGGGCCCAGGATGCACAGCGGATGCTGCGATGACAGCGGATGCTGCGATGACAGCGGATGCTCGTCTTC
>CAZSYL010000035.1:27952-35803 GCA_964610745.1 uncultured Acidimicrobiales bacterium
ACAGCGGATGCTGCGATGACAGCGGATGCTGCGATGACAGCGGATGCTCGTCTTCCATGTCGCGGTTACCGGAATGCCGCGACGAGGCCATACCAATCGAGGGTCGGCCCGTGTGGCAGAGCGCCACCACCCTCGAGGTATCCCTCCAGAAAGGTCGCCGAGACTTCGGAGGTAAAGGTCTCACTTATCGAACGAATGACGATCGCGAGGTCGCGTTCTGCCGGATCGAGCCCCTCGGCGTCCAACGAATCGAAGGTCACGACCGAATCGGTCAGCACTGCGGCGCTAACGATCGGGGCACCGTGGGTGGGCACGAGCGGTCGACCGTCGGGAATCGTCTCCAACATCGCCTGCAAGGTTTCAATCCGTACGCGGCCAAAGGGCGCCGGTGGTGACTCGCCCTCGTCCAGTCGTTCGAGGGCTCCAAGGGCGTTGTCGACCTCCTCGGCGGTCCGTGATACCAACCCCACCGGAGGCTTCGAGCTGTGCAGCTGACCGAGGGCCTTACCCATTGCGCGTGCGATCGGCAACGGGTTCTGAGCGAATTGGCTGTCGGTCGCTCGTCCGTTCAGCAGCATCTCGCTGCTCATCCTGCGATAACCGGAATCTTCGTTCGGGTTCGGGGTCCGCGTAGAGTTTCGCGGAACTCGCCAAGCAGGTAGTGGCTCTTTGCTTCGGTTACCTCGACGAGTGCCAGTGTCCCGGTTGCGAGGTCGCCTGGAAAGTGCACAATCTTGTTCTGACGCGTCCGGCCTGAGATGATGCCTGGATTACGCTTCGATGGCCCTTCGATGATGACCTCTTCGATCCGGCCGACTCGTTCAGCGTGCTTCTTGGCCGCCGACCGTTCAACGACATGGCGCAGTCGTTCCATCCGGATCTTGGTGATCTCCTTGGCCACAAAGTCGTCGGTGAGTTCGCCAGCTTCGGTGCCTTCGCGAGGAGAGAATACGAACGTGTAGGCCGAGTCGTACTGTGCTTCGGCGGCTACCTCGAGGGTTGCTTCAAAGTCGGCATCGGTTTCGCCCGGGAACCCAACGATGATGTCGGTGCTGAGCGCCAGGTCTTCCACGCCTCGCCGAGCCTGGTGTAGACGTTCGAGGTAGCGGTCGGCGGTGTATCCACGATGCATGCGTCGCAGAATCTCGTCGCTGCCCGACTGCAGAGGAAAGTGGAGGTGATTGCAGACGGCGTCGACCTCGGCCATGGCCAGGATCGTGTCCTCGCGAAGGTCCTTCGGGTGCGGGCTCGTGAAGCGGACCCGTTCGACGCCCTTAACTGCTCCGACCTCCCGGAGTAGGTCAGAGAAGAGAGGACGTCCGCGACGTCGTTCACCGTCGGCCCAGCGGGCACCGGCTCGGTCGCCGTCGCTGTCAGCTGGTTCTTGCCCGCCGAGTTTCAGCGTGATGTCTCGCCCGTAGCTGTTTACGTTCTGACCAAGGAGCGTGACTTCGCTGACACCGTCTCGGGCGAGCAACTGAACTTCGTTCACCAGATCTTGGAACGGACGGGATATTTCGGGGCCCCGCACCGATGGCACGATGCAGAACGCGCAGCTGTTGTCACAACCGATCTGAATCGTCACCCAGGCAGCGTGGTCGACCTCCCGCTTCTCGGGCAGCGCCGAAGGGAACGCCGCATGTTCGGCATCTACGGCAGCTTCAAGAATTTCGACGATCTGGCCCTGTTCGCGACTTTCGACAAGAAGCTCGGCGGCTCGATGCACGTTGTGAGTGCCAAAAACAACGTCGACGTGTCGGGCCTTGCGGCCGACGAGGTCCTTGTCTTTCTGCGCCAGACAGCCGCCAACGGCAATCTGCATGTCGGGTCGCTTGGTCTTCTCCGCTTTGAGGTCGCCAAGGGCTGCGTACAGCTTGTTGTCAGCGTTCTCGCGGATGCAACAGGTGTTGAGCATGACGACGTCTGCTTCGCCGACATCGGTCGTTGGCTCATAGCCTTCCGACTCCAAGAGGCCGGCGATCCGTTCGGAATCGTGCTCGTTCATTTGGCACCCATAGGTGCGCAACAGGTACTTCCCTTTCACGCCGAGAAGTGTACGCCTGCTCGTGCAGCCCTGCTGTCAATACTGCGGTCGACGGCAAAAAGAAATCTGGCGCTTGCCGAAGCAAACGCCAGATTAGTGGAGGGGGAAACCTGACGACTTACGCCTCCAGGCTCTTCTCTATCGGCTCGACTCGACGTCGATAAAGCCTTGTAAGTCAATTTCCGACGGCTTGGTCGCCAAACGGACAGCGAGACGATGAAAGCTGCTCGGTTCGACGAGGAATCGGATGTTGGCCAGCGCCTGCTCGTCACCAGCAGATTCAATGCGGAGTTCGCCATACCCAAGCAACTCACCAATCGCGGTGTGAGACAATACGAGGTCGGTCACACGAGCAACAGGCATGGAAGCAACACGTAAGCCAAAGAAGCCCGTTGCCTCAATGATGCGACGGTTGGTGAGGTAACGAACCTCATAGCTGTACCAGCGAAGAATCTTGAAGCCGAGTCGACCAATGAACCACAGCCCAACGGCCGGGACGAGGACCAGAGGGTCTATCTGGTTCGTGAGCATCACGTACCCAACGATGATGCCCGCACTGGCTGCGCCCCAGCCCCACTCGCGGGAGCGGACCCAGCGGATGATGACGAGCGCAGCGAGAAGCAAGAAGAGCGTGCCGAGGTTGACACCATCGAAGTCGGGCTCGATGAGAATGGCCAACACCACGATGAGCACAGCTACGGTCTCGAGCAGGGGCTCAGCAAGGCTTAATACGTGCTTCGGGGCCCGGTAGTACACCACCTCGTCGGCAACGAGGACGTCGTGATCGTTCGGAGGAGCGAAAAGTACTCGAAGCTGATCGACTAGGCCGCGTTTAGGTACGACCCAACCAGGGCGGGGAGCCCGTCCTTGGATAGGAGCGCTCACAGCCCCGCGAAGGCAAGTGCCTGAGTGACCGCGCCATCGCCGGCAAGTCCACGCAGAAATTCAAGAAGAGCGCCGAATACCCCACCAACGATGGCGAGGAACTCATTGCCACGGTTGCCCGTTTCGGTGGCGTTGAGTGAGATCAGGTAAAGCACGAACAGACCGAGCAACGGGTATCCGTATCGTTTGGTCATGATGGGGTCCTCCAGGGGTCACTTAGGGCCCCCCAGAGCTCGCGAAAGCGTCTGGTCTCCACCTGCCGGGTACCACGCTACCACTACTCATTCGCGCTAATGGTGCATTTACGCACACTCTCCGTGTTACACCGGTGTAATTTGACGGACGTCACACGGAGGAAACGAGGCCCCAACGAGGTCATCCGGCCCTGCGAATCGCAGGACCGGATGACCGTATGGACGTTTAGGACCGGTGAGATCAGTCGTCGAGCAGAATCGGCTCTTCGTCTGCTTCGGTGAATTCATCCTCAGCTTCGAGCTCTTCAGGGTCAGGCATGACCAGCTTCGTGACGCGATCGGTAATTTCGACCATCACTTCAGGATTGGTCATGAGGAAGTCCTTTGCCTTCTCACGCCCCTGACCGAGTTGCTCGCCTTCATAGGTGTACCAAGCACCTGATTTCTTGACGATGTCGTGTTCGACAGCCAGATCGAGGACCGAACCTTCTCGGCTGATACCAGTGCCGTACATGATGTCGAATTCAGCCTGACGGAACGGCGGCGCCACCTTGTTCTTGACGACCTTGACACGGGTTCGGTTGCCAACAACTTCAGCGCCTTGTTTGATCGACTCAATACGTCGAATGTCGAGACGGACCGACGAGTAGAACTTCAGCGCACGACCACCAGGGGTCGTCTCTGGAGATCCGAACATGACGCCGATCTTCTCACGCAGCTGGTTGATAAAGATGCAGATGGTGTCGGTCTTGTTGAGGTTCGCCGTGAGCTTGCGCAAAGCCTGCGACATGAGGCGAGCCTGAGCAC
Organism: uncultured Acidimicrobiales bacterium; assembly: GCA_964610745.1. Lineage (GTDB taxonomy): Bacteria > Actinomycetota > Acidimicrobiia > Acidimicrobiales > SHLQ01 > SHLQ01. The sequence continues at coordinate 31,883 of CAZSYL010000035.1, forward strand.
CGACGTGGTGATCGCCCATGTCGCCCTCGATTTCAGCCTTTGGAGTGAGTGCCGCCACCGAGTCGACCACGATGACGTCGAGGGCGCCTGAACGAACGAGCATGTCGGTGATCTCAAGAGCCTGCTCACCAGTATCGGGCTGGGAGATAAGCAATGCGTCGGTATCGACACCGATCGAACGGGCGTAGACCGGATCCATTGCATGCTCGGCATCGATATAGGCACACTGACCGCCATTGCGCTGGGCCTCGGCAACAACGTGGGTAGCAAGCGTTGACTTACCCGACGACTCCGGGCCGTAGATTTCGGTCACACGTCCTCGTGGAAGTCCACCTATGCCGAGGGCGAGGTCGAGAGCGAGCGCTCCGGTGGGGACCGACTCGATCGCCATGGAACCCTTCTCCCCCATCCGCATAACCGAGCCCTTGCCGAACTGCTTCTCGATCTGACCGAGTGCCATCTCGAGTGCCTTTTCACGCTCCATTTGATTTCTCCTTCTTGCCGCTGCTGCGGGGGTTGTTTCCGCTATTCAGCGGGTTTGCATCGGCCGCCATGCGGCGGGGTGTCTAACTGTTGAAGACTCTAGGTATGGGGTGTGACAGTGGGTCCGTAGCTGAGCTAAGCCAGAGCCGGAGCCGTCACCTGCCGATGTAGGTTGCACAACCTCGGGCAGGTTCCCGGGCGAAGTGCTACGGTCGATCGAACGACATGAATGTAATTGCGAACAGTTGTTCGGGTCAAGCTTTACCCGTCTTTTCTGTCCTTCCCTTCAAGGTGTTCCTCCATGACCGATAACGCGCTCGATTTCCGTGCCTGGGCTATGGCCCGCTCGCGGCGCCGCCATCCTTCCAAGTGGACGACGGACTCCGCGCCCGCCTCGCTCTCGGACCGCTCGCCCGCATCGCTGTGGCGTGCCGACTTCGAGGTCCACGCAGACCAACACGCGAACCTCACCACCTCGGGCATGTGGGTCCTCGCGCCGGTCGTTCACGCCGCGTTGCGAGACGCACTACCCGTCTTCCAGCTCGGCGAGATCGGCGCAGGCCGCCACCTCCTGGACACCGCCGTCGGTGTCACGAGCCAGGACCACCTCCAGGCACTGCGCTTCTTCATCATCGAATCCCAAGAACACGCTCGAATCCTCGCGCTCGTATGCGCTGAATTGGACATTCCGATGCTCGACGAGCACTGGACGGAACGGCTGTTCCGAAAGACCCGCTACCTACGCGGCTTCCGCATGGAGATGCTCGCTGTCGTCATCGGCGGAATCATCTCGTCACGAATCTATGAAACGATCGCCGATGGGGTCGGCGATCCGACGCTCTCGCGCATCTTCACCCGGTTGCACCAAGACGAACTCCGTCATCTCGACTTCCACGATGCAACCCTGCCCGATCACCTCGATCGGTTTTCAGACCCATCCCGTCGGAGCGTTCGAACCGCGTGGAAGACCGCTGCGATGGCCGCAGCTCTGGCCGTCTCGATCGAACAGCGATCCCTGCTTCGAAGTCTGGCCAGTGATCAACGCAGCTTCCTGAAAGCGGTCGGACGTGACATCAACGCCCACGCTCGATCGCTCTTCGGAGACTAACTCGCCCCTCCATACCCGTAGGCTGCGGCGATGCATCGCTTCGTCTACCTCACCTACATGCTCATGGTGGGGTCAGCTGGCGTCACCTTTGTCTTTCTCGAAGACTTCGAATCCCAGTTTGGTTTATCCGCCTTGGGCGTGGGCCTGATTGCAGCACTCGGGTTTATCACCGCGGTATTTGCCTCGGTGGTCATTTCTCCACTCGGAGACAGAGGCCATCTCAAGTCGCTGGGAATCGTGTCGTTCATCCTGACGATTGCCGGCAACATTCTGTTCGGATTTGCCAACGAACTCTGGACGCTTGCCGGAAGCCGGGCACTCGCCGGTTTGGGTATTGGGCTGTTCTCGGTCGTTGGCCGCAAGGCGCTGATCGGCGAGGCGACGAACGATGGCGGCGAGAAGGTTGGCCAATTCATCTCGGCTGCGGTCGCCGGATTTATCGCGGGACCAATATTTGGGTCTTTCCTCTCTGAGTTCGGGGGCATACCCACGCCGTTCTTCACGATCTCAGCGCTGCTTGCAATCGTCTTGCTCCCGACAATGGCGTACCTCTCTTCAGTCCCAGTTGCGATTGCAGAACATGCTGCGCCAGGTTCGATGCTCTCACTCCTTCGCATTCCGGGAATCCGGGCATCGGTGGCAGCTCAGGTTGCCGTCTTCTTCAACATCGGGGTCTTTGACGCCACGGTCGACGAATATCTCACCGACCTCGGAGTCTCAAATACAGGAGTGGGCATAGCGATCACCATTGTTGGGCTGCCGCTCCTGGTCATCCCTCGCCTCGCTGGCCGCTTCGTCGATCAGAGCTCCCGGCCCGGCGACATCATGATCTTGGCGCTTGCACTGTTCGTTCCCATCGTGATCACAATTGGACTGTGGGCGGGCGTCGTCGTGTTTGTCTCGCTGGCATTCCTGCAGACGATCCTGGAGAGCACCCTGTTTCCGTCGGCGGCTCGTGTAGTGCTCGACGAGACCGGAGCGCAGCACTCGGCGACCGGAACCGGGTTGCTCGATGCTGCCGGATCGCTCGCAGGGGCCGTGTCGGCCTTCATTGCACCCGTCGCATATGACCTCACCGACGGCCCGTTGGGCTCATTCGGCATGAGCGGAACCTTCGCCGGGATCATGCTGTTGGTCGCGTGGTCGAACGTCAGACAACGGGGCGCGTCATCACCAGCAGCAGCGGTGGCCGGTTAGCCGCCGAAGCCTGCTGAGCTCTCAACAAAAAGAACGAAACCCCCGCCGGGTCCAGAAGACCTGGCGGGGGTTATATCGTTTCTCGAACTCAATCCGTCACGATGAATCGGATGAGCAGATGGGCACGGCCCCTAGGCAGCAACCTCGTCGTCTTCACGTCGACGTGAACTCCAAACCATGGCTCCACCGAGGAGCAGCGAGGCTGCGCCGATGGCTCCAAGGAGTTCCGAGCTAGCGCCGGTGACGGCAAGCTGTGGATCGCCGGGAGGCGTGAGCACCCCATCGATCACGTGAATGACGCCGTTGCTACCCTCGAGGTCGGTGGAGGAGATTGGCACCCCGCCGACCGCTCCGTCAGCAACTTCGAGCACGAGGCCCGTCGAGGTCGTCAGCGACGCTCCATCTGCGAGGTCCTCTGCGGTGAACACACCCGGTACGACGTGGTAACCCAGAAGCGATGCCGCAACAAGCGGATCGGTCGACAGCGATTCGAGGAGCTCGGGGTCAGCAGCAATGACCGCGGTCGCACCCTCGTCGCTTGGCAGGAACACAGTGAATGGACCTTCGCCCTCGAGCACCTCGTTCAATCCCAGTGGCCCAAGCACGCTGACGACCGTCGGTGAAGCACCAGCCGCCACAGCGGCGAGGTTCTGTGGTTCCTCGACCACTTCCTCTTCAGGAGCCTCGGTGGTGGTGGTGGTCGTCGTCGTGGTGGTCGTCGTGGTCGTCGTGGTTTCCTCGGGCTCTTCCTCGACCTCAGGCTCAGCCGCCGCGTCGGCATCAGCGTCAGCACCTGCATCTGCATCGTCGACGACAGCGGCTGCGTCACCGCCGGCCTGCTGATCGACCTCGTCGTCATCGCCACGAGAGAAGAGCCAGATCGCAAGGATGATGAGTCCAATGAGAGCGAGCAGGCCAAGCAACCACCACAACCATGCAAACCCCTTCCGGTCATCATCGTCGTCCTCGTGGATAACCGCACCCTTCACCGCCGTGGCGGTTCCACCAGCGGCGCCACCAATTTTGCCTGCGCCACCTTTGATGGCTCCTCCTGCAGCGCCGGCGACACCAGCTGCCCCAGCAACTCCGGCAGCACCAGCGGCTGCAGCCTTGCCGCTTATGCCACCAACAGC
>CAZSYL010000035.1:35903-37655 GCA_964610745.1 uncultured Acidimicrobiales bacterium
TCAACGTCGGGCATATCGACGTCACCATCGAGCTTGCCCTTGACCGCGTCCTTGGCATCACCGAGCTTGTCGCCAAGCCCACCAGCAATGCCGGCAGCACCAGCAAGACCAGCAGCACCCGCAGCCGCCGCCTTCCCAGAAATACCCGAGCCGGCCACATCTGCCTCAGGAACCTCAAGGTCGACGTCACCAACGTCGGCACTAGCAGCGATATCGACATCGGGCATGTCAACGTCTGGCTTGTCAACGTCGGGCATATCGACGTCACCATCGAGCTTGCCCTTGACCGCGTCCTTGGCATCACCGAGCTTGTCGCCAAGCCCACCAGCAATGCCGGCAGCACCAGCAAGACCAGCAGCACCCGCAGCCGCCGCCTTCCCAGAAATACCCGAGCTATCCGACGCATCGATCGTGGTCGTTCCCGACGCAGCGCTCTCGACCGTGCCAAGCACGCTCGCGCGGTTTGCCTCTACCGCAGCAGCAGAGCACGGATGCTCTGAACCACCCGGTTCGTAGTCTGACGAGACACCGTCCTTGGAGTGCCTTGGCGCCAGGGTGAAGCCCGCCTCTTCTGCCGCCGTTGGTGAATCGAACCACACTTCCGCGACCGTCGCACCGTAGTTCTGCGAATCTGGTCGGTGGTACAACAACGAATCGATGTTGGCCTTAATCGGATAACAGGCGGGCATCTCGCGCTTATCTTCAAGCGGTGCATGCGAACCTGCACCGTATGGATGCAGTGTTTCATCAATGGCCATGGTCGGCCCCTCTCTCTAACTCCGGGCTCATTCTAGGCACGCGCGGAGCCTCGATTTATGACTTTTGCCAGTGAGCGTCCTCAAACTGAAACAAAGAAACCTCTAATCAGGCGAAACCGGCCCCAATCGCCATTTTGCGCACCTAACAGGCCACTCTTCGCGGTCTCCTCCTGCCTTGGAGTACGACCAACGCAACGGCGACGAAGGCACTACCCTTGACGATCATGACGCGGGTTGATTCAGCGATTCTTGCTTTCCTCGGCGTCCTTCTCGCGCACGAGGTGGCGTACCTCACGTCATCGGTTGTCGGATACGAGACCTCCGTCGCCCACGGTCACCTCAAAACTGCATGGTTGCTCGGCTCATTGTTCTTGCTGGGCCTTCTCTCGCGCTCGATCATCACGAGCCTCCGTCGACGGCATCACGACCCCGGCAACGTCATTCATCTCGCCGGCTCGATCGCTGGTGGCTACTTCCTCATGGAACAGTTCGAACGCGCTATCGACGGTTACGGCGCGCTCACCCTGTTCAACGAACCGGTGTTCTGGCTGGGCATGGCCGCAGCGCCCCTGGTCGCCATCGTCCTCTCGCGATCACTTCACGCCGTCCAAAGAGCGGTTTCTAGGTTCGTCGAAGCCGGCGAGATCACCGAACACGCCCCGGCGCTCGCAGCCTGCTCGCTCGGTCAGACATCCATCGCTTTCGCGACAAGCTCCACCCTTTCATCGGTGGTGAGCCGAAGAGGCCCACCTTTGAGTTGAGCGTCCCATTCGCCCAGGCGCGGCCAAGACAGCCCGTTGGGCAACAGACCTCAACGTACAAAACCGAACGAAAGGACCACACCTCATGTGGAACAACTCTCTGGCACGCCTTTTTGGTGTGCTATTCGCTGTCGTCCTGACAGCCACCGCCTGCGCAAGCACGGCAACAACGACGAGCTCCCAAGACATCTCAGATGACACTGGCGTCTCAGAAGGCAGTGACACTTCAGAAG
>CAZSYL010000036.1:0-9133 GCA_964610745.1 uncultured Acidimicrobiales bacterium
TTTCGAGCGTTGCTGATCAGCGCTTCGTTCATGTTCGTGGTCGCCGCATGCGGCGCGTCGAACTTTGATCGCGTTGATGCAATCACATCTTTTCAGACCTCGGGGGCGTCGGCGGCCGAGGCGACATGCATGGCTGACACGCTTATTGGTTTGGGTGATATCGATGCGGCGGACCCTCGTGTTGCGCTCAGCGACGAGAGTCGGGAAAACCTGTCGATATCGACGAGCCGCTGCATAACCGTCGATGTGCTCGGCGAGAACGAGATCGCACCTCGGGAATCGGCTCCGGCTCCAACATCGAATCTTCCGAGCACCCCATTCGATATCGGTGGGCAGGGACAGGCGGCGAACACCGTGGCGCCAGAAGATATGGATCGAGTCCGCGAAGAGGCCATTGCGAGCCTGCGGGGCTTTGGGCGCAGTCTTCGAAACGCCACGTGTGTCGTTGATCAACTGATCACAATCGAGGCGGAGTACCTGCTCTCTGACCCCGCCTTCGGCCTTGGCCTCGACCCGGTCGAAGCCTCAGCGATGGCCTTCTGCCTCTAGTCGCGTCAGGCCAATTGTTACGAAACGTAACCTCCTCTGACCCCTTTTTCGAAAAAGGGGTCAGACCCCTTTGGGGTAAAAGGGGTACGACCCCTCTTGGCTGAAAGGGGTACGACCCCTCGTGGTTAGCCGCGTGGCCAGGCCTTGGACTTGTTGCGGCCGAACGTTGGGCGCTCGTTATCGAGCTCCCAGACCCGACGCCAGGAGGCGGTCTGGGGGCCGGTGAGTTTCGGCGTTTCGTCATGATGGGCACGCTTTTTTGCCTGCCACCAGTCGGTCATTGCTTCGTCGGCCAGTTCAGCAACCCGATTCTCGATCCGGGTATTGAAGGAACGAGCATCCTCGTCGTCACCGCAGTGGATGGGTTCGCCAAAGGTGATCGTTGTACGACTTGGACGTGGCACCGAGTTGCCCTTGCCGAGGATCCGTCCGGTGCCCTCGATGTGTACCGGCACGACTGGAACATTGGTTCGCTGTGCAATGAACGCAGCGCCGCCGCGGAACGGTTGACCCCAACCGTCGGGGCTGCGCCCGCCTTCGGGGAAGACCACCAGGGACCAGCCTTCGGAGATCAGGTCGCGGGCGAGGTCGGTCGAGCTGCGACTGATCTTGGTTCGATCGATCGGGATTGCTCCGATGACGAGAGCCGAGAGGGCGCCGGTGACCCGAGTGCCAAAGAAGTAGTCAGACGCGGCTCCGATGACGACGTGATGGCGCCATGGCGTGGGGAGCGCGCTCAAGAGCAGCGGGGTATCGAGGTGGCTGTGGTGATTTGCCGCGAACACCGCAGGCCCCTTGAGTCCGCTCAGGCGGTCAGCACCGCGCTTGGTGGGTTGGGCAAGGCCATTCATGAGCGGGCGGACCATCGTGTCGATCAACACGGCGCGGGTCATCCGGGCTGGCTCGCTGCGCGCCCAGTCGGTCGGAAAGTTGGTGCCGGTCATGGTCGTGGATTCAGGCAGCTCCACCGCTTGAGGAACCGTCGGGGCTGTGTACGGAAACGGCAGGGACTGTAAAGGCTTGCGCAAACGTCCAACGAGAGGCACCTCCGTGCCGGCGAGCCGTTGAGAGATCCGTGAGCGGAAGTCGGTGACGTCCATTTACTTCACGTCCGCCATGAGCATCGGTGGATTGTGAAAGTGGGTGATCGTCGGCTGAGGTCCAACCGTGTCGGTCGCCATCTCGAGTGCATCCTGCAATGTCGATGCTGGCCGGAAGCCGAGCCGGCGCACAGCCTTTGGCTCGCCTCCGACGATGATGGTCTGACCGAGGTGTTCAAGGGCGTGGGCGCACCAATACCACATGTAGAACGGATGCACGCCGTGGTAGGCGTAGCTGGTCCGGTAGAGATGGCGGTACCACTCGTCCTCGGCGTACTGCTTCTCGTACTTCTTCTCGATTTCGATTGGATCGGTCGTATCGGCGAGGACCTGCTCGAAGAAGTCGACATAGCTTGGATGGTGTACGGGGTTGAAGTCCCATGGCGTGGGGTGGCTCATGATTAGGACTCCGCCCTTGCGCACGAGCGGCTTGCCTCGATAGAGGTTGAAGAAATAACCAAGCCCGAGCACGGCGACGAGAATCGGGTTCATAACCGAGTTGACGTTGTAGGGCGAGATATACGGAAGTCCCATCGTCATGATGTCGGTTTGGCCTTCGACCGGCACGAGGTGCTGAGCGAAAGTGTTTTCGGTCGTCACTTTATGAACGGCCTCGATCTCGCCCGCCTGCACTGAGGTCAGCTCATATGGCGCCTTCCAGTTGTGGAAGACCTTCCGACGCGCGCCTGGCGACATGTAATTGAGCCCACCCTGCATGGCGAGGAACTTGGCCCGGTCACGACCGGTCCATTCCCACTCGCGCTTCTGCAGCATTGAGAGCGGCCCGGTCTCACCAAACGTGTTGTTGTTGATCGTCGTCTCGATCTGGAAGATCTTGACGCCGGCGTTTCGAATAACGTCGCCCTGACGCCAGTTCTTCGTGTGCAGCTCGGAGTTGGGAGGATCCATGAACGACGTCGACTTGCGCATGGTGTCGACGTTGTGATGATGACGAAGCGCTGTATAGCCGGACAGTCCAGTAGCGGTGCTCTTGTGGCCGCCGTCCATCGATACGAGGTTGATGTTGACGTACACCGTTAGGTCGCTGTCGACCGCTCGCTTGGAGATTTGGACTTCTTCACCGTGGTTCGTGGTGCCGAGGTGTGTCATTCCTTCGGGATCTTCGGCATCGTGGTTGTAGAGGCGTCCGCTCGGAGCGAAAGCGTCGTATACGCGGTCACCCACGGCATGGCGGAGCTCGGCCTCGGTCATCCGGCGATGAAGCGCGAGCGCGGCAATGATGTGTACGTCGTCGACACCAACTTCGGCGGCGATATCGAGAACTGCTTCGATGATCCGCTGACGAACGTCCGGCTTGCGCATTGGAGGGAGCGGAAGGCTGATGTCGTCGAACGCGATCGTGAGCTTCATGTCCGGCTTCATCAGCGCACGAAGAGGCTCAGAATCGATTGGATTGTCGAGGGCATCGCGAATGGCCTGGTTTGGGTCTTCCAGGCCGCGAAGGGGTTCGGCTGGGTAGATGATTCGGGACCTGCCGACCGGCAGCTTTTCCATACGGAAGTTCTCTCCGTGGTGGAACAACACCGGTGGGGTCGATGCATCGACATCGAGAACCAGGCCGGGGCGTGGCGCTTTACGGGGGCTCATCGTCGGGTCTTCTCCTCAGCAACACCAGGGCTGCGATTCATCATTGCGCTCACGAGGGGTTCAGCGAGGGCGCCGGTCCGGGGAGCGAGGGGTAGTGGTCGGTTGGGGGCGCCGGATTGTTTCTGGAAGTCCTCGACCAGCCAGCCGCGTTTGCGGGCAATGCTTGCGAGCTTGGTCTCGGGATTGACCGCCACGGGGAAGCCCACGGCTTCGAGCATGGGCAGGTCGCTGCTGGAGTCGGCGTAGGCCACCGATTCGCGCAGATCGATGTCTCGGGCTGTTGCATAGTCCGAGAGTGCTTGGAAGCGATTCTCAGCGGTGGGTGGGACCGAGGTCATGCCGCCGGTGTATCGGCCGTTGACCGAGCCCATCTTGGCCGAGATGATGTCGTCGAAGAGCGGTCGGAGCGGTTCGATGACAAAGTCGAGGGCGCCCGTGATGAGCAGGGTCTTATGCCCGAGCGCCCGATGGGCGCGCACCCGACGAATCGCGGCCGGGAACGACTTCGTCAACAGGTAGTCACTCAGGAGCTCCTGGGCGTCAGCCTCGATCTGGTCGACTTCGGCGCCGCGATAGTTGCGGTAAAAGCTGCGCAAAAAGTCGCTGCGGTCCTTTCGGTCGAGGGCCAGCCAACCCGGTCCTTGCGAGATGGCTTTCGCTGCGAAGATCATTCGGTCACGAGGCGACAGATTTCGAGTTGCCAGCCACGCAAACGAGGTGACGACGTTCGATGCAATGATCGTGTTCTCGAGGTCGAAGACGGCCATCTGACGGTCGGGGGAGAGGACTTGTTCACGTAGGCGGGTCGATCGGCTGGGGCCAATCTTCTTTCCGGGTGTGGTCTTGGCTCGCGCCTGGCGTACCACCGACGGAAGGTGCACGTTCTGGACGTAGTGCTTCCAGTCGACGATTCGCGGGTCGAAGCCAAAGTCGGCTTGATCTTGTTCGGAGAGTTCCTCCCAGAGGCCGAGCAGGTTGCTAACTCCGTACAGGGCTTCGCACTCGGCATACGCGCCGTAGAGCTCGACATACCCAGATGCCTGGTCGAGCAGCTCTTTGCGGGCCTGAAGTTCCATCGCGTAGGCGGCTGTTTTGCCCCGCAGCGGCAATTTCTCCAGGACTTGATCGGCACGCTCGAGGCCGGTGCGGGCACGGACGAGCTGTCGTTCGACCCGTCCTCGTCCAGGGAACTGCCAGGCCGCCACCGCGATTGGCTGACCGAGCTCGTCGTAGATTGGGTTGCGTGTGAACCAATCCTCGGCGTAGTCGACGAGGTTCTTGTAGCGGAGTGGGTTGGCGCTGCCCGACGCCACCTGGGTCACGTCGGGGCCATCGTCCTTGGGGCCACGAGCAGCGACTGCCACGATCGCTGCGACGACCATGTCGACCGGGATGACGTCAACGACACCTTCAGGAACGCCGGGGAACTCGCTGAGCAAGCCGCGGGCATAGGAGATGATCACGGGCTCGGCCATGCGGAAGCCGCGAATCCAGCCCGGCACCGGTTCAGACCACGCCGACTCGATGATCGACGGGCGCACGATCGAGACGGGCACGTCCTCGCGTCGTTCGACCAGCGCAAGCTCTCCGAGCGCCTTGGTGTAGGCGTAGGCATCAGGGAAGCCGAGCGAGGAGGCTCGGGCTCGGCCGTTCTCGACCATCTGGTCGGTGACCCATGCTTGTCGAAGGGTCTCGGTCTTGGCCGCAAGCGCCGGTGTTCCGACTGCTCCGAGCTCGCGTTGAGCCGCTGCGCGGAACTGCGAGAGACGGCCGGGTTGGCGGCTGGCGGTTTCTTCGTCGAGTCGGCTTCGTCGAGCTGCATCCACTTCGCGGCGCCAGTCGACCTCGACGAAATACGGGCTTTCGTCAACGAGTTGTTCTGGTGCTGATCCACGGCGGCTTCCGGCGACGTAACAGGTCGAGACGGCTACGAGGTGCGGTGTGACCCCATGTTCGTTGCACAGGTTCGCAATCCGTTGCGGCCCGAGAAGGTTGACTTCGACCGCCGTGTCGAGGGGTGAGTCGAACGAAACGGTTGCGGCGGAGTGGATGATGACATCGGCGGTCAGCCAGAGATCTAGGTCGTCGCCGGTCAGGCCGAGCCCGTCGGTACCGACGTCTCCAGCAACCGCGGTTACGCGCTTGTCGCAGTACTCATTGAAGGCGTCTTTGCCCATCTCGTTGCGCAACCCATTGAATGCATCGTTTTTGAGAACGTCCCGGGTCACGCGGGCGCCTGCTCCCCGTCGACCAGGACGTACGAGCAGTATGAGTTCAGAATCGGGGACCGAGCGAACAAGACGCTCGACCAGTGCCGTGCCGAGGAAACCGGTCGAACCGGTGACGGCGATGCGTTTTCCCGCGAGTTGTTCAGGTATCACAAGCGTTATTTCTATCAGCAGAATCGCATTCTCTACCAATTGGTAGAGAGTAAAGATGCGTTACTAGAATCAGACCAGTGAGCACTCGGCAACGAATTCTTGATACGGCGCTTGAGTCGTTCGGCACGACCGGCGTCGATGGTACGTCGCTCGATGCGCTGGCTCGAGATCTCGATCTGGCAAAGCAGTCGATTCTCTACCACTTCAATTCGAAGCAGATCCTGTTCCAGGCAGTCGTCGACGAGGCGGCGAATGAGTTCATCAGCGAACTTGATTCAGAGATCGACCGTGTCGATCAGGGCGACGTGCTCGCACAGGTCGAGGGGGCGGTGCGGGTGGTCTTTCGGCTGGCGCTTCAACGACCAGCGCTGCTCGGACTATTACGCGAGGCTTCGCGTCCAGGGTCGAGCGTGGCGGTCCAGCTGACCGGTCGGTTGTCGTTGCACATCGATGCTGCGCAACGCTCGCTTGAGGTTGCGTTGGCCGAGGGTCGCGTGGCCGGGAGTAACGCTCGACTGCTGTTGTTCTCGCTGTATTCGACGATTATGGGCGTCGCAACCGAGGTTGAAGTGATGAGGGCAATGGGGGTTGAACCCAGCCTGCGAACACTTGCCGAACGACGAATTGAGCTCCTCCGATTCCTCCGAGCGGCACTCGTTCCCGGGTCGGCGTCGAGTAGTCTTTTGGCGTGATCGAAGCACTTCTTCTCGTCGTGGTCGGCACCGGCGGCGTGATCGCGGTCGGGCTACCACTGATGTGGGTCAAGACGCGGCGACGGACGAACAAAGGCAACACCGCCGTCGCCGTCGATCGGTTCGAAGACGCGGCCCGCCGAGTTTCTTCCGCCCAGGCGCAGTGGTTCGATCTGCAAAACGAAGCCATCATCGTGCGCGGCGGACTCGATGAACGCGGCAAGGAACGACTGGATCGAGCCGAGTCCGAAGCTAACGAGTGCTCCCGCGAGCTGTACGAGGCGTGGTTACCGGTCAGCGACGTCGACGGTGACGCAGTCGCTTCCTACAACGACACCTCCCGAAAGACCGTGACGAATCACAAGAGGGAGGCGTTGGCGGTCGTCGACCGGTTCGAACGAAAGCTCGCCAATCTTGACGCGGTCATCAACCAGCTGCGCCAATAGGTCGCCAAGCGTCTCTGGGCTTCGGGCACGTGGAGCCATTCCAACCGTTTGCCGTTGACTATGGTCAGGGCATGCAACGGATCTTTCGCATGCTGGTGGCCATTGTTCTCTCCGCTGGGGTACTCGTCGTCCCAGCCTCTGCACTTGGTGCTCAAACCGATGCGTGCGACGACCTGGTCGATCTGTATGGCGTGGACGACCCGGATAGCCTTCGCTCCGCAATCGCTGATGCCGAGGCGGAGACCGGGATTGATTTCCACGTCTTCACCACCGACGACTTGGCCGCCGGTCAGGATCTTGACGCTGCGTCGTTTGCGAACTGTTCCGGTGCATACATCGTTCCTGGAGAGGTAGCTGACGACACGGTGGTTCTCGCTGTGTCGGTCGAGAGCCGCGACTTCAACGTCGTCTATGGCGAGAACCTGAGGGGCCGGCTCGATGACGACGTCGATGCAATCTTCGAACGGATGGCGGCGTGGTTCCAGAACGGTGACTTCGGGCAGGGTCTCCAAGCAGGCGTTGATGAAACGGTCGACGGTTTGGCCACCGAGCCATCGAACACCGTTGGGTGGGTTGTTGGCGGTGTAGGTATCGCAGCGGCTGCAGCCGGGGGAGGGGCAGCGGTGACAGCAGTACGCCGAAAGAACAAACGTGAGCGCGAAGCCGCAGCCGCCGAATATGACAAGGCGTCATCCGAGGTAACCGAGGTCCAGGCGCGCTGGTACGACGCCGAACAGAAGGCGTCGCTGCTCGCAGGACGTCTCACCGGGTCGAGCATGGACAGGCTTGAGACGGCCCAGACCGAAGCAGCCCACGCCTCGCGGCGACTGTACGAGGCGTGGTCGCCAGTGTCCGAGCTCGAGGGCGCTCAGGTGGCCGAATTCGACGAGACCTCACGAGCGGAGGCCTTCCAGCACATCCATGCCGCGGGAGCGATCGCGAAAGAGAACACAATTGCGCTGCAGAGGTTTGAGATCGCGCTGACCGAGCTTGACGGTTCGGTCGATGAGATGGGGGTCCTTCACGCCGCAACGTCCGATCGCATCGCGGCCGGTCGCCGGGCGGCGAGCATGCGTTCGGGCGAAGGATGGAATGTCACCGCTGCGAGTCAGCGTCTGGACCAGATCGAGAAGTCGCTTGGCCATATTGACGCGTTTGCGTTGCGAATCGACGTCGACGAGATGAAGCCGACTCTCGAGCCACTGGCCAAGGAAGCCGAATCGATCGCGGCCGACCTCGAAGAGCTCGACCAGCGTCGCGACAACGCGACGACGCGACGTTCCACCGTCGCCAGCGAAGTAGCGGGGCAACTCGGTCGAATCGGTTCTGCGGGAACGATGATCGATACATGGAAAATTACGCATGCTGCCGGTTCCTTTGACGAGGTGCTCAGCTATCCGGGCGAGGCGGCTAAACAGCTCGAGCGTGCACAGCAGCACCTGAACGAAGCCGATGCGGTCGGTGAGATCGCACGCGATGTGGGAGTGCTCCGAGAGGTGGTCGCCGACCTCGACGCTGCTGATGTCGCCATTGACCTCGCCGACGAATTGCTCGACGACCTCGACGCACTCGACGTCGACCTCACGACGGCATTGGAGGAAGCTCCTAGAGCGGTGGCCGAAGCTCGCGCTGACGCGAAGTTGTTGAGCGACTATGTATCGGCCAACCGCTCAGACCTTGCAACAACGGCGGGGGCGACCGCTCAGGAAATAGCCGCCGATATCGTCGAGGCAGAGGCAGCGCTTGGGCAATCCCCTCCGGATTCCCTCCTGGCGATCGAGCTTGCCGAGGATGTCGGCGACGATGTCGCTGATCAGCTCCGCAAGTTCAAGGCGACGGTCGCCGAGCGCGAACGCCTGCGAAACTCGGCTCAGGCACAACTGCGCAGTGCTCGAAACGCGATCGAGAGAGCCGATCGACACGTCAACAGCCATATGTTCTCGGGACGTCAGACCAAGAACGCGCAGGGCCAGATCAATGGACTGCGTTACGAATTCAACGAGCTTTCGAATGAGGTGCAGACCAACCCTGAGCGAGTGATCTCCCGAGCTCGAGCAATGACCGACATTGCTGACCAGCTCTACGACGAGGCACAACGACGTCAGCGTGCGAGCCGCGGCGGTGGTGTCGTGATCGGTGGTGGTGGCTATGGCGCCAGCCGGTCGCGGAGCCGCAGTCGCTCACGAAGCAGTGGCGGGTCTCGGAGTCGATCCCGGTCTCGGTCTTCCTCGCGCCGTTCGGGCGGTCGCCGAGGAAAGTTCTAACCCAAGGTCACAGGTTGGCGGAACCGGCCCCAACCTGTCGGTGATGCCCAAGGCTCAAGCCCTGTCGCAACGGCGATCGAGCAAATGGGGTCA
>CAZSYL010000036.1:9233-34071 GCA_964610745.1 uncultured Acidimicrobiales bacterium
GACCCCAAGGGGCCTGTTGGGGAGGTGGAGCGGGGAGCGAGTCGGTGGCTTTAGCGGCTGGTATTTCGGACGCGGCGACCGTGTCGTTCATACGCGAGGGTAATGAGCTCGTCGATGAGGTCCGGGTAGCTGAGGCCTGAGGCTTCCCACATCTTTGGGTACATAGAGATCGGGGTGAAGCCGGGGAGCGTGTTGAGTTCGTTGACGAGCCAACCACGGCCCTCGGGCTCGTAAAAGAAGTCAGCTCGTGCCAGTCCGTCGACCCGGAGCGCCTTGTACGCAGCGATCGCAATCGTCTGCATTTCGGCGATTTCAGAGTCGTCGAGCGGTGCTGGAATCAGCAGCTTTGCGACACCGTCCTGATACTTGTCCTCATAGGTGTAGAACTCAGCGCCCGCCACGATCTCACCAGGAAGCGACGTTCGCGGGGTTCGATTGCCGAGGACCGCTATCTCGATCTCACGCCCCTCGATTGCTTCTTCAACGACGATCCATTCGTCATAGGTCGCAGCCAGTTCGAGAGCGGCGTCGAGCTCTTCGGTCGTTTCGGCCCGACTCACGCCGACCGAGGATCCCATGTTGGCCGGTTTTACAAATACCGGGCTGCCGAGCTCTCGGAGCAGGTTGGTTGAAGTGGCGCTGGTTATCTCGTCAGCGTTAAAGCCGAACCATGCCGCTTGGGGGACTCCTGCAGATGCCAACGCATGTTTGGCTGCGATCTTGTCCATGGCAAGTGCGCTTCCAAGAACTCCCGCACCGACATAGGCCACGTTGGCGAGTTCGCACATGCCCTGCAGCGTGCCGTCCTCTCCCATCGGGCCGTGGAGCAACGACAGGACGACGCCGCCCACCGCCGCAGTTTCGGTCATCAAGGCAAAAGGGTCGATTGGTTCACCGGTGGGATCAAGAGCGTCGGCATTCGCCTTGACCTGAACCCGGTTCCAGCTGCCATCGCGCTCGATGCCGACAGGAACTATCTCGTATTGGTCAGCACGAACGGCGTCAAGAACGTGTTTTGCGGTTACGCAAGAGACGTCGTGTTCGGCCGATTGGCCGCCGAAGAGGACGAGCAACCGCGGTCGAGTCATTCGTCCAATCGAGGAAGGTGGAGAGGATGTCGCCATGGATAGCCAACAGTAGTGGCTCGGCCGTCTAGCGTTGCCAACCGTGAGATTCACTACGTCAGAAATCGCAGCGGCCGTCGACGGAACGGTTTACGGACCCGAGACCGCCGTCGACGGCTCCAACCAGGACAGTCGCAACATCGTCACAGGTCAACTGTTCATCCCTCTTGTGGCCGAACGCGACGGCCACCACTACATCGATCGGGCCATCGCCGATGGTGCTGGCGCCTATCTGACCCACGAGGAGGCGAAACTACCCGGTGGCGACGGTGTGCTCGGCACAGCGACCGCGATTCTGGTCCAAGACACCACCGAGGCAATGCGTGAGCTCTCGAAGGCAGCGCGAGCAAAGATCGATGGGCCGGTTGTTGGCATCACCGGGTCGGTCGGCAAGACCTCGACCAAGGACCTCCTGGCTGGCGCGATCGCGAACACGTTCCAGAGTCACCACTCAGCCAAGTCGTTCAACAACGAAATCGGAGTGCCACTCACGCTGCTCAACGCTCCCGATGCCACCGAGGTTGCCGTTATCGAGATGGGCGCCCGCGGAATCGGCCATATTCGAGAACTCACCGCGATGGCGTCCCCGACGGTTGGTGTCATCACCACAGTGGCGGGTGCCCACACCGGCGAATTCGGATCGATCGAGAACATCGCTCTCGCCAAGGGCGAGCTTGTCGAGGCACTGCCAGCGGACGGCCTCGCCGTGCTCAACGGCGACAACCCGCTCGTTGCCGAAATGGCGTCTCGCACCGACGCTCGGACCCTGACCTTCGGGCACGGGATCGACAACGATGTCCGCGTCGAAATGGTTGAGCTCGATGACGAGCTCAGAGCGACTTTCACGCTCTCGACCGAATGGGGCCGCGTCGTCGCCAGGCCTCCGACGAGGGGTGCTCACATGGCGACGAACACCGCCGCTGCCGTTGCCACGGCACTATGGCTTGGGGTTCCGGTCGATGCGATCGAAACCGGACTGCAGACGGTCGAAGTGTCGCCGTGGCGAATGGAGGTGAAGCGCTCAATTGGGGGAGGGCTGGTGATCAACGACACCTACAACGCAAACCCCACGTCGATGAAGGGAGCGATCGATTCGCTCGGGCGACTTCAACAGCAGCGAAAGGTCGCGGTCCTTGGCTACATGGGCGAACTGGGTGCGCAGGAGGCGACCGATCACCTCGAGGTCGCCGATGCGGCGAGGCAAGTCGGAGCCGAGATAATCGCGGTTGGTACCGATCTCTACGGGATCGAACCCCTTGAACGTGCAAGTGACCTGCTGGCGATCATCGGTCCACTCACCGCTGACGTTGCGGTGCTCGTCAAAGGTTCACGATCCGCAGGACTCGAAGTTCTCGCCGAAGCGCTTCTCCTGCGCTGAACCTTCGAATAGGCGAGGCTCAGTAGGGCAACTCGTCAGGTGGTAACGGCGACTTGCTCGCGAGATAGTCAGCCAACAGCTCTGGCTCACACACCGGACACAAATACCGCAGCCGCATCGACTGAATCGAAAGCTGTGTTCCCCGACTTTTGTCCACGATTGCCTGAAACGCCTTTCGGACATCCTCAGAACCACACGTCGGGCACGTCGGCGTGAGGTCTCTATCCCAGATAAGGCCACAAGACGCACACGTGATCGTGATGGTCTCCCCAACGCGCTCACCGTCGAGATTTTCGTCCTCTCCACATCGTGCGCACGCAATGTCGGCCATCGGCACACCCTAGATCAGTCCCATCACGACAATCGGAACGGCGCCCACGGTTGGCGCGTTGCCCGCGAGCATTTCGGGTCATTTCCAATCACCCACCCAATCTTGAGTACTCTTGGGGAAACATGTCTAGCCACTACGACACGCTCGGCGTTGCGCAAGGTGCGACCGCCAAGGAGATCCGCAAGGCCTACCTTCGGCGCGCCCGAGCTCTCCATCCGGACCGCCAGCAGGGTCGATCTCCCGCTGATGCTCGTCGAGCCGAAGAGGCCATGCAACAGGTCAACGTGGCGTGGAACGTCCTGTCGGACACCAAGAAGCGAGCCGACTACGACAGCCAAATAGGGCCACGCAACGCCGCGACCCGTCCAGCGAGACCGCAACGACCACAGCCAGCCCAACGACCGAGCCCGCAGCGCCCCGCACAACCTCGCCCAACCGCGTCCACGCACGCTACGCCCCGGGGTGCCACACCTGGTCGATCGATCGATGACGAGCCTGGCGATGGTTCGGTCAGCGTTTGGGCATCGCTTCCAGTGCTTATCATCGTCGGCCTGGCGCTCGCAGTGCTGATCATCACCGCGTTTGGAAGCAACGACGACGCTGGCACTGACGACCGTCCGGTCGCTCCAGAGCTGGACTCACAAATGCGTGACGGTAACTGCTTTATCTTCGTGGGTGAGAGCATCAGGATCGAGTCGTGCTCGAGCGGGCGCGCCGAAGCCGAAGTGGTCGAAATCGTCCCGAACCCGGGCAACTGCCCAGCGAACACCGAAAACATCCGCCAAGGTGATCTAGTTCTCTGCTACCAACGCCTTGTCCCAGGCAGTGTGAACGTCGTTCCTTCGGAGTAGTCGAGGCGCGATTCGACCCGCTCGTAAACAGCGTTACGCGAAGTCGAGATGCAGATGATCATCCTCACGAAGCGCCATTGCACTTCGCAATGTCGAACCAGGTTCTCCACACACCCAACAGTCCGAAGCATCGGTGTCTGTCCATGCAACATCGCATGGGTGACAGCGATAGCGCACGCGGACGGTGATTGGGCGATGCAGGGCGGTACTTGCGGACATGGCTATTCATCGGACGCAACCAACAGGACCTGAGTAGCCAACGATGTCGCTGATACGATGAACCGAATCACGGGCCGTTAGCTCAGTTGGCTAGAGCGCTGCCTTCACACGGCAGAGGTCACTGGTTCAAGTCCAGTACGGCCCACGTATTTCACTTCGTTCAAACCCGAGTTTCTCGCCTAACGGCTCGAAACGCCGCTGTATCTGTAACGGGCCTGGCCCGTTACATGTTGGTGCGCCGCATCCGGTACAGACAAGAGCTAGGGGCAAAGAGTAGACGCCGTAGTTCCATTTTTGAACCTTTCGGCTCGAATGGTTCGTACGAACCTCGAACTGAGTTCCCGCGGGAGGGCCAGACCTGCCCTTGCCCGAGGGTAATACCGGCCGATCCTTGCGCTTACTCGCTGGGGGCGGGTTGCGGGTCGCCGAGGGCGATGGTTGTGATGGCGTCTTCGGCGATTAGCGGCCAGTCGGCGTCGCCTTGTGCTGTTGCGGACATGATGACGAGTGGTAGTTCGTCGCCTTGGTCGATGTGCCAGAGCCGGAGTTGGTGGCTGGTTCTGGCGAAGATGGCGTCGAAGTCACCTTGGTCGGGGGTACTTGCAATTAGTGCGCATTGGTCGGTGGGTGGAGGTCCGCAGTCGGCGATGAGGGTGTCGGAGGGGGTGACGGTGAAGTCGATGACGGTGGCGTCGAAGCCGCTGATCATCGTCTCCAACCGGTCGTTGATCTCGAGTTCAGGGATTTCTAAAAGGCTTTCGAGTGTGCCGGTGAACGGTTGTGGGGCGGTGTCGTTGCCTTGTGTGGTTGCGTCGGCGAATCCGGTTGCTCGGAAGAAGAGGATGAACGACGTAAACGGGCTGAAGTCGTCGGCTCTGCCGTGTACTGATGCACCTGTGCCGGAGACGGATGCGGTTTCTAGCTGGAAGTCGATGTCGATCGTTGTGCCTACGGCGGTTACCGAAACAGTCTCTGGGGCATCATCGCCTGGCGGCCCTGGGTCTTCACTGGCAGGTTCTTGTTCTGCGGCGGGTTCTTCGTCTGCCTGCCTTGTGTCAGCCTCTTCATCGGACGGTGCTGCTGAATCGATTTCAGCAGTTTCTGGTCCGACAGTTGTGGCAGTCTGAGGCGCGGCATCTCCCTCGGGCGCACTTGAGTCGCTGGCGCAAGCTGCAGCCAAGAGCGCTAGGGCCATCAGCAGCGCCCTAATTTGTCGAGATTGAACTCTCCGGTCTGTCGCCGTATTTGTGGACATGTAGTTGATCCTCTCCTCGTAGTGATTGCACGTTGCCCTCACCGCTGTTTCATCCTGTTTGCGACGCGCTTAGTCGATGTTTAGAAGGCGGAGAACTGCTGCGACCTCAACGATTCTGCGGCCATCGTTGCTGCCACCCGATCGTTAGGTGGTTTCGCCTATCACGATCGTCTCGATAGCGTTCTCCACGATTTCTGTCCACTCGTCGTCCCCTTCGCCGCTGTAGCGCGCCCGCTGCGCTCTATACCCGCATCATGCGAGGCGGGTGTTTAGCCCGCCAAAACCACTGCAAATACGGCGGCCTTGCGCTCGTGGTCGTCTTCCGAATTAGTGTCTGTATATGGCGGATATGGAGAACGAGGAGGCCTCGCGGACCTCTGGCGACGAATGTTGTGACATCGGAGTGCTCGGTCAGGTGGTCGCTACGCGAGGCGGAGAACCACTCAAACTTGGTGGTCCGAAACAGTTGTGTGTCCTCGCCGTTCTGGTTGTAGCTGCACCACGAGTCGTAACTGCAGGAGAACTCGCCCAGGCGGTCTATGGAGATGATGTCCCCGAAAGTGGTCGTCGCCGAGTGCAGACATATGTGTCGATACTGCGTTCGATTTTTGGCGATGTGATCATCCGCAAGGGCGACGGCTGGGTTTTCTTGATCGAGGCCGGATCGGTTGACTCGATTCGCTTTGAGCAGATGGTGGTTCGATCTTCGGGTCTCCGTGCCGCAAAGGCATCCGCATTGCTCTCGGAGGCGCTCAAGTTGTGGCGAGGCACGCCTTTCTCCGGGATCGAGTCCCATGGTCATCTGGACGCCGAAGTGGCCCGTCTCGAGGAATTGCATTTGTTGGCGCTCGAACGTCGCGTCGACGCCGACCTCGAACAGGGAAGGGCAGCCGATCTTGTTCCAGAGCTCGCTGCACTCGTCGTAGAGCATCCGTATCGAGAGAGTTTGCGGTCGCGGCACATGATTGCGTTGTACAGAAGCGGTCGCCAGCAAGAAGCGCTCGCATCATTCGATTCACTCCGAGTTCTGTTGCTAGAGGATTTGGGCGTCGACCCAACGCCAGAGCTGTGTGACCTCGAGATGCAAATCTTGCATCAAGACCAGCGCCTCGAAGCATCTGAGGAACTCGAGGGAGAACCGTTGCGCGGCTACCGCCTGCTCGAAGGAATCGGCGGTGGGTTGTTCTCGGTCGTGTGGCGAGGGATGCAACCCTCGATCGGGCGCGAGGTAGCAATCAAGCAGATTCGCAGCGAGCTGGCCGACCGTCCGGCATTCATTCGCTGCTTCGAGGCCGAGGCCTTGGTGATTGCCCGAGTTCAACACCCTCACATTGTTCCGCTCATCGACTACTGGCGGGACAGCGACGGCGCGTACTTGGTGATGCGCTGGCTGTCTGGCGGCACTGTCGAACAGTCGCTCTTCGACGGCGCCTGGGCAGTCGAACGCACCCTCAAGATGGCTCGACAGATCGGCGAGGCTTTGGCCCATGCGCACGCTCGCGGTGTAGTCCACCGTGACGTAGCCACATCGAACATCCTGCTCGACGAGAACGGCAACGCGTTTCTCGGCGACTTCGGTATTGCACTCGACGCAATCGAGACCGCCGGAGCTGACGGCGTTACCTCGCCTGATTCGCTGCCTTATGTGGCTCCCGAACAGTTACGCAATGAACCACTCGATCCTCGAACGGACATTTTCAGCCTCGCTGTGGTGATCTACGAGTGTCTCGTCGGCACCCGTCCTTTCGGCGAAAAGAACACCGATGCCGAACTGATCCGACGCCAACTAACCGAACCTCATCCGCGACTGTCAGAGGTCCAACCTGAGATCGCCGGTCACATCGTCGATGCCGTCGCTCGAGCGACATCAACGTCACCGGCCGACCGTTTCGACGCCGTGCTCGAGTTTGTTGAGGCACTGGAGGGATCGGTCGCTGGTACGTCCAGCGAATCGGTTTCAACCCGCTTGGACGAAACGAAGGGCGAATTTGCGAACCCCTACAAAGGCCTTCGGACTTTCGATGAGCCAGATGCTGCGGAGTTTTTTGGGCGCGCTCGTCTTGTCGACGACCTGATCGAGAAGCTCGGTAGCGATGATGTGGGTTCTCGGTGCCTGACGGTGGTGGGCCCCTCGGGGTCAGGAAAATCGTCGGTCGTTCGGGCAGGCCTGCTGCCAGCATTGCGTCGCGATGCCATTGCGGGTTCCGCCGACTGGTATTTGACCACCATGGTGCCTGGCGCGCAGCCGTTCAAAGCGCTCGAGGCCGCCTTGCGGCGTGTCGCAACAAATGCACCTCCAACGCTGCTCCATCAGCTCGAGTCCGGTCCCATGGGAATCTTGGAGGGCGCGCTTAGCTGCCTGCCAACCAACGACGCCACGATCGTGGTGGTTATCGATCAACTCGAGGAGCTATTCAGCTCAGCCCCGGTGGACAAAGCCGATGCCTTTCTTTCTGCCATCGCCGCTGCTGTTTCCGGTCCGGCGTCGCCGTTGAGAGTTGTCGCCACGCTTCGGGCCGACTACTTCGACCGGCCGCTAGCGCATCCGACCTTTGCCGCGGTGCTCAACGCGGGCACAGTCGGTGTAACGCCCTTGGCCCCAGACGAGCTTGAGGCCGCGATCGTTCAACCTGCGCGTCAGCACGGTGTCGAGTTCGAGCCAGGGCTAGTCGCTCGCATAGCCGCTGATGCGCAAGGTCAGGCTGGTTCGCTCCCGCTATTGCAGTACGCGATGGCCGACCTGTTCGAACGGCGGTCGGGCACGACGCTGACCAACGGATCGTACGAAGATGGTGGTGCGCTGGCCGGCGCTCTGGCGATGCGAGCCGACGAACTCTATTCGTCCGGCACCGCCGAAGAACGCAACAGCACACGCCAGGTCTTCGGCCGACTTGTCGATTCCTCTGCGTTGGCGACCGCGAGAAGTTCCTTACGGCGACGGGTGCTGCGCAGTGATTTTGGCGATGAGTCAGCGACGGCATCTGTTATCGACCGATTCGCGGCAGCACGCTTGCTTACGTTTGATCGTGATCCGGTCAACCGAGAACAAACCGTTGAGGTCGCTCACGAGGCGTTGCTTCGGGAGTGGCCGAGATTGACCCAGTGGCTCGAAGACGATCGTGCACTTCTCGCGTCGGTCGCGCATGTTGGGCGCTCGGCAGACTCCTGGGACGAGGGTGGTCATGAGCCGACGGACCTTTACCGGGGTAGTCGGCTCGTTGCGGCGAAGGAGGTTACGGCCTCGTCGCCTGAGCGCCTTCGAAAGCTTGATCGAGACTTCATCAACGCTTCGATTTCTCAGGCAGAGGCTGAACGGACGATCGAACAACAGCGGGTGAGTCGGCTCAAGCGCCTCGTCAGTGGTGTGGCGGTGGCACTTATTGTTGCGTTGATCGCAGGCGGGGTTGCGCTTCAGCAACGGAGCCAAGCCGCTGATCGCGCCGTTGAAGCGTCGGCTCGCGGGTTGGCTGCTCAGGCAACTTCGCTCGTCGACCGGAACCTCGACTCGGCACTCCTGCTCGCTGCCAACGGTGCGGCTCAGTCACCGTCTGCGGAAACTGAGGCCGGTTTGCTCAGCGTCCTCGATGCCGCAGCTTCGCTTGAGTCTGCTCGGGACTATCCCGGTCCCGCTGGGGTCGATGACGTCGCCTTCGCCGATCGAGGCATCGTCGTCGGATTTCATCCTGACGACAACACGATTCGGTCGTTTGATTTAGCAACCGATGAACCGGCAGGACCGGCCATCGATGTGGACTACGAGGCGGGCTTTCCAGAACTAAGGGTGAGCGATGATGGTTCCACGATCATCATGCGGGAGGCCAGCGGGTTCGGGGCATGGAATCTGGCGACCGGCGAGCGGCTAGTGAGCGGGCTCGGTGGCGACCGGCTATCACTGGTGGCTTGGCTGTCAGCGCAGGGCACCTACATCGTCATGTTTGACTTCGTCCTGGCCACATTCGAGGTCTTCTCGATTCCCGAAGATCGATCTCTCGGCATGGTGAACGAGGGTGGGCCCGATGTCGACAGTTGGGCAGCCATCTCTGATGACGAATCGACCCTGTACATAACCGGTGCACCCCGAGTTCAAAACTCGACTGGGCTGTACAGTACGTACTCGCTTCCCGACCTGATGCCGATCATCGAACCGACCTCACTGGACTTCATCGCTCAAACCGCGGTACCCAACTTCAACCAGTCAGTTGTTGCTATCGCCAGCTGGATCGATGCAGCGGTGACCATCGTCGACCCCGAGACGCTCGAAGCGCTGGCTCCGACGACGCCGCTCAACGCTGGTCGACTTGAGCTGATCGAGTGGAGTCCATCATCGAGTCGCCTTGTAGCCGGAACGCTGACCGGCGAGTTCGTCGTCATCTCCTCAACCGGCTCCGTGGAGGGCCGCTTCGTTGGTAGGGCAAGCGCCCCGAAGGGCGCTGGTTGGATCGACGACGATCGTGTAGCGGTCGTATACGACGACACGATTATGACCTTCAACCTTGAGCTTTCACCGCCGCTGGCTCAACAGATCGAACCATCAGCAGCGAGCGCAGTCGGATATTCTGACGCCCAGCGAGATGGGACCTATGTGATCAACCTTGGTTCACAACTTGAGGTGGTTACGCCAACTGGAGATCGGAGCAGAGTCCAGCTCGGCCGTGCGGTACACAATGACTGTGGACGAATAAGTCTCCCGGCGAGCGGTGACTTCGCGGTCCTCTCATGTTCTATTCGGCTACCAGGTGGTGATGAAACGGCTGGCTACGCAGTGGTCGACATCGAACGAGGTGTCGTCGTGCACGAGCCCATCGCGCTGCGAGAGGGCATCTTCGTCGATGAGATTGCTATCCGGAATGATGGCGAAGTGGTAGTGATCGCCGGTCGTGCATTTGAGCAAGACGCGAGCGTGCTTCAGGTGGTGGAGGTAGCAACAGGTTCTGTGATCGCTGAGCGATTAGACCTCGATGTGTGGACAATCTCAGCGGCGGAGTGGACCGATGATCAACAGCTTCTTGCCGGAGGGCAGGAAGGAAACCTTTTGTTTCTCGACGACGAGTCCCTTGAGGTTGAGGACTCGGTGCCTCTTACGGACTTCTGGGCTCTTAGTGACATCACATTCGACGTTGCTGGCGAAGTCGCTGTAGTTGCGACTGAGGCTGGTGAGGTGTGGCGGGTTGATCTCGATTCTCGAACGACGGTTGGTGACCCGTTCGTCGGTGCGGCGAGCCAGTTCCAACAAGCCGATATTTCACCGAGTGGTAGTCGAATCGCCGCAGCCGGGCGCGACGGGCGGATTCGTGTGTGGGATGCGGAATCGGGCGCGATTATCGGATCTCCAATCGCTGGCGGAAACGCATCGAATGTTCGCTTCATTGACGACGACACGCTCCTTAGCTCACGGCTCTCGGGTGGGTCGCAGCTTTGGGATATTGGCATCAATGAGATGATCGACGCAGCGTGTCGACTCGCTGGCCGTACCCTTACAGAAGCTGAGTTGACACTCTTCGCTGACGACCTCAATGGCGACGTTTGCCTCACACGTTGATCTCGGTTACAGCAAGCGACTCCGTTAGGTGTGCTCTTACGAAGCCTGTGAATGTTCAACGCCTCTTTAGATCAGCACAGCGCTTGTCCGTGACCGACTCATAATCGTTCGGTCGCGGGTTCAAGTCCCGCCGGGCCCACGTATTTCACTTCGTTCAAACCCGAGTTTCTCGCCTGTATTTGCCCTGCACATGGGGTGAAAAAGGGGGTATGGGTCTTTCGGGTAATTGATTGGGCCAGAAAGCCTATGAAGTGCGGATCGGCGACTGGTATTCCTTTTGGAGTGGAGGTTGCGCAGCACCGAAAAGGTGCGTCGTCATTACTAAAATTGCAGATGCTGGTTGGTTCGGTGTTTGGCTTTTTGTTGGTGGTGATGATTGGCGTGGCTTCCGCCGACGACATTCCAACGTCGAATCCGGCATTGCCGGAGGTCGAGTTGGCACCGGCGGTGGTCGTGGCCGCCGGTGCCGACTCGGTCAACACAAACGCCCTCACCAGACTCACCGCTGGCTCGACGCTCGGTTCACAGTCCGGAACCGCGTTCCAGCTCGACGACGGGCGGGTTGTGACCGTGACCCACGCGGTCCTCGACGCCGACGAAATTGGCATCTCGTCTGGATCGGATTTTGTCGCTGTCGAGCCCGACTCAGTCATCAGTTCCACGCTCCACGATCTCTCAGTTCTCCCTGGCCCGCTACTAGCCGAGTCATTCGCCGTCGCCAAAGAGCCGTTGGCCCTGGGCCAGGGCGTGGCCCTTGGCGGCATACCGAGCAACGGGCGGATCGAAGTTGTCACCGGCGAGATTATCGGGAGGTCCGCAGGGGTCGAATATGGCATTGGGCGCCCCGATGTCTACGTGATCTCCGCCATGGTCGAACCTGGTTGGTCTGGAGGTCCCGTCGTAAACGCAGCGGGCGAAGTAGTCGCAGTTATCGTTGGCTCGGAACAGGTCACGGGTGTGACCCTCGCCGTGCCGATCGAGTACCTGCCCGGCTGAAGCTCACGCCGTCGCTCTCGATTCTGGGACAGTGCCATGTCCTCACTAGTATCGGTTAATGGTTTTCGCGCTCGTACTGGCGGGGGGTGACCCACCCGATCAGAACCTACTCAACGGCGCTCAGGATGCGGACCTGGTAATCGCCGCCGATTGTGGCGTCCGCATTGCGAGAACTCATGGGTTGTCGATCGACCTCGTCATTGGAGATCTCGATTCGGTTTCGACCGGCGATGTCGCGTGGGCGAAAGCTGAGGGCGCCGAGATCATCGAGGTACCGGCCGACAAAGACTTCACCGATCTTGAACTCGCGCTCGAACGCGCTGGCCTCGCCGAAGTGCAACGCATCGTGGTGGTGGGTATCGAAGGTGGTCGGGTCGACCATGAGCTCGGAAACTGGGCTGTCCTTTGTGCGCCCCGGAGTCAGCTGGTTGAAATCGTGACCGCTGGAGGCACCGTCTCAGTCCTTCACGGCGACACCATCAATAAGGTGGAGCTCAGCGGAGAGCCCGGCGACCTCGTTTCGATCCTGGCCCGTAACGGAGACGCTGGCGGGGTGACCACCACCGGCCTGAAGTGGCCGCTCGAGGACGCCACGCTGTCGCCAACATCGAGCCTCGGGGTGAGCAACGAATTCGTCGATGTGGACGCGTCGATCAGCATCCAGTCGGGAACGGTCATGATCGCCCGCCCCCAGATCACGCCGCTCTCCTAACGTTTCCTGTCCGCCCAGGCCCAGTACCGGTCATTTCGACGCTCCACCGAAAGCTCGACCCCAAAGGCCCTACTCAGATTTTGCGCGCTGATGATCTCCTCGACGGGGCCTGATGTGAGCGGGGCGCCGTCCGCCATCAACAGCGCATGGGTGAACAACGACGGAATCTCGTCGACGTGGTGAGTGATCAACACCATCGGAGCAGCGTCGGGGACGGCGGCGAGCGCGTCCAACGACGCAACGAACTCTTCACGACCGCCGAGGTCAAGGGCAGCGGTTGGTTCGTCGAGAATGACCAGCGAGGGGTCGGTCATCAATGCCCGGGCGATGAGGACTCGCTGTTTCTCGCCAGACGAACACGATCCGAAGCGCTGCGATGCCAAGGACTCCACGCCCACCTTCTGCATGCTTCGAAGCGCCTGGTCTCGGTCCAGGTCGTCGTAGGTGTGCCACCAGGGTTCGAGCGCGCCGTGCTTGGCGGTCATGACGACGTCGAGACATGGGAGTTCGAAACGCAATTGGTCCGCAAGCGCTGCAGCCGCATAGCCAATTTCACCGAGGAGTGGCCGAATATCTGCACGTCCAAGCTCGACGCCGAGCACGCGGATGCTGCCCGTCGAGGGATGAAGTCGCAGGGAAGCTATTCGGGCAAGCGTCGTCTTCCCCGAACCGTTTGCGCCAAGTACGACCCAATGTTGGCCGGGTTCTATGGCCCAATCGACATCTCGAAGGATGGCCTTCCCATCCATGGTCCTGCCAACACCCGACATTTCCAGCACAGGACTCACATTCGTCGACATGGCGAAGGACGATAGCGGGTCACGAGGTCGGCGCGAGGCGATTGGAAACGCCAGGTAGCGACAAACCGAGCGATTCGGCTCGTTGAACGTCGAGGGAAACGTCCTCGGGTCGCGGGCCGAGAGCTGGGTCCTGTGGCTTCCCAACGAGTGTCGAAGGGTCCCGACCTCGGTATGCAGCCAGGAGAGTCGCAAATCCCAGCCGGTTGATTCGTTCGGCGCCAGCAACGTGCAAGACACCCGAAACCGGTAGGGCCGTCAGATCAACAAGCGCCGTTGCGAGGTCGTCCACATGCACGGGTGAGCGCCACTCGTTTGTGAAGAACGTAACCGGATTCTGCCCAGGCGGTGCGGGCTCGAGCGCTCGGCGGGTAAGCGTCTCCTGGGGTGCCCTGGGATGGCCGTAGATGATCGAGGTCCGAGCAATGACGGCGCTCGGCGCCTCGTTGGCGACAAGTTCTTCGCCGCGAAGTTTGGCTACTCCATAGTCCGAGAGCGGGTTGGTGACGTCATCCTCACCGTATGATCGGCCGAGATTCCCATCGAAGACGAGGTCGGTCGAGACGTGAACAAGCCGCGCAGCTGCTCGTTCGGCAGCGGCTGCCACCCACCCCGCGGCATCCCCGCACACGGTCGCGGCGGTGGGACCCGACTGAACGTAGGCAGCGTTGATGATCGCATCCGGTCTCACCGAGGCAACGAGTTCGTCGACCTCAGTGTCTTCTGTGATGTCGCAGCGCAACCAGTCAGCATGAGCGGTCGAATGGGTATAGGAGGTACCCGGCGGTGTCGAGAAATGCGTCGCTGTTACGTCGAAGCCACGCTCAGTGCCCACCGCGCACAACCGCCCACCGAGAAATCCGGTGCCCCCGAAGACGAGAAGACGCGTCACTGCGATGTTGGATCGTGGGGCCGTCTAGGCGCCCATAATGTTGTAGCCACCGTCGACGTGGATCATCGAGCCGGTCGTGGCTGGGAACCAATCGCTCATCATCGCAACCGTGGACTTTGCTATCGCCGAAGAATCTCGGACATCCCAACCGAGCGGAGCGCGGTCATCCCAGACATCTTCGAACTTTGCGAAGGCTGGGATCGACTTGGCAGCCACGGTCCGGATTGGACCAGCAGCCACGAGATTGAATCGGATGTTGTTTGGTCCGTGGGTCTTTGCGAGATAACGATTGGTCGACTCGAGAGCGGCCTTTGCGACGCCCATCCAGTTGTACGCGGGCCACGACACCGTCGCGTCGAAGTCGAGTCCAACAACGGAACCGCCGCTCTCGGCCATCAGCGGAGTAACGACCTCGGCCAGCGTCTTGTAGCTGTACGCCGAGATCTCCAAGGCGACCTTGACGTCATCCCACGTCGCTGCCATGAAGTCATCGCCGAGACACGCCTCGGGAGCGAACCCGATCGCGTGCAACGCGGCATCGACGCGGCCCCACGTGGATTCCAGGTGTGAGCGAAGGGTCGTGACATGCTCGGGGTCTGTTACATCGAACTCGAGGACTTCGGGCTCGGTCTCGAACTTGCGAGCCGTGCGGCTGGTCAGGCTCAGGCCACGGCCAGCGCCGGTCAGAATGATGTTGGCGCCTTCCTGTTGTGCCAGTTGTGCAATCCCGAACGCCAGCGATGAGTCCGTCAAGACTCCGGTGATCAGAACGTTCTTTCCATCAAGAATTCCCATCTGCGGCAGACTAGTGCGAGGAGCCGGCACCGCCCCAACCGTTCGGTCCATTACGGTTTGAGCATGGATGAGCTTCGACTGTTCAACGCTGCAACCGGCGACATCACGGTGTTCGATCCAGGGCCTGTGGCACGGATCTATGTTTGTGGCATCACACCCTACGACGCTACGCACATGGGACATGCCGCGACCTATGTCACCTACGACGTGCTTCATCGTCGACTTCTCGATCGAGGCATCGAGGTGCGAATGGTTCGCAACATCACCGATATCGACGACGATCTACTCGAGCGAGCTCGTCGCGACGGCGTGAACTATCTCGACCTCGCCTTTGGCCAAAAACGACAGTTCGATTCGGACCTCGCAGCGCTCGGCGTGCTCGAACCGTGGAGTGAACCGCGAGCGACTTCGGCAATACCCGATATTCGGGGGATGGTCTCTGCCTTCTTATCGAGTGGGCATGCCTACGTGGTAGACGGATGGGTGTACTACCGCCATCAGGCCGTTCCGTCCTTTGGATCTCTTAGCGGCTACAGGCGAGTCGACATGCGGGCGATTGGCGAACTCCGTGGCGAAAATCCCCTCGATGCTCGCAAGGAACATCCGCTCGACACCGTGCTGTGGCAACCGTCGGCGGATGACGAACCGTCATGGGAGGCGCCGTGGGGGAGCGGTCGGCCGGGTTGGCATATCGAATGCACAGCCTTGTCGCTGCGAGAACTGGGGACGATCGATCTGCACGGTGGCGGCTGTGATCTCGTGTACCCGCACCACGAGTTCTCCTCGGCCCAGCTCGAATCGGCCGGTGCAGAGCCCGTCGGGCATTGGATGCACCAATCGTGCGTACACCTGCGCGGCGAACCAATGAGCAAGTCCACGGGCAACCTGGTTTTTATTCGCGATCTGCTGGCAGAACATGCCCCGATGGCCGTGCGACTCGCTGTGCTCTCGCAGCACTACCGTTCGACAGAGTGGACCTGGACGAGTGACCTCCTTGTTAAGGCGACTGAAAGGCTCGCTCGTTGGGAGGCTGCCGAGACCGGACGCGACACTGCCGACACCGAGCCCATAGAGACCGACCCCATCGAGACTGTCCGGCTTGCTCTAGATGACGATCTCGATGTGCCCACCGCGCTGACGGCGATCGACGCCGCCGCCGACACTGGATCGGTACGGGCCAGCGCAGCGCTGCTCGGAGTTGAGCTAGAAGGCGCACAACTCGGCGTAGCTGAACTCTCCGTGTAGCTGAACTCTCGGAGTCGCAGAGCGATCTCAGACTTGATTTAGAAGACCGTGTTGACCTCTTCGCACGTGGAGTGGCTGTCGTTCGGGTTTACAAACAGCTGATCTCCAGCGTTGAGAAGCTCAAACTCCGGCCAACACCGGTCGAAGTTGCCGCCGCCATCGAGGGAGTCGTTGCCCTCCTCGCCGATCAAGATGTCGCGGCCGTTGCTGCCGAGAAGAGTGTCGTTTCCGTCGTGACCTGCAATGAAGTCGTCGCCGCCTCCACCGTTGACGATGTCGTCTCCGACTTCGCCGAAGAGTTCGTCGGGGCCGCGTCCTCCGTCGAGGTTGTCGGGGCCACCTGGAATGTTGGTGGTGTCGAGCAGGCGATTGGTGACCGTTCGCCCCTGGTCACCGGCGAGGAAGTCGGCGCCTGGACCGCCGCGCATGGTGTCGGCTCCGCCGTCGCCCCACATCGCATCGTCTCCACCGGCGCCATCCATCGTGTCGTTTCCTGGCCCACCTTGCAGCTCATCGTCTGATTGGCCACCGCGGAGGGTGTCGTTGCCGGCGCCGCCGAACATGGTGTCGTTTCCAATTCCGCCTACGAGGAGGTCACGGCCCGCGTCACCGAAGAGGTCGTCAGCGCCGCCCTTTCCGATGAGTTCGTCGTTGCCCGCACCGCCGACGAGCGTGTCACCTCCACGGCCGCCGTTGAGCACGTCGTTGCCGCCGCCGCCATCGAGGAAGTCCTGGCCACCGAATCCGAGAAGTAGATCGTCGCCTCCGCCTCCGCAGATCACGTCGTTGCCGCCGAGGCCGCGAATCTCCTGATCGGCCGGTCCACCGACGATAACGTCATTGCCCGGTGTGCCTTCGACGAGGGCCGCGTTGGATTGGACGGTCGCAGTGATCCCGAAGCACTGTGCCCCTTGGGCAGCGACCGGACTAGCCGCGACAACACTCACCACCATTGAAAACGCCGCCACCGAGACAAACACTCGCTTCTTCACAAAACCACCGCACCTTTTCAGATCCCCGGCCCGCTCGGGAACACCCCCCACCGGATGCTTTGCACAGTACCAACGGACGCTCGGCCCTGCCAACGAAACGCGAGCCTCGGTAAGTGGAGGTCGAAGCAACCTGGCGCTACGGAAGGAGGCGTTACAGGATTGGATTGACCTGTTCGCAGCGCGAAACGCGGTCGGCTGGGTTTGTTGGGGGAGTGCTGCCGGCGGTCAGAACGACCAGTTCAGGCCAGCAACGATCGAGGCCGATTCCGCCGTCGACCCTGTCGGTCCCTGAACCACCGCTCAGCAGGTCCGTTTCGCCGTTGCCGCGCAGCGTGTCGTTACCCGAGAAGCCGTCGATAACGTCCAGGCCACCCAGACCACTGAGGGTGTCGTTGCCGCCTTCCCCGCCGAGGTAGTCGTTCCCACGCCCCCCAATAATGACGTCGTCGCCCCCTCGCAACGCGGTGCCGACCGCCCGAGAGTCGAACTCGTCTCCGTTGTCACCGATCAGAAAGTCATCGCCCGTCCCACCCTTGATCCGGTCGGCGCCGAGTCCGCCAAACACATCGTCATCGCCGGGTCCTCCAGAGATGGTGTCGTTGCCTGCTTCGCCCAGAAGCAGGTCGGCGCCCAATTGTCCGAAGATTCGGTCTGGTCCAGCGCCACCAAGAACCTCATCGTTGTCTTCGCCACCGAACAATACATCGCCGTTCCTGCCGCCGCGAAGGTCGTCGGCGCCAGGACCGCCGCGAATCTCATCGAGACCAGCGTTTCCAGCGAGCAGGTCGTCGCCGGCCCCGCCGATGATCGTGTCGTTGCCCCGACCACCGGCGATATCGTCGCGGCCATCATCGCCAAAGATCGTGTCGTGACCAGTGCCCCCGATTATTCGGTCGTTCCCGGCCCCGGCGCGGATCTCGTCGTTACCGCCTCCACCACAGATCGTGTCGTTGCCGCCTAGGCCAAAGATCTGGTTTGGGGAATCCCCTGCGAGGATGACATCATCGTTTGGTGTTCCGGTGATCACCGCTCGATCCGAGGTGATCGTCGGTACCCGACCGTCACATTGGTTTGCCTGGGCGCCCGCCGGAGCGGCGAAGAGCGCGGTTGCGCTCAGAGCGACGATGCTCAGGATGGCAAGCGGGCGTAATTGTGTCATTCGTTGACGTTTCCTTCTAAAACCGCTGCATTCGAGCGGGGCTTCAACAGCTTCGCGAACCTCTTCGCAAGTGCAAGCCGGGGGGTCAGGCCAGACGATAGCCTGTGAGGTCTATGAGCGCTATCACGGTCACGCTTCCAGACAATTCCACTCGCGAGTTGAGCGAGGGGGCAACCGCAGCAGATCTCGCGGCCGACATCGGCCCGGGCCTGGCGAAGGCTGCGCTGATTGCGGTCGTCGACGGGGTGGAGGTCGACCTCGACATCCCGCTTCGCGATGGGGCTCATGTCTCGCTTGTCACGGGCAAGGACGAGGCGGGATTGCACACGCTGCGCCACTCGACGGCTCATCTGATGGCGCAGGCTATTTCGGACCTTCACCCTGGCGCGGTCTTTGCGATCGGTCCGCCGATCGAGAACGGGTTCTACTACGACTTTGACCTGCCCGATGGCAAGACATTGTCTAACGACGACCTCGAAGCGGTCGAGAAGCGGATGCACGAGTTGGTTGAGGCCGACCAACCCTTCGATCGATACGAAATATCGATCGATGAGGCACTCGAGTTATTCAAAGACGAGCGCTACAAGCTCGAGATCATCGAGAACGTACGAAACGGCACGATCGGGTCTGGCGACGAGGGCGAAGTCAGTGGCGAAACGGTGAGCTACTACAAGAACTGCGAGACGTTCTTCGACATGTGCACCGGCCCCCATGTGCCGAGCACGGGCCGCCTCGAGCACTTCAAGTTGATGAACGTCGCCGGCGCGTATTGGCGGGGTGATGAGAAACGGCCGATGCTCCAGCGCGTCTACGGTACGGCCTGGGCAACGAAGAAGGATCTCAAGGCGCATCTTCATCGTCTCGAAGAGGCCGAAAAGCGGGACCATCGTCGTCTCGCTCAGGAGATGGACCTCGTCTCGTGGCCCGACGAGCTTGGGCCTGGCCTGGCGGTGTGGCACCCCAAGGGTGCGATCATTCGTCGAATCATGGAGGACTACAGCAGGTCGCGTCACGAATCGGGCGGTTACGACTTTGCCTTCAGCCCCCATATTGCAAAGTCGGTGCTCTGGGAGACGTCCGGGCACCTCGACTTCTATGCCGATGGTATGTATCCGCCAATGGAGATGGACGGCGCGGACTACTACCCGAAGCCGATGAACTGCCCCTTCCACATCATGGTGTACAAGAGCGACCAGCGGTCCTACCGAGAACTGCCCATGCGCATCTTCGAACTCGGAACCGTGTATCGGTACGAGCTCTCCGGCGCTGTGCATGGCCTGATGCGCAGTCGCGGATTCACCCAGGATGACAGCCATATCTTCTGCACACGCGAGATGGTCGAAGAAGAGCTGGTGTCCCTGCTCGATTTCGTGCTCTCCGTGCTGCGAGCGTTCGGCTTCGATGAGTTTGATGCCAAGCTGTCAACTCGACCCCTCGAGAAGTCGGTCGGTGACGATGAGATCTGGGAAGCGGCGACTGCTGGGCTCCGGGCTGCGCTTGAATCGCAGGGGCTCGATTACACCGTCGACGAGGGTGGCGGTGCCTTCTACGGGCCAAAGATCGACGTCGACGTGCGCGATGCCATTGGACGTTCTTGGCAACTCTCGACGATCCAGCTCGACTTCACCCTGCCCGATCGTTTCGGCCTCGAGTACGTTGCCGACGACGGCGAACGCAAGCAGCCGGTCATGATCCACCGCGCACTTATGGGTTCGATCGAGCGGTTCTTCGGCGTGCTGATCGAACACTACGCGGGCAACTTTCCAGCGTGGTTGGCGCCAGTTCAAGTACGTATTCTCCCCGTCGCCGAAGCTCACGACGACTATGCCTACGAACTTGCGGCGCGGTTGAAATCGGATGGCTTTCGGGTTCAGGTCGATGAGGCGACCGATCCGCTCGGCAAGCGCGTTCGAAACGCCAAAGTCGACAAGACGCCCTATGTCTTGGTCGTCGGCGACGACGACGTCGAGGCGAATACCGTTGGGCTCAACATTCGAGGGGTCAAAGACGTCGAACGTGACGTCTCCGTCGACGATTTCGCGGCACGACTTGCCGAGGACGTCGAGCTGAAGCGTTAATGGCCGACGACGACATCCCTGGCCCGCTCGACAAGACAGAGCTGGATAGCACTGGCCTGGACAACACGCTCTCGGGTCGTGAACAGATGGCTCGACTGTGGGCGGGTTGGCGGATTCCGTACATCCTTGCTGACGACGATGAACGCTCGAAGGGTCATGTCGATGGGCTGACGCTCTTTGAAGGCATCGAACAATCGGGTCTCGACGATGCCATCACGTACATCCTTTGGCGGGGCGAGCACTGCTTTGCGTTACTCAATGCTTATCCCTATACCTCAGGGCATCTGATGGTTCTTCCCAAAAAGGCAGCGCACAACCTTGAGGACCTTGACGAAGCCGTCCATAGCGAACTGTGGGAGGGCGTCCGAATGGGTGTCCGTGCGGTAAAGACCGAGTATCAGCCAGATGGAGTCAACGTCGGGATGAACCTCGGTCGTGCCTCTGGGGCTGGCGTCCCCGATCACATACATGTCCACGTTCTGCCGCGGTGGTCGGGCGATACCAACTTTTTGACCAGCGTTGCCGAAGCGCGAGTGGTGCCCGAAAGCCTCGGCGATACCTGGCAGCGTCTCTCCGAGGCGTGGCCTAGCGAGTAGCGCCTAGCCGAGGCTGTTTGCGAATGCTGCGATGGCGTTGATCTCGGCGGTTGTCAGGCTGCCACCAAACGACGGCATTCCTCCACTCGTTCCATTGGTGATGGTCAGCGCGAACTGCGCATCGTTCCAGAACGGGAGGGGCAACGTCTGAAGGTTCACGCTCGGGTTGGCGGTGCCATCTGCTCCATGACACGACGCGCAGTTGGCTTGGAAGAGGG
Organism: uncultured Acidimicrobiales bacterium; assembly: GCA_964610745.1. GTDB lineage: Bacteria > Actinomycetota > Acidimicrobiia > Acidimicrobiales > SHLQ01 > SHLQ01. Next base: position 30,411 of record CAZSYL010000036.1, read on the forward strand.
CTGCACCGTCAGGTGGCGGCGGCGCAGTCGTCGTTGTCGTGCTTGTTGTCGTGGTGGTGCTCGTCGTCGATGTGGTGCTCGTGCTGGTGGTGCTCGTCGTCGATGTGGTGCTCGTGCTGGTGGTGCTCGTGGTCGAACTCGTACTCGAGGACGTCGATGTGTCCGAATCAGGTGTGCTCGAGGTCGACGAGTTGTACGAGCCTGGGAGTGTGGTCGAAGTCGTCGAGGACGACGATGACGAACCTGGTGTCGTCGATGTGGGAGACGTAGGGCTGGTCGGCGAACCGGTCGTCGGTGCAGCAGTCCCTGGGGCACTGGTCGAATCGCGTGGTGCTTCGGTGTTGGAAACGTCGCTGCCCGAGCCGGTGGTCGGAGACTGTTGCTCTCCACGAGGGGCCTCGCCGCTCACGACGGCATCTTCATTCTCGTCAACAAACGCGAGAGGCGCAGGGGCTTCGTCATCGTCACTCTCAACATCGGGAGCGTCCGCTGCGATTGCTGCGATGTCGGCCCCGGAGCTGGCCACGATTGCGGTATCGCCAAGTTGGCTACATCCAGCCGCGACGAGGGCAAAGGCCAAAAAGAGCGCTGCACGACGAAATTGCATACCGAGGGATCGGCCAGAAGTGCTTCGAACTCAAGTGCAATTTGTAGGCCGATCGCACGTCTTGTGAAGGGTCCTATTACCCTGAGGGCGTGGCCGAAGATGATGTTGTCGCAAGTGCTGACGAAGGTGGAGTCGACGATGAGTACTACGACGAGCTTCCCGACGACCTAAATGCGGCGGACTTCGTTGGTCCGTATCTGTTCCCGAACAACAGCAAACGCAGGATCCCGGGTGTTCTCTATCTGTTGATCGGCGGCGCACTGCTGGTGTACTGGTTTGCTGTCGGTGATGATTCCGCGCTGGTCAACGGCGGTGTCGCGCTCGGTGCTGTGGGGCTGATTCTTGTCGGGCTTTATCACATTCAGGGTGGCTGGGATCTCGCTGTCGATGAACAGGATGCCCTCGTCGAGGCAACGAAGGCGGTCGGGTTTCCTGTCGGACACGCCTCGGCACAGATGGCATGGCGCGGCCTTCGTAGTCGGCCCACGTGGCGAATACTGCTCTACTCGAACGAATCTCCGCCGAGTCAGCGCGGTCTTGCGATGGTCGATGGTGTCGATGGTGAGGTCATCTTGACCCTCGTGGAGGACAATCCAGAGGACTGGGCTGGCCTCGAGCCGGCCGAACCCGTCGTCGACCTCTAGGGCATCGGGAATTTCATTAAGCTCATCGGCCAATTGCACGATGAAAAGGGGGTATGACCACGTCTCCTGGCGCGGAGCCGGCGCGCTTTAGTCCGGCAACTGCAGCGATCATCTTCGTGATCGTTGTGCTCCTCGGCGGCTTTTTCGTCTGGTTCGACAGCGACGATCCGAATACAGATCAGCTCGCGACGGCAAGCGATGCCGCCGTCGACGCTCGTCAGGCTGATGACGAGCAGGAGCAGCGCTTTCTTCCTGACGTTGGCGGCCTAGCCAGCGTTGAGACCGACGACGCGTCGAACGCGACCGGGCTAGACGAGGACGATGCTGAACGCGCCGACCTCGCCAATGGCTTCGACTCTGCCGCCGGCTCGGGTGAGGACGTCGTCGAGGCGCCGAACGGCGATGCGGACACAGCAGTAACCACGGCGAATCCAAATGGGACTGTCGCATCCGAACCTGCACCAGGATCGACCGCAGGGGCCACAGGTTCGCCAGCCACCTCGAACCCTCCTCCCTCATCTGCTCCGACCGCTACCCAGGAGACGGCTGCACCCGCACCTCCGCCTTCGACAGCGGCGCCAGCATCGGAGTCACAACCCGCAGGAGCGGTTCGGGGAGCAGCGCTATTCGTCGACCCGCAGAACAACGCCGCACTGTGGGCTGCAAACAACGCAAGCGATGGTCGTGCTGACGTAATCGCCACCCGGATCGGCAACCAGCCGACCGCCAAGTGGTTCGGTGAGTGGAGCGGCAATATCACGAACGCCACGTCGAATTACGTCAACACCGCACGTGCCAGCAACGAAATCCCCGTGCTTGTCGCCTTCAATATTCCAGACCGAGACTGCGGCCAACACAGCGCGGGCGGTGCACCGAGCTTTGCCGCGTACGACACCTGGATTACGAACTTTGCCAACGGACTTGGCGACGGCCCGGCGATCATCATCCTCGAACCCGACTCGATCGCGCTCAATGGCTGTGCTGGAAGCGGTCGTAACGCTGCGCTCAGCTCGGCGGTGACGACCATCAGCTCGTCATGCAGCGAATGCCGCGTCTACCTCGACGCGGGCCACTCGGACTGGGTTGCGCCGAACGACATGGCCAATCGTCTTCGTGAAGCTGGCATTGCGAACGCTGACGGCTTCTTCACCAACGTGTCGAACTTCAATGCAACGGCGAACGAAACAGCGTTTGGTCAGGCCGTACTAAATGGCCTTGGGAACCCTCCCGGCGTTGGCCAAGTGATCGATGTGAGCCGCAATGGAAACGGCAGCAATGGTGAATGGTGCGATCCGACCGGACGGGCCCTCGGCGCTGATCCAACCCTCGATACCGGCAACTCAGTAGTTCACGGCCACCTGTGGATCAAAGCTCCAGGTGAAGCCGACGGTTGCGCTGGTTCAGCAGGGCAGTTCATTCCCGACGTCGCCTACGCCTTGGCGACGAACTAGCCCGAGCGTCCTTGAGCCGAACGGCTCAGGAACCCCTTAAGGCGCTGTGACGACGCGCCGACACCCCCCTATGGGACGTTCTATCCAAAAGTCGGTGAATCGCTTCAGATTTTTGACGACTCGGCCGAGTCCCATCAGATGCGAATCAGGAACCTGAGCAAGAGCGGTGCAATTGGATTGGGCGCACTGGCCGTTTCGGTGGTTGGAGCGGGAGTTGCCGCCATCCCGGCATTAGCTCTCTCAAACACCTGTGATGGGCTGTCGCCAACCCCTGGAGTCACCTCGACCTATGACGAGGCGACGAATAGAACCATCTGGGAAGGAACCGTCGGTAACGATGTCATCGTCGGTACCGATGGCGCAGACGTGATTCTCGGTCGTGGGGGCGCAGACGTGCTCTGTGGCAATGGCGGTGACGACGTACTTCGCGGCAACGCAGGCCGCGATCGAGTGTTTGGCGGCTCGGGTGATGATCAGCTCCACGGTGGCCGTGGAAACGACGTCGTCGAGGGCGGCGAAGGCGACGACACTATTCGTGGAGGAGCCCGGCGCGACGTGGTGCGCGGCGATGGCGGCAACGATGTCATTCGCGGCGGTCACGGTTGGGACTCGCTCGACGGCGGCGACGGCGACGACGATGTGCATGGCGGTACGGGCAACGACAACATCGTGGGCGGTCCAGGGATTGACATCATCTCGGGTGGACGCGGGAACGATAGCTGTGCGGCCGACTCAGGTGAGTCCGCCAGCTGTGAGAACATCCGTTGGTCAGGTCCGGTCGTTGCACCAACCACCACGACCACAACAACGATCGGATTGCCTCCAATCGACGATCCGGTCCCCTCGACGACCACGCCCGTAGCCCCGATCGAGACGACCACAACAACGACTGCCCCTGACCCGATCGAGGATCCAATCCCGTCGACCACAGCGCCAGCACCGATCCCAACGACAACGAC
>CAZSYL010000036.1:34171-37490 GCA_964610745.1 uncultured Acidimicrobiales bacterium
TCGAGGATCCAATCCCGTCGACCACAGCGCCAGCACCGATCCCAACGACAACGACAACGACAACGACAACGACGACGACAACGACTGCGGTACCGGCACCGATCCCAACGCCGTCTCTGTCGGGAGAACTGTTCGTTGATCCATACAACAGCGCCGCTCTCTGGGCCGATGCCAACCCCAACGATCCACGCTCGGCGCTCATTGGTTCGGCCATCGGCGACGAGTCGATCGCTCGCTGGTTCGGTGAGTGGAGCGGTGACATCGAACGCGCTGTGTCCAACTACGTGAACCAGGCGGGCAACGACATCCCGGTCCTCGTTGCCTACAACGTCCCCGATCGCGACTGCGGCCAGCACAGCGCCGGAGGTGCTGCAAACTACGATGCCTACGAGGCCTGGATTGCTGGCATGGCGAGAGGCCTCGGCGATGGCCCGGCGATCATCATCCTCGAGCCGGACTCGATAGCGCTCAACGGATGTGCCGGCAGTGAGCGCAACGATGCGATCGGCAACGCCGCTGCGACCATCAACACGGCCTGCGACCAGTGCCAGGTCTACATCGATGCCGGACATTCGAATTGGATCGACGCAAACGAAATGGCAGAGCGTCTGCTCGACGCGGGTGTGCTTGGCGCAGATGGGTTCTTCACCAACGTGTCGAACTACAACGCCACCGCCAACGAAGAGGTCTTTGGTGCCCAGGTCCTCGATGCGCTCGGTAACCCGAGTGGCATAGGGCAGGTCATCGATGTCAGCCGCAACGGGAACGGAAGCAATGGTGAATGGTGCGACCCGGGAGGTCGTGCGATCGGTGTCAGCCCAACGCTGAACACCGGCAACAGCAACGTCGACGCCTTGCTGTGGGTAAAGGTCCCTGGGGAAGCGGACGGATGCGCGGCGGGCGCTGGCCAATTTGTTCCTCAGAACGCCTTCGACCTCGCTCGCAACTAGCGGGTAGTCAGGCGGGCAGTACTGACGGGTAGTGCTGGGGTGAGGTCGTTGAGGGGCGTGCAGTTCAACTGCACGTCCCTTTCGGCGTTTTCGTGCGGACTATTGAATAGCGTCGAGTGCCCGAATGGCGCGGCTTAACCGTTCGGCGTTCACCCTGCTGAGCCCGCGGGCCAGGTCGGGCATCGAGACTGTGACAGAACCGCTATTTGCCGAGTTCTTCCAGTCGACCATTCGCATGGCGGTCAGCCGCTCGTACACCTCTTCGTTGAGTGAGATGATGCTTGCAAGGGCGCTGGTGGCCGTGTTTGGTCGATCGCCACTCAAACGGTCTTGCATGGCATCGAGCACGTCGTCGTCGAGTGGTTCGGTTTCGAGGTAGCTCGTGGTGCGGACGGCCTTGCTCAAGATGGTCAGCTGGTGGATGGTCGCTCCCATCTCGTCTGCGATGACGATTCCAGCGGGGCTCTCGACCGTGAAGAAATCCTCGATGTTCAGTGGAGGAGGCACATAGATTGCGTCTTTCCACCGTTTGGCCATCGAGCCAATCGAGGCCATGTACGTGTTGTGGTTGAGCTTGTCATAGCGGTCTGCCATGGACCGATCCTATTGCGAACGCGTTCCTTTCGCTGTTGCTGGTCTGTTCCGGGTAACCTCTGGTGGACAAGGCAGGGAGACTTCCATTGTTTGACGGCAACTTGCGAGACCAGGTCGACCGCGGCGTACAGCCGATTGGTGCAGCACTGGTCAACATGGGAATTACTGCTGACGTGATGACTCTCGTCGGCATTGCAATGTCGGCGGTTGCCGCTGTGGTGATCGGCTCCGGCCGCCTTGGCTGGGGACTCGTTCTGATGATTCTGACCGGTCTTCCCGATCTGCTCGATGGAGCAATCGCCAAAGAGGCCGGCACTTCGTCGACCCGCGGCGCCTACTTCGACTCGGTGTCTGACCGTCTGACCGACATTATGTTGTTCAGCGGCGTCGCCTGGTTCCTGTCGGCAAACCTTGATGGGCAGGTCCACATGCTTCCCGTCGCGGTCATGGGTCTGGCCATCATGATCTCCTATCAGCGGGCCAAGGCTGAGTCACTCGGGTTCGATGCAAAGGGTGGCCTGATGGAGCGCGCCGAGCGTTTCATTGCCCTGGGTGTTGGTCTGTTCCTCGGGACCTTCTCGGTGAATCTTCTGCTCGGTGTCTTGTGGATCATGTTCGCGCTCACCGCCATCACTGCGGTTCAACGATTCTTCAAGGTCTGGAAGCAAGCCAGCGTGGGACGCCCAACCCCACCTCCAGGACCGATCACCCGTCGTCGTGCACGCGATGCCCGCCGCTCAACCCGGGGTTTCGAGGCTCGACGCCGCAAGACCGATCGCTGAGCGGAAAGTCGGAGCTCAGATGGCAATGCCGTCCATTGAAGTGCCGTCCATTGAAGTGCCGTCTATCGATGTCACGACCGCCTACAAGGCAGCGGCGTTCGCAGCACAACGGGTCCCGAGGCCGGTGTCGTCGACTTTGGTCAAGGCTGGCGCTACTGCGGCCTCGCTGCTCGCCGGTGATCGTCGCACGATCGTCGCACGGAACCTGAACCGCGTCTCTGGTCAGGTACAGTCCCCGAAGACCACGAGAGCGGGCATTGCTCGAACGTTCTCGCAATACGGACGCTACTACCTCGATAGCTTCCGACTTCCGGGACTGAGTGCCAAGGAGATCGATGACGGCTTTACCTATACCGGATACGAGCACATCACCGAACCGCTCGAACGCGGGGTCAGCCCGATCCTTGTGCTACCGCACCTCGGCGGTTGGGAATGGGCCGCGTTCTGGCTGACCAAGGTCGAAGGTCACCGAGTGACCGTCGTGGTCGAGGCGCTCGAACCACCTGAACTGTTCGATTGGTTTAAGTCGTTCCGCGAATCGCTCGGCATGAACGTGGTGTCCGCTGGACCTGAGGCCGGACCTGCGGTCATCGATGCGTTGGCCGAGGGACACATCGTCTGTCTGCTATCCGATCGCCTCGTCGGTGACGCCTCGAGCGTGACGGTCGACTTCTTTGGCGAACGAACAAAGCTGCCGGCAGGGCCCGCCACACTGTCGTTGCGCACGGGGTCCCCCCTGATCCCGGTCGCGGTGTATTTCGACGGCGACAAGCATTATGCGGACGCTCGACCTCCAGTTCCAGCAGTGCGTGAAGGAAAGTTCAGAGACGATGTCACACGAGTGACGCAGCTGGTCGCGAACGTATTCGAAGACTTCATACGCAACGCCCCCGAACAGTGGCACGTACTCCAACCGAGTTGGCCGAGCGACTACCGCGCGCTCGGCCGTCCGGTGCCCAAACACTTCGATGGTCTCCGGTGAAGATCGGAATG
>CAZSYL010000037.1:0-5482 GCA_964610745.1 uncultured Acidimicrobiales bacterium
ACCCCGAACCCAGCGACCCCCCAGCAGCCCCTACTCCACCGCCAACGGTGACAGCAGAGATCTCCCGCGACGGCCGGACCGCGTTGATCACCTGGACAGTCGACGGCGATCCGTCGCAGATCGAGGGCTGGGTACTGCTTCGGACCATCGATGGCAGCGAGGAAATCATCCAGGTCATTCGCGATAGCGCCGTCCGGAGCTTCGACGCTCCCGTCATCGATCTCGAAGCAACGCACCGAGTCGAAGCACGAGCTGCCAACGGCAGGGTCATCGCTTCGTCGGACCCCCTCACGTTCAACAGCGATCAGTGAGTGTTGGTGCCGTTTCCACGTCCGCGGACGCTTTTCAACCACTTTACGTAGGATTGCAAACACTTAAAGTCGATCAAACGCGTCCGCGGACGCATCTCCCGAAACCTCGATTCGCTCAAAAGCTAAGAGACCACTCGCGAAGTCGAGAACTGGTGGAGAACTAGAACGTCTTTTCGAATATCGGCGATTGATGCGAGCGTTCCCCTTGCATCAAACAACAACCACTAACAAGTGGAAAGGAAATCGCCCATGTCGCTGCTATCTGCAATCCCGAGTTTCATACTCGTCACCTTCGCTCTCTGGGCGACGATCGATGTCCTCCTCACCCCCAAGGAAGACATCCGCAACTTCCACAAGATCTTCTGGCTCATACTCACCGTGGTCTTCGGCGCATTCGCCGGGCTCAGCTGGCTGTGGGTCGGCCGACCTCGAAAGGTCGGATTCTTGCCCGGCGGAAACCGGGGAGCTCTAGCGCAGCTCGCCGCTAACGCCGGTATCAACGCTCCCGCCCGCATCATCGCTCCTTCTGTAGCTGGTGAGACAACCGGAGGCGACGTCGCCGACCGGGCTGGCCGCGAGGTTCTCGCCTCTGAAGCCACGACCGTCGTCGACCTCAGCGAACCTGTCGAAATCCCACCTGCTCCACTGGGCCCTGAGGATTCGCAAGGTTGGGCTGAATGGTCCGCCAACGCCGTGGCCGAAAGCCAGGCCAAAGACTGACACGGGCACCCCTCCCCCTTGTCTCATCTGGTGCCGCCCCGTCAAGGGGCGGCATCACTGGTTTTGGTCTGACGTTCGTAATGGCGTTGCGCTTTGTTGCGGTTTCCGCAGCGTTCCATTGAGCACCAGCGGCGGCGTCCCGCCTTTGATGTATCGAGGAACCAGAGCACACAGGAATGGTGGTCGCACGGCCGAACCCGATGCTGCTGATCGCGGTGGAGTTCCATTGCATTGACGAGCGCCTCGATTGCCAAACCGTTGTGTGATCGGCCCCCAGTGACGCGCAACGTTGGGCCAGCATCGGCCGAAACGACAACAGTTTGCGCTGACGCGAGGGCGGCGTTTAGATCAGCTAACAAGCTCTCGTCCGACGAAGCTGAACGAAAGAGGCGTCGAGTCAATTCTCGCGACTCGATCAGCGACGAGCGAACATCGTCGATGTCGGAGCTATCGACAGAGTGACCGTGCTCGCCAGCAAACTGCTTCACTGCTGCATCGTTCTGCAACCAATCGACCGAGCCATCGCTGCTCGCCCAGGTGGTATTGAGCAGGTCGATCGCGAGCGGCCCACCAGGCAGCGGTCGTGCTGTGTCGATTACCATCTTCTAATTCTAACCCTTTAAGTGACCCAAGAAGGTTGCAATCAGGACAAGGCAATATAACTTGTAAAGAGCTTCATACCAGTTAGCACCCTGACCTGAGGAACTCATCATGACCATCGACCAAATCGCCCTGTGGACATCGGCCGCCGAAGCCTTTGATATACGCCATCAACTGATCACCGCTGAAGACCAGCACTCCCCCACACCTTGCGACGAGTTCGACGTGGCGGCCTTGGTCAATCACGCCACCGGCGCCCAGGTGGGCCTTGGCCAGATCTTTGGCAGCAAAGCCCAAGAGGGCGCCAGCTGGGCTGAAGCTCGCGACGCGATGGCTGCAGCACTGGCAACTCCCGGAAGCATCGACGGCACGATGGAGCATCCGCTCTTCGGCGAGGTCTCGAAGGAACGGATGCTGGCAATCGCCACCAACGACATCTTGATCCACGCCTGGGACCTCTCTCGTGCACTGGGTGTCGACGAAACGCTCCCAGAGCAGAACTTGCAGCCAGCGATCGACGGCATCGAGGCATTCGAGCCGCAGGCTCGCGAAATGCTCTTCGGCCCACCGCTCGAGACAGAAGCCTCGGCGAGCCTTCAGAACAAGATGCTGGCGGTCGCTGGTCGCCAGGTGTGACCACCTACCGAAACTTCCACAGCGGCGAAGCCCAAATTCAGGCCGAGTCTGGGGTCGACACCACCGGTTATGACGACGCGACCGACCAGATGTTCCTGCCCGAGCTCAACCCGAGCGAAGAACGGTTCGTCGCCCAACGCACCTTCTCGTCAGCAGCATCGATCGACACCACCGGCCGGCCGTGGGCCTCTCCCTTGATTGGTGCAGCGGGCGAACTGTTCACGATCAAAGACCTCGTGACAGTGCAAGTGCGGCCTCGGCGCTTCGATGGGGACCCCCTGTTCGACAACGTGGCAGCCATGGGGTCGATGGGCATCCTCTACTTCAATCCCTCGAATCGGCGACGCGCTAAGTCGCTTGGGCATGGAAGCGTCGACAGCGATGGCTCGATCACCTACGAGATGACCCGCATCTTCGGCATCTGTCCGAAGTACATCTTCAAGCGGGACCATGACACCGAAACCGCCCTGTCCATTCCCGCTGACCACATGCCCACCGTCGCCGCGGCGCTCACGACAGACGACCAGAACCAGTTCACCATGAGCGACACGATCTTTCTCGCGAGCCGAAGTGAGCAACACGGCGTAGACCCAACACATCGAGGCGGACAGCCGGGCTTCGTCACCGTCATCGACGACACCACAATCAGCCTTCCCGACTATGTCGGCAACGGAATGTTCCAGACCCTCGGCAACATGCTGCTCGACGATCGCATCGGTGCAGTAACTATCGACTATCAGACCGGGCGAATACTCCAGGTCACCGGACGCGGAAGGATCCAAACCGCCGACGGCGACCTCACGAAACGGACGCTCATCATCGAGATCGAGGAAGTGCGAAGTACCTACGGCGATGTCGGCACCTGGACCGACATCGAACCATACGACTACAGCAAAGCGCCGCTGTAGCCTTGAACGAGGCCTCGCGACCCCAAGCACGAGACTCGCACAAGGAGCGTCATGTCCAATTCCGAACTACTGGCCGAGCAGGGCTGGAAGGCTTTCCTCGCTGGCATCGAGGAGCTCATCGCTCATGAGCGGACGGCACCGGTTCGTAAATCCGTCGACCCGGGTGTGCTTGCAGAAGAGCTGCCCCTCGAGTTCGCCGACAAAGGCATCGCACTCGACACGCTGATCACCGATCTGGTGGCGGTCGGCAAAGCAACACCGGTGACATCGACAGACCAGTTCTTCAACCAGCTGTTCGGCGGTCGAATCGAGGCAGCGACCATCGCCGAGATGTTCGCTGCGTTCCTCAACACGTCGATGTACACCTACAAGATCGCTGGTCCTCAGGTACTGATCGAACGCAACGTCATGGACCAGATGCTCAAATTCGCTGGCTTCGAAACCGGCGACGGCAGCTTCACGCCGGGCGGGTCCTTGTCGAATCTCTTGGCGATGATCGTCGCCCGCGAAGAACACTTCCCAGAGAACGAGGATGGACGCCCGCACCCCGAGCGCCCCATTGCCTACACCTCCGACCTCGGCCACTACTCGGTTCGAAAGAACGCGATGTTTGCTGGTATTGGTCGCAACAACCTCAAGACGGTCGCAACCACGCCAGACGGCCGAATGGACCCGGCCGACCTCGATAGGCAGATCGAACAGGATCTGGCCGACGGGCACAAGCCGTTCTTCGTGAACCTCACCGCGGGCACGACCGTGCTCGGCGCGTTCGACCCGATCGTCGAGCTGACCGCGGTCGCTCGCAAGCACGGTCTGTGGATTCACGTCGACGGAGCAATGGGTGGTTCGCTGCTGCTCAGCGAAAAGCACCGAGGTCTGCTCGATGGGCTCGAAGGCGTCGATAGCTTCACTTGGGATGCCCACAAGTTGATGGGCGTGCCCCTCACCTCGTCGGTGTGTCTGTTCCGCGAACGTGGGCTCCTCGAACGGCACCTCGCCGAGATCGCCGACTACCTGTTCCAGGACGGCAAGCCACTGCTCGACCCAGGGTTGACGTCGATGCAGTGCGGCCGTAGAAACGATGCGCTGAAGGTCTGGGCTGCATGGAAGTACCTCGGCAACGATGGTTATGAGGCCCGAATCGACAACATGGTCGAGATGGCTGCGTACGCTGCAAGCCGAATCGAGCAGCTCCCGGGGCTCACGCTGATGAAACAGCCCGAGTCGATCAACGTCACCTTCACCGTCGAGGGCGTCGAACCACCCGATGTCTGCAACGCTCTACATGAGAACGAGCGGGCGATGGTCGGCCATGCCATGGTCGATGGGGTCAACGTCATCCGCCTTGCGGTCTCGGCGCCGACCACCCCTGAGTTGATCGACCGTTTCCTCGCTTCGGTCACCATGACTGCAGAAAGTCTCCTCACAGAAAACTCGAAACCGGACTAATCACTTCTCCGTGTCCAGGGCTTATCCGGGTATGAAGCTAGAGAGAGCTATGGACTACGACTCGTGGTATCGAGGTGAGTACCCCCGGGTGCTCGCGGCGGTCACAGTCGTGTGCGGTGCCAGCAGTTCTCGCGTGGAAGACGCAACAACCGATGCGTTCGTCAAGGCGTTCGAGCGTTGGGACCATGTTTCTGCGATGGCCTCGCCTACCGGCTGGGTCACTCGCGTTGCTATCAACAAGGCTCGACGGTCATTTCGGCGGGCGAGTCGTCTGGGCGAGTTATTGAACGCTGAGCGAATCAATGCAGTTTTTGCCGACTCGTACCCAGATACAGAGCTGGTCTCAGCACTCGCTGAGTTGAGCTACAAACAACGACGCGCACTCGTTCTCCATCACGTCGAGGGGTTCACGCAGGCCGAGGTCGCAAGAGACCTCGACGTCACCGCCGGCACCGCATCAGCCACGCTATTCCAGGCTCGCAAAAGGCTTCGTACCGAACTCGAAACCACAACGGAGATGAGCCCATGAGCGACGAAGTTGAGAACCTGATTGCCAAGATCGCAAGCGACGTCGAAGTACCGGCAGTCGAGAACATTCATGCGAAGGCTGCGGCTCGAAGCCAACGACGAAAGATCGCCACGACGGTTGGAGCGTTCGCGGTTGTTGCGTTTCTGATCGGTGGGTTCGCGTTCTGGCTCAACGATCCCGAGCCAACCCAACTAGCAACCTCGACCGAGGAAGCCACACAAGGTGGCGGCGGCGAAGAATCCACCACTGCGGAGGATGCGAACGAGGACGAAGCGGATCTCGAAGCCCAGGACGAGCCTGTACCTACGACAACAACGACAACTCGACCC
>CAZSYL010000037.1:5582-33645 GCA_964610745.1 uncultured Acidimicrobiales bacterium
CCGACAACATCGTCGTCGGCGTTGAGGTCGAGGGCGACTTTGAGTAGCTAGCCGGACGACCAGTACGTGCGGGGTCGTTCGAGTGGGACCCGATGAGCACAGCATCGTCGGCAGATAACCACTGCTCGATGAGCGGCTGAAACTACTTCAGCCAGGCCCCAGCGGTTGCGCCAGATGCGACGAGATCCTCGGATGCCTGCGGGTCTGTGATCGGCGCTGCTGCCATCGAACCATCGACGCGAACGAGCATCAACCAACCGTCACGAGCGTCGAGCGCGGCGACTTCTCGGACAACATCCCGACGAACGATCTGCTCGAGCGTGTCCGGCCGCAGCAGCGAGATCTCCCGTGCATTGGCGAGCGTGACGATCACGTCGTTCGCAGCGTCATAGGCGATGTCGTCAACGTTTCCGACCGAAGACGCCACCAACACCTCTCCTTCGAGGTCGGTGACGAACAACAACCCTTCCCCACTCTCGCTCCCATCGACGAAGGCGATCCGAGTATCGCCTACCGCCTCGGGCCGAAAGATGGTCGCCCCTCGGGCTTGTCGTATTTGAGCACCTCGAGGCACAACTCCAATGCCCTCCTGGTATGCGAGCAACGCACCGAGGTCATCGGCAACGAGTGTCGACCCACCCGATACGACCGAGCTCACCGAACCTTCGGCGACTGAAGGAAACCTGACGGCGAGCGGAAATATCTCGGTTGTGCCATCGTCCACATCGACGATCAGCTGGCGCCCAGCGACCGGTTCACAGCACACCCCCACGAACACCTCTCGCGAGGTAATGGCTTCGATCGACTCGGCCGAGGTCGACCCGCCAACCAGAGAATCAGCGAGATCCCACACCACGTTCGCATCGCCGACATCGCTACCGGTCACAAGCTGCGTTCCGTTGCGAACAAACGCAAAGTCGGGTCGCGCCTCCGAGGTGACGAAGTCAGGCCCCGACGACGAGCATGCGCTGACTACCAGCGCAGCAACCAGGACCAGACGGGCCTTCATCATGCAGCCAGCCGCAGGGCCTCGCTTGGCCGCAACGCGGCTGCTCGGCGTGCAGGAGCGATTGCGGCGATCGCACTTGCGACAAGTGGGATGAGCATCAGCGCGAGCAGGGTCACCCACGGGATAGCGAACGGTGTCTGATCTCCATCGACCGCACCAGCCCGAGTGGCGAGGAAGTACGAAGACAGCACGCCGAGCCCCGCCCCACACACGATGCCCATGATGGAGATGAACGCGGCCTCACCGAGAAACCATCGCCCAACGCCGGACGCGTTCAGGCCCATCGAGCGAAGCATGCCGATCTGGCGACGGCGTTCGCGCACAGCTCGTGACAGCGTCACGGCAAGGCCCCCAATACCGATCACCAAACCGAGCAGTAGGTAGCCCCTCAACAGACTGAAGAACGCCAGGTCGGCTTCGAGGAATCGGTTTACCCGCGCCTCGAAGCTCTCGGCACGGACGCCGTTCTGGATGAACCCTGCTTCGATCTCTTCGCCGACCACATCGGCGTCCGCACCCTCAACGACGCTGACGTACAGCCTGGTCGCGCGAGCCTCCGGATTGATCTCCAACAGTGCTTCGGCGTTGACCCAAATACCGGGGAAGGTGAAGTCGTTGTCGTACAACCCAACAATCTCAAACTCCGCTCCGGTCTCGACTGCCACGACCGTGTCCCCGATGGAGGGCTCGAACTCGTCGCTGCTCCCGAACAGTGTCAACGGAGCCACGACGGCATCGCGGTTGTCGATGACGAACTCGAACGCCTCTCGGTCACTCCCGAATCGGGAGTCGCGGGCGGACAGGATCGGCGCGTTGTCGCGAATAAACGATTCGTCAGCCGCGCTCAGGATCGAGCCACGTGGATCGTCCGCGGTGTCGGGGCGAAAGTTCGACGACCACTCGGTAAAGGTTCGAAAGACTGCGCTCGCCGACTCGACGTCGCCGAGCGCCTCGACCTCGCCGGGATCGAGCGGATTGGCGTTCAACGACTGGATCAGCAGGTCGTGACCAACCGCGCTCTGTGTCACGATCTCGTCCGACTGTGAAGAAATGCCTTCGGCCAGTACCGCCATGAACGCAAGACTAAAGATGATCAACGAATACATGCCGAGCGACGATGCCGTTCGAAACACCCGCGCGGTTGGGTATGCAAGAGCTAGGCGTGCCGCCACGCCGCCTGACGACGACCGGGCGACGATGCGCTGAAACAGCGTTCCAGAAACGGTCGCTAACGCGACACCGGCCGCCACCACGACGATGCCATAGGCGAGGAAAAACTGGACTTCAACGTTGCTGTCATCTGGCAGCACTTCGAAGATGAGCAGCCCCCACACAATCACCGCGAACCCTCCGATGGCGCTCAGCAGCAGGGGCGACACCTTTGAGCGGAGCAACAGTGACAACCCAACGACGATCAACGGAACGCTGATCAACGTGAGATATGGGTTTCCTTCGGGCTGGCCGACGACGAAGGAGATGACACCGATGACGATCGCGCTAGCAGCCCCGACCGCTCGCAGTGCCGTGCCACGAGAAGTCACAGGCGAAGGTAGGTCTCGAATAGCCGTGACGATGTTGAGACGGCTGATGCGCCACGACGTAAACCAGATGGCAAGCATCGCAATAACAAACCCGCTGAGCCCTGCAATGAGCAGGCTCTCGAGTTGGATGGTCGTCAGCAGCTGAAAGCTCCCGTCGGGATTCTGCCCTTGCAGAATCGACCTCGTCAGCTGGACGATGACCCAACCAACACCGATCCCAAGAATCGAACCG
This sequence comes from uncultured Acidimicrobiales bacterium, assembly GCA_964610745.1. Classification (GTDB taxonomy): domain Bacteria; phylum Actinomycetota; class Acidimicrobiia; order Acidimicrobiales; family SHLQ01; genus SHLQ01. Next base: position 8,365 of record CAZSYL010000037.1, read on the forward strand.
CCCACCGATGCGGGCACGGCGTAGATCAGCCCCTCGGTCCGAAATGCCCGACGAAGGGTTCGGCGGTTCCACCCAATGGCGCGCAACACGCCGAGGTTGGGCTTGCGTTCCTCGCTCAACATCACGAAAAGATTGATGAGCAGAAGAGCTCCGGCGAAAACGCTAAAACCTCCGACGACGAAGAAGAGCGTGGTGAGCTCTTCATCCTCTTCAGCAGCATCATCGACCAGGACTTGTTTGATCGGGTCGATCAGCAAACCGTCTGCCGGCGACGACTCGATGATTCGGTCGCCGTCGTCGGATGCTTCGACGAGCGTGGTGATCGACTCGGTGGCTTCGTCCACGATCGCCCCGGTCGAATCGAACAAGGTTCCCTCGAGCGAAACCGCCACCGCATCAAAGGTGAGGTCATCGGGAACACCGAGCTGGTCGAACAGCGAGTTGGAAACGTATGCGTCGCTCCAGCCACCGAGCCCAACCGTGTCGACGACCGCCGAGACCTCCAGTTCGATCTCCGTGCCGATGGCGAAGAACGTCACCACATCACCAGCGTCGATTTCGAGATCTTCTGCAAGCTCGTCGTTGATCACCACACCGTCGAGGCCCGGATCATCAAGCCCGACGAGACTCCACTCCTCCGGATCGCTGCCAAACGATTCAAACCGGTCGAAGTCCACAGCGTTCACACTGATCGCCGGCTCGACCGGCCGATCGGGTTCTACAGCGATCGGGTCTTGCTGCGAACCAGCCGCCGCGGCGACGCCAATGCCGCGGAGGATGAGAACGCCATCGACCGAATCGGGTGGATTTGCCTCGACAGCCGAAGCGAGGAGCTCGGCGTCGGTGCCGCCCTCGACTTCGATCACCAGGTCGACCTCGCCGAGGTTTCGACGAACAATGTCGAGGATGCTGGCCTCGAAGGTGTCCCCCACCATCAGCGCCGCGACGATAATCGCTGTCCCCAGCGCTGACCCGATGATGATGAGCGCAGTTTCGAACGGGCGCCGGACGGTGTTGCGCACCGCCATACGGCGAAGGTCCCCACGGCGAATCAGGTCGATGAGGGCGGGGATCCCAACAAAGACGGCAATGATGACGAGGACCAGCAGTGTGCTCACGCGGTCGTGGCACCACCCAGACTCGTCATCTCGTCGTCGCGCGAAATCTGACCATCGCGCACTTCTACTATGCGATTGCCGATCGAGGCGACCGTCTTGTCGTGGGTAACCACGACAACCGTCTGACCATTGTCGTTGACTTCTTGGAGCAACTCGATAATCGACGCTGCCGTCTCGCTATCGAGGTTTCCGGTCGGCTCATCTCCCCAGACAATGGCGGGCTCGGTGACCAGCGCACGAGCGATCGCGACGCGCTGCTGCTCACCACCTGAGAGTTCCTGAGGCCGATGATCGATGCGATCATCCAGGCCCACCCGCTTCAACATCTCGCCCGCTCGTTCGGATGCCTCACGCTGACTCGCCCCAGAAATCACAAGCGGAATCTCGACATTCTCTCGTGCGCTCAGCACGGGAATCAGATTGAAGCTCTGAAAGATAAAGCCCATACGTTCGCCACGATGCGCGGTTCGAGCTGAATCGCTGAGGGTGTGGATGTCCTGTCCGTCGATAAACACCTGACCACTATCGATCGAGTCGATACCGGATAGGCAGTTGAGCAACGTTGTCTTCCCATTGCCCGACGGGCCGACCACGGTGATCAGGTCGCCCGCGTTCACATCCAGCGATACGCCCCTGAGCGCATGCACTTCGTTCGAGCCGCTGCGGTAGGTCTTTGTGACCTCGATCGCCTGCATAATCACATCAACGCTCATGTCCTAACACTACCGGCGGGCACACCCAGGACTAGATCAGCGAGGAGATGACTCCCCAGCTGAGCTCGTTCTGCTCTGGTGAACCCATGAGGCTGAGAGCAACCTCGTCCGTACCCGCCTCGCGGTAGCGCTCGATCCCGGCCCGCACCGTGTCGGCGTCACCGATCAGCACCAGGTCGGCAGCGTCGGTTGCACCCTCACGAGCCATCACTGCACGATACGACGGCAGTTGCGGGTAGATCGCTAGCGCCTTGTTGGCCCAGACCCGAGCGGCTTCGGTCTCTTCGTCGCTGCTCGTCGTGATGACCGAAACGCCAGCGACAATGCTTCCTCCACCGCCGGCATCGAGGCCCGGGCGGATATGTTCGGCGATCGTGTTCGGCCCCGTCATCCAGGTGATCGTGCCCCCGCTTCGTTCGCCGGCAAGCTTCAGCATCTTGGGTCCGAGTGCGGCGAGCATGAGCTCGGGGGCATCACCGGGCACGGCAATCTCGGTCGTGTGTGAGAAGAATGTGCCCGACACGTCGACCGGATCTCCTTCGAGCAACGGAACCATGGCGTTCAGATAGTCGACGAAACGGCTGTATGGCTTTTCCCACGGCAAACCCCACCGGCTCGTCACCACGGGTTCGTGGTTGACGCCGATACCTAACGTAAAGCGCCCTCCGCTGATCTGATTGAGCGTGCGGGCCTGCTGGGCCATCGTCTGAGGGAGCATCGTCTGCATTGCCATGACCGACGTCCCGAGGCGAATCTCGGGCACCGCTGTGGCCACCGCACCGAGCGTCAACATCGTCGAGGCGTTCATGACCTGCGGCGCCCAGTAACGATGGAGCCCGACAGCCCGAGCACGTTCGCCATTGGCGACTGCGGTAGCGACGACGGGTTGGGAGTCAAAGAACGAGATGAGCATGGAGTATTGTTACCAGCCGGTAGCCAATCTCGCGCAGTTAGCGCCTGGGCACGATCTCACAGGATCTTCCATCACGGCCACTAGTGCTCCTTGTTAGGAGTAACTCACCTGACAAAAGCCATGAGGGCAGAAGGCAGCGGGGTTCTTGTGAAGATACTGCTGGTGATAGTTCTCGGCGTAGTAGAACTCGCCTGCCTCACGTATCTCGGTGCGGATCTTCGAATAGCCAATGTCGCTCAGTCGCGCCTGATAGCGGGCCTTTGACGCAAGCGCCGCTTCGAGTTGTTCGGGAGTTGAGGTGAACAGCGCACTGCGATACTGCGATCCAAACCCGGTCAGTCCTCTCGGCGTGGTGGGGTCGTGCTGTTCCCAGAACTTGCCGAAGAGCTCATCGAGCGAGATGACCTCGGGATCGAATACGACCAGCACCGACTCGGCATGGCCGGTCAGGCCGCTGCCCACTTCTTCGTAGTTCGGGTTCGGCGTCATGCCCCCCGAATAACCCGCGGCGGTGGTGTAGACGCCGTCGAGCTCGGCGAAGATCTTCTCCGGTCCCCAGAAACAGCCCATGGCGACAATGACCTGCTCCATCCCCTCGGGGAACGGCTCAACCATCGAGCTTCCGAGAACGTCATGCACCCCATTGATCTTCATTTTCTCGGCGCGACCGGGAGGGGCAGGTGCGGGTTCGACGGTGTTGCCCTTGCGGCGAAAGAACATGCTTTAACCATAGACGCGAGGTGCGCTGCAGAGGGCTCCGCAGTGAGCCGGCACAGAAATAGTGGTTTCTTCAGCAACCGCGTCACACTCTGTAGGTGGAATCCTCAACCAAGCGGTCGCTTGATGTCGTCATCGTCGGTGCGGGCCCCGGTGGATTGATGGCAGCCGAGACCGCGTCGAGCGCCGGACATTCAGTCACGATCTTCGACCAGCGCCGCTCCCCGGGACGCAAGTTCGTGCTCGCTGGCCGAGGTGGGTTGAACATGACCCACAGCGAGCCCCTCGATGACCTCCTCGATCGGTACGGTCCCGAACGCGCCTACCTCGAGCCTGCAATCCGCAGCTTTGGGCCCGACGAGCTTTGTGGATGGGCAGCCGGACTCGGCGAAACACCGTTCGTTGGCAGCACCGGTCGTGTATTTCCCAAGTCGTTCCGCGCGGTACCTCTGCTACGGGCGTGGCTGCGCCGGCTGCGTGCCCGAGGCGTCACGTTCAACGGCGAACACCGCTGGATTGGTTGGGACGAAACGGGCGAGCGTCCTGCCCTTCGGTTCGCCGACCGTTCGGGCGGCATCAAGTTGCACGAATACGACGCTGCGGTTCTCGCACTCGGCGGGCCGAGTTGGCCGCGGGTTGGCTCCGATGGTTCGTGGGTGGATGTTCTTCGGGAGCAGGGTGTTGAGGTCGCGGACCTGCGGCCCGCCAACTGTGGAGTCTCGGTGTCATGGAGCGCACCCCTGATCGACCGATTCGCTGGCGAACCGATCAAGAATGCAGCGATCATCGTCGACGGTGAAGCCGTGCGCGGCGACCCGATCGTCTCCCAAAACGGGCTCGAGGGTGGGCCGGTCTACGCCCACTCCAGACGTCTCCGCAAACAGATCGAAGCCGATGGCTACGGTGAGCTCACCATCGACCTCATGCCTGACCTCGAACTTGGCGACATGGTCCGACGGCTTGTCGAACGACGTCAGAGGAAGAAGTCGCTCTCGACCTGGTTGTCCCGCAGCGGTCTCAGCCCGGTCGGCATCAGCCTCATGCGCGAAGCAACCAACAACCAACTACCGACCGACCCCGATGCGCTGGGCGCGCTCACAAAGGCGGTGACGCTTCGGATCACCGATCTCGCGTCCATCGATCGTGCGATCTCGTGCGCGGGAGGCGTGAGCTGGTCTGCGGTCGACCAAACACTTCGACTCAACGATGCTCCGGCGACGTGGGTCGTTGGCGAAATGCTCGATTGGGAAGCCCCCACGGGCGGATACCTGCTTCAAGCAGTGTTCAGCACCGGCCACCACGTCGGTGCAGCGCTCGAAGAGCTCTCGGTGAGACACTGAGTCCGAACTACTGGTCAGCGCCAAGTTCGCGACCGTCAGGGTCAGCAGTGCCAGCGTCTGCGCCGACGGGGTCTTCGCCATCGACATCTGGTTCGGCATCGGCCCCTGCAGCATCGGTGAACGGCAACTGTGATGGGGCGGTGTTCGTACCCAGGAGTGCTTGCCAAGCAATATCGAGATCGCTAGCAGCGGCAACCGGCAGATCCGGCAGGTTCGCAATTGCCCGATCGAGACGGTCGATGACCTCGGAGAGGTTCTCGTCAACGGCATCGGGACCGGCCGAGTCGATGTCCGACAGGGTCGTGCGAGCGGCGTCGAGATCGGCAGCAGCAAGGCCGTAGTTGGCCTGGAAGAGGAAGAGCCGCGCTCGAGACATGAGTTCGGCAGCTCGGGTTACCTCAAGCTGGCGCGAAGCCGCAGAATTGGTGAGCTCCAGCTCGGTGCCGAGGGTTGCGGCAAGCTCATCGAGATCTTCGATGCGAGTGTTCTGACCGGCGATCAACTCATCGATATCGTCGAGTCGAGCGTCGGTTGCAGACTGGCTTGATTCGACCTCGCTGAGACGTGCATCCAAGTCGCCAGCGACCGTTGCGAAGTCAGCCGACGACGAATCAAGTTCGTCGATCCGTCCCTCGACCGTGTCGAGATCTGCCGCCGTGTTTTCAACCCGCTGAATGAACCGTTCGTTCACCGTTGGCCATAAGAAGTACGCACCGACCGCGAGTCCAGCGATGACCGCGACGATCAAAAGTCTCGCCATCCAGCGAAAGATCCGTCGTGCCCGCTTTGGTTTGTACACCGGCTGAGGTGTGAAGGTCTCTTCCTCCACCGAAGCCGCGGAGGCGAAATCTTCTTCCTCATCGACCTCAAGATCGTCCTCGTCGTCGTCCCATTCTTCATGGAAGTCGTCGTACGCGGTCGCACCATCGACGTCGAACTCGTCATCGAGCTCATCGTCAAAGTCGTCGTCGTTCCCGTCAGGGATTGGAGCACTATTCGCAGACATGGTCCCTGTACTAGTCGGCAGGAACCTGTGCTGCCCTAAGGGCCAGATGCCCCACTGCCCACAATCAGAAATGGCCGCTGCCCCTCAAGCTGGTCAGGATTCTCGCCGATACCCAGCTATGCAACCCCAGCAAGTTCCCCAGTCGTGGTGCAGCTATCCAGCCCAGACCACAGATGGTGGCGATGCCAGCGTTCTCTTCAACAGCGGACTCGTTGATGTCGGCCCGGTCGAAACAGCGCCATACCTACACCTCGTCGGCGTCGATATGGTCGACCAGATCGAAGGTGGGCTTGCAACAGAGAGCGAAGCAAACTGGTTTTACGCCTTCGAAGACGCCGTGACTCCGGTGGCCGAGACCATGGGCTTCTTCCCGGTTGGCCGCGTCCGTTCGAACGGCCGATGGGAGCTCAGCTTCTACAGCGCGACGGACATGGACATCGTCGATGTGCTCGCTGCTGCAGGCCCGATCACAAGAGAACGCTCACTCCGAGTCGGCGGAGACGCCGACCCTGAGTGGAAGTTCCTGTTCGAGCACATCGCTCCCCACCTCGCTGTACCCAGTGAGGACGAGACGGTACGCCAGCTGCATTCAGAGGATGAAGAGCACATCGTCTCGAAGGCGGCCTAGGCAGACGAGCCAACCGGGATGTTCGAACTCGCTGTGTTGAAGCGGGACCGCATGAAGAACGCAAACGCGAAGCCGGTGAACAACATCCAAAGCCCATAGAGGCCTGGAACGATCGCGAGCTCATCGGAATCAAAGACGGACAGAGCGATAGCGATCGAGAGCGTCGAGTTCTGGATGCCGGTCTCGATGCCGATCGTCGTAGCCTCCCGTGGGGTCAAACCAACACCAAACGCCAGGAGAGTTCCCGCGGCCAAGGCGAGCAGGTTCAAGGTCACAAATGCCGGTCCGAATTCCGGCGCGTCGGACGTAATCGCAGACCAGTTCTGAATCACCAGCAACGTGACGATCACCAGAAAGACGATCGTTGCGACACGCTTTGCAGGCTCCTCGAGCCTCGCAGCGAAATCTGGTGCCCGTCGAGCAATCGACATGCCGATAACGATGGGCACTACCGTCAGCGCAGCAATCTGCACGACGAGGTCGCCAACCGGGACCGCTGCGTCCCCATCCAGCGAACCAAAGGCCCGCTGTCCCAACGAGAGCAGCAGGGGCATCGAGACAAATACGGCAACGTTTGAGAGCGCGGTCAAGGTCAACGAGAGCGCCCGGTCAGCATTACTGACATGCACGATCAGATTGGACGTCGATCCGCCGGGGCTCGCAACCAACAAGACCATGCCGAGGGCAAAGACGGTGCTCAACCCGAAGAGCCACGCAACAGCGAACCCAAGCAACGGCAGAAGCAGAAGCTGACTCGTCAGGCCGGTCAGAACAGCGGCCTTCTGTTGCTTAAGCCTGCGGAAATCCTCTGCGGTCAGCGTCATTCCCATCGCGATCATGATGAGAACAATTGCCAACGGCAAAAACACATCCGACAACACGCCTGTAGCCATCTACCAACTCCCCTTTGTCCCCTTGTCGCCCCAGACGACCATGGAACCAATGACAACGCAAGCCGCGGCCAAAAGAACAGGTTTAGCTCGAGCCAACTAGTACGTCCGCGCGAGGTGTTCGAGTAGCCGATCGACAAAGACGACTTGGAACTTCACCAGGAGCATGCGAGCCGCTTCTGGAGAGACCCAATCGGCCCGGTCGACTTCAGGAAAGCTCTGGATCTGGCCCGAGCCCCGTGGCCACTCCATCTCGAAGTCGTTGCTGTGAAAGGTCGACAAGTCGAACTCGCCGACGCGAGCGGCGATGACAACCTTCTTTCGTCCCGACATTGCATGGCCAAGATCAAACGACTCCCCCGGCGTTGGGGCTGAGCCCATCTCCTCTTCGAACTCGCGCTCGGCAACGGCGATCAAGTCGTCCTCACCAGGCTCGGCGAGGCCCTTCGGAATCGACCAAGAAGCGACTTCCTTATGCCCCCAGAGCGGCCCACCCATGTGCGCAATCAACAACTCGACCCCATCGGCGTTTGCATCGCTAGCTCGGTAGAGCAGCAACCCGCTGCTGATGAGTGTCATGGGAGGAGCCTATGACCCATGCGAACACTCACGAAACACGACCGCCTACTGGAACAGTTCGTACACCCACGTAGTTTGACCTTGTATGAAGCTGCTGAAGCGATTCTTTGCGAAGAAGCCCCGAGTAACCAAATACTCCGAAGACGAGCTCCGCGAGCGGCTAACGCCAGTGCAGTACGAGGTTGCACACCTCGGCCGGACCGAAGACCCATTCACCGGCGAATACCTGAACACCACGACGCCCGGCACCTATCGATGCAGGGTATGTAGCGCGGAGCTCTTCTCGAGTGATGACAAGATGGCAGCCGGCGGCTCGCCATGGCCAGGCTTCTCGGCGCCGGTTTCGTCCGATGTAATCGCCGAGCAGTCCGACTGGGCCTATGGCATTCCTCGGACCGAGACACTGTGCGCTGACTGTGGCGCTCACCTCGGACATGTATTTCCCGAAGGCCAGGGCGGCAAGGACACGCGGTACTGCATCAACTCGGCATCGATCGTTCTCGAACCGAGCTGACCTACCGTGGGCTCATGAGGCCCTATCTCCTCCTCGACGTCGGCGGCGTTCTGTCGCCTTATGGGATGCCAGCTCCGCCCGACTTCTCCGAACGTGAGATCGGCGGCTTCTGGGTGGTCTGGACCGACGCACACGCCCCGCGGCTTTCACGACTCGCCGAACGGTTTGACCTGGTGTGGGCCACCACGTGGGAGCAGTATGCGAACCAGGCGTTGTGCCCCGCCTTAGGACTCGACCCGCTGCCGGTCATCACGTTCGTTCGCGGTCAGACCGAAACCCGCAAACTCGACACGATCAAAACGTGGGTTGGCGACCGTCCAACGGCATGGATTGACGATGATCTCCACGCCGACGCCTACAACTGGGCAAAGATTCGGAACGAGACCATCCCGACGCTGCTCGTGCAAACCACACCATCGATCGGTTTCACCGAAGACCATGTCGACGAACTCATCGAGTTTGCCGACCGAATTTAGCTCTCGTCTGACGACGGCTCTTCGACTGAACGGAACAGCACTGGCACCAGAGCTTCGAGGCACGCACCGAGCACGGTCGGCGGGACCCGATCATCCTCGAATCCCTTGATTGGCCTGGTGAGGTCCAACTCCGGCAGGAGTAACGCTCGAAGTGACAGCCCCTCCACGAGCGACGCCACGATTACGGAGTAGATCTGGTAAGCATCGTCTCCGAACTCGGGCTTTGGTTCGACACCGATGGTCTTGCCGAACGGCTTGTACGTGTCCTCGACTCTGGACATTCGATTCTTCCGCTCGCCCTCGGACAACCACCGGAGCATTTCGGGATCGCGTTCATCGGGCGGTTGAGAGGCGATCGCGTACCGCAGAGCGAGGTCGGTCGACAGGAAATCGCCGACACCATGGCCGTTGCGGCGCACACCTTCTTCGAACGCTGCTTGAGCTCCAGCCCGGATCACCTCACGGGGCGTGGGAGCCTCACCGTCTGCAAACAGCTCAGCAACGGCAGTAGCCGCCGCATCGGCGAACAGTTTTCCTTCTCGGTCGAACAACCATGACTTCACGACCTCTCGCTGAAACATCTCCTGAGGGGTGAACCGATCGTCGATGGCCCACGCTGCATGGCTAGACGAACGGGCGATGTCCTTTTCGCTGCATGCCGCTTCAAGGGTCAGTTTGTCGAGACCAAGCGTGACACCATGCTCTTGGAGCATTTCCAAACCAGCTTCAACCATGAGCTGACGGGTTTCATCTGCCGAGCGGCGAACACGAGCCATCGGCTCCACGCTACCGGCATTCGGAGAACAGGGGCCGACATGGTCGACCCCTGTTCTTCAATCTCCCGCCAGTACGGCACCCGCCGCCGTCCACCTTTGGGTCTTGGACCCAGAACACATAGTACAGGAAGATGGCTGGTAAATCACCCTTTCGCGCAGTCTGTTCGCGGATTTCTCACAGCTCAAACGGACGTAATCCACGCAGCGGCGTCGGGTTCAAGATCAGCGCCAACACTGGTCGTCGAGGCCAAAACCACCTCACCGGCGGGGAGAGCCACGGGCTTTGACGACATGTTCACCACCACCTGTACCCCGCCCCTCCGATAGGAAAGAACGTCCGGACCGAGATCGACAAGTTCGAAACTCTGATCCTGCACCATGTGCTCGTTTCTGGCAGCGATCGTGGCCTGATACAGCGCCAGCATCGACGATGGGTCGTCGAGCTGAGCTTCGGCGCTGAGATCACCAAAGCTCTCTGGTTGAGGCAACCACGAGCCGTTCGCGCCAAAACCGAACGAGCTTCCTGTCCGTGCCCAAGGAAGGGGAACTCTCGCACCATCGCGTCCCTTTTCGGTCTTTCCTGAGCGCAGCCACGTGGGGTCGTCGAGCACATCTTCGGGAAGGTCCCAAACCTCGGGCAGACCCAACTCCTCGCCCTGATACACATATGTCGAACCCGGAAGCGACATCGTGATCAGGCACGCGGCACGGGCGCGTTGGTTACCGAGCTCAACATCGAGCGCCTCGACCGGTCCCGTCATGGGCCACTTGCGCCACGGGACACCTTCGTCGAGTCCGTACCGAGTTGCATGTCGCATCACGTCGTGGTTCGAGAGGACCCACGTTGACGCAGCACCGATTTTCTCGGCCGCCTCCACCGACTTCTCTATCACGGCAGCAAACTCGCTCGCATCCCACTCCGTGGTCAAGAGATCGAAGTTGAACGACTGGTGGTATTCATCTGGGCGCAGATAGAGCGGAAGACGATCTGCTGCCACCCACGCCTCGGCGACCATCATCCGGTTCTCGTATTCATCGAGAACCTTGCGCCAACGCCGGTTGATCTCGTGAACACCATCGCGATCCCAGAACGGATGGTTGGCCGACCGATCGCTCTCCAGAATCGCCCCGACCTTCCCGACATCGGGGAACGTTCGGTCCTTGATCAGCCCGTGCGCAACATCGATCCGAAACCCGTCGATGCCGCGATCTAGCCAAAAGCGGAAGACGCTGTCGAACTCTGCCCGCACCTCCTCGTTCTCCCAGTTCAGGTCGGGTTGGGAAACATCGAAGATGTGCAGATACCACCAGCCATCGCCAACAGGTTCCCAAGCCGAGCCACCGAACACAGCTGTCCAGTCCGTGGGCGGCAGCTCGCCGTCATCGCCCTTGCCCTCGAGGAAGACGTAGCGATCCCGTTCGGGGCTACCGGGCGCAGCGGCAAGCGCCTCTTGGAACCAGGCGTGATCGCTGGAAGTGTGGTTCGGAACGAGGTCCGCAATGATCTTGATCCCCAACGCGTGGGCTTCTTCGATCAGCAGTTCGACCTCTTCGGTGGTTCCAAAGCGCTCATCGATCCGTCGATAATCCGCTACGTCGTATCCACCATCGCGGAGAGGCGAGGCATACCACGGGTTGATCCAGAGCGCGTCGACGCCGAGCGAGTTGAGATAGGCAAGCCGATCGCGTAGTCCGGCGATGTCACCGGTGCCATCACCGTTGCCGTCGGCAAACGACCGTACATACACCTGGTAGACCACGCCGGTCCGCCACCATTTCTCGCCGGATGATTTCAGCTCAGGCTGCGACATTTCCACTCCTCGGTGATTCGATCAAGTCAGGTTAGGCCCCGAACCCATCGAACGAGCGAGATCGATCTGCGAGACTGTCTACATGGACGAATTTCTGCAAGCCGCCATCGATGAAGCCGAACAGGGCTGGGCCGAAGGGGGCATCCCAATTGGTTCGGTGATCGTTCACAACGGCTCGATCGTTGGTCGAGGCCACAACAAGCGGGTCCAGGAAGGCAGTCCCACCCTGCACGGCGAGATGGACGCTCTGGAGAACGCTGGTCGTCTACCAGCATCGGTGTATCGGGAGTGCACGCTGTACACCACACTGTCGCCCTGCTCGATGTGCTCGGGGGCGATACTGCTCTACGGAATCCCCCGCGTCATCGTCGGCGAGAACCGAACGTTCATGGGCGAAGAAGAACTGCTCGCCAGCCGCGGCGTAGACGTCACCGTCGTCGACGACCCGACCTGTGTTGCGCTCATGGAGCGCATGATCTCAGAACGCAACGAACTTTGGAACGAGGACATCGGCGAATAACCGACTACGGGTTGAGGGCGTCATGTCGCTCTCGTACCTGAGCCGGATAGTGAGAGCGCGTGTAATCCAAGTTGTGGGACAGGGCAATGTCGAGCAACTCCATCCGGTCTGGGGTCTGCTTCCACGGCACCGGAACGTAGATGGGTAGGTCATAGATCCGCAACCGGTCGAGGCCGGTGTAGATCTTGCGCTGATATTCGGCTCGCGTTGCCCAATCCCAGTGCGCAGGACCAAAACCTGTGCCCGGATCGAGATAGCACCGTTCCCGAATACCGTAGGTGTCCATTTCCTTCAGGCGTTCACCAAACCACGAGACCATCACCTCGACCGGATCGCCCTCGACGTGCTTGAGATGTCGCGGATCGGGTCCGAGCATGAACGGGAGCACGATGTCGCATTCTCGTTCGGCTGCAAATTCGAGCATCGCCGGATCCTGCAGCGCGTCGGCAGCATTGAGCACCTTTGCGCCGACGTCGAATGCACGGCGAGCGGTCTCGACCTGCCAGGTATCGACAGATACGGTCACCCCGAGCTCGACGATGGCCCGTAGTGGCCCTTCGAGAATGGCCCACTCTTCCTCGGGGGTCACCATCGCTGCGCCCCCGTGACTTGCCTGACCACCGAGGTCGATGTGATCTGCGCCAGCCGCCAGCAGTTCTCTTGCGTAGGAGCGAGCCGTCTCCGGAGTGGTCGCTACCGAAAAGTCGGCGAGCGAGTCTGGGGATGCGTTGATCACGCCGTAGATTTCCACGGTCCTACCCTACGAACGTTGTCCGTCCCACCCAATCGCATCAGCGATCGCGACGCGGGCACCGATCGGATCTTCGATCGGCATCATGTGGCCGATCTTGTCCATGCGGACCACAGTCTTTTGGGCGACCGCATCGACCAGGTCTCCGCTCTTTTTGATCGGCGTCATCTTGTCCTCGGTCCCGAGCACAAAGGTGACGGGCGCCTCGATCTTCGCAGCAGAAGACACCGCTCCCTCGTACGCGTTGCACGCAGCCATGTCATGACCGAGCGCGTTCTCCGGCGAGCTGTCGACGAGCGCCGTGCAGGCGCCGACCAGCCAGGTTCCCGGCGACTGGTGTCCACCACGGTGGGCTCGGCTTCCGATACCCCATGAAGTCATCAACCGACTGGCTTTGGGAATGTCGTCGTAGCTCGACGAGAGCAGTTCGGGATGTACCGGCATTGCCGACGCCGTACCGATGAGGACGACCGATTTTGCCGCTGACGGGTCTTGAGCCGCGGCTTCGATCGCGACGTAGGTACCTAGCGAGAACCCCACGATGTGGGCCGGAGCAAGACCAAGTTCGTGGATCAGCCCGGCTGTCCACTCCCCCATCCCTTCGATCGAATCGAGTGGTTCTCCACCGCTCAGACCATGACCTGGAAGGTCGATGGCGGCTACTCGATAGCCGTGATGTGAAAGCCAGCGACTCTGCATCTGCCACACCGTTCTGTCCATACCCGAGCCGTGAATCAGAACGACGCCAGGTAACTCGTTGTCGTGTGGTTTTCCGCCTGTGGCGATACGAACGGGCTCTCCACGGTAGGTGATCTCCATGCTTGGGTCTCCTTAACGTTGCGACGCACGAAGCGCCTGCGATAGGTCAGCGAGTATGTCCTTTTCGTCCTCGAGCCCGACCGACAGTCGTACGAGATCCTCTCCAACTCCAGCAACTTCCAGCGCCTCTGCAGACATCTGCTGGTGCGTGGTCGATGCCGGATGCACCACGAGTGTGCGAGCGTCGCCCACGTTGGCGAGATGCGATGCGAGCTTCACTGCTTCGATGAACTTACGTCCAGCCTCTCGACCACCCTTGACCCCAAAGCTCAAGATTGCTCCGGCTCCCTTTGGATACAGACGCTTTGCTAGCTCGTGGTCGCGATGCGTTGGGGCGCTTGGATGTGACACCCAACTGACCGCGTCGTGATCGAGAAGCATCGCGACGACCGCCTGGGCATTCGTCACGTGCTTTTCCATTCGTAACGGCAGCGTTTCGACGCCCTGCAAAATTTGAAATGCGTTCATTGGGCTGATCGCCGCCCCGAAGTCTCGCAAACCTTCGGCACGAGCACGTGTGATGAATGCTGCTGGCCCAAACTCCTCAGAGAATGCCAGACCGTGATAGCCGTCGTAGGGCTCGGTCATCGTCGGGAACTTGCCACTCGCATCCCAGTCGAAGTGTCCGCCATCGACGAGCACGCCACCGAGAGCCACCCCGTGACCGCCCATGAATTTGGTAATCGAATGCATCACAATGTCGGCGCCATGTTCGAGCGGTTTGATCAAGTACGGCGTCGCGAAGGTTGAATCGACCATGAGTGGAAGGCCGTTCCGGTGTGCCACATCGGCAATGGCTTCAATGTCCATGACCTCGATCCCGGGGTTGCCGAGCGTCTCTCCATAGACGAGTCGCGTGTCTTCGGTGATAGCAGCAGCGAAAGCATCGGGATCGTTCGGGTCGACGAAGGTCGTGGTGATGCCGAAACGAGGGAGCGTCTGGGTCAAGATGTTCGCGGTGCCACCGTAGAGATTTCGGGCTGCAACGATGTGACCGCCGGTGCCCATCAGCGTGGCGACGCCTAGGTGGAACGCGGCCATGCCGCTCGCGGTACAAACGGCACCCACCCCGCCCTCGAGAGCCGCTACGCGTTCCTCGAGCACGGCGGTCGTCGGGTTCGAGATACGTGAATAGATGTGACCGGGAACCTCGAGGTTGAACAGCCCCGCTGCATGGTCCGTATCGTCGAACATGTACGACGTGGACCAGTAAATGGGCACCGCACGCGCACCGGTCTGCGCATCCGGCTGATGACCAGCGTGAAGACTCAATGTTGAGAACTCGAGAAAGTCCGGTTCGACCATGTGTTACCTCCGTCGTGCAGCGAGATGGTAGCCGCGCCGGGGCAATTCTGAAGATCCCACCGACACAGAATCAGCGGCCTAGGATCAGATCGTGCAAACAGCGTTTTTCGGCAAAGGCGAGGCAGCGGTGTTGTTCGCTAACACCGGATTCGAAAAACGATTCGCAGGGGCGGTTCTTGGCTCCCGCGTGCTCTCCCGGCTCTCTTCAACGCTCGAGCTTCCTGAGAAGCTCGAGTTGCCGACCGATCGACCGGTGATCATTGCCGCCAACCACTCCAGCCTCTTCGATTTGATCGCGGCACTGATCGTCCTGGGACACTTCGGGATCACCTCGCGCATCGCGGTCAACTCCCGCTTCTTCGTCAACCCCATCGCAGGAGCATTCTTGCGCAACATTGGCTGCATCCCATTTAGCAAAGAAGACAAGGAAGCCGCCGAGCAAGAAACAATCGAAGCGCTCCGCGAGCGGCAATCAGCCTCGATCATGCCCGAGGGCAGAATCACCCGCCCCGCCGATCAGACCAACTGGGTGGGACCCGGACGACCAGGGGTGTCACGCATTGCGCGAGCCTCCGGTGCTGCGGTTCTACCGATCGGGTTCGCCTTCGCGAACGAAGCCTGGGTTCCGGGCAAACCCTTGCCCAAGGCGCGCCTAGGGAAACACCGTGTGATCGCCCGAGCTGGTTCCCCACTCTTCTTTGAGACCGATGATCATCTGGCGAACGCCGAAGAACTCATGGCCTCAATCGGAAACCTTGTCGGTGAAGGCCATAGGCGCTGACGTTGCCAAGTCAGATGACGTAACCGAGGAACATCGCAACGATTGCGCACACAAAGCCAATCGCTCCGAACAGCGCCTTCTGCTTTGGGTCGTCGGTCTTCGAGTGTTTAAAGGCGCCGACGCCCGAAACGACAACGAAGAGAAACTTGATACCAAAGGTCATGTTCCAGGCGAACGACTTTTCGACACTGTTGAGCGCCAGAATGTTCCAAATACCCGTGAAGATCGCGACCGCCATTGCGGGCCAGGCAACATTCTGGAATCCCTTCGCAACCTTTGCTGGAAGACCATCGACGCCGATCTCTTTGAGAATAGGGACGATCGCCATCATGACAATCTGGCCACCAACCCACACGGTCACCGCGAGCACGTGAAGGAAGATTCGGATGGTTGAGACGTCGAGATTTGCCGAGAGCATTGCCAAAGACTCACACCCCAAACCTGGGTTGGGCAAGTCCTGCCGAGAACTCTTACGTCACACCTGAAGAGCTGACTAGCCCAGCATCAGGCCGAGAGATTCATAGAGAACTGCCGGCTTCTCATCGCCTTCGACGTGCACGGCAATTTCGGTCTTCATGAGGATGCCGGTGGGCTTCTCGGTCATGTCAATGATGCGCGACTTTGCATGTACCTTCGCACCCGCTGGGACTGGGTTGAGGAACCGCAAGCGGTCAGCGCCGTAGTTGAGAACCCCGGCTAGACCGTCGACATCGGGGAAGTTCTGCCCGCTGAAATATGACACGAGACTCAGCGTGAGAAACCCATGGGCGATCGGCCCTCCGAACGGTCCAGCATTCGCCCGCTCGATATCGACATGGATCCACTGATGGTCCTTTGTGACGTCGGCAAACGTGTTGATCATGTCCTGGGTGACCTCGACCGAATCGGTCCAGTCGCTCCACTCCTCGGTGACGAGGCCCTTGAGACCGTCGATGTCCTTGATCGAGATGCCCATTGGCAACCTTTCGCTCGTTATTGATCTGGTCAACCTAGCGCGGCGAGAGCCAGTTCGACTTCCTTGCGATAGCGGTCGACGTTGGCCAGTTTGATCTCGTCAAAGCCGCGGATTTGGTCTGCCAGATCGGCAATCTCGACGACCTTGTCCACGGTGTCGGTGGTGAGCCCGCTGTGCAATCGAGTGAGCAGCTCCTCGTACTCACCGATGAGTTCCTGTTCGACGCGGCGTTCCTCAGAACGGCCAAACGGATCGAACCGACCGCCTCGGAAGCGCTTCGAGCGCAGCAACGACTTAAACGTCTTCTGAGCGGTAGCCGATGGGATCGCGATCTTGTTCTTCACTCCAACTTTCTTGAGCGAAGGTGGGTGAAGCTGGTAGCTAAGCGATGCGTTTGGTCCGAAGAGTTCCTTGGCTTTGGCTTCCATATCCGCATTGAGCGCAAGTCGAGCAACCTCGTACTCATCCTTATAGGCCATCAGCTTGTACAGGTGTCGCGCCGCGACCTTCGCGAGCGGTGCGCCGTCGATGCCGGCCATGATCTCAGAGCGTCGGACCGCGCCAATGCTGGCCAAGTATCGGTGGGCGTAGTCCTTGTCTCCCCAAGCAATGAGCTCAGGAACCCTCCACTTCAGGATCTCTTCGAGCTCGTCATCCAACTCGGGAATCGTGTCGATCATGGCTTGAACAGTCTTCGTTGGAGTCGGGGGCTCAGGCGCTGTAACCGCGGCCTGCGCTGCCACCTCTGCTAGTAGCTCACGGTCGTCGACAATTCGCCGTCCGAGCGTAAAGGCCTCGCTGTTCATTTCGATGGCGACACCGTTGAGGCCTATCGCCTGTTCGATCGCGGATGCGGTGATCGGAATCATGCCCATTTGGTAGGCCATCCCGACGACCAACATGTTGGCTGCCGGCTGCGATCCAAAGACGTGACGAGCAATGGCCTCAGCATCGATCCAAACGTTCTCGTCAGCACGGGTGACCTGTTCGATGCGGGCGCGGAAACGCTCGATCTCGGGAAACTCAGAATGCTCGATCCTGGTGACCATCTGGCCTGTGGGAACCTTGCTGGTCGACACGACTGCACGGGTGCGCTCAGGGTTGCCCCGCTCGAGAACCGCAGGCATAGAACCACCCACGACGTCGAACAGCAGAAGCGCATCAGCGCCACCGACTCCGACCTTTGGCGCACCGTCGTGGGTCTCGTTGCCGAGATGCAGGTTCGAAATCACCTGGCCTCCCTTTTGAGCGAGACCGGTCTGGTCGAGACTCGTCGCGACCTTGCCATCGAGCATGGCTGCGGTTGACAACACCTGGCTGGCCGTGACGACACCGGTTCCGCCCACTCCAACGATCAATAGCGTGGCATCGTCGGGCAATTCGGGGTCCGCCGGGCGCTCGCCGCCAATAAAGTCTGTTCCTGTTCGGACCTTGGCGACCTCGTTCGTCGGATCGATCTCGACGGTAACAAAGGCTGGACAGTTGCCACCCAGACAGCTGAGGTCGTAGTTACACGACTCCTGATGGATGCGGGTCTTGCGTCCAAAGGGTGTATCGACCGGATGCACACTCATGCAGTTCGAGACCTCTCCGCAGTGACCGCAGCCCTCACAGATCGCCTCGTTGATCATCACTCGCGTCGTGGGCGTCACGACCTTCCCGCGTTTGCGGTCGCGACGTAGGTCGGCAGCACACCCCTGGTCGTAGATCAGAGCGGTCACGCCCGGGGTGTCGCGGAGTTGTCGCTGGACCTCATCGAACGAGTCTCGGTCGACGACCCGTACGCCCTTTTCGAACCTTGCGTCCGACCCGTACTGATCGACATCGTTTGTCACGACCACGGTTGCTCCAACACCCTCGGCGCGAAGCCAACGCGTCAGTTCCGGCACCGGCATTTCGCCAGCGGCGTCCTGGCCACCGGTCATGGCTACAACGTGGTTGTACAGCAGTTTGAAGGTGATATTCGCGCCTGAGGCCACGGCCTGGCGGATGGCGAGCGAACCGGAGTGAAAGAAGGTTCCGTCCCCGAGGTTCTGGAATCGATGATCTTCGTCGATGAACGGTGCCGTCCCCACCCACTGGGCTCCTTCCCCGCCCATCTGGGTAAGCCCTTCTGTTCCGCGATCCATCCAAATCGCCATCGTGCTGCAGCCAATACCTCCGGCAGCGGTGGAACCGTCGGGTACAACCGTCGAACGGTTGTGTGGACAACCCGAGCAGTAGTACGGCGTGCGACCGGGCAGAGCGTCGCCAGAATCGGCAATCAGCGGGATGCGTTCACGCTGCTTCTTCAGTCGACTTGGATCGATGTTCTGTTCGAGCACTCGGCGAAGTGGGCCGACGATGTTCTGAGCGCTGATCGCTCCTGACCCCGGGATCAGATAATCCCGATTCCAATCGCGCTTGCCATAGACCCGAGGTGGACGCGCCTCGTCGTAGAGCAGGTCGCGGACCTGGGCTTCGATGAAGGACCGTTTTGCCTCGACGACGAGCAGGGTGTCGACTGATGAGGCAAACGCTCGGAGCGCCTGTGGCTCCAGCGGCGAAATCATCGCGGGGACATAGACACCGATGCCAAGTTCCTCGAGCTGGTGTTCGATGCCGAGCGCAGCGAGCGCATCGACCACGTCTCCGACCGGTTTGCCTGCGACCACAATTCCAAGCCACGGGTTCATCGACCCGAACGAGCGGTTCATCGTGTTTTCGCGGGCGAAACCTAACGCTGCTTCGGTCCGCTCACCGAACAGTTCCTCTTCGAGCATGAGCGAGGCCGGGGCGACGAGGTTGTTGTCGATCGTTGGATGCCACTGCTCGCCGTTCACCTCGTGGATCACGTCGACAATTCGAGGATCACCAGCGGACGCCGGAACGGTGGCGAAGCCGTCGGCGACATCGGTGTGGAGTTTGAAGCCAACCCACAATCCGGACGCCCGCGACATCTCAAAGCCGTAGCGTCCGAGGCGCAACACATCTGCGACGTCGGCCGGATACAGCACGGGCATCCCCGCATCGAAAAGCGCGACTTCCGAGGCTGACGGAATGGTCGACGACTTGCACTCGGGGTCATCTCCCGCAACAGCGAGCACGCCACCGTGCGGGCCGACCCCGGAGAAGTTTGCGTGTCTGAACGCATCGCCAGAGCGGTCGACACCGGGGCCCTTGCCGTACCACATACCAAGAACACCGTCGTACCGTTTGCTCTTCTCGAGCTCGGTCATCTGGGATCCCCAGATCATCGTTGCTGCCAGCTCTTCGTTCACCCCGCTAATGAATGAGACGTTCGCTGCATCGAGGATGGCCTGATGTTGAGCAATGATCCCCTCGATCCCCGCTACCGGTGAACCTCGGTAGCCGCTGACGAGCGTTGCTGTTCGGAGTCCCTTCGCCGAGTCAGCTCGATGCTGATCGACGGGCACGCGCATAAGCGCTTGCGCTCCCGAGAGGGTGATCTGTCCTTCGGTTACCGATAGCCGCTCGGTGAGGGAGAACTCCGTGTTGGTCACTTGTGTCCGTTTCCTGCCTGTGATGACTCTTCGATTGCTTCTTCGATGCGTTTACGAGCTCGGTTGAGCACACTTCCTAGGGCATCAGCCGGGGTCACTGTTTTGGCGACGGACCGGGGTTGTGTTCGAGGCTGACCGCCTCCAGCAGATCCCACCCGACCGGGCGGCGCGGGCGGAGCGGGTGTGTTGCTAGGCGGCGGGACATCGCGCCATGGATCAGGTGCCGGAAGGCTCGCCGGTGGCGCTGGGCCTCGTTCGATTCGACGCTTGTAGGTCGAAACGTGGGTCGCAGTGGCGTCGGCTACACGCCGTCCAGTGGGCACGACTTCAGTCCCGGGCGCTCGGGCGTCTGGCCTTGGCTCAGCAGCCGCTCGCCCAGGTGGGCCAGGTGGGCCAGGAGCGGGCCGCGGCCGAGGCTGAGGTCGAGAACCAGATTCAACCCTGCGTCCATGAAGCTGTGTGACACCGCCGTGGCCTGGTGCCGGGGGAAGTGCCAACGTGTCCCAGTTTCGTGGGCGTTGACTCTTGGGGTACCAACGACCGTTTGAGGCAAGCCAGTCTCCAGGCTTGCGCTCGTCCCATGTGACACCGGTCATGCGCTTAGGATATCGCAGTAACCCGGCAGCTAGATAGCGATTCCGGCGGTCTTGGTCTCGAGATATTCAGAGAGACCTTCGCGAGCACCCTCACGACCAATGCCCGAGTCCTTCATACCCCCGAACGGCACCGAAGCAGATGTGGGGTTGACATCGTTGACCCCGATAATGCCGAACCGAAGCGCCTCGATGGTCTGGAGCGCCGTCGACAGGTCGTTCGTATAGACGTATGCGGCCAACCCGTAGTTGGTGTCGTTGGCCATATCCACAACACCTTCGGGGTCGTCGTAGGAAATGATCGGCGCAACCGGACCAAACGTCTCCTCGCGGTAGATCGCCATTTCGTCCGTGACTCCAGCGAGCACCGTCGGGGCGTAGAAATGTCCGTCAGCGTAGTCGCCGTCGGACAGCCGGTGGCCACCGATGACAGCGTCTGCTCCCTTTGCGACAGCGTCATCGACCTGGGCCTCGACCTTGGCCACCGCTGCGTTGTTCACCAGAGGTCCACAACCAACACCTTCAACGGTTCCGTCACCCGTCTTGATTCGCCCTACCCGGGTTGCCATGGTCTCGGTGAAAACGTCGACCATGCTCGATGGGACATAGATGCGGTTCGGGCTGATGCACGCCTGCCCCGCGTTCAGGTACTTGAGCGCGGCCGCACCTTTGGCCGCGTGAACAGGATCGGCATCCGGCATCACGATGAATGGGGCATGACCTCCGAGTTCGACCGAGACGCGCTTCAGCGACGCACCAGCTGCGCCAGCGAGCAAACGACCCACCGCCGTCGAACCGGTGAACGTCAACTTGGCTACCCGCGGATCAGAGGTGAACACTTCGCCGATCGGCGCTGGCTCTGACGTCGTCACCATATTGATTACTCCCTCCGGTACGCCAGCATCACGGAAGACTTCAAAGATTGCTCTGGCGTTGAGCGGGGTTGCTTCGGCGGGCTTGAGCACGATGGTGCAGCCCGCAGCCAAAGCGGGGGCCATCTTGCGGGTGAGCATCGACATTGGATAGTTCCACGGGGTGACGGCGGCAACGACGCCAACCGGTGCCTGCACGGATAGGAATCGCTGGTTGCTCCGCGATGACGGGATCCACTCACCGGTGAGCCGCCGAGCTTCCTCAGCGAACCAACGAATGAAATCAGCGCCGTAGTTCACCTCGGCCGCCGACGCACGAAGCGGCTTGCCTTGCTCTCGGGTCATCAACGCAGCCAACTCTTTCGAGCGTTCCCTCATCAGACGCCATGCGGCCATCAAGACATCCGCCCTCTCGTACGCAGTGGTCTTTGACCAGTTCGCAAACGCCGTATCGGCCGCTGCGATCGCGGCTTCCGCATCGGCGGCGCCACCGTCGGGCACCTGCCCCAAGCTCTCGCCAGTAGCGGGGTTGGTCACTTCGAAGGTCGCACCCGATTGGGCATCGACAAACTCTCCATTGATGAACATGAGCACAGACTAGGCTCCCGTCATGACCTCGCCCGATCCCGCCATCGAGCACTACGGAATCGAAGTGAACCGAGCCAATGACGCGGTCTCTGCCTCGATGACCGTTTCCGAGGCGATGCTCAACGGGCACGGCACCTGTCACGGTGGCGTGCTGTTTCTGCTCGCCGATGCAGCCTTCGACTACACCGCCAACGGCCCGATGCCCGACGATCAAGTCGCCTTCGCGGCGCACGCCGAAATCGACTTCACCCAAGCTGCCGTCGTCGGCGACCGGCTGACCGCGGTCGGCACTGCTGTCGACGAGTGGGGACGCACCAAGCTAACCGACGTCAAGATCACCAATCAGCGCGACGAAACCGTCGCATATTTCCGGGGACGAACCCGGACGGTCAACAAGAGGTAGGGGTTGTCGTGCAAGCTCAGGTCACACCCGAAGAGGTCAACGACTTCATCGCCTCGCTCGGAGGCTTCGCCGAGCACACGCCAATTATCGTCGAGAAGACCGAGCCGCACGACGTACAAGTCCGCTGGAAGTACGACGAGGCCGCGCTACGACCCGGCGGCTTTATCAGCGGACCGACACTCTTCGGGATCGCCGATCTGTGCGGTTGGGTACTCACGTTCACCACCGAGGGCATCACGCCAATGGCGGTCACCTGGGACTGCCACATCACGTTCGTCCGCCCGGCGATCGGTGGCGACGTCATCGCCACCGCCCGCCAAATCAAACGCGGTCGCAAACTCATCTACGGCGACGTCCTCATGACCGTCGAAGGCGAACCCGACCGCCCGGTTGCGCACGCGACAATTACTTACGCATTGCCCTAACAATCTGTGGTTTGCCAGCCGCGAATCTGCAGCCCTGCAACCACAGATCTCTCGAGCGATGTTCTGTGGTTTGCCAGCCGCGAATCTGCAGCCCTACAACCACAGACTGTTAGGCCGCTTGGCATAACGCCGCGGACACTTGGGCTACGAGTCGTGCTGGATGGTCGATGTAGTCCGACCAGGTAAAGGTCAGGACAGTCCAGCCCAAGAGGGTGAGCGCGTTCTTCCGCCGCGGATCCTGCTCGAAGCTCCTGCGGTTCAGATGCCAACGCACGCTGTCTAGCTCAATCGCAAGCCGCCTTCTCGGATAGGCCAGATCGACTCGCGCAGCGAGCCAGCCCCGTTCGTCGTAGATCTCGTGTTCGACTACAGGACTCGGGAGCCCCGTTCTTTCGAGCAACTGCACGACCATTCGATTGAAGTTGCTATCCGGAATCGTGGTGTCCCCATAGCGGGCGTCGAGGATGGCACGGAGCGGGCCACAGCCGTTTCGCCCTTGAATGGAATGAAGCGTTAGAGCTTCGTAGAGATCTGGCCAGTCGCAAAGACCTTGCCGCAACACTGCATCGACGCTTTGCTCAAACTTTGAATAGTGGACGACGGCGGCGAGATCGAGAATCGTGCGGCTAATGCCGGTGACGGGTAGCCCGGATAGTTCGACACTGTCCGCGAAACGCATCTGCGTCGACCGATGCAGCAGGGCCGAACATTTCGTCGGACGCTGATTCTTGTCCGTTGTCACCTCCACCATTCTCTTGCTAAATCCATCAACTCCGTGAAGGGCAGCGGCTGCTCGATGCGATACCAGGCCATTGACGGAAAGGGCTGCTACTCGCGCTCGCTGGTGCCAGGTCTCGCTAGATCCAGCGGTCACGTAGACCCTCGGAGCCACTCGTAAGAGCACGCCTTGGCGAACCATGTTGTCGAACTGTCCCCTTGTCAGTCCAAGTTGTATTGCTTCGGAGCGCGAGACGACGCCGTGATGACGAGACGCATGCGAGTACAGTGCTTGCCTCACTGCTCGACCTTCAGTTGTGACGGTAGGGGAAGCGTCACCGGCAGAGTACGCCCCGCCTATGACAGCCCACCGTCCCTAGTTCTGTGGTTCGTCAGCCGCGCATTTGCAGCTCAGCAACCACAGATTCTCACGCGAGGCCGGGGCGGAGGTCTTCCAGCGTTTTGACGGCGGACTTACCCGCGATTTCCACGGGGTGTTCGGCGGCGGCGTGTTCGGCTTTGTGGACTAGGGCCTCGGCGGAGAAGTCACTGACAATTTCGAATCCTGCGTCGGTGATCATCTCATAGGTTCGGTTCGACGCTGCTCCCTTTGCATTGAGGTAGCCCTCCAGGAACAACGAGTTTGCCGGGTAGAGGGCCAACGGTTCGAGTGATCGCAGATGAAACTCCCGACCAGCGGCGACGCGAATCTCAGCGGTCGGATTCGTAAAGCGAAACATGCACAACACCCGAAGGCAATACTCAGGGGTAAGACCCTGGGGCTCGACGAGGTCGTTGCCCTCGAATGGCAGCAGGAAGTTGACCGGAATCGATTCGGCTTCGAGGCTTCGGAGTGTTTGTGCGATCTCGACAAGATCCGACGCCGGTTCGCCCATGCCCGCAATTAGCCCCGAGCACATCTCTATACCGTTGCGCTTGGCCGCCTTCAGCGTGTTGAGGCGATCTTGGTAGGTGTGGGTGCTGCAGATCTCGGCGTAGTGCTCTTCGGAGGTGTTGAGGTTGTGGTTGAGCCGGTCGAGGCCAGCATCTGCAAGCACTTCGGCCTTCGCATCGTCGAGTAGGCCCGCAGAGACACACACCTCGAGCGGGTACATTTCCTTGATACTTCGGACTAGCGATGCGAGCTCTTCGGTGCGAGAGGTCGACGGACCGCGCCCAGAGAACACCATGCAGTATCGAAACGCCCCGTTCTCATACGCCAGACGTGCCTCCTGCATAATTTCCTCGGGGCTCTTCATCGAGTACTCCTCGATTGGAACCGATGAGTTCTTGCCCTGCGTGCAATACGAGCAATCCTCCGGACACTTCCCGTTCGCCGCGTTATTGAGAATGTGCACCTGAACCGTTTTGCCCCAACGTGCATACCTCACCCGGTACGCAGCATTGATCAACGGCAAGAGGTCGATCTCTGCATCGAGCAAGATCTGTTCAGCAGTCGAATCCGAAAGTGCCTCACCGGCCAGGGCAGAAGACGCCAAAAGGTCAAGATCGAGGGTCACAAAAGACAGTCTGCCTCACCCCAGCACCAGAGGCCAACAAAGGAAAAT
>CAZSYL010000037.1:33745-36751 GCA_964610745.1 uncultured Acidimicrobiales bacterium
GTTAGGAGCTGAGCTCGCCGCCGAGGTATGCGGCGATCACTTCTGGATTGTTCTGAATTTCATCGGGGAGTCCTTCGGCGATCTTCTCACCAAAGTCCAACACCATGATGCGATCTGCAATGTCCATCACGAGGCCCATGTCGTGTTCAACCATGAGCATGGCAATCCCGAGCTCCCGACGAATGTCGAGAATAAACCGGGCCATGTCCTCGGTCTCTTCCTGGTTCATGCCCGCTACCGGCTCATCGAGGAGCAGCAGTACCGGGTCCATCGCGAGGGCTCGTCCCAGCTCAACGCGCTTTTGAATGCCGTACGGGAGCAACGAAACCGGGAACTTGCGGTAGGCCTGAATCTCGAGGAAGTCGATGATGTCCTCGACGCGACGTCGATTCTCCATCTCCTCTTTCCTCGCTGACCCAAACCACACAGCACCGGCGAGCCAGGAGCTGTTCATGCGCACGTGGCGCCCTGTAAGGAGATTGTCCACAACGGTCATGTTGGCGAACAGCTCGATGTTCTGGAACGTGCGCGCGATACCCATTCCGGCGACCTTGTCTGGGCGTTCGCCCATGATCGACTGGCCCTGCCACATGATGTCGCCCTCTTGCGGGCGGTAGACCTGCGAGATCGTGTTGAAGATCGACGTCTTCCCGGCGCCGTTTGGGCCGATAATCGAAAATAGTTCGCCGTCGTTGACATTGAAGCTCACGCCATTGATCGCGGTCACGCCGCCGAAACGGAGCGTGATGTTGTCAACCTCGAGAAGGTGTTCACCCATGGTCTTCTACTTCCTCCTACGCGTCACGAAAGCCAACGCTTGCGGCGCTTGTAGTGCTTGACGTCGCGAAAGCTCTTCCGTTCGCCTGACTCATCGGTGTGCAAGCCGAGATAGAACTCCTGGACGTCCTCGTCCGCGCGAAGCGTCGCAGCCTCGTCATCGAGCACGATCTTGCCGTTCTCCATGATGTAGCCGTAATCGGCGATCGACAGAGCCATCGCTGCGTTCTGCTCGATGAGCAAAACGCTGACACCCTCCTTGTTGATATCGACGATGATGTCGCGGATCTGTTCAACCAACAGCGGAGCGAGACCCAGCGACGGCTCATCGAGGATAAGGAGTTTCGGATCGGCCATCATTGCCCGACCAATTGCGAGCATCTGTTGCTCACCACCGGACAGATATCCAGCGAGTGAGTCTCTGCGCTGAGCGAGTACCGGGAAAAGCTCCATGGTTCGCTCATAGGCGTTGTCGACCGACTCCTTATTGCTGTTGGTGAAGCCTCCTGTTTGCAAGTTCTCGTCGACGGTGAGTTCGGCAAAGACCCGACGGCCTTCCATTACCTGAGTAATTCCATACCGCACAATGTCGGCCGGGTTGGTGCGAGTGATCTCCTCACCGTTCCAGGTGACAGAACCCTTGGTCGCCTGGCCTTCATGAACCCCCAAAAGCCCACTAATTGCCCGCAACGTGGTCGTCTTCCCCGCACCGTTCGCACCGAGAAGGGCAACGATCTGGCCGTCGGGGACGTCGATCGAAAGCCCGCGCAAGACGAGCACCACGTCGTTGTACACGACTTCCAAGTTGGCTACTTCAAGCATGCTGGTCCGATCGATGTAGGAGGGGCGCCGTGGGCGACTGGTTAGAACCAGTCGCCCACGGCACTCGTTAATTGACTGCTATCCGGCAGACACGAAGCAGGGCTCGTTGAACTCGTGGCCTCCTGCAACGTCGCCGACGAAGTCCTCGACGAGGGTGGTCAGTCCGGTAGAGCCGCCTTCGCTAATGGTGCTAGCGAGGGTCGCGTCGGCGATGTTGATATCGCTGAAGCTGCTCGAGCGGATGGCAAAGTCGTTTGGATCTCCGCCCCAGGTCTGGTTTGGTGCGATGCCTTCGAAGCTGATCTCTACCTGGTTTGCTGCAGCAACAACACCAGCGCGGGTGAGATCGCCGTTTTCGGTGGCCTGAATGAGCACAGCCTCGGTGAACATTGCTTCGAGCCAACCACGGGCCAGACTGTCGGCCTGCGCAAAGGTGAAGTCACCAAGGCGAGCGGTCAGCTCTGAAACCATGTCCTGCATCAGGGCGCTGTCGTTCGAGTCCCACGGCGCTTGGAAGGCGCTTGGGAAGTACAACGCGTCAAAGGCTGGCGCAACCGGGCTGCCATCGGCGATGAGTGCGGGGTTGTAGCTCGGCAGTGCGCCACTCCAGATTGCCTGAAGGCCACCGGCAACTGCAGTGCCCATGATCTCGCCCAGCTGTCCTGGGGTTGAAGCAATCCAAACAATGTCGGGCTGCTGCTCGAGAAGCTGCGACACGATCGGTGCGAAGTCTTCGCCAGCGATTGCGCCTTCGAGGTCGGCGACGATGTCGAGACTCAGCGCCTCCGCGGCGATCCGAGCGCCCGCAGCACTGTCTTGGCCGTACTCACCAGGAAGGCTGATGATCGCAAGGGTTGGTGCGGCCACCGGAGACTGCTGGGCGAGGAACTCGACACCGTTCATTCCCTCAAAGCAGTAGTTCGAGCTGAGCTCGAACACGTTGTTGCCGAGACCATTGTCGAAGGCCCAACCGGAGTACCAGGTCAGTGGAACAGCGATGATGTTGTCATCGATGAGGTCCTGTGCAATCGCTGTGGTCTGTGGTGAACCCGTCGACTGGCTGAGCATCACAACGCCGTCTTCGCTCTCTTCGGCGAACTCGGCGTAGTTGTCGATGTGCGTCGGCACGTCGTACGCGGTATCGACATCGATCAACTCGACCATTCGGCCACCGATGCCGCCGTTCTCATTGACGCGATCGAAGTACGCCTGCTGAGCGGCGACGATGACGGTGGTCAACGATGAGAACGGGCCGGTGAGGTCTGCGTTCAGACCGACGCGAATCACTTCATCGTTCGCTCCAAAGTCGGTGGTTGCTTCGACAACACCCGAGGCGCCGTCGTCAGCATCGTCGCCAGCGTCCTCCTCTGCTCCGGCGTCATCATCGTCTGCTCCGGCGTCATCGCC
>CAZSYL010000038.1:0-25704 GCA_964610745.1 uncultured Acidimicrobiales bacterium
GTCCACTGCGCAGTGGACCGAGGTCCTTGGGGTAGATGACTTGAGCGCCCCGGGGCATCTTGAGAATCCGTTCGGCGAGGGTCGGTCGGATGACCAGGTACGTGCCACCCTTCGTCGATCGAATGATTCGCCCCTCGGGGCTCCCGATCAGGTCGTCATGAGACACGCTGCCGGCGTGGGAATGGAACTCCCCTCCCGCCTTCAAGGTGACGAGGTATCGGCGGTCCTTAAAGTCGACGAACTGAACGGTTTCACCTTCGGTGAGGTTTCGGGTCATGGGTCGATCATGTCGGGCCGGGCACTAATTTCCACTGTGACTGGGCTGCCGGCCAGCGAGACCAACCGACAGAACGAGCAAACCTCATTGGTCGACGGGCTGCCACAGCTGTTGCAGGGTGACAAGACATCGGCCGCACTCCCCTCGCTGGATTCAACCGCTTCAGCAAACAATGCTGCTGCCCGGTCGAGGAACCCGAAGTAGAACGCATGCTTGGCGCCCGGTGACGCCACCTCCATCTCATTGAGGTGTGCTTTGTAGTCGAGGTGCTTGTTGCCAGCGGCCATTGGGCATTCGTCCACGACGTAGTCGATTCCTGACAACACGCAATACGCAGCCATTTCGCGTTCGCCCAGTCGAACGAGAGGCTTGGCCTTTCTTGGAAAACCGTTGCGTGCAGGAAGGACGGGATGCTGCCGGGCCAGATAGTCGTTCTGCCACCGCGTCACGTTTCCAAAAAGGACGGCAGCTTCATCGTCGAGGTTGTGGCCGGTGACGACGACGTCGTAGCCACCAGCAAGAGCCACCGAGTCAAAGATGTGTCGCTTACTCAACCCGCATGATGAGCACGGCACTCGCTTGGTTGCCTTTGCGGCACTCGGGACGGTGAAGCCGTGTTCGTCTTTGAGCGAGTGGTAATGGAGCACGAGGTTCCGCTCGTCCGCGAACTGTCGGGCAAAGGCGGTGCTGTCGCCTGAGTACTCACCAATGCCCAGTCCAATCACCAGGCCATCGACGTCGTAGCCCAACTCGATGAGGATGTCCCACAACGCAAGGGAGTCTTTGCCACCCGAAACCGCGACGAGTACCCGGTCGCCCGGTTCAAACATCGAGAACTTGTGAATGGCCCGCTCGACCTGTCGGCGGCAGAACGCAAGAAAGTGCTCGGCACAAAAGGCCGAGTTGTGCTGACGGAGCTCGATGACGACATGTCCCTTGCAGACGCGGCACTTCACGACGAGCGCTCCTGTCCCCCGGAGATAACGCTGCGGATCTCGATGTCGTCGTCATCGCGCAACTTTGTGTTTCCTGCCAGGAGGGTTCCATTCACGATGACGAGCACCGACTCCCGGTTCATCTCGAGCGACTCCACGAGGGAGGTCACCGTCAGCGGGCCTTCCAACTCGAGTTCACGGTCCGGGTTGCGGAGCCGGACCCGCATCAGTCCGTTTCAGCTGGGACGATCAGCACCTCTTCGACCCTGGCTTCTTCCATGGTCGTAGGTGTTTGGCGGGTGGCGCGCTTTGCTGCCTTGCGCTCGGCCTTGGCGCCAGCTTTGCTCGCGGCTGCCTGACGGCGCGCATCGGCTTTGCGCTCCTTGGCGTCGACCTGTGCGGATCGTTTAGCGGCCTTCGCATCCCGCTTTGCCTTTTTCTTTGCAGCGAGGGCATTTGCAGCTATCAACTTGGCCGCAGCGCCGGCTTCGGCCTTTTCGAGTTTCGCGGTGCGCTTTTCTTCGCGTCGCGAAGCCTTTGCGGTCGCTGCTGCCTGTTTCTTCTGATCGTTTGCGAGTCGAGCCTCGGCCTTTGCTGCCTTTGCCGCGGCACGCTTCTGCTTGCGGGTCAACGGCGTCGGCTCAAACACGTCCTCACCCAGAATCTGGTTGATGCGTTCGGGCGACGGAGCCTCGATGATCTTTTGGCCGACGACACCGAGCGCCAAGCCAGTTAACGTGCTCGCACGTGGCTTCGTCCGCTTCGGTCCAACGATGAACTTTCGGCCTTTACCAAGCCCTTTCCGGGTCTTTTCCGGTTCGTGAACAACCGCCCAGACCTCGCCTTCCTTCAACGGTTCGTCGAAGGTGATTGGCGCCTCACCACCCTTCGAGACCTTCGCGAACTGTTTGTACGCGAACTGAGCAATCCAGACCGCCCGCCAAACTGGCGATCCGCCGATCAGTCCCTGGCGCAGTGCGCGGGCTTTGACGAGGCGTTTGAGCGTGCTGGTTTTGACGAGAGCCACCGAAGACCCGTCAGATTCGGCGAATCTGCACGACCGCAGACTTCTTCTTGCCGGTGCGCTGTCCGAGCAGGTACGCGATCAGCATGATCAGAATCGCTCCAAGGGTTACCGCGGGGATGATCTTGTTCTTCTTCTCCGTGGTCACCTGATCGACGTCGGTCTTGATCTCGCGAAACTTCGCCTCGAGGTCGTTCTTGGAGATCGGAGCCTGCTCTGTGCTGACCGCGGCATCTTGGGGGTTCTTGGCCGCAGCCTTCGCCTTCGACTTCTTGCTCATTGACTGAGTCCTTTCGTAATTCGCGTGGCGAGGAACCCGAGGATCATCGCCGCGACGACAAAGACGATCGCGTACGGGGCCCACACAAACCAACCAATGCCATCATCGCCACCGTTGAGCGGGTCGAATTCTTGCAGCCCACGCAGGCCAGCGAGGGCAAGAAAGAAGAAGCCGAGCCCCAACAGGAGGGCTCCGGGCACGCCGAACTTCAGGTATCGACCAATACCGGAGAGGGGCGCTGCGGTCTCCTGGATGGCGTATGCCTTGACCAGGTCGAAGACCTCTTGAACATTCTCGACAGGAGTCTTTTGTGTATCAGCCACAGGGGTAACCTAGCCGCTGTTTTGCGCGACCGGCGAGCCGGTCCGGCCAGCCCGAAAAATCAGGCGCCGTGCTCGCCTTGGACCCCGCGCAACAGGAGCCGTTTGCCCTCCAGGGCTTCGGTGAGCAGGGTAATCTGGTGGCTGGTCGTCTCAGCCTCGAGTACCCGTTGACGATCGAACTCGTTCAACGGTGCGAGCGCCGAGAATTGATCCAGTCTCTGCTGCGGATTGTTGCTCAGGCCAAAGTCTTGGGGCATCTGCATCCCAGCTTGAGATGCTGCCAGTTCGAGCGTCTCCATCAGAAGGGCTTCTAGATCAGTGAGCGATGACCCGCCTGTATCGGAGACAGCCCTCCGCGACACGATTGCGCGTGGATACGGGTCATCTTCCAACCACTCATGCACGTTCATCCGCTCCATCCCAACAGTGACCACGGCCCATCGTCCATCGTCGAGTTCTTCGGCTTGGAGGATTTCGACACGGGTCGCGACCGAGACTCGGTCATCGTCACCGCCCACCTCGTGGCCTCGTTCGATCAGCACGATGCCGAAGGTTGCTCCAGAGCTAGCAGCGTCGGGACCGGTTCCGAGAAGATCACGGAGGAGTTGGCGATACCGCTCTTCGAAGACATGCAGCGGTACGACCTGGTTTGGAAAGACCGTAGACCCAATGGGAAACATGGGAAGTTCAAAGCGATCTGAGTTGGTCATTGAATAGGAGCGAAGGCTTCGACCTCAGGGCCTTCGGGGAAGGCGACCAGTTCGAGGGCGACCGCGTCTTGTGTGGCGATCATCTCCTCGACCGGGTACAGGTCGGTCGTGTTCGCAATCCATGCGAAGGTGATCTCCGTTCCATCCGACGCAAGTGCGGTGCCGGCGAGCGCTCCGACCTCGTTCAGTCGGCCGGTCTTGGCAGAAATGCGGCCTTCGGCAGCTGTGCCGATCATCCGTTCGCTCAGGGTGCCGCTTTCGCCTGCGACAGCGAGGCCATCGTGTAGACCAGAGCCCTCGGACGCATCGAGCACTTCGACGAGCAATTGGCAGGTGACGCGGTTTTCCGATGCTAGTCCCGAGCCATCGACAACATCGGTTTCGGCCACGCTGAATCCGGAATCGGCGAGCAGGTTCTCGAGGGCGATCGCTCCGCCTTCACTCGATCCAACCCGCGACGCAACGAAGCCGATCTCCTTGAGGAGCATCTCGCCGGCCATATTGTCTGAGATGTCGAGCATTTGGTTCGCGGCCACGGTGACAGGATCAGACGACACTGTGGCGATGGTGCGAGCTCCGCCTGGAGCAATGGCCTCGCCAGAGGCCCCTCGAATAATGACGCCGCGCTCTTCGAGTAGATCGTCAAACAACCCCGCAGCAAAGGTAGCGGGCGTCGTCGTAGCCGTCGCGAGTGACGGCGCAGGATTTGGATCGAAGCGCACGAACCCATCGTTGACGGTCAGCGCCGAAAGTGGACCCGTCTGATTCTGCGAGACGTTCGTAAACCTCTCCGGCCACTCGGGAAGGTAACGAACATCGTCGTATCGTTCTTCATCGCCGACGACACCGCCGGTTATCTCGGTGATGCCAGCAGCGACGACGGCGTCTGCGAGCTGCTCGATCGAGGTTCGAAAGTGAGGCTGTTGATCGTAGCGAACCACGTAGGGCTGCGTAGCGAGCAACGGGTCTCCCCCTCCGATCAGGTAGAGATCTCCGTCGAGCACACCATCGACTATCGATGCGTCGCTCACAACGGATGTTTCGAAGGTGTGGCTCGGGCCAAGGATTTCGTACGCGCCGAAAGCGGTGAGGATCTTCTGAGCCGAGGCCGGCACGAGTGGCAGTGTGCCGTTGCTCGAAAACACCTGCTCGCCGTCGATCGTCACGACCAGACAGCTTTGTGATGGGAAGGTGGTGACCAACTCGCTCAGCGATGCCTCGAGGTTGTCAACAAGTAGTGGCTCTCGTAGCCACTCGGGGGTTCGCCGCACAGAGAGCAAGGGCGTCGTAAGTGGCGATTCGGTGGTCTCGCCCACCTCGACGTCAACCGTTTCGGCAAGAGCAGCGTCCGTCTCGACCGCCTGCCACGAAGCGAAAACCGCAATGAGCAGAAGAACGATGGGGAGAATCCAGCGTCGCATCGGGTGTAGCTTACTCGATGATCGCCTGCCGCCCTGTCGACCAGTTTCGTACCGCCGATTCGTCGGCGCTAGCGTTTGTTCTGTGCAGCGCATCATCATCGACGCTCTAACCATCCTGCTGGTGGGGTTTGCCCTGACTCAGGTCGCGAATGCAGCGACGACCATCTACCTGCACCGGGCGCTAGCTCACCGAGCTCTCACCTTGTCACCGGCTCTTACGGCAGTCTCGCGCGCCGTAATTTGGTTTCTGACCGGGATTCGCCCTCGGCAATGGGCGGCGGTCCATCGGAAGCACCATGCCTTTACCGATGAACCGGAGGATCCGCATAGTCCTGCGCAGCTTGGTTGGGTCCGGGTGCAGCTCACCAACGTGATGCTGTATCGACAGGTCGCGAAAGACCCCGAGCAAGTCCAGAAGTACGCACGCGACCTACCTCAGACCACGCTCGACCGATGGTTGCTCGATCATGCACTCGTCGGCCTCGGGGTGACCACGGCTGCACTTATCGTCGTGTTCGGCCCAATCGTGGGCGCATTGACTGCCGGGTTTCATTTCGTGCTGTACCTGAGTCTTTCGGGCGCGGTGAACGCCATGGCTCACACCTTCGGAGAGCGGCCCTATGAAAACTCGGCGACGAACCTTCAGTGGTTGGCTCTGCTCACCGTTGGTGAGGGCCTGCACAACAACCACCATGCAGCGCCGACCTCTGCTCGATTCTCGTTGGGCCGAGCAGAGATCGACCCGGGATGGTGGTTCATTCGTCTGGCCTCGGCGTTGAAGCTCGCGACTATCCGTCATAACGAACCAGTCTTTGTGAATGCAACTAGCAACGGCGGCGGCGATGGCGCCACCGAAGGCGACCAGTGAAGGCCGCCGCAGCGCTGAGCATGCATCCGATTGCTTCCCAGGCCGTCGGCGAGACAGCGGGCTCGATTCTCGAAGAACTCGAAGGAACCGCAATCGATCTCCTCGTCGTCTTCATGGACAGTGCACATACAGGCGCCGTTGAGGACATCTCTTCCGCGCTCGGCCAACTGCTCAACCCGAGAGTGCTTTTGGGTACGACCGCATGTGGGGTGATTGGCCAGATCAACGAGGTCGAGGACTCCCCTTCCCTGTCGATCTGGGCTGGTACTGACATGGCTGCCACTCCGCTTCGCATCGAACCCGGCGATTCGGCCCCAATCGGCGGGTGGGCAAGCCTTGCGGGGTCGAGCTCGACCAACGAGCAGAACGTAATCCTTCTTGCAGACCCCTTCTCAACGCCACTTGACGAACTCGTCGCAGACGCACATAGCAGTGCCCCGAACCTCCGCATCCACGGCGGGCTGTCAGCGGCGGCCCGGGGTCCAGGTGGTAACCGGTTGCTCCTCGACGGAGCGATCTACACGAATGGTGCCGTTGGGGTAGACCTTGGCTCCACCCCAACGGTCAGTGTCGTGTCGCAGGGTTGTCGACCGCTCGGCAACGCCTTCACCGTCACTGGTGCACAGGGCAATGTAATCACCGAACTTGCGTCGCAACGGCCACTCGATGTGCTCGAGGCTGTGGCAACAAACGCGAGTGAGGCCGATCGTCAACTGCTCGCGCAGGGAATTCACATCGGTGTGGTCTTCGACGAAGGCCAACTCGACGAATTCGACCGTGGCGACTTTCTCATTCGGCCCGTACTCGGAGCAGATCCTGAGTCCGGGGCGATCGCGATCGGCGCTGCCATCGAGCCTGGGACGACCGTGCAGTTCCAAGTGCGCGACGCCGCGAGCGCGTCCGAAGACCTCACCGGGATGCTGAGCGACGCCAATGATGTCGACGCAACCGCTGCGCTGACGTTCACGTGTAACGGTCGCGGCCTTCACCTGTTTGGGAGGTCTGGTCACGATGCCGAGCTGGTACATGGGATAACTGGATCACGAGCGACAGCAGGCATGTTCTGCGCAGGAGAGTTCGGCCCGGTTCGCTCCGAAAACCACATCCACGGATTCACTGCGTCGACGCTTCTGTTTCGCTGATATTTGAAAGTGTGAGCTATCCGTCTCGCAACCTCGGGGACTGGCTACGTTGACGAAACACGTCACGGCCAGAAATGCGGAGTTGTCATGGATACATCAGTGAGCCGTCGGATCGATTTGGTCATCGGTCCATCGGGTGCCGGCAAGAGTAACTACATCGCAGAGATGGACCTCGACCCGGACGCGATCATCTTCGCCTACGAGCTCGCCGATCGGGAACGAAACCCATTCGACGAGGTCCATACCGTTGTGCACTACAACTCGATTCGGCCATTTCAGCTCTCCTCGGAAGATTTGGATCGCCCCTTGGAGACAGACCCGGTCTTGAGCTCGATTTTGGGATCGGGAGCACAGGTCACGGCGACTGTTCTAGTCGCGTCCGCCTCTGTTCTGAGCAAGCGAGCAATCCTCCGCACGCTCGTCGAACCTGAGCTTCGCGACGCCACACCCAGCTACCCCAACGGTGAAATCCTCGACCTACTCAACAGGATCGATCTCGGTGAGCATTACGCGGCGCTCATAGAGTTCTTGGCCTCACGAGGAGTTGAGACGACGCTGCTCGAGAGCAACGACGGTATCGCCCCACTCGGGGATGGCTCAGCCGAACTCGACCGGGCCCTGGCCGTGAAGCGATCGGATTACTCGGCTGAGGAGATCGACTTCGTGCTCGAGAAGTACCACTTCGAGTATCACAGTATCGAACTCCCTCATGGCCGTCGGACCCCGGGCGCACTTCGCACCGATGACCTGCTTGAGAGCTTGGCACTCGCCGGGCGCAGCGTGCTCGATATCGGATGTGGTTATGGCTCAGCCTGTTACCGAGCCATCGATCACGGCGCGGCGTCGGCGAGCGGCACCGAGTTGAAACCACATCGATACGTCGGAGCCCTGGTGGTCAAGAACATTCTCGATTCGGACATAACTATCCACGAGGCCGACGTATTCGGCGCACCGAGTGGGCAGCGTCACGATGTTGTCCTGCTGCTCAATGTCATCCACCACCTTCCCGAGCCCTTCAAAGCGTTGAACGTCATCTGTGATCTCGCTCTCGAGACATTTGTTGTCGAATTTCCAACGCTTGCCGACCCGAAGTTTCTTGCGACCCTTCCCGTTGGGACGAGGCTTGCGCCGGACCTACCACTCGTTGGTGTCAGCACCTCCGCGGAGGACCAGACGTTCGTCTTTAGTGTCGCTGCACTAGAGCGCTTTATGGCGGAGCAACATCCCGAGTTCTCCGTGGAGATTCGAGCGTCCGCTATTGCCGAGTCGCGAAAGGTGATGGTGGCGACTCGCCAGGCCGCCACCACCACCGCTACCCCAACCTCGGATGATCACACCCTTCGACGAATCAAAGATCGCACTCGACGTCGAATTGCTGGCCTGCGAGGCGGTAACGAATAGCGTGCGTCGCTCCGTCATTTTCAACGGTGAACGCCGTGTCTGAAGTGGTGGCTCGCCACGAGCCATTGGTCCGTACCTGATAGTTGTTCGATCCAGCGTCGGTCCAGGTAAGTACGACGGTGTCACCATCGGGAGTCGCTGAGCAAACAACCAGCGGCGCATCGACCGAGACGGAGCCGCAATTAGCGTCGACGCGATTGCCATCGACGAATCCCCGGAGCGCGTAGGCGTTGTCGCCGATTGGCGCATCGGTGTTGAAGCTGGTGGGTCCTGGGCCGACCTCGCCGACAAAGTTGCCATTTGCAAAGATCGACACGCGGCTCCAGCCAGCGTCGTTCCAGGCAATGCTGACCGAGCCATCATTGGCCAGAGTCGCCGAACACGTCAGCCCGGGAATGTCGACGATGATCTCGGGTGTGCAGGTCGACTCGAAGGACTGACCGTCGATGAACGCCCGCACCGCGTAGGTCGTTGAACCAAACTCGGCGTCCGTATTGAACGTTGTTGGCGCAGTAGCGTCCGCGAGGAATTGACCGTTAGCTCGGATGGTCACTCGACCCCAATCCTCGTCGTTCCATGAAATGGTGACGTCATCGTTGTTGTTCAGCACCGCAGTGCAGGACAACGTTGGAAGCGCAGTGGCGACCGACCCGCAGGCGTCAACAAACGACAGCCCGTTGCGGTTGTAACGGAGCTCGTAGACGAGGGTGTCTCCCCGTGGAGCGTCGGAATCCACATACTGCGTCTGGTTTCCGTCGACGGACCCGTCGAAGCTCCCGTTTGTCGCAACGTTCCACTGGTTTACGCTGCCGATGTTTGTCCAACTCACGACGGGTGTGCCCGAGTCGTCCAGCGTCACCGAACAACCAGTGTCACCAGAGTTCGGAGCGTTGTCGAACAACGCGCTTCGCCCGACGTTGAAATCGTTGATCCGGGCGCTGTCTTGGCCAAGAAGAAGCCCTCGTTCGATAGCGGTCAGTTCGAGGACACCAAGGTCAGCATCTGACCTTGGGACGAAATTCGGGTTCGCGAAACCAGTGTTCGCGTCGAGCACGCCGATCTGGCCAACGGGGAAGACATAGCCGGGTTCGAAGAGATCCTGTCGGAATCTGACGCCACCAGGGCTGGTGTCATCGGGATCGGCGATATAGGTCTGTTCTGAGAAGTCGACCGAGGCACGCTGAACACCGGGGTACGGAGAAGGAGCCGAGTCGTTTACGAGGAAGCGGAAGTGGCCGCCGATGTAGATGTCGTCACCGTCGACTTCGACCGAAAACACCGAGTCAAAGGCGCGTGCAACCCAGTCCGGACGAACAGCCGCGTCTTGCACCGGGAATCGGACAACGGTGTCGCACTGGACGCCGCTGTCGGCGCCCTGGTGGCTGACGACTAACCAATCGCCTTGAAAGTCGAGATCACGAATCTGAACGCCGCGTCCGCTGCACTGAAGGGCGTGGTAGAAGGACTGGACGGGTTCGTCAGGGTCTGGATGAAGGGCTCGGAACTCGGTCAATGAGTGAGCGTTACCCCCGTTCCCGGTCGCGATAACCGCCAGGCCGGCTGCATCGTGAGTGGTACCTGTGGTCCGATCGAGGATTGCCGCGCCACGGTGGGCAACCACGAGGCGGTCGCCGATCACATCGATTCGCGCAACACCAAAGGTGTCGGTCAGCAAGTCGTCACTCGCAGTGCCGGTTCGCTGAGTGCTATCTCCATTCGCGTCGAGTGGGCGTCCGATCGAGTCAATCGAGTCGTACCTGAAGGACTCGTCGAAGGCTCCCGTCGTCGCGTCAAAGCGTGCAATGCCGCCTACCGGTTGGACGATTGGCGGCCGGTTGACAGCAAGGTCGAAGACCTCGTCGAAGTTGCCTGCGACGTAGAGCTGGTTTCCAGCACCCAGCGCCAGGCTGAGGACCTGAGCATCCACTCCACCGAGCGAGAAGGTGCGGTCGAGACGTCCATTTTCAAGGTCGAGAAGCGCAACGCGGTTGCGGATGCGGGTCTGGCCGTCCGATCCGTCATCGATGGTTGTGAAGCGCCCGCCGATGTAGAGGCTCTCTCCATCTGGGGTTGGTTCGATGTCACGCACGATGATGTCGCCACCCCCCGAGCTGATGATCGGGCGGAAATCCTCGAGGAAGCGACCAGAATCAAGGTCGTACGCAAAGATGCCCGCCTGGTTGACGATTGCGCCACCTCGCTCGACTTGGACCTGGGTGAAGTTGCCGCCGACGACCACGGCGCTGCCGACCTGTTCGACCGCCCATACCTGTCCGTCGAGAGCGATGGGGACATCGCGGCGAACCTCCTCGGTAACGATCGCCCCCACAATCTGGGGGTATGCAAAGACGACTGCGCCGATGAAAGTCAGCAGCATTATTGCAAG
Source organism: uncultured Acidimicrobiales bacterium (assembly GCA_964610745.1). GTDB lineage: Bacteria > Actinomycetota > Acidimicrobiia > Acidimicrobiales > SHLQ01 > SHLQ01. The sequence continues at coordinate 10,768 of CAZSYL010000038.1, forward strand.
GGCACGAGGCGAAAGACTGCGCAGAACGGTCAACGTATCTCCAAATCATGGCGCCACGCACGGTGTGGGCGTCGCAGCCACCCAATATCACACAGAGTGACCATCAATGACAAATGGGAGATCACGAAATTCGTGGTGAAGGCTGGCACATCCCGACGTGGCCCGCTGGAGAACAGAAATCACCGTCGATTATCGAGGTGAGTGAATACCACGCTCTCTGTCGCGGTTTCTCGTAGAGTCAGTAGCGGATGGGGCCGATCGGTGGCCGCCTTCCTAGGTAGGAGACGAATAATGACTCAGTTCGACGCGGCGTTGGATGCCAAGACCATTGCAACGATGCGAGGCATTGCAATGGATGGTCCTCACAAGGCTCGCTCAGGACACCAGGGCACGGCAATGTCGCTGGCGCCGCTCGCTCATGTTCTTTGGAGCCGTGTCATGAAGTTCGATGCGGCCGATCCCGAATGGTTCGATCGGGATCGTTTCATCCTGTCGCCGGGCCACGCGTCGATCATGGTTTACACCTTGCTTCACCTGTATGGCTTTGGCGTCGAACGAGAAGACCTCATGGAGTTCCGCCAGTGGGATTCACTCACTCCAGGACACCCCGAACTAGGTCACACCGCTGGCGTCGAAGTGACAACCGGTCCACTCGGAGCGGGTTTCTCGAACGGCGTCGGCCTGGCAATCGCCGAGGAGAGTCTTCGAGCACGCCTCGGCGCGGACGTTTGTGACCATTACACCTACGGGATCTGCTCGGACGGCGATATGGAGGAAGGCATCAGCCATGAGGCAGCCTCACTCGCAGGTCACCTCGGGCTCGGCCGTCTGATCTTCATCTACGACGACAACAAGATCTCGATCGATGGTCGAACAGACCTCGCATTCAGTGACGACACCGCTACCCGGTTCCGGGCCTATGGCTGGGACGTCCAGGAAGTCGGCGAAATCGGCGAAGACCTCGATGCTCTAGAAGCAGCGATCAACGCCGCCAAGACAGTGACCGACAAGCCCTCGATGATCGTGCTCAAGACCAAGGTCGCCTTCCCCGCGCCTGACTCAACCGATGATTATCACGCCCACGGGTACTCGATCTTTGACGAAGAGATCGCAGCTACCAAGGAAATTCTCGGCTTGCCTGCCGACGAAACCTTCTACATCGACGATGACGTGCTCGCGGCGTGCAGGGAATCGGGTATTCGAAGCAGAAGTGAACAGGTCGCGTGGCAGTCCCGCGTCGATGACTACAGCGGGGACCGCGCTGAACTTGACGCGCTACTCAACACTCAACCGCTCGATGGTTGGGAAGACGCGTTGCCGACATGGGAGCTCGGAGACAGTGTTGCAACACGTAAGGCCTCTGGAGCCATTGTCGAGGTTCTTGCTCAGCAGATGCCATCGCTGATCGGTGGTGGCGCTGACCTGACAGGAAACACCGGAACCACCATTTCAGACCTTGGAGTATTTTCCTCTGATGACCGAGCTGGCCGCCAGCTCTACTACGGCATTCGCGAGCACGGCATGGGCGGAGCCATGGTCGGTATGGCTGCACACGGCGGGATCTTCCCCATCGGCGGCACCTTCTTCGTCTTCTCCGATTACATGCGGCCACCGGTGCGCCTGGCGGCGCTATCGAAGCTTCCGATGGTGTTTAGCTGGACGCACGATTCGGTCGGCGTCGGCGAGGACGGTCCCACCCATCAGCCGATCGAACATGTCGCGTCTTTTCGGGCCATGCCTGGTCTCGACGTCTGGCGTCCCGCGGATGCTAATGAAACAGCAACAGCATGGACTGCGGCGATCCAATCCGATCGCCCAACCGCAATGATCCTGAGTCGTCAGGGGGTGCCGGTGCTAGACACGGCCAATTCCCGCGAGTCCGTTCTTCGAGGCGGGTATGTCCTCGTCGATACCGACGGAGATCCCGACGTGGTTCTCCTCAGCGCTGGTTCTGAGGTGCAGCACTGTGTTGGTGCCGCCGAGGTTCTCAAACAAGATGGCATCGCCGCTCGGGTTGTGTCCCTTCCTTCATGGGATGTGTTCGAACGCCAAGACGCTGCGTATCGAGAGTCGGTCATTCCAAAGGGCCTTCCCGCCGTCTCCATCGAAGCGGGTACTACATTTGGCTGGGAAAGGTATGCAGATACCACGCTCGGAATTGATCGCTTCGGCGCATCTGCGCCTGGTGATGTTGTAATGGAAAAGCTCGGAATGACCTCGGATGCCGTTGTGGCCGCCGTTCGTGAGCGGCTCGGCTAGTCGAGCCTCGCTGCCACCCAAGTCGAATAGAACAGGAACAGAAATGACCAAAACAAACCTCCACCAGAAGTACGACGAGCATCAGCAAAGCCCATGGCTCGACAACTTGCGTCGCGGTTGGATCCACGATGGCGAACTCCAGAAGTGGCTCGATGCTGGCGTACGTGGCATCACGTCGAACCCGAGCATCTTTCAAAAGGCCATCGAAGGCTCAGAGGATTACACCGAGCAGTTCAGCGCTCTGCTCGCCGAGGGAAAGTCAATCGAAGAGGCGTACTGGGGTCTCGTTGTCACCGACATCGAAGACGCACTGAAGCTCACTCGCCCGCTCTATGACGAAAGCGACCGCATCGACGGCTACGTGTCGGTCGAGGTTGATCCTCGCCTCGCACGCGATCAGGCCGGCACCGAAGCTGCTGCTCGAGGCCTCTGGGACACCATCGATGAGCCGAACGTGTACATCAAGGTTCCAGCTACTGCCGAAGGTGTTCCGGCAATCGAGAACATGATCGCCGAAAAGCGCAGCATCAACGTCACGTTGCTGTTCTCCGTCGAGCGCTACCGCGAAGTTATGGAGGCCTACATTGCTGGCCTCGAGCGTGCCGAAGGCGATCTCTCGGCAATCTCCAGCGTGGCATCGTTCTTCATCAGCCGAGTCGACGTGGAAATCGACAAGCGTCTCGACGCTATTGGCACTCCAGAGGCGCTTGCGCTGAAGGGTAAGGCAGCTGTGGCAAACGGCAAGCTCGCCTACGAAGCATTTCGTGAGGTCTTTAGTGGTCCTCGCTGGGATGCACTCGTCGAACGCGGTGCTCAGCTTCAGCGCCCGCTGTGGGCATCGACCGGTACAAAGAACCCCGACTACCCGGACACGCTGTACGTCGATCAGCTGATCGGTCCTGACACGGTCAACACGATCCCTGACGTCACGCTTGCGCACTTCATCGACCACGGAACGGTCGCACGCACACTCGATGTCGGCGTCGATGAGGCCCATGCGACCATGGAAGCGGTCGCAGCGCAGGGAATCGACATGGCTGAGGTTGCTCAACAACTCGAGGACGAAGGTGTCGCTTCGTTCGAGACGGCGTTCGACAGCCTCATCGCATCGCTGACCGCAAAGGCCGAGACGCTGTAAAACGGGATCACCGAATAGGGCTTCGTCCCAACCGTATCTGGGACTGCTTGCTGCCCGTCGAGCTCCGGCTCGGCGGGTAGTGTCGCGTCATGAGCCGGTTTGGAGCGATGCTGAAACGAGAAGTCCCGCCCTCGGAGTTGATCGCTCACGCGAGGCGCCACCAGGCACATTTCGACGAGCTGTGGATTGTTGAAGACCTCCCCTTCGCTGGAGGCATTAGCCAGGCCGCAGCTGTGCTTGCGAGCACCGAGGACGTCGCGGTCGGCCATGGCATTGCTCCAGCACCATTTCGCAACTCTGCGTGCCTGGCAATGGAATGGGCCACGCTTGCGGAGATGTTCCCAGACCGTTTCATCGCAGGGCTTGGTCACGGGGTTCAGTCGTGGATGGGTGATATCGGTGCCCGCCCAGCTTCACCGCTGACGCTTCTGAAGGAAACTCATGAAGCTGTTGTCGGGCTACTCGCCGGTGAGCGGGTCGACATGGCCGGAGAGTACGTCACGGTCAGCGATCGGCAGCTCGAGTTTGCGCCCGCATTGCCACCGGCTGTCTCGCTCGGTGTTCTTGGGCCCCGTTCGCTCGAACTATCCGGAGCGATTGCCGCGGGCACGATACTTCCGGAGGGTCACGGTCCTGAGCAGGTGTCAGCAGCCCGAGTGCATATCGCGACTGGGGCATCGCGGACTGGGCGGAAGGTCGAAGACCACCACCTGACCGTCTTTGCGTCGTTTCACGTAGGTGGCCCGGACACGATGGCGCCGAGAAACCCTGAGGCGCCAACGATGTGGGAGGCAATTGGTGGGGACGCGGACACCGTCGCGACCAAGTTGGCAGGCCTCGTCGACGCTGGGGTCGAATCGATTGTGTTGGTAGCCCTCGGTCTCGATATCGACGCTCAGCTCGACCTCGCAGCAACCGAAATCCTCCCCGCCCTCCGCGCCAAATCCTCCTAAGGGGTCAGACCCCTTTCGGGCCAAAGGGGTCAGACCCCTTTCGGGCTAAAGGGGTCAGACCCCAACGACGTGGGAACGGCGTAGGCGTTGAAAAATCAACGGATTGGTCGGGTAGATGGGGTGCGACCCCTTCGCGTTTCGGGATAGTCGGTTGCTGTTTGCAAGTTACTTGCGCTACGGTGCGATCCGTGAACGCTTCTCTCTCCCGACCCACACGAGCCCGATGAGCCACGTGGAATCTGTTGCTGAGCGTGAGGCTCTGGGCGTTCGAGCCGAGACGTACGAGAACGATTCGATCACCATTGCCCTCGACGTGATCGGCGATAGATGGTCGCTTCTGGTCCTTCGAGGGGTGTTCCGAGGGCTTCACCGGTTCGGCGAGCTACGCGATGACCTCGGGATAGCGACAAATCTGCTGACCACGCGCCTCAAGAGGCTCGTCGACAACGACATCCTCGAGCGGGTTCAGTATCATTCCCGCCCGACACGATTTGAGTATCGACTGACCGAGGCAGGACGGGACCTCTCCCCCGTTCTGGTGTCGTTGATGCAATGGGGCGATCGCCACCGTAATGACGGACACGAGCCAGTGGTGCTCTCTCACGTGTCGTGCGGACAGCCGATTCATAACGTCACCCAGTGCGCCTCCTGTCAGACCGAGGTGGCTCCGACCGAGATCACACGATTGGTTGCAACGTGAACACGACCGACCCTGGCCAACGCTTCCCCAAAGGACAAGAGCTCTTCAGCGAAGCTCGACGCATACGAGACGACGCAACCGGCACGCGGATCACCTACTCGCCGAAGGTCTTCATTCCGCTCACCAAACTCTGTCGGGATAAGTGCGGCTACTGCACCTTCGCTGAACCACCTGCTCGAGTCGAATCGCCGTTTCTCTCGATCGCTGAAGTCCTACGAATCGCGAAACGAGGGGCCCGCGCTGGATGTCATGAGGCGCTATTTACCCTGGGCGAGCGTCCGGAGCTTCGGTATCGCGCAGCGGCGGATTGGCTCGCAGAACACGGCTATGAATCAACCGTGCATTACGTGCAGGAGGCAGCACGGGCGGTGCTGACAGAGACCGGTCTCCTTCCTCACGCGAACGCTGGAGCGCTACACGCCGATGAGCTCGCGCTCTTGCGGTCGGTGTCTCCATCCCAGGGAATGATGATCGAGAGCCTCCGCAGTGACCTCGCGTGCCACGACGGTGCGCCTGACAAGGACCCGGCTCGGCGTCTAGCCACACTAGAAGCGGCCGGTGAACTACAGATCCCGTTCACAACGGGCATTCTCGTCGGCATTGGCGAGGACCGAGGCGACCGGATTGCAGCGCTTGAGGCAATCGCGGAGAGCCATCGTCGGCACGGTCACGTCCAGGAAGTGATCGTCCAGAACTTTCTCCCAAAGACCGGCACCCGAATGCGCAATGACCCGTCCTGTCCCACGGATACTCACCTGGACGCGATCGCGCTGGCGCGGCTGATTCTGCCACAGGATGTTCATGTGCAGGCCCCACCGAACCTCACCGAAGATGTCCGTGGGCTCATCGAGTCGGGCGTCGATGATCTCGGCGGTATCTCACCGCTCACGATCGACCACGTCAACCCGGAGCGTCCCTGGCCACAGCTCGACGCGTTGACTGCGGAACTTGCCATCGACGGTTTCACTCTCGCCCCCAGACTGACCGCACACCCCGAATATGTTCTAGACCCGGACCGGTGGTTCGATGAGGACTTGCACTTCCCGATCATGGATCGTAGCGATGCCGAAGGTATGGGCCGAGATGACCCTGGAGCGGTATTTCCGGAGCGAACAATGGAGAACGCGTCGGTAACCGACGGCGCGGAGGTTCTGCTCATCGGTGATCGGTCGACAGCCTGGTATTCGGGTGCGGACACAGTGCCAATGATCTTGCTGCCAGCTGAGGGCGTCGCCACCGGGCACATACGAGAGGTCCTCGATGGAGTGGAGGCAGGGGAGGAGGTCGGCATCGAAGAGATTGAAGCTCTGTTCGGCGCTCGTGGCGCAGAGGTGGCCGCCGTCGCCGCGGTGGCTGATCGTTTACGAGCCGAGGTGAACAACGATGTGGTCACCTACGTCGCTAACCGGAATATCAACTACACGAACGTGTGCACGTTCAAGTGTCAGTTCTGTGGCTTCTCAAAGGGCCCGTTGTCGTTAAACCTTCGTGGAGCACCATATTTGCTCACCCTGGACGATATTGCCGCGCGTGTGGTCGAAGCGGGCGAGATGGGTGCGACGGAGGTCTGTCTCCAGGGAGGAATCCATCCCGACTTCGACGGTGACTACTACATCGACGTCATCGACGCCGTGCATTCAGCTGCGCCCGACATCCATATTCATGGCTTTACCGCTCTTGAGGTGACAGAGGGAGCCAAGCGGCTCGATGAACCATTAGAGAACTACCTCGCTCGTCTGCGAGACGCGGGACTTAAGTCATTGCCCGGCACAGCCGCGGAGATTCTCGACGACGACATCCGCGAAATCCTGTGCCCGGACAAAGTGAACACCGAGGAGTGGCTCGAGGCTCATCGCCTCGCACATGGGGTTGGGTTGTCCTCGAACGTCACCATCATGTTCGGGGCGGTGGAGCAACCACTCCACTGGGCCAAACACATCGTTGCTACTCGCTCACTTCAGAAGGAGACGGGCGGCTTCACCGAGTTTGTCACGCTGCCCTTCGTGCATATGGCGTCCCCGATCTACCTCCGTCGTCGATCTCGGCGTGGCCCAACGTTTCGCGAGACCCTCCTTATGCATTCGGTTGCCCGGATTGCATACCACGGTTGGATTGACAACATTCAGGCCTCTTGGCCAAAGATTGGCCTCGAAGGTGTCACCCAGTTGCTGTACGCGGGCGTCAACGACCTGGGCGGAACGCTGATAGATGAAAACATCAGCCGGGCCGCAGGGGCATCTCATGGCACTGCTCACACACCGGAAGACTTCGCTGCGGCGATTACACCGCTTGGGCGAACCCTTCGCCAGCGAAACACGCGTTATGAACTCGTGGATAACCCCGATGGCGCAGTCACCTCCGCTGAAGGCGAATTGGCAATACGCTGAGGGAGTGACTTCCCTACCCCGATACCGAACCGGCAAAGACCCACTCGATGATGCGATCATGGCGTTGATCGAGCAGGCGCGGCTGACGAACGACACCGACCTCACTTTCGAGATGATCGTGAGTGCCCTGCGGATGGGTCTCGAGCATGTCGATCGCGGTGACATGAAGTTGGTGAACAACTCGCTCAAAGAGCTTCGTTATTCGTTTCACGTGTTCGAAACGTACCGAAGCGTGCTCAAGTGCACGATCTTTGGATCCGCCCGTACCAAGGAGGACGAACCCGAGTACGAAAGTGCGCGTCAGCTCGGTGCCGCAATGGCTGAACGTGAATGGATGGTCATGACCGGCGCAGGGCCGGGCATCATGGCAGCTGGCTTGGAAGGCGCTGGTACCGAGAACTCCTTTGGTATCAACATCGTGCTTCCGTTCGAGGCCTCGGCGAATCGGTTCATTGCCGACGATCCAAAACTCATCAACTTCCGCTACTTCTTCACCCGCAAGCTGACGTTTATGAAGGAGTCTTCTGCCTTTGCGAGCCTGCCGGGTGGCTTTGGCACCATGGACGAGGCGTTCGAGTTGCTTACCTTGATGCAGACGGGCAAGTCCGAGATTGTTCCGCTCGTCCTTCTGGATCCAAAGGGCTCGACGTACTGGGAACGTTGGCGTGACTTCGTTACCAAGGAGCTCCTCGACGCCAACCTGATCTCTCCCGCGGACATGGACCTTTTCTTGATCACTGACGATGTTCAGGAGGCTGCTGATGAGATGACGCACTTCTATTCGACGTACCACAGCTCTCGCGCTGTTGGTCAGCGATTGGTACTGCGGCTGAAGCGGGCTGTGTCAGATGAAGAGCTCACCGAACTGAACGGTCAGTTCAGCGACATCATCGAGTCGGGTGCCATCGAGCGGATAAGCGCTACCGATGCAGAGGTCCGAGACGGGGACTATCCGGGCCTCGACCGTATTGCCTTCCACTTCAACCGCCACGGGTACGCCCGGTTGCGTGTTTTGATCAACACGCTGAACAACGTTGCGGGTTAGCAGATTCAGCGAGGCGAACTACCAGGGTGAGGCGGGCTCATCGCGTAGCAGGTGGGCTGCCTTCTCGACCGCTCGCCGGGCCTTTCCGATGCGCTTCTGTTCGTCATCGTAGGTGTTCCCGTCCTCCTCGATCGAACGTCTGAGCTGGTCCATGCCACGTTCGGCGAGCTCTTCGGCGATCGATTCGAGACGGGCAACAATATCTTCGTACTCTTCCATCGGTGGACAATGTAGCGTTCACTACTGACACACACGGAACATGCACCAATATGACTGAGGACGCAGCGACATCGAAGGTGAAGAAGGCCCGCGAATGGGTCTCCTTCGTCGATCGCAAAGACGAAACTTGGGTGTTCGACCTCACCTATTTCCGATCGAACTGGCAGTGCATATACGGCCAGGGCTGTGCCGGGATCGAAGAAGAACCAAACGTCGAGGCCCAGCGCGGGTGCTGTAGCTATGGTGCCCACTTCGTCGACGATGAAGATCTGTCGAGAGTCATGGATATCGCTGCGGCGCTACCGCCCGAACTCTGGCAGTACCACGCTGAACGTCCATCTCAGAGCGGTTCGCGCGCTGAAGACTTTGACCGGTTGGTCGACGCTCTCACCACCGTCGATGAGGACGGGGATCGCATCACCCGCGTGATCGATGGAGCATGCATCTTCCAGAACCGGCCAGGATCGCCCACCGGTCCGGGTTGTGCACTGCACATGGCGGCGGTGGCGAGTGAGATCGAGCCGCTCGCGTGGAAGCCCGAGGTCTGCTGGCAGCTGCCGATTCGCGTGGAACATCATCTCGACGACCACGACCGTTCAACCCACTTCGTTCGACAATGGACTCGCGCTGATTGGGGCGAGGCGGGTGAGGATCTCGGTTGGTGGTGTTCTGAAGCTAGTGAAGCGTATTCGGGCACCGAGAACGTGGCGAACTACCTGCGCGCCGAAGTTGCCGCGCTTGCAGGATCTGACGTGGCCGATGCACTCATCGACTACATCGATGGTGTCGCCACGGTGTCAGAGTTGCCCTCTGTCCCGGTCGCGAATCCGACCCGCCGCTGACTGCGACCTACTCGGACTCGTCGGCGTCGGCAGTCCCGGCATTCTCTGACTCATCGGCGGAGAGCTCACTCTTTGAGTCCCACTCCTCGGCAAGGTCAGCCCAGGCATCGTGTTCAGGCTTGTGTTCGCCTTCGTCTGCGTCCGAAATATCATCGAACAGATCGTTGAGATCCACCTCTTGTGAGCGCTTCAGCGCTCGGGCTTCTTCGAAACGGCGATGGCGACCCTTTTTCACCGCAGGTCCTCCCGGGAGACAACAATGACCCCCCACCTTAGCGGTAGCGCCACTTCGGCACGTACATCGATCGGCCCTCCTCGGGGAAAATCAGTGATTCTCCGTAAGCCAATTGGTCACTGCCGGGATCTGACAAAGTTGGGTGAATGAACGAATTGGCTAGGAGTTGGGCGTGTCGGCGGAGCGAATAGGCACCCGAACCCGAGAGCGCTCCTCGAGCACCAGGCCCCCGTCACCATCAAACGCGAGTGCTGCGTCCCCGCTCATAAGGTTTCGAATGGGCTCTCCGGCGAGTTCTGCTCGCCAGCCGGTGTTCAGACGCGCATCCTCGTCACCGCGAACGAGCGCCTCGATATCGGAGCGTGTGCCCAACAGGGTCGAATCAAGTTCAAGTTCTCGTGAAATCTGTGCGATCCACGCAGCGACGAGTGCCACACCTGGGCGAAGGTCCGGGCGGGGTTCATTTCTCGATCGCCGTTGTTGGGGCAACGGCGGCAGTTTTTGACCTTCTTCGACGAGCCGGAGAATCGTCTCACCACCATCGCTACGTGCCAAACGGTCATCTACACCGCGGACCTGACGTAGCTGTTCTGCAGTCTTTGGTCGCCGCTGGGCAATACCGACCAACGCCAGGTCGGACAAGATGAATCGGACTGGTTGATCGAGGTCTGCAGCTCGAGTCTCGCGCCACGCCGCAAGTGCACGGGCTGCGCCGAGCGACGGGCCCTTGAGCTGGCGCACTGCCTTTATGCGTCGCCACGCATCGTCAGGGTCGCGTTGGCCGCGAGGGGTTGTGCGAACCTGTTCGCACTCATCCATTGCCCACTGAAGTCGCCCTCGAGCGGTCAGCTCTTCGACGAGCCGATCGCGAAGCTCGAGTAGGTGCAGGACGTCACTGGCTGCGTAATCGAGCTGCTCGGCGCTGAGCGGACGCGCAAGCCAGTCGGTCAGGCGCGACGTCTTCGGCAACGAAATGTGAAGGACGCGATCGTGAAGCGCTGCCAGCGAGGGCGTGGACATCCCGGTAAAGCCTGCTGCGAGTTGGGTATCGAAGATCTCGCGTGGAACAACTCCTGCCCAGTGTTGGAAGACCTCAAGGTCCTGGCTCGCAGCATGAACCACGGCGACGCCATCGGAGAGGAGAAGATCTGCCAGAGGTTCGGGATCGACGGCGAGGGGGTCGATCAGCGCAATCTCGCTGCCGTTGTTGATCTGGATCAGTGCCACACGAGGGAAGTACGAACGCTCTCGGTGGAACTCGGTGTCGATTGCGTAGTCCTTGCCTCGCGTACGGTCGACGAAAGCCTGGAACTCTTCGGTGCTTTCGATCACCTCACCAAATTGTTGCAGCGCTTCGGTGCGCTCCTTAGGGTCGGACTCCACTCTCGCAGCGTAGCCTTCGGCGGGCCATAGGCCCCGCTTTGTCGAAAAACGATCGCTTCGAGCCGAGGCGGCCGAAGTGGGCCCAAGACGCCGTCACAGGGGTGTTTCGAGCGCCGCCACGTCCTCTGGAAAATCAACATCGCCAAAGAACGCTGTGTCGGCAGAGACGACGGCGCATTCACGCAATCCTGAGAAGCCACGTTGTAGCGACCGTACGCCGGCTGCGTGAGAAGCCACCAGCTTGGGAATGATTCTGCTGGCGAGCATCAACCCATGCCATTGTCGGTGTCCCTTCACCAGCGGTACGGCCAGATCGGCGTCGGTGGAACGGCGAGCAGACATCAATCTATCCACGTCCTGAGACCGCAACTGGGCCAGATCACAGGAAACGATCAGAGCCTCATCGCCAGTCGCGTGACCAAGCGCGTGGACCGCGGCGCCGAAAGGCCCAGGATCATTGGTCGGGTCGCTGATGTGAGCTACTTCTGGGATGTTTTCCAGAAGGTCGAGGACGCGGCGGTTCCCTCCGACGACTTGAACCGGACCGAGGTGGCGCGTCGCCGAGACGACCCGGGACAGTAGAGGGATTCCTCCAATGAGCATGGAGGCCTTGTCCTCACCCATCCGACGGCTCTTTCCACCAGCGAGAATGAAGACATCTACCGGGGTCGAATTCACCGCGGTGTGCACCGGCTAGTTCGATGCAGACCAGGCGGGGTCGAGCTGGCGAATAAACAACTCGCAGCGCTCTGCTTCGTCATCTTCGCCTATCTCGGTTGCGCATCGTTGAAGACCGGCCAAACAGCGAAGGAACGCGCGGTTCGACTCATGTTCCCACTTCACATAGCCGCTCCCCCGCCAGCCGTTCTGGCGCAGGGTGTCTAGCCCACGGTGGTAGCCAATTCGGTAGTACGCGTAGGACTCGAGGGTGTCTCGTCCTGCGTCACCTAGGGCCGCCCATGCATCGAGGGAGCGTGGCGCGTTCGCCGCGACTTCTGCCAGAGCATCTCGGGCTGATGGACCGGTTCCTGCGGCTTCGATCTGCTCGAGGATTGACGCGTCGGCGTCGGGCAGCACCGTCTCTGGAATACCCTTTCCACCAAACGACACGCTGTGCGAGCTCATGTAGGCACCACCATGATGCGGAGGTTGTTGGTGACCTTTGCACCGACACCATCACCGCCGAGCACCGCGACCTGATCTCCAGGTCGAACATGACCTTCTTCGGTGGCGACCTTCATTGCTTCGAGCATCATCTCTTCGCGCGAACCACCGACACGCAAGAACAGCGGTGTCGTACCCCAGCTCATGGTTAGCTGGTTCACCGTCGTGGTGTTTGTGCTGAGACCAAGGATTGGGGTCTCGGGCCGGAAACGAGCCATCTGGCGGACCGTGAAGCCCGTTCCCGAGATGCAGATGATCGCAGCGACGTTGAGCTCGGTAACTGCACGCCAGGTCGCCACCGTCATTGCATCGGTCACGTTGTGGCCGGTGTCGGCCTCGAGCCGCAACGCAGTGACGTTGTTGGCCCAGGCCTCGTGGTCAAAGACCTCGTCTGCCTTGCGAGCAATCCGTCCCATTGTTCGCACGACATTTACTGGATCGACTCCGACGGCGGTTTCTCCCGAGAGCATGACGGCACTCGTTCCATCCCAGACGGCGTTCGCCACGTCCGATGCCTCGGCGCGGGTTGGAGCGGGAGCGGTGATCATTGATTCGAGCATCTGAGTTGCGGTGATCACGGGTTTGCCAAGCGAAATGCATCGCTTGATGATCTGCTTTTGGGTGATCGGGAGGTCCTCGATCGGCAGTTCGTTGCCGAGGTCTCCACGAGCGACCATGACGGCTCCAGAAGCTTGGATAATTCCGTCGAGGTTGGCAACGGCGGAGCGGGTTTCGATCTTTGCGACCAACAACGGACCGCTCGGATGAGGTTCGGTGCCAACACGGCGCATGTCGTGGGCAGACTTGACGAAGCTGACCGCAAGCATGTCGATGCCGACGTCAACAAACGCGTCGGCAAGCTTGAGGTCGTAGTCGGTTGGAGTTGACAGCACGAGCTTGTCGGCCGGTACGTGCACTCCGGGCTTCCCGGACAGCTTGCCCGCGTTCACGACCGTGGTCGTCAGCACGTCGGAGGTCGTGTTTGTGACTTCAAGTACCAGGCGGCCATCACCGATGACGATGCGGTCGCCAATGGCATAATTCGAGCACATGCCGTCGTAGTCGACTTCGATGACCTCCCTGGTGGACTTGTCTTCGCCAGTGCGGACCTCGACCGTGTCGCCAATTTCGAAAACGGTGTCATCTTTGAACTCGGCCACCCGGACTTTGGGGCCGGGAAGGTCACCGAGGATGCCCACATAGCGGTTCTCTTCGAGGGCGATACGACGGACGGCGTCAAACCGCTCCATTCCGTCGTCGAGAGAGCCATGAGACAGGTTGATTCGGGCCACGTCCACGCCGGCGCGGATAATGCCGCGGAGAACCTTGTCGTCGTCGGTGGCTGGTCCGAGGCTTGCAATGAGCTTGGTGCGTCGCATAAGGGATTCAGGCTACTCGGCACATCGACCTGCGCGTTCGACTCTCAGGGGTTATCACGAGCCGTTTATGACACACCGTTAGGAGTTTCTTTGTGCGTGTTCGAGCGCCTCGTCGGGACCGTTCGAGGGTGCAGAAACTTTCGTCGCCTTCGGCCTAGCCTGTCGAACATGTCCGCGCATCCCTACCTCGATCACACCGGACCGCTCGCGATTGCACATCGTGGTGGAGCACTCGAAACGGTCGAGAACACCCGAGAGGCGTTCGCGTACGCCACCGAGGTTGGGTTCCGCTACCTCGAAACAGACGCACAGCTCACGCGAGACGGTGTCGTGGTTGCCTTTCACGATGACGAAGTGGACCGTGTGAGCAGAGAGACCGGCAAGATCAATACCTGGGACTGGGGCGACCTTCAGCAGCTCCAAATCAACGGTACGGGCACCTTGATCTCCATTGCGGATCTACTCGAGCAGTATCCGTCGATCCGATTCAATATCGATGCGAAATCAGATGAGGTGGTCGAACCGTTGCTTGCCGTTCTAGAGAGTCTCGAGGCGTTTGACCGGGTGTGTGTTGGCTCATTTCGTGACGATCGGCTGCGTCTCGCTCGGTCGGCACGAGAACCGGGAGAAGTGTGTACATCGTTTGGACCCCGAGGGACCCTGCGTTGTGTGTTGTCGAGCTTTGGGCTTCCCGTCGAACTGCCGGAGGGTTATGCCTTACAACTTCCCACCCACTTTCGCGGTATCCCGCTCCTGACCTCGAGACTGATCGACCATGCCCATGAGGTTGGCCTGGTCGTACACGCCTGGACGATCGACGACGAGGCTGAGATGAACAGGTTGCTCGATCTCGGGATCGACGGGATCATGACCGACCGTCCAACGCTGTTGAGCTCGGTCTTTGCGGCACGAGGACTCGCACTCTGAGCAGTATGAGCGGGTTTGTGTCCGCTACGGTGGCCGTATGGAAGATGCCGACGTTCTGTTCTGCCCGCGTTGTGGTGGCGACCTTGCCGAGCGCGAGTTCTACGGGGTATGCGCCCGATGTGCGGACACGCTCCGCGCTACCTATGACGGCAGTCCGCGAAGTGACGTGGAAGCAGCGGCCTACGAGCCGAAAATGAACGTCACGCCGAACGCCGTTGCCTCGAAGGAGTAACGAACGGTGGCCAAGGCCAGAGTACCGAGCATGAGTAGTCACGGTTTCGCGGTTCTCGGCCGGGAGTGCCGAGC
>CAZSYL010000038.1:25804-27994 GCA_964610745.1 uncultured Acidimicrobiales bacterium
GTCACGGTTTCGCGGTTCTCGGCCGGGAGTGCCGAGCGTGTCGGGAGGGCCGAGCGTGACAGAGGTCGCTGCGGCCGCGCTTTGGGTCGCGATTGCCAGCATCCCTTTGGTGTTTGTTGGGGTGACGTTCCTCCATGCAGCACAACGACCGCAATGGGTGTGGATGTTGGCAGGACGAACTCAGATTGTCTGGCTAGCGACCCTGTTGATCGGGAGCGCTGTCGTACCTATCGGGATTCCCGCGGCGATCTACTACCTCTGCAAAGTGCGCCCAACACTCATAGGCCTTGAAAAGGGCGACATGTCAGATCTTATGGACGCCGGCGAAGCGAGCTGAACCATTCGTTGGTGCAGCAATTGTTCAAAACCGGCGATGCCCGCCTCGGCGAGAGCCGAGGCGAGACATCGTCCAAGCGTTTTGACTGGTTGAGCGAGCTGCTTAGAACTGTGCTCGCACAAGCGCGTGCTCGACGAGCTCAAGCAACGTTGCTTTCGTGCTCTCGCGATCGCGGGCGTCGGTGCTGACGATCGGAACATCGTCTGGCAGGTCGAGACCTTCGCGTACCTCTTCAATCGAGTGGTGTAGATCTCCATGGAAGGCATTGATCGCGACCACGAACGGCACTTGTGCCTGTTCGAAGTACTCGACCGCACCGAAGGAGTCCTCGAAGCGGCGGGTATCGAGAATCACGACGGCGCCAATCGCGCCGCGAGTGAGCTCATCCCACATGAACCTGAAGCGGTCCTGGCCAGGAGTACCAAAGAGATACAGGACCAATTCGTCACCGAGGCCGACGCGACCGAAGTCCATCGCAACCGTGGTGGACTTCTTGGCGCTTGCATCACCTTCGTTGTCGACGTCGGCACTCACGGTGGTGAGCGCTGCTTCAGTCGTCAGTGGATCAATCTCAGAGATCGACCCGACGAAGGTCGTCTTGCCGACGGCATAACCGCCCGCAACAACGATCTTGACTGGGAGCGGAACCGACTCAGACGAAGTGTCTTCGGCGGATTGGAAGCTAGAGTCGACGGAGACCATCGCGGACCCTTTCCAGGAGAGCAGTGTCGGCTTTGACCGTCATTGCTTTGGTTTGTACATGACCTTCGACACTGAGATCGCCTACCAACACACGGATGGCACCGATCGGAAGTCGGAGATGCGCTGAGAGTTCAGCGACTGCTATCGGATTTTCTGCAAGTTTGAGGATGTCGCGTCGTTCGAACGCGATGAGCTGGAGGTTTTCTCGTCCTCTGGGCGTCGTGCGCACCAGAGCCTCAAAGGGGATGTCGACGTCGACCCGCGTGCGACCACCGGTAACCGCATAAGGCGGTACACGGAGTCGAGGCCGGGTCTGGCCGTCGCTCTGCTCCTGGCTAACGTCGTAGGCGGTCATCGTGGCAAGGCACTCACAAGCTTTGCTCGGAGCTCAGGGGTGAGTACACGTCCGGCCTTCTCAACCAGGACCGCCATCTCATATCCCACGAATCCAATGTCGCACGAGGCTTCTGCGACGACACCAAGTGCGGAGCCGTCGCTGACGCCCGTGACGAGCAACAATGCGTTGTCCATCTCGACGATGACTTCGTTGACGCGGCCACCACCGAACCGACCAGCTGCGCCATAGGCGAGGCCGATCAGCCCGGATGCGACTGCGGCAAAGCGGTCACCGCCGGCACGATCGAGACCGTTCGACATGGCCATCAAGAGACCATCCGATGAAACCACGATGGCCTCAACGACCCCGGGGGTTTGGTCAACAAAGCTGGAAATCAACCAGCTGACATCTTCTACCTGAGTCATTATTCACCATCCGTTTCAGCAGAGCCGCGGCCCCGCTCCAGTCCCGACTTGTATCGGGACAACATTGACTTAACTTGATCCGGTGACCTCTGCGAAGGAGCGGTGCGCCCTTCATCGAAGTTCACTGGAGGGGTCGCACTTGGGGCAGTGCGGGTGCGCTTGGTCAGACCGCTGGCAGTTTTGCCAGCGGCGCCGGTTGCGGTTGCGACAGCGGTTGCTGCCGGTGCTGCTGCTGCTGCGCCGACGAGGGGCGCTGCTGCGACTGGGGCGGGGTCGACGACTGGTGCTGGCGCTTCAGCGACTGGTGCTGGTGCTGCAAGGTCCGGGATTGGTGCTGGTGCTTCAGCGACCGGTGCTGGTGCAGCGAGGTCCGGGATTGGTGCTGGTGC
>CAZSYL010000038.1:28094-35580 GCA_964610745.1 uncultured Acidimicrobiales bacterium
GGTGCTGCAAGGTCAGGGATTGGTGCCAGCGGTGCAGTCGGCGCCACTGGAGGAGCAATAGGTGCTGCTGTTTCGTTTACTGGCTCGCCGACCTGGCCGGGAACGACCTTGCTCCAGGTGTTGACGACCGCCGAAGGAACAGTCACCGTTGCGACGACTCCACCATCTTCGCCGTGATCGAGGCGAACCCGGATTCCAAGCGAATGTGAAATTCGGCTGACGACCTGAAGCCCGATCGAGTGCGAGATCGTCAATGTGGATGCTGGTGGACGCTCGAGAAGGGTGTTCAGGTTGACGAGTTGATCGGCTGCGAGGCCGGTTCCGTGGTCGAGGATGGTGATCGTGTAGTCGCCCGTCGCGGTGTTCTGGACGCCGGTGACATCTACTGCGGTGCCAGGAGGCGAGTGCTGCGCTGCATTCTCCATGAGCTCTGCGAGAAGGTGCGCCATGTCCTGCGCCTTGTGTCCTGCGACGTTGACCTCGTCGAGCGAGATCGGAACGATGCGACGGTAGTCCTCGACTTCGCCGATAGCGACGCGGATTATTTCGCGCAGTGCGACCGCTGGGCTGTGACGCTCTGGCGTCTTTGCGTCGGCGAGAACGAGAAGGCTCTCGGCGTTGCGGTGCATGCGGGTCGCAAGGTGATCGACGCGATACAGAAGGGAAAGTCGATCCGAGTCACGCTCTTCGGCTTCGAGAGTATCGATGGCCTCGAGCTGGCGGTCGACGAGCGCCTGGTTGCGGCGTGCGAGGTTCACGAACGTGTCAGAGATGCCGCTCTGAAGGGCAGAGACGTTGTCTCCAATTCCGGCTGCGCTTTCACGCACGGCGGTGAGGCCAGACGCAACACTGGCGAAGTCCGGGTCCTCGAACGTGACTGGCTGGCGGGTGTTGGACAACTCCGAAATCGGAGCGCCACTCGACAGAGCCTGCCCGAGTCGGGGCAGGTCATCATTGGCGACGGCGAAGGCCTCATCGCGCAATGCTCCGAGCGATGAGCTCAGGGCGCCGGTGGCTTTCTTCCACATGATGAAGAAGCCAATGGCGGCCAGAACGAACAGGACCAGGCCGATAATCCGATCGCCGATGACTGCTGCGACCAGGAACAAGACGAGCGGGATGGCGCCAATAAGCAGCATCGTGTTGCCAACTGGAGCCGGATCGCTCTTCTGAACAGGTCCAGCCGGTGCTGCCAACTCCGTGAGCTCTGGCGACGCCTCATTTTCGCTGGGTTCTTTTTTGAACATGATTCCCTCGAGATACTTCGTGCGTTACTTCCGACCTATCGGAATTGCACGGAGACAATTAAGGGAAATCTCAGGAGAATTGCGCTGAGAGTGTTTGAAATTTTGGTGACGCTGTTAGCGCAATGGCATATCGGCGGGCGTAACTGGCGACGGTAGCCCCGAAGAACCCATCAGATCTGAATCGACCTTCGCCGCGCAGGCTCGACCTTCGGCGATGGCCCAAACGATGAGCGACTGCCCGCGGCCCATGTCGCCACAGACATAGACACCGTCCACATTTGTCGCGTACTCAAGGTCTCGATCGACGTTGCCTCGGTCGGTGAGATCGACACCGAGGTCCTCGATCAAAGGTGACCTTTCCGGACCAAGAAAGCCCATTGCTAGGAGCACCATCTGGGCGGGAAATGTTTCCTCGGTTCCGTCGATAGGTACGAAGGTTGGGCGACCGTCGACGATCTTGGACTCACAACGCACAGTCTTGAGCGCAGATACATTTCCGTCCGCATCTTGCTCGAACTCAACGGTGTTCACGCCGTATTCGCGGACATCGCGTCCCTCGAGCTCGATGGCTTCGAGGTGCGCCGACGGGGTTCGGAGAACCAACGGCCACGTCGGCCACGGGTTCGACTCTGCACGTGTTGCTGGCGGCTCGGACATGATCTCGAACTGATGGACAGAAGCTGCGCCATGTCGCAACACGGTTCCAAGGCAGTCAGCGCCGGTATCGCCGCCGCCAATAATGATGACGTCTTTGCCTTCGGCCGATGTTGGATGCTCGGCTAGTTCGCCCATCTGCACGGCGTTCGATGGCGGCAGAAACTGCATTGCCTGGTGTATACCGCCAGCCTCACGACCAGGGATTGGAAGATCACGCCACTGGGTTGCACCAGCTGCCAGCACTATCGAGTCGAAATCGGCCTGCAACTCTGCGGTCGTGATATCAACGCCCACGTTCACACCAGTGCGAAACACCGTACCTTCGGCTTCCATCTGCTCGAGTCGCCTGTCGATGAATCGTTTCTCCATCTTGAACTCGGGTATGCCGTAGCGAAGCAGCCCGCCGATTCTTGGGGCTCGTTCAAAGACGGTGACATCATGGCCTGCACGCGTTAGCTGCTGGGCCACGGCAAGTCCCGCCGGGCCTGATCCAACGACCGCCACCGATTTTCCGGTCTTAACCGTTGAGATGATCGGTTCGACCCAACCTTCGGCAAAGGCACGTTCGATGATCTCGATCTCAACTTGTTTGATGGTGACCGGTGGTTCATGAATTCCGAGCACGCACGATCCCTCGCACGGCGCGGGGCACAATCGGCCCGTGAACTCGGGAAAGTTGTTCGTCGCGTGGAGTCGCTCGGAGGCTTCTTTCCAGTCATCGCGGTACACGAGGTCGTTCCAGTCCGGTATCAGGTTGCCGAGTGGACAACCGCTGTTACAAAACGGAACGCCACAATCCATGCAACGAGATGCCTGCGTCTTGAGCTCGTCCTCATCGAACGGCTCGTAGACCTCTCTCCAGTCGAGGATACGGACCGGCACGGGACGCATCGTTGGTGTCTTGCGGTCGTACTTCATGAATCCTGTTGGATCACCCATGGCGTGCTCCTCGTTCTTTGGCCGAAGCCATAATCGCTTCCATCTCATCGGTGCCAGCTGCTCGGGCCTCGGCAGCTGCGACGAGTACCCGCTTGTAGTCGCGCGGCATGACCTTTACAAAGTGCGTTCGTGCAGTATCCCAATCGGCAAGGACGCGAATGCCGACATCGGATCCAGTCTCGACGACGTGGGCGTCGATCAAGCCCTTCACCACCTCGACGTCGTGATCATCGAGTCCTTCGAGATCGACCATCTCCTGGTTCACAAGCGCTGGGAACGTACCCTCAACGTCATAGATGTAGGCGACCCCGCCCGACATACCGGCAGCGAAGTTGCGGCCGGTGGGACCGAGGATGATCGCAACTCCCCCGGTCATGTATTCGCAACCGTGGTCGCCAATGCCTTCGACGACGGCCTTCGCGCCCGAGTTGCGTACGCAGAACCGTTCGCCCACGTTGCCGCGGATGAAGAGTTCACCAGCGGTCGCCCCATAGGCCACCACATTTCCTGCGATCACGTTGTCTTCGGCGACACACGCGAGATCGTCGGGTGGCCGAACGATGAGCCGGCCGCCGCTGAGGCCCTTACCAACAAAGTCGTTCGCATCGCCCACAAGGCGCAGGGTAATCCCGCGGGGAACAAACGCTCCGAAGCTATTGCCTGCTGATCCCGTTGCATCGACGATGACCGAGTCATCGTCGAGTCCTTCGGCACCATTGATGGTGGTGAGGTGGAAGCCGAGTTGCGTTCCAACAGCGCGATGAACGTTGCGGATCTCCGTCGAAATCCGGACTGGCGTACCACCTTCGAGGGTCGGCAGCGCAGCCTCGAGCAGCTTCGCGTCGAGGGCTTCTTCGAGCTTATGATCCTGACCCGTCGTGTTGCGGCGCTCCTCGCCTTCGAGCAACGGCGGCACATACAACACCGGGGTGAGATCCAGGCCGTCGGTCTTCCAATGTTCGATCGCGGCACGTAGATCGAGCGATTCGACCTGGCCGATAGCTTCGTCGAGGCTGCGGAAGCCGAGCTCGGCGAGTAGCTCACGAACTTCCTCGGCAATGAACTCAAAGAAGTTCACTACGAACTCGGGAGAACCGCTGAATTTCTTGCGGAGCTCGGGATCTTGGGTGGCGACGCCTACCGGACACGTGTTCAGGTGACAAACGCGCATCATGATGCAGCCCATGACGACGAGCGGTGCGGTTGCGAAGCCGAACTCATCGGCGCCGAGCAGCGCAGCGATCATCACGTCACGGCCGGTTTTGAGCTGTCCGTCGACCTGGACCACAACGCGTTCACGCAGGCCATTCATCAAGAGCGTCTGCTGAGTCTCGGCAAGGCCGAGCTCCCATGGCGAGCCAGCGTGCTTGACCGAGGTCAGCGGCGACGCCCCGGTTCCACCGTCATGGCCGGAGATGAGGACGACGTCGGCATGTGCCTTGGTCACTCCCGCGGCGACGGTGCCAACTCCCAGTTCGCTCACGAGCTTGACATGCACACGAGCTAGCGGATTTGCGCTCTTGAGGTCGTAGATGAGCTGAGCGAGGTCTTCGATCGAGTAGATGTCGTGGTGCGGAGGCGGGCTAATGAGCCCTACACCGGGAGTGCTACCTCGAGTCTTCGCAATCCACGGATACACCTTGTGACCGGGGAGCTGGCCACCTTCGCCGGGCTTGGCACCCTGGGCCATCTTGATCTGAATGTCATCGGCGTTGACGAGGTAGTTCGACGTTACACCGAACCGCCCTGAGGCCACCTGCTTGATCGCTGAACGCTTGGAGTCGCCATTCTCCATGGTCTTAAAGCGCTCGTCGTCCTCACCACCTTCTCCGGTGTTGGACTTGGCGCCGATTCGATTCATAGCGATTGCGAGGGTTTCGTGTGCTTCTGCGGAGATCGAACCGTACGACATTGCACCGGTTGAGAATCGTTTTACGATCTCGCTGATGGGCTCGACCTCGTCGATCGGTAGCGCGGGCCGATCTTCGGTGTTGAATCCGAACAAGCCACGCAGGGTCGACAGGTTCTCGGCGTGGTTATTCACCGCTGCGGTGTATTCGCGAAAGATGTCATACCGACCAGCCTTGGTCGCGTGCTGGAGCTTGAAGACAGTGTCGGGGTTGAAGAGGTGGAACTCCCCTTCCCGGCGCCATTGATACTCGCCTCCGACCTCGAGCGTCTGGTGAGCACGATGATTGGGGTTGGCTGGGAAGGCTCGTTCGTGGCGTTCGAGGACTTCGCTAGTCAGCACATCGAGACCAACGCCTCCGAGGCGCCCTGGCATGGCGCCAAAGTACGTGTCGAGCACTTCATTGCTCAGGCCGATCGCCTCGAAGATCTGAGCGCCGGTGTAGGACGCCACGGTAGAGATACCCATCTTTGACATCACCTTCAACAAACCCTTGTCGAAGGCCTTGACGTAGTTCTTCTCTGCCTCCTGTGCGCTGACTGTGATGCCGTACGTTCCAGCTGCGGACATCTCGTTGATCGTCTCGAATGCAACGTAGGGATGAACGGCTCGGGCGCCGAATCCGAGAAGCGTCGCGACGTGATGCACTTCCCGGGCCTCGCCGGTTTCAACAACGATGTCGGCGCGTGAGCGAATTCCTTCTGCGACCAGGTCATGATGCACCGCTGCGGTTGCCAGCAGTGGCGGAATTGGAGCGAGAGAGGGCGAAACCGAACGATCCGTGAGGATCAGGATCTCTGCGCCGTCCGCAACGGCAGCTCGGGCGGCCTTTCGCACACCGTCGAGCGCGGTAGCGAGTCCCTCAGCGCCCGAGGAAGCCGGGAAGACAATATCGAGGAGCACGCTGGTCAATCCCGATGCAGGATCGGTCGACGGCAACAGACGAAGGAAGTCTGCTGGCGTGAGAACGGGGTGGTCGATGTGGATTTGGCGCACGACGTCCATGCCGGGTGCCAGCAGATTGCCTCGGGGGCCAAGGGTCGTACCGACCGCCGTGACCAACTCTTCGCGAATTGCATCCAGAGGCGGGTTCGTGACCTGAGCGAACAGTTGTTGAAAGTAGTCGGGCAACAGACGGGACTTTTTTGAAAGCGCCGCGATCGGGGTATCGGTCCCCATTGATCCAAGCGCTTCCTTGCCGTCCACGATCATTGGCTGGAGGACGACTTTGAGGTCTTCGTGGGTGTAGCCAAAGGCTAATTGGCGGGTTTCGAGTGTTCCTTCGATCGAGCGCTCATCCTCTTGGACGGGAAGTGACGACAGATGGGCAACGGAAGTCTGGATGAGCTGGCGATATGGCCGTTTCGACGCAACCTCAGCCTTGATCTCGTCGTCGCGAAGAATGCGACCGGCTTCGGTGTCGATAAAGAAGATACGTCCCGGCTCGAGGCGGCCCTTTTCCACAACGGTGGATTGGTCGATGTCGACCACGCCGACCTCGGAGGCCATGATGACCAGGTTGTCGCTGGTGACCCAGTATCGGCTTGGGCGCAGCCCGTTTCGGTCGAGCACGGCACCGACGACCGTTCCATCGGTGAACGACACCGAGGCTGGGCCATCCCACGGCTCCATCAAGGTCGAGTAGTACTCGTAGAACGCAGTGCGATCCGGATCCATCGATTCGTGGTTTTCCCACGGCTCGGGGATCATCATCAGGATTGCTTCAGGAAGGCTGTAACCCGACAGCGTGAGCAGCTCGAGGCTCTCGTCGAAGCCCGCAGTATCGGATGCCCCCGGAGTGCAGATAGGGAAAGCACGCTCGAGCGAGTCGCCGAACAGATCAGACTCGAGTGCTGACTGGCGTGCCTTCATCCAGTTTCGGTTGCCCTTGATGGTGTTGATCTCTCCGTTGTGGGCTACGAGGCGATACGGATGAGCGAGCGGCCATGACGGAAATGTGTTGGTGCTGAACCGGCTATGCACGAGCGCAATTGCAGACTCGAAGCGCTCGTCGATGAGGTCGTCGTAGAACACGCCGAGTTGGCTTGTCGTCAGCATGCCCTTGTACACGATTGTTCTGGCCGATAGCGACGGGAAGTAGACCCCATCGTGCTGGGACGATGCGCCACCCATTGCTTCGCTGGCCTCTGACGCGCCCGCTTCGAGGTGGATCTCATGTTCGAAGCGCTTCCGGGCAACGAAGAGCACTCGGTCGAGGGCTATTCCCGACAGCGACCCAGAGCTATGGGCAAAGAAAGGTTGGCTGAGCGACGGCATTGTTACCCGTGAACCTGCGCCGATGGTCTCTGGTCGAACCGGAACCTCTCGCCAGCCGAGCACGACGAGGTCTTCTTCGACGGCAATGCGCTGAATCTCGGCCTTCGCTGTAGCGGCGATCGCCGGTTCTTGGGGGAGAAATGCAATGCCGGTCGCGTACTGGCCAAAGGGTGGTAGTTCGAAGTCGACGTCCTCGCGATATAGGGCATCAGGAATCTGGGTGAGAATGCCCGAGCCATCCCCGACCTCAGGGTCTGCTCCGGCTGCTCCGCGATGTTCGAGCGCGCATAGCGCTCCGAGTCCGTGTTGAACAATCCGATGGCTGCGTCGTCCAAGCATGTCGCAGACGAAGTTCAATCCGCAGGCATCGTGTTCATTCTCAGGGTTATAAAGGCCCTGCCGCGGCGGCAGATCGTAGGTCATGGTCGTTCCTCATGTGGGTGGCATGGTGAAAGGC
>CAZSYL010000039.1:0-12467 GCA_964610745.1 uncultured Acidimicrobiales bacterium
GACTGGGAACTTCTCCGCAGCGACGTGATTGCTCAGGCTCAACCTCGTCATCTTCCCGGCGAGGCTGTGCCGGCGACTGCCCGGCTCGACAACGATGTGTTCGTTGCCGGGGATCATCGTTACAACTCGTCGATTAACGGTGCGTTGCAATCCGGTCGTTCCGCAGCACGCGCAGCGTTGGAGTTCGTGAACCAACGCTAAGTGGCGATATGTGCCACTAGTTGTGGGGAAATAGCACACTTCTGTGGCTGGTGTTGCTCATGTTCTTTACTGTTCATGAAGTGAGCCTTGTTTGGGTGTGCCGGACGTAACATTTCTCGCCGTAATGAAATCGTAACGTTCACGTTACGCGGTCAAGCACAAGCCACTCCACCGAGTTGCTTAGTCGTTAACAGTACATAGTGCTAAATGTCTGAGCACACTACGTGGTACCGCGCAAACGAACCTGAATTAGGGCTTGAACGATGTAATTACAAGCTTGTAACCTAGCCATCCGCCCGCAGCTCTTGCTTCTCGGGTGTACTTGCTAAACGGGCTGGGTGGAACAGGACTAGATGTGATGACAGAAGACCGCGGAACAACGGCGCTCCTTAGCGCTGCAGGCACTCCGGAGACTGAGGTTGTACCAACGGGCATGCATGTCCGGAAGAGAAACGGTTCACTCGAACCTGTCGATCTCAACAAGATTGTTCATGCGGTGGCGCGGTGCGCCGAAGGTCTTCTCAACGTCGACGCCATGCGTGTCGCAACACGGACCATCTCAGCACTCGCCGATGGAGCGACCACCCAGGAGCTCGACGAGCTCTCCATTCGGACCGCTGCTGGTTTCACCGTGGAAGAGCCTAACTACTCCAAGCTCGCCGCTCGTCTTCTCGCGACATACATCGACAAAGAGGTACGAAACCAGAACATTCCTTGGTTCTCTGAGTCAGTTCGAATTGGTCACTCCGTTGGCCTTATTGGTGATGACGTCGCCGCCTTTGTCGAAGAAAATGCTCCTGCGCTCAACGCAGCGATCAACACCGACCGCGATCGCAAGTTCGAGTTCTTTGGCTTGCGGACGGTCTATGACCGTTACCTGCTTCGCCATCCTGAGACCCGCGACGTCACCGAGACCCCTCAGTACTTCTTCCTGCGCGTAGCCTGCGGTCTCTCCAAAAACGCCGATGAGGCCATTCGTTTCTACGATCTCATGTCGAGCCTCGCCTACCTGCCGTCAAGCCCCACCTTGTTCAACTCGGGTACTCGGCATGCACAGATGTCGTCCTGTTATTTGCTCGACTCGCCCGAAGACAGCCTCGAAGGCATCTACAAGCGCTACACCGACATTGCTCGTCTCTCGAAGTTCGCTGGTGGTATCGGCGTTGCGTGGCATCGCATTCGGTCGAAGGGTTCGCTTATTTCAGGCACTAACGGCTTGTCGAACGGCATCGTCCCATGGCTCAAGACGCTTGACTCATCGGTCGCCGCAGTCAACCAGGGCGGACGGCGCAAAGGTGCTGCCTGCATCTACCTCGAGAGTTGGCACGCTGACATCGAGGACTTCCTCGACCTGCGGGAGAACACCGGCGACCACATGCGTCGCGCTCACGGGCTAAATCTGGCGAACTGGGTGCCAGACCTCTTCATGGAGCGCGTCGATAAGGATTGGCAATGGAGCCTCTTTGACCCCAAGAAGGTTCCACACCTGACCGATCTCTACGGCGAAGAGTTCCGTACGGCGTATGAAGAAGCGGAGAGTCAAGGCCTCTACGAGCGCCAGATCAAGGCCCGTGACCTGTACAGCCGCATGATGCGGAGCCTCGCTCAGACCGGCAACGGATGGATGACCTTCAAGGACTCATCTAACGAAAAGTGCAATCAAACAGGGGAGTCGGCCGAGGATGGCACGGCCAATGTGGTGCACCTCTCAAACCTGTGTACCGAGATCATCGAGGTGACAAACCAGGACGAGACCGCGGTCTGCAACCTGGGATCACTCAACCTGGGCGAATTCGTCGATGATGATGGCGAGTTCAACTTCGATCGCCTGGCTGACACTGTTCTCCACGTGATGCCATTTCTCGATCGGGTTATCGACATCAACTTCTACCCGACCGAGGAAGCTGGCTACTCCAACAACAAGTGGCGCCCGGTTGGCCTCGGCCTCATGGGTCTCCAGGATGTGTTCTTCAAGAAAGGGCTGGCCTTCGACTCTCCCGAGGCACGAGCTCTCTCATCTCGAATCTCCGAAGAGATCTACCTCAACGCTCTAAAGGCGTCGGCACAGCTCGCCAAGGAGTTCGGTTCACACGAGACCTTCCAGCGCACCCGTGCATCAAAGGGTGACCTTCAATTCGATCTTTGGGGCGTTGAGCCAACTCAGACCGAACGATGGGCTGAGGTTCGCGAACTGATCTCAACTCATGGTCTGCGCAACTCGCTGATGATCGCTATTGCTCCAACCGCCACGATTGCATCGATCTCCGGGTGCTACGAGTGCATCGAGCCGCAGGTATCGAACCTGTTCAAACGCGAAACGCTCTCGGGCGAGTTCCTGCAGATCAACCGCTACCTCGTCAAGGAACTGCAGTCACGAGGACTGTGGGATGCCGACATGATCAACGCACTCAAGCAGTCCGAAGGTTCGGTCCAAGATGTTGATCGCATGCCCGAGGATCTCAAGGAGATTTACCGAACTGCATGGGAGATTCCAATGCGTTCGCTCATCGACATGGCAGCCGATCGCGGCGCCTTCATCGACCAGAGTCAATCGTTGAACCTCTTCATGGAATCGCCGACGATCGGCAAGCTCTCGTCGATGTACATGTACGCCTGGAAGTCGGGTCTGAAGACCACGTACTACCTGCGTTCGCGTCCAGCGACCCGGATCAATAAGACCACGACCGCTCCAACAACGAGTGGCCCAGCGCCGACGAACGGTGGAGAGCCGAAGGCTTTCACCGACGCAGAAGCGTTGGCGTGTTCGCTGGAGAATCCCGAGCATTGCGAAGCCTGCGACTGAGTTCGCGCTCGCGCAACCAAAGACCAATACCCCTTCCCGCCTAGTAGTACAGAGACCCGAAAGACCCCTTCACCATGGCACTCATTGACGACGCCCTGAACCCTGAATTTGCAACGGAAGCAGCACAGTCTGCTGAGACGTCCACGAACACCAAGCCGAAGAACATTCTCGATCCCGGCTTCGATCTGACCTTGCGCCCAATGCGCTACCCGGTCTTCTACGGCATGTATCAGGACGCGATCAAGAACACCTGGACGGTCGACGAGATCGACTTCTCCGATGATCTTGTCGATCTTGAACGCAAGCTGATGCCAGCAGAGCGTCATCTCATCGAACGTCTCGTGGCCTTCTTTGCCACCGGCGATTCGATCGTGGCGAACAACCTGGTGTTGAACCTGTACCAGCACATCAATGCACCTGAAGCACGCATGTATCTCTCTCGTCAGCTGTACGAAGAGGCACTGCACGTCCAGTTCTACCTGACACTGCTCGACAACTACATTCCCGACCACGATCAGCGTGCTGAGGCTTTCGCTGCGGTCGAGAACATCCCATCGATCCGCAAGAAGGCAGAGTTCTGTTTCAAGTGGATCGATTCGCTTGGCGACATCGATCGCATTGAAACACCAGAACAGCGCAAGCAGTTCCTCCTCAACCTGATCTGCTTCGCAACCTGCATTGAAGGCCTGTTCTTTTTCGCGGCGTTTGCCTACGTCTACTTTCTTCGGTCCAAGGGTTTGCTCAACGGCTTGGCCTCAGGAACCAACTGGGTTTTCCGCGATGAAAGCGCGCACATGAACTTTGCGCTCGAGGTCGTCAACACCGTTCGTGCTGAGCAGCCGGAGCTCTTCGATGCTGACCTCGAACGTCAGATCAAGGAAATGCTCGACGAGGCTGTCGAGGTGGAGTACCAGTTCGCCGGAGATGTTCTCTCCGAAGGTGTCCAGGGCATGAGCCTTGCCGACACCAAGGTGTACCTTCAGTACGTTGCTGATCAGCGCCTCGCACAGCTGGGCATCACCCCGGTTTACGGGGTGAAAAACCCGTTCGATTTCATGGAACTCCAGGATGTTCAAGAGCTCACCAACTTCTTCGAACGCACCGTGTCCAGCTACCAGGTAGGCGTCGAAGGCGAAGTCGGCTTCGACGACGACTTCTAAGACTCAGCTTCGTTACTTCAGCTGCGAAGTACGAGCGCGCGATGGTGCGTCAGGACTGCTCAGATAGTTCGTCTTCTTTGACGCCTCGGATCGCCCAAGCAATTCCGGATGCGGCGAGCAGAATGATGCCGATCACGAGCACGACGACCGACTCGGCCGCGATGCCTATCGCCACGAGTGGCCCGCCCAGGAAACCGAGGCCAAGCGCAAGATATGCGCTCTTCTTCGGGTCGTTGAATACGTCCATACTTCCCCCAAGTTCGTCTGATCGACCACTGTAGTGCTAGCGATCGAGCCGGGCGATTGGGATTGGACCGGGCGCAGACGAGAGGAGAGCATCAAGGCGGAGCTTGCTCGGTGCGATACTTAAGAATGGCTCGACTGGCGTGGATGTGTCTTCTGGCGTTTGCAGCCGTTGGTTGCGCCCGGCTTGGTGATGCTGATCGAGAAGCTGGCCTGCTCACAGACTTCGGGGTCGAAGTCGACGGTGAGTCAAGGATCTACGACATATACCTGCCCGATGGGGATTGGGATGATCCGCCGCGGGCGCTTGTGATTTTGCTGCATGGCAATCGATCGAGCAAGGAGGACCTCAACGGAACATCCTTTGCAACTTCGCCGTACTCGTTGTGGCAACCGCTCGCCGATTCGGAGAATTTTGCACTCCTGATTCCGCAGGGAAGCGATGGACCGGAGGGAGATAGGGGCTGGAACGACTGTCGTGCAGATGCCAGTGGCAACCCGACAACCAATGATGTCGCGTTCCTGGTGGCTGCTGCTCACGAGGTGGCTGAAGACCGCAATATCGATCTTGAGAATGTGTTCGCTGTGGGCACTTCCAACGGTGGACATATGGCGCAACGTTTGGCGGACGAGGCGCCGTCGTTAGTTCGGGGGATCGGAGTGATTGCGGCAGGAGTGACGGCGAACAGCGCGTGCGCTTCGTCCAACGAACCAGTGGCAGCATTGTTCATGTGGGGCACCGCGGACCCGATCGCCCCGTTCGCTGGCGGGCAAATGGCGAGCGATCGAGGCGAGATTCTCTCCGCGGACGCGTCGATCGCCCGATGGGTCGAGCGCAACGGACTCGCTGGTACACCAACGGAGACCAACTTCCCTGACCTCGAAGACGGGGATGACTCCACCGTTGTTCGTGCGTCGTACCGGACTGAGAACCGAGCGCCCGTCGATCTTTATCGGGTGGTCGGGGGCGGCCACACCGAGCCGAGTATTTCAGAGCAGTACCGGCGCCTTTTCGAGCGCGTCGTTGGCCGACAGAACCATGACATCGAGATGGCTGAAGAGGTCTGGGCGTTCTTCGAAGACACACTCGATGACGTTCAACAGAGCTGAACTACCGGTGCTGATCGACGAGAATCGGATTGCCGTCTGGGTCGATGACGATGAACGACGCAGGCCCTGACTCTGAATCGGTCGTGTTGTCATCTGCGATGGAGGCGTCGGGAGGAAGCCACCCACGAACCTCACGAACGTCGGTGAACTCGGATAGTTCCGTCGCATCCTGGGCCCAACCCGGGTTGAACGTCAACATGGGTTTGTCGAACATGCCGTGGAAGAGCCCGATGGTTGTGGCCCCGTTGACGAGGATGATCCATGATTCTTCTTCTCCGCCCATGGCAGTGAATCCGAGCTTTTCATAGAAGGCGATCGAGACGGCGAGATCCTCGACCGGAAGGCTGATCGAGAACGCTCCGAGCGATGAGACATTGTCTGCGTTGGGTTTGACGGTCATGGTCTTGTGTCTAGCAGTTTGGCGGGGATTGATGTCCGCTATTTGGGACCGGTGAAGGCGCTTGTGTGAACGGCGCGGAATACCAAGTCGACGGCGCTTGGTTATCTGGATATGGAACACGATCCTCCAGACTGCAGTCTTAGTAGTAACGAGGAAGTGTCGCGGCGTCTCGAATGGAGTCAGCTCCTCGAGGTCGTGATGGAGATCCATGAGGTGGCGAACGGTGTCGTTCTCGACCTGGCTGCTGATCGATATGGGGACGTCATCGACCTTGTCGACCGCGAACTCGAGTGTTGCGGGAGCTGGTTGGAACTTTCTGTCGAACGCCGGGAGAAGCTCATTCTTCTCACCGCGACGAGCGACGAAGCTGATGGCCTGACGGCCATTCGATCGATGGTCGGACTCGATTCGTAGCTACGGCCGAAGCGAAATAGTGGCCGTGAGCGACTTGTGGTCCGAACCGCCTCCGTCTCCGAGCTCGTAACTATGGACCGTGAAGTCCGGGGACGCGAACACGTGGTCGATCGCAACACCAAAAAGAGGACCGAGGGCTGTGCCTGCAGGTGACCATGTGGGAGACAGTCCAAGGCCTCGGCGGGGGTCGTCCCAACCGAGGTCCTTGAGAAGCCTGCCATACTCGGGGGATGTCGGAGCGACGTTGAGATCGGTGATCACGATTGCGGGGAGGTCATGTTGCTCCACGGCGTCGACGGCAGCGGCGATCTCGAGCGCGCGGTCCTCGATGAGGGCAGGGTTGGTGCGAGACGGACTGGTGTGAAGAGCCACGGCAAGGATCTCTTGCCCTGCGAGCTCGGTGGTCACGGCGAAGGGCGGACTGTGATAGTTGGTCTGCACCTCGACCGACTCGATCGGGGTGCGCGAGAGCATCACTTGGCTGGGCCCTTCACCGCCCGAGGTCGGGCTAAACAACACGAAGGGATATTCGACGAGCAGCTCAGTTCGAACTGCGTCCCATTGGAAGCCCGTGACTTCATGCATGGCTACGATGTCGGCGCCCGACGAAATGACCTCGCTCACGATGCCTGCATGGTCGTTGTTGGAGAAGAGAACGTTGTATTGCAAGACACGAATCTCCTCGGCGCCTTCGGCAATCGGTTCCGGGCCGCCGAAATAGAAGGGCAGGACGGTGGCGGCGAGAAGCGCGACCGGGATCAAGCTCAACAACATGTCTCTTCTTGTGCCAACGAACGCAGCGAGGGCGGCGAGAAGAACTGCGCCGAAAAGAAGCTGCGGTCTGAAGTTCGTTGGTAGCTCGAGCGGCCAAACCCATCGGGCGAAGAACATTGCTATCACCAGCAACGTGAGCAGGCCGATGCTGCGTTGCACCAGCCGGGAAACGATCTCCATTGTTGTGAAGGGTACCGTCGGTCAACGCCGCGTAGACGTCGCCAAATAGGATCAAAGGTTGCGCTGAAGCGTCGATCTCAGACAATTCGGAATATCGCGGTTCGTTCGAGAGGTTGGTCTATCATGCGGGAACTCGATTCAGCGACTTGTAATCACACGGCGAGACAGGCAGCGCAGCATCGTTCCGGATGGAGCGACTTGTTAGAAGTTGTGCTCGAAGTACATGACTTGGACAATGGTCTTGTGCTCGATCTACCGGCCTACCGGTACGAAGATATTGTCGATGTTGTCGAGCGCGAACGTGAATGTTGTGGCAATCGGCTCAACCTTTCTCTCGACCGAAAAGAGGGCATGATCTTGCTCACGGCGACCTCCGAAGAGCCCGATGCGGCATCGGAGATTCGGTCGATGTTGGGTCTCGCCTCGTAGGCACCCAATTGAGAAGTTGTTGAAGGTTTAGTCTCGCCGCCAATCTCTCCAACGGGGTCCGCTACCGTTTTGCTCATGACCCGCTGGCCGAAATTGCGTTCCGCGCTCCTCGTGTTGATGGTCGCTCTTTTTGCAGTGGCCTGCGCATCCTCGGCAAGCGGAGGCGCCGAGAGTGTGTCTAGTGCTGCGACCGATGCGCCTGGGGGCGACGAACCGTCTGTCGAGGAGACCGCCGTCCGTGATGAATCGGCGGCTCCGGCTGACGAAGCTGAGATCGCTGACGAGCCAGCCATCGATGATGACCGCGATGACACTCTCGTGCTGCTTTCAGCTGAAGAGATCGAAGTTGTTCTGTCGGGCAACACGATCATCGGCAACTGGGTTGGCGAGGACTACCGACAGTTCTTTGATGCAAATGGCATCACGACCTATCGCCCGGTCGAGACGGGTCGAGACTCGATTGGGGAGTGGCGAGTCAACGTCGAAACGGGTCTCTACGAAAGCCTCTGGAACGATCGGCCTCCGTGGGAGGACTACGAAGTCCACCAAGACGGAGACACCTATTTCTGGACCGGCCAGGGCGTGGAGCTCTCGGAATTCACGGTCGTAGCTGGGAACCAACTCGCGGGTTAGGCCTGGCTGGCCTTCCAAGTTTCGTAGTCTTCGACGGCGAAGCCGACTTCCACCCAGCCGGTGAAGCCGTTTGCGATATGGGAAACCTTTTCCATCCCCATGTCTTGAAGCGTCTTAGTGGTCAAACTTGACCGGCTGCCGATCGCTCAATAGAAGACGAACTCGCGGTCCTCGGCGAACTCAGCTCTGTGGTACGGCGATGCGGGGTCGACCCAGAACTCAAGCATGCCTCGAGGAGCGTGCATTGCGGCGGGGATGACCCCCAGGCGTTGGAGCTCTCGGACGTCTCGAATGTCGACGAGAACGGCGTCTTCTTCGCTCGCCCGTCGGAGCGCTTCGGCGGGGGAGATGTTGTCGATCTCCGCTCTCGCCACCGCTACCATCTCTTCGACCGATCGAATCCCCATGTGATCGACCCTATTCGTTAGCAGTGTTCACGTCTATCTATGGCGTTGCTCTCGATCGACGATGCCGACCGCGCTCATCGCAGGAAACGATCGTTGCGGTACCGCTCTCTATTCGGGTGGGAACGAGCCGTTGCCACGCTCGTCGAGTTTGGTGATCATGTCCCCGACGTTGACGTCGCCTTCGGTCACGACCATGACGTTGATGCCGCGGTAGCGCTGCACCTTGTCGGAGTTGGAAAAGCGGGAAGCGTCTATGCCGAAGCGGTCGGCGAACTTCGCACATCCGTTGTGCGGTTTGTTCGAAACTTCGAACGTGGCCGTGCCGATCGAGAACCTGGTTCCGGCTGGCACGTTGTCCGTGCTTAGGTCGAAGTCGACGAGTATCTGGTCTCCAGCGAGGGCCCATTTCTGGGTGTCGCCATCAGCGAGAATGTCGAGCACGCTGGCGTTCATGATGCAGATCTGGCCTTCGGGGTTTGCCTTGCCATCAGGCGTCCTCTTGTCTCCCCGAGCAACGTAGTTGTCTCCGATGATGCCCTCGCCGGGTACGACGTGGATACTGCCAACGATCTCCCGTTGGTTGGTCTCGGGGCGAATCAACAATGTGGCGACGACGCCATGGTCGGTGGGAGCAGGGGCCAGGGCATTGACCCGTTCGGTGATCTGTTCGGTGGTGAGATGCGCCATGCCTAGAGCCTAGAAGCATGCGGTTCACCTTCCGGCGTGGAGTAAAGCTTGCTGGACGTTCAGTCAATTATTCTGGTCTAAATGTCAAACCAACTTGACACAACATCAACTTGTCTTTACTCTGTTATTTGTGAGCACGAAGCAGGCAACAGTGAACCAGGTGCGAAGGACTCGCCGAATGATGGACCTCACGCAGGCCGAACTGGCCAAAGCGGTCGAGGTCAGCCGGCAGACGGTTGTATCGATCGAGGGTGGCGATTACGCCCCGTCGGTCTACTTGGCACTCAAGCTCGCAGCGGTACTCGAAACCACAGTCGAAGAACTCTTCGGCTCAACAGGGGAGAAGTGATAATGGTTGAGAAAAGCAGTGAAACGTCAGGTCGTGCAGTTTGGCTCTCCGCACTGCTCGCTGTTCTGGGCGGTTGGCTCGCAGTCCTGGGTGGGGTTCAGGGCGCCCTGACTGAGGCGTCGACCGAGCTTCTCTGGGCAAGTCGCGTGATGATGGTTGTGGTCCTCATTGCCTTGAGTGTCATCTCTGGGTACCTGATTGGGAAGGCTCGCGAAACACGAGAGGTTGTGGCGTAGGTGGTGGCGGTTTCGGGAAGTGAAAGTTCAGCCGAGGGGGCAGATATGAAGAACGCATTGCGGTGGATTGGGGAGCTCGACCATCCGTTCTACGACGATGAACGTCAGCGGTTTATCTGGTACGAAGCGTCAACCATTGGGTTTCAGCTGTTCGTGTTCGCAAACATCGCGCTCGCAGGAGTGATGTTGTGGATCGGGGGAGCTGAGGCCGTTCCTTATGCCTTGGCCGTCTTCGTTATTCAGAGCGTTGTGGTCGCTGTCGCACTTTCCTATGCCAAGGCCAACTATGCCGAGTACGTACCCAAGGTCGGCGAAATTCTGAGCGGTCGAAACCTGCTCTACCTGGGTTTCGTGCTGTTTGCGGCTGCGGGTTTTGTTCGGGCCCTACTCGACTTCGAAGAAAATGGCGGTCCTGCTGATTCCTTCTTCGGCGGGTCGGCGACTGGATTCATCATCGGTCTGGTGATTGCGCCATTCATTCTTGGATTTCTTATTGCGTACAAACGCCGAGAAGTCGCCAAGCAAGACGAACTCGACGAGTTCTAGAGGGCCACCCATCGCTTTCGTGGTGCTCGATGGGTGGAGGGTAAACCCCCACCCATCGACCATTTGAACTTCTAGCTCGCGGGAACCGCCTGAATTTCGAGTTCGATAGCGACAGCGTCGCTGACGAGCGCCCCATCGAGGCCGAGTGGCGCATTGAACGTAATGCCGAAGTCGGAGCGCTTGATGGTCGTCGTCGCACTAAATCCAGCTCGGGTCGTCTCGTAGTGGTCGACGGCTGCGCCATGGAAGGTGAGGTCGAGGGTCACCTCTTTCGTGATGCCCGCAATGGTGAGATCGCCGGTGACCGAAGTGGCGTTGGCTGAAGTCGACACGAAGGTCATCTGTGGGTGTGTTTCGCTGTTGAAAAAGTCGCCGCTCTGCAGGTGGCCGTCTCGGTCGCTGTTGTTGGTGTCGACCGACGCCATATCGATCGTCGCGTTGACCGAGCCCGTGGACAGGTCGTCAGCGATCTGGATCGAGCCGGAGAATGTGTTGAAGCGACCGCGAACCTTGGTCATGCCGAGGTGGCGAACGCTAAAGCTGACCTCGGAATGCGCCGGTTCGATGTTCCAGGTGCCGGGAGTGAGGGTGGTTGCTGACATGGTTTTGGTCCTTGTGGGGTCTTTGAAATATGAGGTCATATTTCAATATTGAAATAATTCCTTCAACAGTGAACTCTATAGTTCAAGATTGAAATAAGCAACCCAAGTGGTACCCTGATCTCGTGAGCGAGACACGTTGGCTGACTCCCGATGAAATGAGACTCTGGCAGTCCTTTATGCGATTGAGTGCTTCAACCTTCCGTGACATCTACGCCGACTTGAAGTTGGATAGCTCGCTGACCCGCGATGACTACGAAGTCCTCGTGCATCTCTCGGATGCGGCGGACGGTCAACTGACAATGGGTGAGCTCTCCGATCGGGTGTTCAACTCCCGAAGCCGCCTCACTCAACGAATCGACCGAATGGAAGCGCGCGGCCTGGTGTCTCGTGAGCGGTGTCCCGATGACAAACGGATCACGTTTGCCCGAATCACGAACGCCGGTATCGAAACCATCACTGCGGCTGCTCCGTACCATGTCGAGTCGGTTCGTCGGCACCTCTTTGACCATCTCCCTCTAGGTCGCGTCGTCGAGATGGCCGACATCCTCGAGGAGATCCTCGCGTCAAAGGATGGTTAGTGAATGTCGTTCGATCGGTCGGCTAGTGGTGCCGTTACGCTGCGGGAATGGTCGAGTTGGTCCTTCGTGCTGAAGTTGGGGCCTTCCCGCTTTGGACCGTTGCCGGACAGAACGTTGTTCCCGACTCGCTTCCGCTCTCACCGCGGGTCCTGGTCGCTCTCGAGGACTGGGCGGCGTTCTTCGACGACGTAGGTGGGGCCATGAGTGACCGCGACGTTATCGATGAGTTTGTGGGTCAAGGTTTCAAACTTGCGCACGCAATTCGTCGTGAGCTGAAAGGTTCGACGGTGTGGTTCGACCATCCGGTCACCGACGACCGCACGCTTATCGAACGACGCGGGCCGCGGTAGGGCAACTACAAATTGGCGAGTACGCCGATAGCGATAATCACGAGTCCCGGGAAACTTGCGAACGTGCTAAGTGAGTTCAGCACAAACCCTGGAGACTTCTCGGCGAACTGATCTCCCGTCTTGGTCATCCAGTTCAGTGTGACGCCGATTGCCTGCATGGCTGAGCCCACAACGAGCAGAAGTGCGCCGATCGTGGCCCACTGGCTGTCCCAGCCAGACGCGCTCACGGCGAAGCCCATCCCCAAATGCATCGAACCCTGCATCAGGGTTTCGACATGGGCCATTGCCAGGCTTCGAGCTGATGATTGTTTCGAGCGAATCGCTCCGAGGGCGGATCCGAGTGTGAAGCCAAGGATGAGGACGAT